>JAKBDK010000093.1:0-7681 GCA_021834525.1 Pseudomonadota bacterium | reverse complement strand
CCTCGGCGTGGCGCTCCTCCAGAAGTCTCTCGAGTCGCGCGGTATCCATGTTGCCCTTGAACGGATGGCGCGAGGCAGGATCACGTCCTTCCTCGATGAGCAGATCAAGCGCCTCGGCTCCGCTCGCCTCGATATTCGCCCGCGTCGTATCGAAATGCGCATTGGAGGGAATCACCCGCCCCGCGCCGCCGATCAGGGCGAAGAGGATCGCCTCTGCCGCGCGTCCCTGATGCGTCGGGATGACGTGTCCGAACGGCATGAGTGCCTTCACCGCCGCTTCGAACCGGTAGAAAGACGGTGAGCCGGCGTAGGATTCGTCGCCCGCCATCAGGGCCGCCCATTGCCGCGCACTCATGGCGCTCGTGCCGGAATCGGTGAGCAGGTCGATGGTGACGTCCTCCGAACGCACCGCGAAGAGGTTCCAGTGGGCGCGCTTGAGCACCTCGCGCCGCTCCGCGGGCGTGGTGAGACGGATGGGCTCGATGGCCTTGATGCGAAACGGCTCGATGATGGTTTTCATGGCGGTATGTACATGACCTCTGTGCCGAGATCTTAAGCAGTCGCTCGAGAACATTGTTCCTGAATGGTCCCTGCAATCGGCCCGCAAAAGAACAACAGCCTGTTTCTTCTTGATCGAAGGGGAAACTGTTTGCGCGAGCCGCGTAGGCGATCACTACGGGCGGGAAACTGATGCGCCACGGGGCAGCCCCGGCCCTTTGGGGACCGGGCGCGGCGTCACTGCTGCCGATCCGGCATCGATCCGCCGACGAGCAACTCCGCCAGCCGCCGTCCGGTGCGACCGAGCGGTGCCGTGACCCGATGAACGAGTTGGGGCGTGAAACGATATCGAGAGCCGCCAGCGTAGTGCAGCTCGGTGAGCGCGCCGGTGTGCAATTCGCGATCGACGAGATAGCGCGGCATCCAACCGAAGCCTAAGCCCATCCGCAGAGCCTGCTTCTTGGCGATGAATCCGGAGAGATAGAAGACGCGATCCCCGCCGAACATATGCTCATCGTCGCCCCGGTCGCTCGAATCCTGGACGGAGAGCTCCACGTGCTCATGAAGTTCAGAGAGCGTGACGCGGGCGTGGTTCGCAAGAGGGTGTCGCGGCGAAACGCATAAAATGCATTCCACGTCCTGCAGTGGATGCGCGTCGAGATCCGAACGGCCCACATAATCCTTGACCAGCATGATATCAGCGTTGTCCTTCTCGAAGCGGAACTGGACGCCGCCGAGATACTCGACCTTTAGCTGAATCCGCGTTGGCACCTTTTCGTCGGCCAATGTCTTTAGCGCGCGTAAGGTCGCCTCAAGCGACAGGATCCCGTCGAGAATCACAGTGAGGCGCGGCTCCCAGCCAGAGGAAAACTGCTGAGCCATGCATGCCATGCGATCCGCCTGGCCGAGCAGGCGGCGTCCCTCCGCGAGCAAAGCCTCCCCCGCGGGGGTCAATTGGACACGGTATTGAGTCCGATCCAGCAACGGCACCCCGAGCTGTGCTTCGAGCTTACCGACCTGATAGCTCACCGTGGATTGAACTCTGTGCAGCGCTGCCGCCGCCTGGGCGAACCCACCGTGGCGCACCACAGCATCCAAGGCGCGTATCGCATCGAGATCGGGGCGCGTCATGATCGAATATATCGATTGATATTGCCGTAATTATACGCTTTCATTGACCGACCTCGCCACTTACTCTCCGACTGGCGCCCGCGAAACGCGCGGACGTCATTGCGCGGAGACCCCCCATCGATCACTCGGTAACCGTCGGGCCCGCGCCGGCGGAAGGCAGGCGAGAATGAATGCAGAATCTCTAAACGGTTCCCCGACCAGACATCGCCCCTGGGCCGAGCCCTGGAAGGTAAAAGTCGTCGAGCCGATTCGTATGACCTCCCGGGCGGCGCGGGAAGTTGCGATTCGAGAAGCGGGGTACAACACGTTCCTGCTGCGCAGCGAGGACGTATACATCGATCTGCTCACCGACAGCGGCACCAACGCGATGAGCGACTCGCAGTGGGCCGCGATGATGATGGGTGATGAAGCGTACGCGGGGAGTCGGAATTTCTATCATCTCGAGAAGACGATCCGCGACTACTACGGGTACCGATTTGTAGTTCCGACGCATCAGGGACGAGGCGCGGAGAACATACTGGCGAAAATCATGATCAAGCCTGGCGATGTCGTGCCAGGAAACATGTATTTCACGACGACCCGGGCACATCAAGAGATGGCCGGCGCGACCTTCGCGGATGTCGTCGTCCGCGAGGCTCATGATCCGACTCTCGAGTTGCCGTTCAAGGGCAATGTGGATCTTGATGCGCTCGGCGCCCTGATCGCGAGGGTCGGCGCCAATCGTATCCCCTACATCAGCCTTGCGGCCACCGTCAACATGGCCGGCGGGCAACCGGTGTCGATGGCGAACGCCCGTGACGTACATGAGCTTGCGACGCGCCATGGCATCAAAGTCATGCTGGACGCGACGCGTGCAGTCGAGAACGCATATTTCATTCAACAGCGAGAATCCGGGTACGCGACCAAGACCGTGGCGGAGATTCTGCGGGAGTTCTGTTCATACACTGACGGCTGCACAATGAGCGGCAAGAAGGACGCGCTGGTCAACATCGGCGGTTGGCTGGCGCTGAACGACGAGCAGCGTTACGAGGAGGCAAGCAATCTCGTCGTGCTCTATGAGGGCCTGCACACCTACGGGGGCATGGCGGGTCGTGACATGGAGGCAATGGCCAGAGGCATCGTCGAGTCCGTCGCTGACGATCACATCCGGGCGCGGGTCGGTCAGGTGGAGTATCTCGGGCGGAAGCTGATCGAGGCCGCAATCCCCGTGGTGCGCCCGATTGGCGGTCACGCCGTGTACCTCGATGCCAAGGCCTTCTACCCGCACCTGGATCAGGAACAGTTTCCGGCGCAAGCGCTCGCGGCGTATCTTTATGAGGATTCTGGGGTGCGCGCCATGGAGCGCGGCATCGTCTCAGCAGGCCGCGACAAGGAGACTGGCAAGAATTACCGGCCGGCGTTGGAACTGGTGCGCCTGACGATTCCCCGGCGTGTCTATACGCAGGCTCACATGGACGTGACCGCAGAGTCGGTGATCGAAGTGTACGGCAAGCGCTTGACCGCGAGAGGACTCAAGCTCGTCCACGAGCCACGGTATCTCAGGTTCTTCCAGGCACGCTTCGAGCCATTGTGATCCGCGGCGGCCAATGGCGCGATCGGCCGGCGGTACGGTCCTCGTCAAGGACCGCATGAGTGTGTGGAAATACTGCGGCACCGTGTGAGTGAACGTCGTCTGCGCAAGGTGCCTCTGCCACTTCGCGCAACTGCTCAGCTCGGCGCGCCGTGAGCCGCGGCGTGATAGCCCGGCTCAGGGGTTGGCTGTTCGGGTGCGGACTGGCGTGGGTCTGTCGGTGAGGCGGGTGAATCCCAAAGCGCCGCGCGCTACGAAGGTCGCGGCGTGCGGCGCTCAAGCGCGTTTCACCTGTGACCATTTCTGCCACGCGTAGACGGGCAGGCCGGCGAGCATGACGAGGGTGCCCCAGTAGAGGGAGTGTTGGCCGGTGCCGGCCGCGGCCCAGAGTGCAAACACGAATGCCACCGCTGCCAGCAGCACGTTGCGCAGCGGGCGGGCGTGCTCGCGGCTGCCGAGCGCTTCTGCTACCGCGCACATCATGTACGGCACGAGGGTGAAGAAGGTGGCGATGAGGATGATCACGTCGAAGGTGCCGACCAGACCCCGGCTGTAGTTCATGGCGATCAGACCACTGGCGATGAGCCCGGAGAGCACCAGCCCGATCGCGGGGGTGCCGCGACGGATTTCGCGGGCGAAGACGCTCGGGAACAGCTGGTCGCGGGCGACGGCTTGCGCGAACTGACCGGCCATGAGCGTCCAGCCGTTGAGCGCACCGAAGCAGGAAATCGCCGCGGCCGCGGCGATCAGATCCCCGGCCCAGCTCCCCCAGAGCGCTTGCGCAGCGGCGGCGAGCGGCGCGTTGGAGTGTGCGAGCGTTGCGGCCGGCACGATGCCCATCACCGCGGTGGTACAGGCGATATACACGACGGCGGCGATGGTGGTGCCGAGCAGGGTGGCTCTCGGAATGGTTCTTGCCGGGTCTTTGACGTGATCGGCCGGGATGGTGGCGCACTCCAGGCCGACGAAGGCCCACATCGTCAGTGCGGCGCAGGTGTTGATCGAGGCAAATGGACCGATGGTGGCGGGTCCTGCCGTGATCAACTTGGGGTCAAAATAGAAGCTGCCGACGGCGGCAAGCACCAACAGCGGGGAGAGTTTGAGGATCACGGTGACGAGCTGCAGCCGGCCGGCGGCGCGCACGCCCCAGATGTTCACGCCGGTGAGCACCCAGCTCGTGAGCAGAGCGGCGCCCGCGCCGGCCCAACGGTGCACGGCCAGTGCGGGTGCGAACGGGACCAGGTAACTGACGAACGCGACGGCGATCGCGGCCACCGATGCGGCGATGCTGATCCAGTACATCCACGCGACCAGGAAGCCGGCAAAATCCCCAAGTCCCTCGCGCGTATAGGCATACGGACCGCCGGAGCGGGGCATCCGTCGTGCCAGGTCGCTGAACATCCACGCCAGCAGCAGCGCACCAGCGGTGCTGAACCCCCAGCCCCACAGGCTGTATCGCCCGTACATCGCCAGTGCGGCCGGCAGCAAAAAGACTCCCGAGCCCACCATGTTGCCGACCACCACGGAGGTGGTGGTGGCCAGGCCTAGGCTGCGTCGCGGTTCACTGCCGGGGTGCATGTCGCGGATTCCTCCGAGGACGGGACGGGGAATTCGAGCCCGTACACAGTACCTGATATTCTTCGGGTCGAATATCGTCCCTCACGAGGTGCCCATGTCGAGCAGCCCGCAGGAGGTGCGCATCGCGGTGACGCGCCCCGTGAGTCCGGCGTTGCTGCGCTGCGAGCTGACGCACCTGGCGCGGACGCCGATCGACATCGACCGGGCGCGAGAGCAACACACGGCCTACGAGCAGGCGCTGCGTCGCGTTGGGTGTCGTCTGGAGCGGCTGCCCGAAGCGCCGCTGCTCGCCGACTCGGTGTTCGTCGAGGATACCGCCATCGTTCTCGATGAAATCGCTGTCGTGACCCGGCCGGGCGCACCGTCCCGGCGCGCCGAGACCGATGCGGTGGCGGAGATGCTCGGCCGGTACCGGCGGATCGCGGGGATTGCGGCGCCGGCGACCCTCGATGGCGGTGACGTGTTGCGCGTGAACCGGACCCTCTACGTCGGACTCTCCGGTCGCAGCAGCCGTTCAGGCCTCGAGCAGCTGGCCGAGCACGTGGCGCCGTTTGGCTATCGGGTCGAAGCCGTTCCGGTGCACGGCTGTTTGCATTTGAAGAGCGCGGTGACCCTGGTGGGCCCGGAGACTGTGCTGCTCAATCCGCAGTACGTCGCCACCGAGCCGTTCCGGGGGCTCGAGTGGATCGAGGTCGACTCTGCCGAGCCGCACGGCGCCAATGCGCTGCTGCTCGGCAACGAGGTGATCTATCCGGCCTCCCAGCCGCGCACCGCGGAGCGGCTTCGCCGCCGTGGTCTGGCCGTCTGCGGGATCGACGTTTCGGAACTGGAAAAAGCCGAAGGTGCGGTGACCTGCTGCAGCCTGGTCTTCGTCGGCGATGGCGGTCCCGAGCCGTAAGGCTCGGGGGCATCAGCGGCGCGGGCCGGGTTCCTGGGGCGAGCGCGGTCGCGTGGTGCGCCGTGCGGGCGGATGCAGCAGGCTCGGAAAGGCGCCCGCGCTGAGCGCACTGATCCAGTCATCGCAGAGCGCGACGGCTTCGGCGGGCTTGAACGTGCGCGGGTTCATGCTCGCTTCGATCCACAGGCCATCGAGCAGCGCGGCGAGTGCAATGGCGGCCGGCCGCAGCTTGAAATGCGGCGTGCCGCCGTCACCGGAGAGCTCCCCGAGCATCGATTCGAGTACGGCGCGGTACGCGACGTAGGTGCGCTCGTGCACCGCGCGGACCTGGGCGTCATGGGCCATCATGCTCCAAAACACGAGCCAGGCATTGAACAGTCCGGGCTCGAGGAGTCCCGGCGCAAACGACGCTTGAAAGAACCGCCGCAACCGCACCCGCGCGGTCGTCTTCGCCTCGCGGGCCTGCTGCTCGATGGAGTGCAGCAGCGACATGGCGAGGGATTCGTAGGCGGCCGCGACCAGAGCCGAGAGGCTCGGAAAGTGATGCGTGATCAGTCCCGGGGATACCCCCGCCACCGCACCGATGCGCCGCGCCGACACCCCCGCATGGCCGTGCCTGCGCAGGCACGCGAGCGTCGCCTCGATCAGCGCTTCGCGGCGCACGTTCGCGGACGCGCGGCGGAATTTCGGCCGGCGGTGCTCTGGGGCCATCAACGCACTCTCTTCATCATGGCGCGATCGTCATGGGCGGACCACGTCGCGCGGTGCACCCATGATACGCCGCAAGGCGGATCTCGCCGGGCGCGAGGAGCGGATCCGGCTGCGGCGAGCGCCGCCGAGGAAAGCGCTCGCTTGACCCTGCTCAAAATACTGCTGTACAGTCGTTCAACAGTGGGCCACGTGAGTCCGGCCGTGAACGCATCTGCGACCGACATCGTCTCTGCAGTCGAGGAGGACTCGCACAGTTTGCCCGCCTGGATCTATCGCGATCCGGAGTTCTTCGAGCGCGAGCGGGAGCAGATCTTCCGCACCAGCTGGCAGCTCGTCTGCCACGTCAACGACATTGCGCAGCGCGGTGACTTTCACACGTTCGATTTCCTCGGCCAGAGCGTGGTCTCGGTCCGCGGCGATGACGGCGAGGTGCGCAGCTTCCACAACGTCTGCCGGCATCGCGCAGCCCGCCTGCTCGATGGACCCAAAGGACAGTGCGGTCGTCGCATTACCTGTCCTTATCATGCGTGGACTTACGCGACAGACGGGCGTCTGATTGCTCTACCACAGCGCGATGCGTTCCAAGGGCTCGACCGGCACCAGCATGGCCTCGTCGCGTTGGAGCAGGAGATCTTTTTGGGCTTCGTGTTCGTGCGGTTGGCGCCCGGTGGGCCGAGCGTGCGCGAGATGGCTGCGCCGTACCTGCACGAGCTGACCGAGTATCGCCTGGAGGAACTGATTCCCCAGGGACGGGTCACGTTGCGTCCGCGTGCCGTGAACTGGAAGAACATTGCCGATAATTACGCCGACGGCTTGCACATCCCCGTGGCGCATCCGGGACTCTCGCGACTCTTCGGGGACAGCTACGGCATCGAGGCGCAGCCCTGGATCGACAAGATGTGGGGGCAGTTGCGCCCGACGCCCTCGAGCAATTGGTCCGAGGCGCGCTACCAGAGGCTGCTGCCGCCCGTGGCACATCTGTCCGCGCCGCGTCAGCGGCTGTGGATTTACTTCAAGCTTTGGCCCAATCTGGCCTTCGACATCTATCCCGATCAGGTCGACTTCATGCAGTTCCTGCCGATTTCTCCGACCGAAACGTTGATCCGCGAGATCGCCTACGTCCACCCCGATGAGCGGCGCGAGATGCGCGCGGCGCGTTATTTGAACTGGCGGATCAACCGTCAGGTCAATCGCGAGGACACCGCGCTCATCGAGCGTGTCCAGACCGGTATGGCCTCGGACAGCTACTCCGTGGGTCCGCTCGGGAACAACGAAGTCTGTCTGCGAAATTTCGC
>JAKBDK010000002.1:0-116681 GCA_021834525.1 Pseudomonadota bacterium | reverse complement strand
CGCGGCCCTCACCTGCGGCGCCGCGCCGGCGCCGGCCGCGCCCGCCCGCCACGGGGGCGCGCCGGTGACGTTCACGACCGCCCAGGACCATCGCAACATGATGGAACAGCTGGGCATCGAGGCACTGCGCCCGGGCGCGAGCGGCAATGAGAACTCGCCCCATCATGCCAACGACGATGAGGCGCTGGCCGATCCCTACGGCGCGCTGCCCGATGCGCTGCGGCTCGCAGACGGCCGCCCCGTCACCACTGCGCAGACCTGGTGGCAGGTGCGCCGGCCGCAACTCGTTGCAGCGTTCGAACACGACGTGTACGGCCGAATCCCGCGCGGCGTGCCTGAAGTCACCTGGAAGGTGGCGGCCCGCGGGCACACCCGCCTCGGCGGATATCCGGTTATCTACCGCCGTCTGATCGGCACCGCGGACAACAGCGCCGATCGGTCTCTCTCGGTGCACATCCCGGTGACGCTGGTGTTGCCCGCGCACGCGCATCATCCGGTACCGGTGCTCATCATGTTCACCTATGGTGCCCCTCCCGTGCCGCGCCGCGGACCGGATCGCCAGCAGCTCGCCGCGCTCAATGCGCGACTGCGCGTCCTGCTCGCGCGCCACGACGCGCCCGCGCGTGCCGTGCTGCGCCAGGACCCGCATGCTGCGCTCATCACCCGCTCGATGTTTTCCCCGCGCGCGCGCAACGTCGATGGCGGTGCACCGTCGATCGTGCAGTTGATCGCCGCCGGGTGGGGCTTTGCCTCGCTCGATCCGACGGCCGTTCAGGCCGACGACGGCGCCGGGCTCACGCGCGGGATCATCGGTCTGACCAACCACGGCCGTCCGCGCTCACCGGGTCAGTGGGGCGCGCTGCGCGCCTGGGCCTGGGCGGCGAGCCAGGTGCTCGATGCGCTGCGCACCGACCCGGCGGTCGATGCGGCCCACGTGGGCATCGAAGGCGTGTCGCGCTTCGGCAAGGCGGCACTGGTCGCGATGGCGTTCGATCCACGCTTCGCCATGGGCCTGATCGGCTCCTCCGGCAAGGGCGGGGCCACGCCGCTGCGGCGCCACTTCGGGGAGACCGTCGGCAACCTCGCCGGCGCCGGCGAATATCACTGGATGGCGGGGAATTTCCTGCGCTACGACGCGGCACGGGCTGCGTTCGGTCCGCGCACGCCCGCGGATCTGCCGGTCGACGCCAACGAGTTGATCGCGCTGTGTGCGCCGCGGCTCGTGTTCATCAGCTACGGGATCCCCGCCATGGGCGATGCCCGCTGGCTCGATCAGCGGGGCAGCTTCATGGCGACGGTCGCGGCGAGCGCCGTGTATCGGCTGCTCGGCGCCCCGGGGCTGCCGGTACGCGGCGACGCACTCACCGCGCCGATGCCACCGGTCAACGTCGGCCTGCTCGCCGGCCGGCTCGCCTGGCGCCAGGATGACGGCGGTCATACGGATGCACCCAACATGAAATACTTCATCGCCTGGGTCGATCAGGCCATTCACTACCACGCTGCGCAGCGCAGGGAATTCACCCGATGAACCGCACCCCGGCGACCCACCGCCTCGCCCGCACCCTCGGCCTGACACTCGCGGCCTGCCTGCTGCCGCTGGCCGCGCTCGCCGCACTTCCGCAGGTCCAGTTCACGCCCCTGCATGCCGATGGCATCTACCGCCTCGGCGAGAAGGTCGGCTGGACGGTCACGGTGCCCGCGGGTGCACCGAACCCGCGCGGCCGCTTCGCCTATACGATCAAGCGCAACGATCTGGATGTGGTCAAGACCGGGAGCTTCTCGCTCGCCTCCGGCCACGCGACCCTGGCCCTGCGCTTCGATGCGCCCGCCATGCTCTACGTCACGGTCGACTACGAGCCGACCCCATCGGCGCTGTCGCGCGCGCAGTACCTCACGTTGAACAACAGCCTGAAGGCGCTGCTGAGCCAAGGCGATCCGGCGCTGCAACGGCTGTTCGCCCACGACCCGCACTACCAGCCGCTCGCCCCGCAGTTCCCGTTCGGCGCCTACGCCGAACACCGTGTCGCCACACTCGGCGCGGCGGTCGCCCCGACGCAGTTGCGCCCGT
Source organism: Pseudomonadota bacterium (assembly GCA_021834525.1). Lineage (GTDB taxonomy): Bacteria > Pseudomonadota > Gammaproteobacteria > Steroidobacterales > Steroidobacteraceae > 13-2-20CM-66-19. The sequence continues at coordinate 114,613 of JAKBDK010000002.1, read as the reverse complement.
CGCTGCCACCGCCGCACGACTTCGATGCATTCTGGGCCCGCCAGCTCGCCGCACTGCGGCGAGTCCCGATGCAGGTGAAGCTCACCCCCCTGCCGAGCGCGCAGCCCGGCGTGAAGCTGTTTCGCGTGCGCCTGAAGAGCCTCGGCTCCGACGTGCGCGGCTATTTGGCGATGCCGGCGCAGGCCGGACGCTTTCCGGCGCTCATCCTCTACCAGTGGGCGGGCGTCTATCCGCTTGAGCGCGCGTGGGCGACCAATCGGGCCGCCGAGGGCTGGCTGGTGTTCGACGTCGATTCACACGACATCCCGCCGAACCGCGGTAGCGGTGTGGTGCAGAACTACCCGGACCTCGGGGTGCACAGCCCGCAAACGTCGTATTTCCTCGGGATGTACCTGCGCGACACGCGGGCGCTTCAGTACATCCGCCACAACCGGTTGTGGAACGGCCGGACGCTGGTCCTCACGGGCACCAGCATGGGGGGCCAACAGAGCCTCGCCACGGCCGGACTGAACCCCGGGAAGGAAACCGCGGTGATCGTCAATGAACCGTCGGGCGCGGACATGAACGGCCTGGCACACGGGCGCCGGCCGGGCTATCCGTTCTACGCGACGCAGGATCCCTCGGTGCTGCACACCGCGGCGTACTTCGACACGGTCAACTTCGCCCCGCACATCACCGCGCCGACCCTCATCGCCATGGGATTCATCGACACCACGGCGCCGCCGGCCGGACTGTGGACCGAACTCGATGAGATCCCGGCCGCGAAGGAAGCGGTACCGATGATCGACTCGGCGCACAACAACATCACGCCCGACCAACAGGACGCGTGGCTGTCGCGCTCGGAGGAACTGCTCGCGCAGCTCGCGCACGGCGATCCGTTCGTGCCCAACCAGGCGCTGACCCGCCCGCAGACCCGCCGGGTACGCTGAGGCGTGGCGCGGCGGTTCAGCGCACCAACGCCGAGCCGCCGCGCAGCAGTGCTTCGAGCTCCGCGGCCGTCACCTGGTTGAAATCGGTGCCGAGCGAGTGCTTCAGGCTCGCGGCGGCGGCCGCGAACTCGATGGCGTGCTGCGGATCGAAGCCGCTGCGCACGCCGTAGAGCAGGCCGGCGGCGAAGGCATCGCCACTGCCGATCCGCTCCACGATGCCGCGCAGTTCATGCGTGCGGGAGCGGTAGTCCCCATCCCGCGCCACACACGCGGCCGACAGCGTCTGCTCGTCCGGGCCGCGCTCGAGCCGAAAAGTGCACGCCACCTGGCGCACGTGCGCAAAACGCTCGAGCGCCGCGCGGGCGGCGCGCCCGTACGAATCCGGATCGCTCGTCGCCGGCGCGGACTGCCCGAGCATCAGCGCCAGGTCGAACTCGCTGGCGAAGAGCACCTCGGCGTGCGCGGCGATGCCGGCGAGCCGCGCGCCGGCCTGCGCGGCACGGCCCTGCCAAAGCGAGGGGCGGTAGTTGCAGTCGAAGGACACGCCCAGTCCCTGCTCGCGTGCGGCGCGGACCGCCGCGAGCACCGCCTCGCCGGCCGCAGGTCCGAGTGCCGCCGTGATGCCCGACACGTGCAGCCAAGCGCATCCCTCGAGCAACGTCGCCCAGGGCAGCTCGACACTCAACGCACGGCAGAACGCCGAATCCTCGCGGTCGTAGACCACCCGTGCCGGGCGCACGCCTGCGCCGCGCTCCAGGAAATACAGGCCCATGCGACCCGCCGCACGGCGCACCGCGGTCGTATCCACCGCGTGGTGGCGCAGCTCCGCGAGCGCTCGCTCACCGAGCGGGTTGTCCGGCAACACCGTGATCATCGCGCTCGGGGCCCCGAGGTGGGCCAGCCCGATCGCCACGTTCGCCTCCGCACCGCCGACGTAGACGCGCAGCCCATCGGCCTCGCTCAGGCGCTCCCCGCGCGCTGCCGCGAGCCGCAGCAGCATCTCGCCGAAACACGCGATCCGGCCCGGCTCACGCAGGGTCAAGACGCCGCCCTGCGCTCTGGGCCGGGGGTGGCGCGCCCGATCGATCGGCGCGCATCCGCATCGCCCCGGGAGCGCGCGTCTCCCAGCGCAGCTGCCGGATCACCGCCCCGAGCGGCGGGGGCGCTGCGTTGGGTCAGCGAGCGGATCACCTGCACCTGCATGTTCTCCTGAATCTTCTCCGTGAGAGCACCGAGGATACCGCGCCGTGGCACGGGACGGTATGGGAGCAGCTCTGCGTCGGCGCGGAACGCATCGTGCTCGACCCTCTCGCGCCACACGTCCCGACAGCCCTCGGGCCGCTCGGCGGATGGGGGCGAGCGCCGCAAACGGCTCCGCGGCCGAGTCCCCGGCCTCGAACCCGCAGAAGTTCACGGAACGGTTCATCGGCTCGAGCCACGCGGCGTAGTGCCACCGGAGATTCGGGACGTCGCTCGCATCGCCGGGTTCGACCCCGGCCGTCGCTGATCGATTTGCGCAGCAGGCTCGAGGTGACGTCACGCCATTCGCAGGTGCGCATCTGGACGCTCGACGGATGCGTGCCCCTCATGTCCTCAGTCGTCCGCCTCGATCACCCTGCCGCGGTCTATTCAACCGCCTCGCATCAAGCGCATGATCCGCGCCCGCAGGTGCCCGTAATTGTCCGGTTTCAGCGGCCCGAGCAGCCCGTGCTGCGCCTCGGGCAGATGGCGCAGCGGATGGCCTTCCGTGCGGAATACGAAGTGATCGAAGAACGCCCGCCAGGCCTGCCGCTCCGCCGGCGGACGCTCGGCGATGCTGATCATCGCGAGCAACAGGCTGGTGTAGGGCGCATCCGGACCGGCGCTGAAGGCATCCCACCAATGGTTGACCATGACGTTGAACGGCGCCAGCGCCTCGACCTGATGCCACCACAGCTTCGGCAGATACAGCGCATCCCCGGGCTCGAGCTCGGCCACCAGCGCCTCGGCGCGAATTTCCTCGAACCGCGGAAAGCGCTGCGGGTCCGCGACGTCCGCCGAGGCCGCCAGACTCACCGGCGGGCCGGCCATGGTGTGATCGATGGGCCCCATGTAGAGCCGGCCGATCTGCTCCGGAGCGAACAGCGTGAAGCGGCGCTTGCCGGCCACCACGCAGGCGAGATTGTCGAAGGTGTCGTAGTGGCTCGAGACGTTGGAGCGGTGCCCGATCCAGATGCGCGCACCGGCGCTCTGCGGCAGCAGTGGTGTGGGATTGGCCGCCATGAAACCCGGCATGCACTGCGGGACCGGCACCGAGCCGACGTAGAGCGTCGCGCTCTCGGGCCGCTCGAGCGTCTCGATCATCTGCCCGATGGCCTCGAGGAACCTCATCGGCCGCCGCTCGAAGTTGAATCCCTTCAGATCCGCGGTGTAGTAGTACTTGCCGGCGATCGCCGGATCGCCGACGAACGCCTCGACCTGCAGGCCGGTATCGAAAGTCGCCAGATACTGCTGCAGCTGCCGCAGAGAGCCGCGGGCGGCCTGCACGGCCGGCCACGCATCGACCAGTCCGCGCAGCACGACGGGGCGGCACGGTTCGAGAACGTCGCGATGGAACTGCTCCGGTCCGCTCAGCTCGCGGCCGGATATCTCCCTCGGGGCGCGTGCCATGCGAACTCCCTCGACCCGGCGGCGCGCTCAGCGCGCCGCGGCGTCGGGTGCGACGGCGAGCCCCGCCGTGTGCTCGAGCAGACGCGCGTTCTTCACTCGCGCCATCTCGCGCACCTGCTTCAGCGAGGCGATCATGAGCTGGATCAGCGTCAGGTAGCCACGCCGGAACAGCTCGACCACCACCGCATCGGGCAGCCTCGCGAGCGTGTCCTGATTGATGGTGTAGAGGCCCTCACACTGGCGCAGTGTGCCGTCCTCGAACTCCACCTCGATGTCGATCGGCTCGATCAACTCGAGCTCGAGCAGACGGGTGATGAAGATCCGGGTGCGCTCGATGCCGGGCACCAGGTCCTGAAAGGCCCAGATGATGCTCTGCAGGTAGCGGCTCGGCTCGCCCTGCGCGCTGAACAGCGGCTTGCCCTCGCCGGCGGCGACCCGCGGATGATCCAGGTCGACGGCGAGCCCCGGACCTTGGGCGTAAAAGGGCTCGCGCTGCAGGCTGAGCGGTCGGTAGAACTGCGCGTCGCGCTGCCAGTCGTGAAGGAACTGATTCTCTCCCTCGACGAACCCGAGCATCGCACCGCAGAAGAACTGGCCGGTCTGCGCCTCTTTGCCGAACAGGATCGGGTAGTGCACGAGCAGATGCGGGAATTCATTGACGATCACTTGCACGAAGTGCCGGTTGTCGCCGTAGGCGGCCGAGGCGCGTGCGTCGATCTTCAGTTCGCGGTGGGCTTCTGTGCTGAGCGGTACGATGTTCGTCATGGCGGCGGCAATCAGATCGGCTGCAGGCCGTATTGGTGAATCTTATTCAAAAGCTCGCGGTTCGTCGGCAGCCGCATGCTGAGCTCGCCGATCATCTTCTCATTATCCTGCACGCAGCGCCGGGCGGTCGCAGCGGTATCGATGGTCTCCTCGGCCGCCACCTCGGTCTTGAACCCCATGCCGTAGAGCACGTACTGGTAGCTCGCTGCCGGGAACACCTCCTCCAGCCGATCGAACTCGTCGTAGAACCACGGCGACTGGTAGCGCCAGAGCGTCAAGAGCTCCCGCAGTCGCTCCGGCACGGTCGCCGGATCGCAGTTGTCGCGCCAGAATGCCGTGTCGGTGCGCCGGGTGAGCACATAGTGCAGCTTGAGAAAATCGATGATGCGGCCCCAGCGATACATCGTGGTCTCGTTGAACCGCTTCGCCACGAGATTCATGACCTCGTGGCAGGCCGGCAGCTGCTCGGCGAGCAGTTTCGCCGACAGCTCCACCAGCACGATGGCCGAGGACTCGAGCGGCTCGAGGAAACCGCTCGCCAGTCCCACGGCCACGCAATTGTTCTTCCAAAACGTCTCGCGGTGTCCGGCATGGATCGGGATCTTGCGCACCGGCAGATCGCGGTGCCGAGGCCCGATGTAGCGCAGCAGCGTCTCGCGCGCCGCCTCCTCGCTGGTATGTCGGCTCGAGTAGGCGTAGCCGACCCCACGGCGCGTCGGCAGACAGATATCCCAGGTCCAGCCGGCCTCGTGGGCCGTGGAGATGGTCTGCGAGGCGAGCGGTGCATCGGGAGATTCGTACGGCACCTGCACCGCGAGCGCCGTATCGCAGAAGAGCACATCGCCGCACTCGCGAAAGCCGACCCCTAAGGTCTTGCCGATCAGCAGAGCCGAAAAACCCGTGCAGTCGATGAACAGATCACCCTCGATCTGTCCGGCCTGGCGGGTGATCAGACATTCGATGTCGCCGGATTCACTTTGCTGCACCGACTCGACGTCGGCCAGGACGTGACGGACACCGAGCTTCTCGCGGCAATGCCGGGCGAGAAACACGCCCAATTTGCCGGCATCGAGATGGTAGGCGTAATTGGCCGGCGCCCGATACTCGCCATGCGCAATGGTCTTGGGCGCAAGCCCGGCATCGCACAGCCGGCCCTGCGGAGTCACGAAATCACAGAAGCTGACCGGGCCGCCGGCCTGCAGCCAGTGCGGCACGAGGTTCACCCGGCTGAAGCCCTGAGGAACCATGAGGGGGTGGTAGTAGGCATCGTCGGCCTCACCGGTGGTCCAGCCGACGAACTTCGCCCCCTGCTTGAACGCCGCATCGCATTCGCGAAACAGCGCGGTCTCCGATACGCCCATCCGCTCCAGCGTCGAGCGCATCGTCGGCCACGTGCCTTCCCCCACGCCGATCGTCCGGATCTCCGGAGATTCGACCAGCGTGATCGAAAGGCCGCCCGCCTTCATCCGAGCTTGATGGCGGGCGGCGATGATGCCTGCGGTGAGCCAGCCAGCGGTTCCTCCGCCGACGATGACGACCGCCTTGACAGGCTTGTTCACCTAGAAACTGGCGCGCATTCCAATGGTGTACGAACGGCCATAGTCTACCAGATTGAGCGTCTGGTTCTTGAACCGGCCATAGGTGTGATAGACCGAATCGGTCAGGTTCAGCGCCTCGAAATACGCAGTCAGATGCTTATTGATCGCGTAATTCGTGCTGAAGTCCACTTCCGTATTCGACGCCAGATACACCGGCTCGGAACCGAACGCTCCACCGCTTTGCTCCTGTCCGAGCCCGAGCAGCTGGGAGGCCTGCCACTGCACCGCGAGGCGCGCCTGGATTCCGTGCTTCTGGTAGAACGCGATCAGGTTTGCCGAATTACCCACACCCGGCAGCGCGAACTGGTTCGAGGTCGTGCTGTAGGTATTGAAATTCGCGTTGCTGTGCGCGTAGGTGCCATTGACCAGGAACCCGAAGCCCCACTTCAGCATCTGCTGCCAGGCGACCGACACACCGGTCACGGTGGCCGAAAGCTGGTTGGTGTAGGTCGTCTCCGCGAACGTCAGCGGCTGCCCGCAGGTGTTCGACAGCGGCGCGCCGTTGTAGGTGCACGGCGCCGGATCGGTGACGCCCGGAACCTGCACAGACGACACGCTCGAAGTCGGGAAATTCGTCACCCGCTTCAGGAAGCCCTCGATCGAGGCGTAGTCGTTGGACGCGTAGTACCACTCGGCGCCCAGATTGAAGTTGCTGGACAGATAGGGCATCAGACCCGGATTGTTCCCCGTCGCGGTGAGCGCGTTGACGCGTCCGCCGTACGAGGTATTCGGCAGTAACTGCCCGTTCGGCGGCTGACTCTCGGTGCGCGAGAAGTCGGCCCGCAGCTTCAGATCCCGGGTGACCATCAGGTTCAGGTCCAACGACGGCAGGAAGAAGCCGTAGGAGTTGGTGGTCTCGGTCCACTGCGGCGAACCCAGCTTGAACGAGTACGCCGTCGGATCGCCCGAGCCGCTCCAGCCGACGCTCAGCAACGGCGCCTGCAGGCCCGCAATCGTCTCCTGCGTGTGGTCGTAGCGCAAGCCGACACCGACCTTCAACGTCATGTCGCCGACCGGGAAATTATGATCGACGGTGACGAACGGATCGTAGTTCATGCGCGCGACGTGCTGCACGGACGAGGGGCTGAGCGCGAGCGCCGGAATGCCACCGGTGTAGGCCGGATAACCGTCCTGAACGGCAGTCGCATTGGCACTCGGATTGACCGGCTGCCCGGTCAGATAGTTCAGCACCGCATACGGGTTGTACATCAACAGAGACGACGGCAGGTTGCTCGCCCCGCTGAAGCCCGGCATCCACGGCGAAATGCTCGCGGTGGAGATCAGCGACGAGGGCAGCGCCACGCCGTTGCCCGGCGAGGTGCCGTAACCGGACCAGAGCTCCCAGTAGTTATTGGTGAAGGTGTCCATTTCCTTGCTGTTCCAGTCATCATCGATGAACTGGGCGCCGAACTTCACCCGAGTCGAGTCTTTGTGCCAGCTGGCCGACAGCTGCGCCTCGTTGACCTGATCGGTGTTCATCTGATCCTGGATCGGCAGCACATGCGAGCCGATGATGTACGGATTCAGACCATTGTAGTTCGCCGCGGCAACCGCGGACGAACCCGAGGCGACTGCGCCCGGTCCATACGCACTCCAGTACGGCAGCACATTGCTGTTCTGGCTCAGCGCCAGACCGCCGGTGTAATTGTTCGCCGCCGTGTTGCCATAGCCGACGTCGGCATCGATATCGCTGTAGCCACCGTTCGGGTTGAACTTGGACACCGAGTGATCGGCATCGAGCTCCAGGGTCCAGTCGGCGTTGGCATCCCACAGGACGTTCAGGCCCGTGGTATTGGTGGTGATGTAGTTGACGGCGACGAACGAATTGAAGTCCGTCGGGCCGTTGTAATTGAAATTCGTGATCGTGCCATTGCCGTCGAGCGTCGCACCCGGGAAGTTGCCGAACCACGTGCTGCGCTGCCAGCGCGTAGTGTGCTCGTCATCCGAGGAGTAGTTGTCATCGACGGTGACCATCACCGAGTCGACCGGATGCCACTGCAGCGACACGCGCCCGTCCTTGCGGCGCGAATCGGTGCGCTCGAGGTACATGGCCATGTCCTGCGGGTACCACACCGGCACGTTGCTGTTGCCGACCGCCCCGCTGCCGACGGCGCCGCAACCGGTATTGCCGAACGCGGTGGTGTAATTGGCCGCGAGGTCCGAGCAGGGGAACGAAGTGTTGCCCTTCCAACCAACGATGTCCTGGTGGTGACCGAGGATGTGCGAATCCATGTAGTCGCCGTCGACCAGGATACCGAACTTGTTGTGATCGAAGGTGTCGCTCCACAGCGCACCGAAGCTCGGCCGGAAGCCGCCGTCCATGCTGTGGGTGTTCTCCGAGATCTGCACCTGGCTGTGCATGCCCGGATTGTCGAACGCATTGGGGAACTTGACGTTGATCGTCGCGCCGATCGCGCCACCGGACAGAGACATGTCCGGCGTCTTGTACACGTCGACTTCACCGACGTACACGGCACTGAAATCGCTGAAATTGAAGGTCTGGCCGTTACCGGAGGCGATCTGCCGTCCCTCGACCAGCACCTTGTTGAAGGAGCCGCCGAAGCCATCGACCGTGATGCCCTGCACCTGGCCGGTCGCGGTCGGTGCGCCGGTCGCGCTCGCCTGACTGAGACTGCCACGGTTCACCGTGACGCCCGGGATGCGCGAAATCGCCCCGCCGATGGTCGCATCGGGGAACTGACCGATCTGCTCAGCGGAGATCGCATCGACCACGCCGATCGAGGCCTTCTTGATCTGCAGTGAGCGCATCAGAGAGCCGCGGATACCAGTCACGACGATCGGCTGCAGTTCCGTCGCGGAATTCGCCGCCGCCTGGATGGTCGCGCTGCCGGCGGCGTTTTGCACCGGCCCGGTGTTCATGGCGAGCAGACCTGCACCATTGCGTGCAAAGAGTCCGCTCGAGGCCATCGGCGTCGCCGGCCGACCGCGGCGCTTGATCTTGGCGGCCGCCCCCGGCACCGCCGGCTGATCCGTACCCGTGCCCGCCGAGGCGGTCGCGGCATGCGCCACGCCCTGCGCAGCGAGGGTCATCGACCCCAGCGCGAGCCCCGACAACCCGATTTTGGCGTAGGCCGATCGGCCCAGCGCACCGAGACCGGCGTTCTTCTTGAACGCGTGCTTCGATGCGTTACGCAATGTCTTCCGACTCATTAGATGCCCCCTCTGTCGCAAACCAGATGTTGTGAATTGGCAACGATATCGACAGCGGCCGCGCCGATCCCGCCGGCGACAGCCCTGGAAATCCCGCTCGGCGGTTAGTGGTAGCCCCCTTGGTGTTATGGTACCGCTATCTGACGACGGGCCGAGTATGGTCCCGCGGTTGGCTCGATGTCAACAGGACGGCCCGCGCCAGCCCCCGCCTCGGCGGATGCAGTGTTTTTCGGCATCGCTGGCGCAGCAACCGTTGGGTCCGGCACGCGACCTTCGACCGACGGGAGAGATGCACCGCGGAGCTCGTCGCCCGAACCTGATTGCGCCACCAGAGCCGCGCGCGTCGGGCTCCGGCTCAGGCTCACCGATTCGGCCCGGCGCCCCCCGGCACGCGGCTGCGAACGTTGGCAGAACACCACAGCTGCCCGAGTCGGTCGCCGGCAGATCATTTTGACAACGCTGTCATGAGTCATTGATTCTGCTCGAAAAATACCCGGGGCTCAACCCGGGATGCCGCAGCGGCGGGCCGCGCCACGGCCGGCCGCCGGCATCTGATAGCGTTATCTTGACCCTGTGCACGCTGCCGCTCTACGCTGCTGACGTCCACCCGTCCGTCGGAACGAGGAAGCGCATGCCCTGCCGTCCTTGCGCCCGGGCCGCCGCACTGCTGTGGCTGTGCACCGGTGCCGCCGCTCACGCGAATCCACCCCCGCAGTTGCTGCGCGTCGACGGGCACACCGAGCTGCGGGTGCAGGGCAAGCCCCTGCTGCTGTTCGGCGGGGAACTCGCCAATTCCTCCGCCGGCACGGCCGCCGCCGCCGCGCGGGTGCTGCCGGCGCTCGCCCGGCGGGGGTTCAACACGATCCTGATGCCGGTCCCCTGGCGCCAGATCGAGCCGCGCCCGGGCCATTTCGACTTTGCGGTGCTGGATCAGTGGATCGCGCGCGCGCGCGCGCAGCACTTGCACTTGGTGCTGCTGTGGTTCGGCAGCTGGAAGAATGCGCTCTCCAGCTACGCCCCCACCTGGGTGCTCACCGATCCGCACCGCTACCGGCGCGCGCGCTCGGTGAGCGGCGCACCGCTGCCGATGCTCTCGGTGTTCGGCCGCGCCACGCGGCGAGCCGATGCGCAGGCCTTCGCCCGTCTGCTGCATCACCTGCGGCGCATCGACGCACGGCAGCAGACGGTGGTGATGGTGCAGATCGAAAACGAGGTCGGTTACCTCGGTCTGGGAGGGCGCGACCGTTCGAGCCGCGCCGAGCGGCTGTTCGCACGACCCGTACCGAGCCGATTGATTCGCGCGCTGCGCGCGGCGCACTGCCGGCTGCCGTGGCGTCTGAAGCATGCCGTGCACCTGACGGGCAGGACTTGGACGGAGGTTTTCGGTCCGCTCGCCGATCAGGCGTTCATGGCGTGGTATTACGCCCGCTACGTGCAGGCCGTGGCGCGCGCCGGGCGCGCCCGTTATGCACTGCCGGTGTATATGAATGCGCAACTGCCGGCGCCACACGAGCGCGCCGGCCACTACCCGAGTGGCGGCCCGGACCCGCTGATGCAGCCGATCTATCGGGCCGGCGCCCCGGCGATCGATTTCTACGCCCCGGACATCTACTGGCCGGACTTCGAGCACTGGGTGCGTCGCTACCGCCGCGCCGGTAACCCCCTCTTCGTCCCCGAATCGCGCCGCTCCCTCGCCGCGTTCGATGCCCTGTACGTGTTCGGGCAAGCACGCGGTTTCGGCTTCTCGGCGTTCGCGGTCGATCAGCCGCTGCCGCAGAGCGATCGACCGCAGCGTTCGCTCGCGGCCGTGTACGCGGCGCTGCGGCATCTGGCCCCGGCACTTCTTCGCGCGCAACGCGCCGATCGGACTCGTGCGCTGATTCTGCATCTCGACAGTCCGCGGCCCGAACAGACGCTCGCACTGGGCGGTTACTGGTTCCGGGCCAGGCTGGCGCGCGACTGGAAGAGCGGCCGGCCGCTGACACACACGGGCGCGATGCTGCTCATCGAGCGGCGCGCGGGCGACTTCGATCTGCTCGGCATGGGCCTCACCGTGACCGTGCTGCGCGATCCGGATGTCGACACCCGCATCGCCGGCATTGCGCGGGTGGATCGGCTCGCGTGGCACGCCGGCCGCTGGCGTGTGGTGCAACGCTTAAACGGCGATCAGACCAACCAGGGCCGGCAGATCCTGCTCTCGGCGCACCACGTCGGGGTGTATCGGGTGCGCCTCTACAGCATTGCGCGGCGCTGAACACCGCGGGTTTTCGCGGAACTTGCGCACCCCTGCGCTGACGGCTGCGCCGGCGGCTCGGAACCATTGACGGCGCCACACTGATACCGCTACCATGCCGACCGAGATCTTCTACAGATGTACGCGCGCGTGACCTCACCGTTGGCTCTGCACACCTCGACCGCGCCTCGCGGCCGGCTCGCCTGCACCGTCCGGACGCGCCCCGATTTTCCCTCTCCCGGCCGCCTTCGCGCGTACGCGTAAGCGGACGGTGATCCCGAATTCATTGCACGGAGTTGTCCGATGAGCCTGTTTTCCAAGATTGCACCGATTCGTTTCGAGGGTCCGGATACCGATAACGAATTCGCCTTCCGCGTCTACGACAAGGACCGCCCAGTCCTCGGCAAGCGCATGGAGGATTGGCTGCGCGGCGCGGTGTGCTACTGGCACTCGTTCAACTGGCCGGGTCAGGACATCTTCGGCGCCGGCACGCTGCCGCGCCCGTGGCTCGGCGCGACCATCAGCCAGGAGATGGCCGACGCGAAGCTCGAAGCGGCCTTCGATTTCCTCAGCCGGCTCGGACTGCCGTACTTCGCGTTCCACGATGTCGACGCCATGGCCACGGCGACGAGCGCCCAGGAACACGACCGCAATCTCAAGACCATCGTGGCGCACATCGAGGCGAAGATGGCCGCCACCGGCGTGAAGTTGCTCTGGGGCACGGCCAACCTGTTCAGCCACCCGCGCTATGCCGGCGGTGCCGCCACCAGCCCGGACCCCGAGGTGTACGGCTGGGCCGCCGCGCAGGTGCGCGGCTGCCTGGAGGCGACGCATCGGCTCGGCGGCCAGAACTATGTGTTGTGGGGCGGACGCGAAGGCTACGACTCGCTGCTGAACACCGATCTGAAGCGCGAACTCGATCACTACGGACGCTTCCTCTCCATGGTGGTCGAGCACAAGCACCGCATCGGTTTCAAGGGTGCGATCCTGATCGAGCCGAAGCCCTTCGAGCCGACCAAGCATCAGTACGACCGCGACGTCGCGGCCGTCTACGCCTTCCTGCAGCGCTACGACCTCGCCCAGGAGGTGCAGGTCAATATCGAAGTCAATCACGCCACGCTGGCGGGGCTCGACTTCGAACATGAAGTCGCCGCCGCGTTCACCTACGGCATTTTCGGCTCGATCGACATCAACCGCGGCGATGCGCGCAACGGCTGGGACACCGACCAGTTCCCGAACAATGCGCAAGAGCTCGTTCCGGCGTTCGTCGCGCTACTCGAGGGCGGCGGATTCACCACCGGGGGATTCAACTTCGACGCCAAGCTGCGCCGGCAGTCGGTCGATCCGACCGATCTGTTCCTCGCGCACATCGGCGGCATCGACACGCTGGCGCGCGCGCTGCTCGGCGCCGCCGATGTCATCACCGAGCGCAAGCTCGCGGAGCTGAAGAAGAACCGCTATCAGGGTTGGGACGGGCCGCTCGGCCAGCGCATCGAGAGCGGCGCACTCGATCTCGCCGCGCTCGCGGACCTGGCGATCGCCTCGGACTTCCAGCCGACGGCGCGCTCGGGCAAGCAGGAACTCGCCGAGAGCCTTATCGCGCGCCACTGCAAGTACTAAACTAGGTGAGTGACCAATCAGCCCATTCGCAGCGTGGCCATCGTCGGCGGCGGGACCGCCGGCTGGATGGCCGCGGCGACCCTCTCGCAGTCCTTCCCGCATCTGAGCGGTAGCATCCGGCTCATCGAGTCCGACGATATCGGCACGGTGGGCGTCGGTGAGGCGACCATCCCGCCGATCATCGAGTACCTCCGGACGCACGGGATCGACGAGAACGAGCTGATCCGCAAGACGCAGGCGACCTTCAAACTCGGCATCGAGTTCAAGGACTGGCGGCGGGCCGGCCACAGCTACATCCATCCGTTCGGACCCACGGGTGCCCCGCTTCGCGGGGTTCCCTTTTACACCTACTGGCACAAGTGCGCGCAGGCCGGAACGGCCGCGCCGCTCGAGCTGTACTCACTGCAGGCGGTGGCGGCGCGGGAGGCGCGCTTCGCTCGACCCACGCCCCGGCAGCACTCCCCGCTCGCGAGCATCGTGTACGCACTGCACCTGGATGCGAAGCGCTTTGCCGCCTACCTGCGCACGTACGCCGAGGCCCGCGGCGTGCGGCGCACCGAAGGCACCGTGCGCAGCGTCGCGTTGCGCAGCACAGACGGCTTCATCGAGTCCCTCACGCTCGAGAGCGGCGAGCGCATCGATGCGGATCTGTACATCGACTGCACGGGGTTTCGGGGCGTGCTGATCGAAGGGGCGCTGCACACGGGGTACGAGGACTGGACGCGCTGGCTGCCGTGCGACCGGGCCATCGCGGTGGCCTGCGAGCGCACCGGCCCGCTCTCCTCGCACACCCTCGCCACGGCGCGGGACGTCGGCTGGCAGTGGCGTATCCCGTTGCAGCATCGCGTGGGCAACGGCTACGTCTACAGCAGTCAGTTCCGGGACGATGATGCCGCCGAGGCGGCGCTGCTCGGCAGTCTCGAGGGCACACCGCAGCGCGCGCCACTGCGGCTGCGCTTCACGACCGGCCGGCGCCGCAAGTTCTGGAACCGCAACTGCGTGGCCATCGGGCTTGCCGCCGGCTTCCTCGAACCGCTGGAGTCCACCGGCATCCATCTCATCCAGCGCGGACTGTTCGTGCTGCTGAAGCTCTTCCCCGACCGGAATTTCCGCACCCGGGACATCGAGGAATACAACCAGCAGCTCGCCTTCGACTACGAACGGGCGCGCGATTTCCTGATCGCGCACTATCATTTCACCGAGCGGGACGGACCGTTCTGGGCGCACTGTCGGGCCACGGAGCTGCCCGACAGCCTGCGCGAGCGCATCGAGCTCTTTGCCAACTACGGACGGCTGATGCGCGATGAGAACGAGCTGTTCTCGGTGCAGAGCTGGTTTCACATGCTCATCGGTCAGGGGGCGCAGAGCGCCGGCTACGATCCGTTCGCCGACAGCATCGGCCCGGACCCGCAGGCCGCACTCGATGACGTCCGCGCCGTCATTGCCCGCTGCGCCGCGACGCTGCCGTCGCACGAGGCCTTCATCCGCGAGCATTGCCGGGCCGCCGCGGAGTGAGTCGCGCGGCGCCCGTGGCGCCGCGACACGCCCCGCAGACTAGCCCGTGCCGCTGCGCGAACCGACCACATCGAGCGGCCGGCCGGGCTGCTGGCGGCGCACCAGGGTGCTCTTGCCGAACAGCGACTCGAGCAGATCCACCGCGAGCTTCGCGGTGCGGTTGTGCTCATCGAGCGCCGGATTGAGCTCCACCACATCGAGCGAACCGACGCGGTGGGTATCGGCGATCATTTCCATGCACAGCTGTGCTTCACGGTAGGTCGGTCCGCCCGGCACGGTCGTGCCAACCCCCGGGGCGATGTCCGGATCGAGAAAATCGACATCGAAGCTCACGTGCAGGTGGGTGTCGGCGTCAACGCCGCTCAGCGCCTGCTCCATGGTGGCGCGCATGCCCATCTCATCGATGTAGCGCATGTCGAACACCTCCACGGACAGCTCGTGCACCAGGCGCCGCTCACCCTCATCGACACTGCGGATGCCGATCTGGCGGATCCACTGCGGGTGGATCGCCGGGCTCTGGCCGCCGATGCCGGTGAGCGTGCGCGGACCGAGACCGCACAAGCAGGCGAGCGGCATGCCGTGCAGGTTGCCGCTCGGGGAGAGCTCCCCGGTGTTGAAATCCGCGTGCGCATCCAGCCACAGCACGCGCAGTTTCTGATGGGTGTCGCGGCAGTGGCGCGCCGCTGCACTGATCGAACCGATCGCAAGGGAGTGATCGCCACCGAGCATGATCGGCAGGTGTCCCTCACCGAGGGCGCCGTACACGGCCTCGTGCACCCGCTCGTTCCACGCCGCCACGGCGGGCAGATTGCGGTAGCCCTCGCGTGCCGCCTCGCTGCGGTGGCCCGGTCCGGCGAGATTGCCGCGATCGAGCACGCTCAGGCCGCGCGCCTCGAGCGCTGCGTGGATGCCGGCGACCCGCATCGCCTCGGGGCCCATCGAGGCGCCGAGCTCCGCGGCACCCACGTCGGTCGGCGCGCCGATCAGCGCGACTGTGCGCCGCGCCGTGCTCATGCGCTCAGCGCCTCGGTGAGCTCGGCAACCGTCTCACGCACGGTGCGCGGTGGGGCGATCATGGCGTAGAGATCCTTCGGGTCGGCGAGATCGGGAATCAGATCGATGGTGGCGTGCGTGCCCCGCCGTTCGCGGTGCAGCTGGTGCACGTAGCGTAGCGCTGCGAAGTCCTCGAGCGCAAAACCGACCGAATCGAAGATCGTCACGTCGCGCGCACCGGTGCGCCCGCCGCGGCCCTCGCTGAGCACGGCGGCGAGTTCCGTCACCGGGAAGTCCGCCGGCATTTGCTGGATCTCACCTTCGATGCGCGATTGCGGCTCGAACTCGACCACGACGCGCGCGTCGGCGCGCCGCAGGATGTCCGCATGCAGTTCGGTCTTACCCGGGCAGTCCCCGCCCACCGCGTTCAGGTGCATGCCCGGGGCGATCATCTCGGGGGTGAGGATGGTGGCGTTGCACTTGTCGGCGGTAATCGTGGTGACGATATCCGCCCCGACACAGGCCTCGCCCGCCGAGCGGCACCGCACCACGCGCAGCCCCGGCAGACGGGTGCGAGCGAGGTTCGCGACCAGCTTGTCGGTGGCCTGCGGATCGACGTCATAGAGCCGCAGCTCGCGCACGCCGAGCTGCTCATGGAAGGCGATGGCCTGGAACTCCGACTGCGAGCCGTTGCCGATCAGCGCCATGACCCGGCTGTCGCTGCGGGCGAGCGCGCGCGCCGCCACGACGGAGGTCGCCGCCGTGCGCAGCGCGGTCGTCAGCGTCATCTCCGCGAGCGCCAGCGGGTAGCCGGTCTCAACGTCGGCGAGCATGCCGAAGGCCATCACGGTCAGCAGCCCCTTGGCCGTGTTCTTGGGGTGGCCGTTGACGTACTTGAACGCGTACTGACGGCCGTCGCTTGTGGGCATCAGCTCGATCACGCCGACGGGCGAATGGGTGGCGTGCCGCGGGGATTTTTCGAACGCGCTCCAGCGGCGGTAATCCGCTTCGATTTCGCGCGCCATCCCGGCGATGAACGCCGCGGTGCCGAGGTCTCGCACGAGTTCCTGGACCCGACGAGTGCCGATGAAGTCGACCATGGTCTCTCTCCTGTCAGTACCCGGCGCGCCGGAGATGCGCGGGCCGGGAGACCATGATCCCCGCCGCCGCAGCCAAAGAATAGCCAGAGTTTTACCAAAATTGCGGCCTCTGTTAATCAAAATGCCACTCTCATGATGCATTTTGATAGACTTCGAAGCCGATCATGCCGCTGGGAGTACCCGATGGACGATCTCGATCACCGCCTCGTCTCGCTGCTGCGCGCCCATGCGCGCACCTCGATTGCCTCACTCGCCCAGCACCTCGGCGTGGCGCGCGGCACAGTTCAGAACCGCATGAACAAGCTCGAGGCCGACGGCACGATCGTCGGCTATACCGTGCGGCTGAAGCCCGACGTGCAGGAGGATCAGATCCGCGCCTTCATGACCATCGCCGCGGAGGGCAACCAGGTCGACGCCGTCGTCAAGACGCTGCGCGGGGACCCGGCGGTCGCCAGTCTCTACAGCACCAACGGCCGCTGGGATCTGGTGGCGGAACTGCGCGCCGACTCACTGGCATCCTTCGACCGCGTCCTGGCCCGTGTCAGCCGCACCCCCGGGGTCTCGAGCACCGAGACCAGCCTGCTGCTCTCCACGTTCAAGCTCTGACGCGCACGCACCGCCGAGTCGCGCGCGGCGGCGCATGCACCAGAGGACGAGGTCCACGACCGAAGCGCCGCGCCCACTGTCAGGCAGGGCTCGACGCAACGTTGAGTCCGGATGCTAAGATCCGCGCATGAACCGCCCAGCGAAGCTTCGCGTCGCGCTCCTGTTCGGCGGCCAATCGGCCGAACACGAAATCTCCATTTTGTCGGCCCGCAACGTGCTCGCGGCCCTCGATCCGCAGCGTTTCGAGGCCGTGTTGGTCGGCATCGACCGCCAGGGTCGGTGGCTGCGCCAGGATGGCGCGCGGCTGCTCGAGAGCGCGCGCGATCCGCGTCTGGTGCGCATCGAGGACGGCCCGCCGGTCAGCAAAGAGATGATCTTCGCCGGCGCCGCCCCCGGTGCCATCGACGTCATCTTCCCGGTCCTGCACGGCACGATGGGCGAGGACGGCACGGTACAGGGGTTGTTCGAGCTCGCCGGCATTCCTTATGTCGGCGCGGGCGTGCTCGGCTCGGCCATCGGCATGGACAAGGACGTCAGCAAGCGCCTGCTGCGCGATGCGGGCATCCCGATTGCCGCCTTCCACACCCTGCGCCGTGAGCGCTTCGAGGCCGACCCGGCCGCCGCGCTGGCGCTGGCGCAGGACCTCGGTCTGCCCGTGTTCACCAAGCCGGCCAATGCCGGCTCCTCGATCGGCGTGCGCAAGGTCAGGGCGCAAGCGGATCTAGAGGCTGCCGTCCGTCACGCGTTCCAATTCGATGACAAGGTGCTGATCGAGGCGGCCGTCACGGCGCGCGAGATCGAACTCGCCGTGCTCGGCGGCGAGCCGCCGGCGGTGTCGGTCGCCGGGGAGATCGTGGTCCGGCACCCGGACGGCTTTTATTCCTACGACGCGAAGTATCTCGATGAGAGCGGAGCGCGCCTCGAATTACCGGCGCACCTCTCGCCCGAGGTGCTCAGGCGCGCCCAGGCGATGGCCGTGCGCAGCTTCGAGGTGCTCGAATGCGAGGGCATGGCGCGGGTGGATCTGTTCCTCGAGCCCGACGGCACGCTGCGGGTGAACGAGATCAACACGCTGCCGGGCTTCACCGCCATCTCGATGTACCCGAAGCTCTGGGAACTCTCCGGGATCGCCCCGCGCGCGCTGGTGACGCGGCTGATCGATCTGGCGCTCGAGCGCGCCCGGCGCCGCGCGGCGCTGAAGCGCAGCGCCGGGGAGCTCTGAACGATGAAGCTCTACTTCAACACCCTCTCGCCCTTCGCCCGCAAGGTGCGCATCAGCGCGCTCGAGCTCGGCCTCGCCGAGCGCATCGAGCTGATCGAAGTGACGCTCTCCCCGGTCCAACCGCACCACGGGCTGCGCGCGCACAATCCTCTGGGGAAGATCCCGGCGCTGATGACCGATGCCGATGAGGCTCTGTATGACTCCCCGGTGATCTGCGAGTACCTGGATTCGCTCGCCGGTGGCGATCGCCTGTGGCCGGCGGCCGGCGCGGCACGCTGGCGCGCGCTGCGCCAGCAGGCGCTGGCCGATGGCCTGATCGATGCGGCGATTCTGATGCGCTACGAACGGGCGATCCGACCCGAGGCGCTGCGTTGGAGCGAGTGGCTCGACGGACAGCAGCTGAAGATCCGCACCGCACTGGATGCCCTCGAAGCCGAGCCGCTCGCCGGACCGCTCGACATCGGGGCGATTTCGATCGTGTGCGCGCTCGATTACCTCGAGTTGCGCTTTCCCGAGGAGCGCTGGCGCGAGGGTCGGCCGCAGCTGAGTGCCTGGCACGCGGCGCTCAGCCCTCGCCCGTCGATCGCCTCGACCCGGCCGTCCTAGGCCGCCGCGCGCGCCGGCTCCCCGTCGAGCTCCCCGGACAGATCGACCAGCAGCTTGCCGAGCTCTCCGGCCATCACGGTGAAGTCCAGATCGAACTGCTCGAGCGGATCGATCTGTCCGCCATCCTCGCGCTCCGGGGCGAGTTCGAGGAACTGCACTCGCTTGATGCCGAGCTTCTCGGTGAGCACGAAGGCAATCCGGCCGTTCCAGGTCAACCCCAACTGGGTCGGGCGCTTACCGGCGCTCAGATGCGTGCGGATGTCCTGTCCGTCGAGCGGATGGTGGCGGTACCGGATGGTCGACTTCTGGGCATCCGCGGACTGCAACTCCAAATCCTGTTCCAGCGCGAACGGGCCCGGCGCACCGCGCTGCAGCCACACCGCCATCGAACCGCTCACTGAGCGTTCGGTGTCCCACATCTGCACCGCCAGACTCTCGAGCGTGTCGCGCAGCGTCTCGATCACTTCCTCGGCTCGTGTGGCACTGGCGCTGTCGACCACCAGCCAACCGGCACTCGCATCGATCCACGCGCGCGTCACGGTTCGGCGCGTCAACGCGCGGGCGCGCAGTTCATCCGCCACCTGCAACTTCAACGCACGCATCTGCCGGCGGCCGACCGGGAAGCCCTGGGTCTCGGCCTGCTCGGCGGCGCGCCGCTCCGCCTCTTGGCGGATGATGGACGCCGGCAGCAGCTTCTGGTCGATGCCGAGCGCCAGCAGATGCTGCGTCCCGAGGGTGTGCAGCAGCCGGCCGGAAGGCGACGGGGCCACCCAGCCACGGCTGCGCATCTGCAGTGCGCTGCACGGCTGCAGGGGCGTGCGTCCGAGGGCAGCCTCCAGATCCGCCGCCGACCAGTTCCACTCCGGCGGCAGCCGGTACACGGTAAGATTCTTAAACCACATAATCGCAATGCCGGCGCAAAAGGCCGCGAGTATAGCGGCCCTCATCCGATCCCGCCCCCCGGCCGGTATGCCCGGCTCGTACGCCCCGAGCCGCTCCCGCAGCCGATGCGCGACAGCGCATCCGCGAGGCGCGATCCGCCGCGCACCCGCCGCATGAGGGCGCGCGCCTGGCTCGTGTTTCTGGGTCTCGGCATCGTGTGGGGATTGCCGTATTTATTCATCAAACTCGCCGTACGCGAGCTCTCCCCGTGGGATATCGCATGGGGCCGGATCACGCTCGCCGCGCTGCTGCTCGCACCGCTGGCATGGCGGCGCGGCACGCTCACGGCGCTGCGCACGCACACCGCGGCGATCTGCGCCTTCGCACTCCTGGAGTTCGTGCTGCCGTACTGGCTCATCGCGGCGAGCGAGCGCTGGATCCCCTCCTCCGTCGCCGGCATCCTGATCTCCGGCGTACCACTCGCCACCGTGCCGGCCGCACGATGGTTCGGACTGCACGAGCCGCTCGGAGCGCGGCGCTTGAGCGGACTGCTCGGGGGCCTGTTCGGAGTCGCGGTGCTGCTCGGCTTCGGCAGCGTCACCGGCGCGCGCGGCTGGATCGGTGTCGCCGGCATGGCGATCGCCACGCTCTGCTACGCGACCGGCCCGATGATCGTGCAACGCCACCTGCAGCACGTCGACTCCCTCGGCGCGCTCGCCGCGAGTCTCGTGGTGGCGAGCGCGGCGCTCACGGTTCCGGCAGCACTGAGCCTCCCTGAGCGCATGCCGAGCGCCCTCGCGCTCGGTTCGGTCGCCGTCCTCGGTGCGGTCTGCACCGCCGCACCGATGCTCGGGATGTTCTACCTCATCAAGCAGGCCGGCGCGGCCCGCACCGCCGTGGTCACCTACATCAACCCGATCATCGCCGCGGGACTCGGCGTGATCGTGCTGCACGAGCGGATCGGCTGGTCGGGGCCGCTCGGACTCGTCCTGATCCTGCTCAGTGTCGGGCTGGCCACGCACCGCGGCTCGCCGGCCCCGGCGCCGGCGGCCGAGCCGGGCGGCGCGCGCCACGCCCTGCCCCGAAAATGAACGCGCCCGGTGCTGCCTCGCGGCGGCACCGGGCGCCCGACACGAATCCGTCTTCTCAGTGCTGTCCGGACCACACCATGTGATGCATGCTCCCCGGGCTCATGCTGCTCGAGAGGTGATGCATGATCCACAGCGACCCGATCATGATGATCCCCACCATCAGCACCGTGTACAACAGTGCGGTCAGATTCCAGCGCTGCTCCTCGGAACGGTTCACGTGCAGGAAGTACACCACGTGCACGACGATCTGCGCGACGGCGAACGCCGCGATCAGCACGCCCGTGCCGATGCCCGAGTGGCCCATCACCAGCGCGAAGGGCACGGCGGTGAGCACGATCGCCAGAACAAAGCCGATGATGTACTGCTTCTGGCTCGGGCTGTGATCCGAACCATGGGTCCCGTGCGGACCGTGCGGCCCGTGGCCGGCCAGTGCTTCGTTTGCGACGTTCATTAGTGGGCCACTCCGAACAGGTAGACCAGGGAGAACACACCCACCCAGATGATGTCGAGGAAGTGCCAGAACAGGCTGAGGCAGTTCAGGCGCGCCCGATTCGTCTCCGTCAGTCCCTTGCGCATCACCGCCACCATCATCACGACCATGAAGATCAGGCCGCAGGTCACGTGCAGTCCGTGCGTGGCGACCAGGGTGAAGAAGCTCGAGAGGAACGCGCTGTGGCTCGGGCCGGCGCCGATGGCCACCATGTGGGCGAACTCACGCACCTCCATGGTGACGAAACCCGCACCGAGCAGGAACGTCACGCCGAGCCAGCCCACCGTCGCGTTGCGGTTGTTTGCATTCATCGCAAGCGTCGCCAGACCGCAGGTGAAGCTGCTGAACAGCAGGAACATCGTCTCGGTGAGCACGCTCGGCAGATCGAACAGCTGCGCGCCGCTCGGTCCGCCGGCCGTGTGGCCGTGCAGCACCGCATAGGTGGCGAACAGCCCCGAGAAGAGCAGGCAGTCGCTCATCAGGTAGATCCAGAACCCGAGCTGGATCGTCGAGGCGACGTCGTGGTGATGTTCGACCTGGAAGTCGACGGCATCGCCCGACTGACGCAATCCGCGCAGCGCATCGGCCGCATGGTCCGCGTAGCCCGGCTTCAGGGCCGCCGCACCGTTGTGCATGACAAGAGTTTCGTTGGACATCGATTACACGCTCCCCGCTTTTACGCGGCCGTACAGCGCCTCGGACTTCCTGACCTCATCAGCGCCGATGTGGTAGTCCCGGTCGTCATCGAAGGCATGGCGGATCAGCGTCGCGACGGTCGCGGCGAAGCCGGCGATCACGAGCCACCAAATCTGCCAAACCAGCGCGAAACCCGTCACGAACAGGCAGCCGGCCATGATGAAGCCAGTCGCCTTGTTGCGCGGCATGTGAATCGGCACGAACGTGGCGCCTTTCAGGTCCACCCCACGCTTCTTCATATCCCAGTATGCGTCGCGCTCACGCACGATCGGGATCCGCGCAAAATTGTAGGCAGGCGCCGGCGAGGGCAGCGACCACTCCAGGGTGCGACCGTTCCACGGATCGCCCGTGGTGTCGCGCAGCTTCTCACGCTGCATGTACGTCACCACCAGCTGCAGCACCTGGGTAGCGATGCCGAGCGCAATGATGCCCGCGCCCACCGCCGCGATGATGAACAACGGATGCCAGGCGGCGACGTTGTAGTGGTCCATCCGGCGCGTCGCACCCATCAGGCCGAGCGCATACAGCGGCATGAACGCCACGTAGAAGCCCACGAACCAGAACCAGAACGCCAGCTTGCCGAGTCCCTCGTGCAGCCGGTAGCCGGTGATCTTCGGGAACCAGTAGGACACGCCGGCGAACACCCCGAACACCACCCCGCCGATGATCACGTTGTGGAAGTGCGCGATCAGGAACAGGCTGTTGTGCAGCACGAAGTCGGCCGGCGGCTCGGCGAGCAGCACGCCGCTCATCCCGCCGATCGTGAAGGTGATCAGGAACCCGAGCGTCCAGAGCATCGGGGTGTCGAATCGCACCCGGCCGCGGTACATGGTGAAGATCCAGTTGAAGATCTTCACGCCCGTCGGCACCGCGATGATCATCGTCGTGATGCCGTAGAAGGCGTTCACGGCGGGCCCTGCACCCATGGTGAAGAAGTGATGCAGCCACACCAGCATCGACAGCACGGCGATCGCCATGGTCGCGTACACCATGGAGGTGTAGCCGAACAGCGGCTTGCCGGAGAAGGTCGGCACGATCTCGGAGAACACGCCGAACAGCGGCAGGATGAGGATGTACACCTCGGGGTGACCCCAGATCCAGATGAGGTTGATGTACATCATCGGATCGCCGCCGAGGGAGTTCGTGAAGAAATGCATCCCCAGGTAGCGGTCCATGGTGAGCAGCCCGAGCGTGACGGTGAGGATCGGGAACGCCACCACGATCAGCACGCTCGCGCAGAGCGAGGCCCACACGAACACCGGCATGCGCGTCATGGTCATGCCCGGGGCGCGCATCTTCAGGATCGTCGCGATGAAATTGACCCCGGTGAGCGTCGTGCCGATACCGGAGACCTGCAACGCCCAGATGTAGTAGTCGACCCCGACGCCCGGACTGAAGTGCAGCTCCGAGAGCGGCGGATAGGCCAGCCAGCCGGCGCGCGAGAAATTGCCGATGGCGAGCGAGACGTTCACCAGCACGGCACCGGCGGCCGTCAGCCAGAAGCTGAAGTTGTTCAGCAGCGGGAACGCCACGTCGCGCGCACCGATCTGCAGCGGCAGGATGCAGTTCATCAGGCCGATGATGAACGGCATGGCCATGAAGAAGATCATGATCGTGCCGTGCGCACTGAACACCTGGTCGAAGTGCTCCGGCGGCAGGTAGCCCATGTTGCTGCCGTAGGACAGCGCTTGCTGCGAGCGCATCATGATCGCATCGGCGAAGCCGCGCAGCAGCATGACGAAGGCGAGGATCATGTACATGATCCCGATCTTCTTGTGATCGACCGAGGTCAGCCACTCCGTCCAGAGATACTTCCACTTGCCCAGGTAGGTGACGAGGGCGAGAACCGCCACGGCCGACAGCACCATGAGCGCCACTGCGCCCATGACGATCGGGACGTTGAAGGGGATGGCGCTGAGCGTCAACTTACCGAACATTCTCACTTACTCCCACGCGCAGGCGCAGCGGTGCGCGCCAGCAACTGACCGGACCGGTACTTGCCCGCAAGGATCTGCTCGAACAGATTCGGCATGACCTGCGAGTAATACGTCACCGGAACGTTCTCGCTCGGCTTATCGAGCGCGACGTAGTGCGCCGCATCGAGGTGCTGGCTCGAGGCTGACACCTTGGCGACCCACTGCTTGAAGTCCGCCGGGGTCATCGAGACCGCCTTGAAGGTCATGCCGGAGAAGCCGTCGCCGCTGAAGTTCGCGGAAATGCCGCGGAAGGTGCCGGTGCGGCTGGCCACCAGGTTGTCCGCGGTCTGCATGTTCGCCATGGCGTAGATCTGGCTGCCGAGGCGCGGGATGAAGAACGAGTTCATCACGGTCGCCGAGGTGATGTGGAACACCACCGGCACGCCGACCGGCATCGCCACCTCGTTCACCGAGGCGATGTGCAGGTCCGGGTAGATGAACAGCCACTTCCAGTTCATCGCCACCGCCTCGACGTGGATCGGCTGATCGGGCGAGGGAATGTGACGGAACGGGTCGAGCTTGTGCGAGCTGCGCCAGGCGATCACGCCGAGGATCGACACGATGATGACCGGGATGGTCCACATGACCACTTCGATGCGGGTCGAATGCGACCACTCCGGCTCGTACCGTGCCTTGGTGTTCGTGGCCCGGTAGCGCCAGGCGATGAGCACGACCAGCACGAGCACCGGGGCCACCACCACCAGCATCAGGCCGGTCGCGGTGTAGATGATCGAACGCTCCGCCATGCCGATGGGGCCTGCCGGATGCAGCAGCGCACCGTGGCAGCCGGCCAGCAGCGCAGTTGCCGCCAACGGCAAAAGACGACAGAATCGAGACCAGAAGTTACGCATCATGTGGGGCGAATACCAGCCGTGTTTCGAACGGCGAGAGGATGCCCCTCGGCCCCGGCCAAATCCTTAGCCCTCCCTGAATTGCGCTTAATCTTTCTTAATTGATGTCCGTAGGGCTTGCGGCCGGTCTGCGCCGGCGTGTACATAACCGTGTGAAGTGATTTTTGTCACGCTTCCAGCGCGGCCGTCATGGCCTCGTCCTCGCTCCAGCGGGCGCCGCTGTCCATCAGCGCCTCGAGCCGCTGCGGCGCCAGCACGGCACTGAGCTGGCGCAGAATCCCCGCTTCGATCATGAGCTTCGCCGGGCTGCGTCCGGCAAACTCCTTGGAAAAGAATGCGTGTGCGTAGCCGATGAACTGGGCGGCGCGCTCGAAGCGCTCCTGACGGGCCGCAATGGTCGCCAGGTGTTGCATGCCGCCGGCGATCAGCACGGTATCGAGTTCGCTGTCCTCGGCGAGCGGCAGCCCCTCGCGCAACGCGGCGCTCGCCGCGTCGATTTCGTCGTGCGCGATGAGGTATCCGGCGAGGTTGCACAGCGCATGTCCGAGCAACCCCGTACGGCGCGCCGCACGCGCCAGCGCGATCACTTCGCGGGCGCCTGCGATGGCCGCATCGATGCGCCCTTCGGCGAACTGCACCTCGGCTCGGTAGATGAGCGCCCGCCACGCCCAGAAGTCCGCATGTGAGCGCTGCCCGGCGGCCAGCGCTTCATCGAGCCGCGCGCGCGCCGCCTCGTACTGTCCGGCGACGGTGTGCGCGATACCGAGATTGGTCAGACAGAGCGCAAAGCTCTTCGGTTGCGCGCCCGCAGAGAGCATCCGCCGGCTCTCCTGCAACGCCTCCAGACCCTCCTCGAGCGCACCGGTGCGCGCCAGGTTCAGGCCATAAAATGCGAGCGCCCGGGCCAGATCGAGCGGCTCGCCCGATTCGCGCAGCAGCGCGACCGCACGGCGCAACGCCGGTACGGCGCGTCCACGCGGCTCGCCCGTGGAGAGAAAGCCGTAGCCGAACCACAGATGCGCCTCGAGCGAGCGCGGCGTCTCGCCGCTCAGCGCGGCGGTGGCGCGCTCGAGGCGCGCGCGGCCCTCGGGCATCAGCGAGAGCAGATACCACAACAGGTAGGAGGAGGCCGCCAGCTCGACCCCGATCTGGGCATCGCCGTCGGCACCGAACGCCCAATCGAGCGCGATGCGCACATTGTCGATCTCCGGGCCGACCTTCTCCAGCCACTCCACCGAGGGCGTGCGCTCCCAGACGAGGTGCGCGGCCTGCAGCAGGTCGCGGAAATAACGCGAGTGCAGCCGCGCCAGCGGCCCGAACTCACCGCTGTCGGCGAGCTTCTCCATCGCATAGGCATGCGTGGTCTCGAGCAGTCGATAGCGCCGCTGCGCCCCGGAGGTATCGGCCACGACCAGCGACTTGTCGACCAGTTCGGCGATCCGGCTGACGACCTCCCACTCCGGCAGCGCCGCATCGGCGACCACCTGCCCGGCCGCCTCGAGCGTGAAGCTGCCGGCGAACACGGCCAGGCGGCGCAGCACGATGCGGTCCGGCTCGGCGAGCAGCCGATGGCTCCAGTCGAGCGTCGCCCGCAGCGTCTGGTGGCGGGGCAGCGCCGTGCGCCGCCCCCCGGTGAGGACGTGAAAGCGCAGATCGAGCCGCTGCGCCAGACCGTCGATGCCGAGCGCCGCGGAGCGCGCGGCCGCCAGCTCGATTGCGAGCGGAATGCCATCGAGCCGCCGACAGATCATCGCCACGGTGGCCGCATTGCGCTCGTTGAGCTCGAATTGCGGATCGGCTGCTTGCGCGCGTGCCACGAACAGACGCACCGCGCCATGGCGCTGGGTGCTGGCGAGGCCGGCGATGTGCTCGGCGGGAAACTCCAGCGGACGCAGCCGCAGCGTGCACTCCCCTTCGATCCCGAGCGGCTCCTGGCTGGTGGCGAGAATGCGCACCTGCGGTGCGGCGGCGAGCAGGGCCTGCGCCTCGCGCGCCGCGGCGCCGATCAGATGCTCGCAGTTGTCGAGCGCCAGCAGCAGCTTGCGCTCGCGCAGCGCCGCAGCGAGGCGCTCGCCGGTCCACCGTCCGGTGCCACTCTGCAGACCGAGCGCCGCGTGCATGGCGCTCGCGACCAGTTCCGGATCGGTGAGCGGGGCCAGTTCCGCGAGCCACACTCCATCGGGAAATTCCTCGAGTGCCTCGCGCGCCGCCTCGAGTGCGAGGCGGGTCTTGCCGATGCCACCGGTGCCGACCAGAGTCACCAGCCGGTTGTGCCGCAGCAGCTCGTGCACCGTGGCGAGTTCGGCCTCGCGGCCGATGAAATCTGAAATGGCCGCCGGCAGATTGGTCGGAGGCCGCTGCGCGTCGGTTGCGCCGCGGGCACCGTCGGTCTCGGAGCGCTCGCGCACCTCGCCGGTGAAGCGGTAGCCGCGCAGCGGCACGGTGACGATGAGATTGCGGTCCTTGCCGAGCGCCTTGCGCAGCGCCGAGATCTGCACCTGGATGTTGCTTTCCTCGACCACGATGCCCGGCCAGGCGCGCGCCAGCAATTCTTCCTTGGTCACCAGGTCGCCGTGCGCCTCGAGCAGCACCAGCAGCACGTCGAAGGCGCGAGAGCCGAGCGCAACGGGCTTATCGCCGCTGCGCAGCTCGCGCTGGCGGATCAGCAGCCGAAAGCGTCCGAACTCGAGGCAGTTCGCGCCTCGCGCAATACCGTGCATGAAATTGGCTGGTCCAAAGGTCTCGGGACGGCGCACCGGCTCGCGAATCCCACGGTGAAAGTGTAACGCAACTGCAGCGTCCCTCGGGCGCCAAGCGTGCGCCCCGGGCGCCCGGTCACGCTTTACGGCCGGCCCCGGCCGTGTATCATGGTAGCGCTACCAATTCTACTCGATCGATGAGGGGGTCGTCATGTCCAAGTTTCGGCTGTCTCTTGCCGCGGCGCTGGTGCTGCTCTGTGCCGCCACCGCCTGGGCGGCGCCCGCGCCGTACCGCCATTTCAAGGTCACCGTGTACATCCCGGTGCGGGTCGTCCAGCGCATGGCGCGCGATCCGGCCTGGATGCGCTCGAGCTGGCACACCATCGCCAGCCGGTTGCACGTCGACCAAGTCTTCATCGAAAGTTACCGCGCCGGAGACAGCGCGACCGGCGCCGAGCTGTCACGCGTGAAGCACTTCTTCCTCGCCCATCATGTCGCGGTGGCCGGCGGGATGGCCATGCTCGGCCCCGGCGGGAACGGCCAGTTCAACACCCTCGATTACGCGTTGGCGCCGGATCGGGCGCTGACGCGGCGGATGGCCGCGCTCACGGCACGGCACTTCAACGAGTTCGTGCTCGATGATCTGTACTTCTTCAACACCAAGAGCCCGGCGGACATCGCGGCGAAAGGCACGCGCACCTGGTCGCAGTACCGACTGAAGACCATGGACGAGGTGTCGCGCGAGCTGATTTTGAAGCCCGCCGAGGCCGCCAACCCCAAGGTGCGCGTCATCATCAAGTTCCCGAACTTCTACCCCTCGTTCCAGGGCATGGGGTTCGACCTGGTGAACGAACCGAAGATCTTCCCGGAAATCTGGACGGGGGATGAGACCCGCTATGCGCCGAGCACCGACCAGCAGCTGCTGCCCTATGAGAGCTACGAGATCTTCCGCTACTTCGAGAACATTGCCCCGGGGCGCAACGGCGGCGGCTGGGTCGATCCGATCGCCATGCATGACCTGGACCGCTACGCCGAGCAGCTCTGGGACACCATTCTCGCCAAGGCACCGGCGATCAATCTGTTCGAGTACACGAACCTGCTGAGTGCCGCCAACCCGAAGAACCGCAGCGCCTGGCAAGACCTGCCGACGACCTTCAACTACTGGCAGATGCTGCGCCGGTGCTGCGGTCTGCCGGGCCGACCCGGTGCGAAGCGGCCGCGGCTCGCCGACGTGGTCGCCTACTCGCTGCGCAAGGTCGATCGCATCGCCGGCGCGCTCGGTCCGCCGGTCGGACTGGCCACCTATCGACCGCTCGACTCCAGCGGGGAGGACTTCCTGCCCGAGATGCTCGGCATGGTCGGGATTCCGATAGAGATGTTCCCGCACTGGCCGCAAGCCAAGACCGTGCTGCTCACCGAAGCGGCCCGGCACGATCCGCACATCGTTGCGAAGATCGAGGCGCACCTGCGCGCGGGCGGGCACGTCATCATCACCTCGGGCCTACTGCGCGCGTTGCAGCATCGCGGCTTCAACCAGATCACCGACATGCACGTCACTCACCGGATCGCCGCTCCCACCCGCTACGTGGAGGGCTTCGGTTTCGGCGGCGGAGTGCGGCTCGGCAAGAGCCGCCCGATCCTCTTCCCGCTGATTCACTTCTACACCAACGAAGACTGGGCGGTGGTGCGCGGACTCGACGATCAGGGCGGCGTGCCGCTGCTGCTGATGGATCACTACGGCAAAGGCGAGCTGTACGTGCTGGACGTGCCGGAGGAGCAGAACGACTTCTACTCCCTGCCACCGCGCGTCCTCGATGCGCTGCGCCGTTTCCTCACCCCGGGTCTGCCGGTGCGGCTCGAGGGACCGGCCGACGTCAGTCTGTTCGAGTACGGCAACGGCACGTTCGTCGTGCAGTCCTTCCGCAATCATCCGGTCGCCGTGCGGGTGATCGGCCGCTTCGCCCGCATCCAGCGTCTGACCAACGGGGTCGTCCTCGGCGGCGAGCCGGTCCGACGCGGCGGCCCATTCGCGGCGCGCCCGGGAACACCGGCGCGCTTCGGGTATGAGCTGCGCATCGAGCCGCACAGCTTCATCGCCTGGCGCGAACTGCACTGAGCCTGCTTCGGCGCGCACCGCCCCACCCCGGGGCGGTGCCGCCGGGGCAGTGCTACAGTAGGCCGATGTCTGTGTCGCTCGTCATCTTCGATCTCGATGGCACGCTGATCGACAGCGCCGGGGATCTGGCGCATGCCGTCAACGGCATGCTGGCCGGCTACGGCTGCGCGCCGCTGGCACTGTCCGAGGTGCGCGCGATGATCGGCGATGGCATGCGCAAACTCGTCGAGCGAGCCCTGGCAGCGCGCGGCCTTGCGGTGCACGAAGCTGCCGCCGCTGAACGCAGCGTGTTGCAGCGCTACGGCGCCGAACCGGTCCGCGAAACGGTCCTCTATCCCGGCACGCGGCCTGCGCTCGAGCGCCTGCGTGCCGGGGCGCTCGATCTGGCGATCTGCACGAACAAACCCGAGCA
The DNA here is from genome assembly GCA_021834525.1 of Pseudomonadota bacterium. Classification (GTDB taxonomy): domain Bacteria; phylum Pseudomonadota; class Gammaproteobacteria; order Steroidobacterales; family Steroidobacteraceae; genus 13-2-20CM-66-19. The sequence goes on along the minus strand of JAKBDK010000002.1, from coordinate 84,393 downwards.
CCTCACCGCTGCGATCCTCGAGGAGTTCGACCTCCTCGACTTCTTTCGCCAGATCGTGGGCGGGGACACTCTGCCCTACCGAAAACCCGATGGGCGGGTGCTGCGGGACATGCTCGCGCATTTCTCGACCGCACCGGCCGATGCTCTGATGGTGGGGGATAGCGAGGTGGACGCTGCCGCGGCCGCCGACGCCGGCGTGCCGCTCGTCCTGATGCGCAACGGCTATCGGCGCGGACCCATCGGGGACATCGCCCATCTGGCCGCCCTCGACACCCTGCAGGAACTGCCCGGTCTGATCGGCTCGCTGGCGCGCTGACGGGCGCCGGTGGGCGAGCGCTCAGTCGAGCGTGCCGAAGAACACCAGCGTCTTGTAGGGAAACACGACCCGGCCGTCGCGCTGATGCCGCTCGAACACCTCGCGCAGACCGGCGAGCAGCGGCGCATGGTCCGGATGTCCGGGCTCGGGCACGTAGGAGGAGGACATGGCCCGACCCTTCAGCCCTTCGAAATCGAACACCTGCTGATTGGCGAAGACCCGGCACTCGGGCTCCCGGCCGAAAAAGCGCAGCATGGTCGGTCCGTAGGCCCGCATGCTGCGCACCTGGTCGTACTCCGGCGCATAGCGGCGCAGCAGCGCCTCGTAGTCGGCCTGCAGCGGCGCCGGGTCGTCGGTGCGCTCGTTCCACAACAGCGCCACCTGCCCGCCCTCGACCAGAATGCGCCGCGCCTCGTGGCGCGTCTTCTGCGGATCGAACCAGTGGAAAGCCTGCCCGGCGGTGAACCACTCGACGCTCTGTGCGGCGAGTGTGGTCGCCTCGGCGGTACCCGCCACGCTGGTGAACCCCGCCCGGCCGCCGAGCCATTGCTCGGCCGCCTCGCGCATGTCGCGATTCGGCTCGACCGCCCAGACCCTCAGTCCCGCCTCGAGCAGCTGCGCGGTGAGGATCCCGGTGCCCGAACCGACATCCGCGACGCGACTCCCCGGCGCCAGTCCGCGTGCGTCGCGCAAGAACTGCAACGCGTCCTGCGGATACTGCGGTCGGTACTTCACGTAATCGGCGACGCGGCTGGAAAAGCGCTGAGTGGAGTCGGCGGTCATGGCGCAATTATACGGTCGCCCCCTGCCGGCGGGGTGCGATTCCGAGGCGCGGCGCCTCGAACGGTGGCCGGAGGAATCCTCCACGTGGTTCACACTCGGTTCAGGGCAAACATGCGAGACTCCCATCCGCACCGGTGCTGAGCGTGGCTCCCGGACGGCGCAAGATTCCCCCCGTGCGCCACCCTTTATTGAGCCTCGTCCCGGATTCGAGTCACCTCGCCCGGTGCGCCTTCCCTCCCCCGAATACCCGCCGTCACGCACGTGTGTCCCGCCGTGCAGGTCGGCGGAACCGGCGTCGCCGGATCCCCTCCACGAGCCTGTTGTCCCCGATTCACGCTGAGTTCAGCGCACTGCTGCGACACTGATCGTGCACCGGAGCCGCATGCGGCTCCCGGACGGCGCAACGCTCCCCCTCGTGCGCCACTGTGTTTGGACTCGTCCTGGATTTGGGTCGCGGGCTCCGGTGCTTTCTCCCCGCCCACCGTACAACCACCGAGCGGTCGTGGCCGCGACTCGGCACTCGCAACACCGCCGAGGAGCCCGTCCATGAGCACATTGCTTCGACTGATTCACGCTCAGTTCAGCGCACTGATGAGACACTGACTGTGCACCGGAGTCGCGTGCGGCTCCCGGACGGCGCAACTCCCCCCTCCTGCGCCACAGTGTTTGGACTCGTCCTGGATTTGAGTCGCTGACTCCGGTGCTTTTTCCCCGCCCACCGTACAACGACCGCGCGGTCACGACCGCCACTCGGCGCCCCCGACACTGCGGCGAGCCCGTCCAGGGGTGCACACCGCTTCGGCAGATTCACGCTGAGTTCAGCGCACCGGTGCGACACTGACTGTGCACCGGAACCGAGTGCGGTTCCCAGGACGGCGCAAATTCCCCCCGTGCGCCACAATTTTCAGACTCGTCCTGGATTTGGGTCGCCCCGACCGGTGCATTCTCTCCCCCCAAATGCAGACGGGGTTCGCCACTGGCGAACCCCGTCTGTTTCTCACTGCATCGGCAGCCCGCACGCGGGCCGCAGATTATTCGCCGACGGCCTGCGGTGCGAAGTTCACCGTGGTCGTCCAGGTCGGCACCTGGGTCGAGTCCGTAGTAATCGCGAGCTTCACAGTGGCCTTACGCTCACGCGAGGCCAGCACGATACCGGTCTGCGTGTCGCAGGACGCCGCAATCGGGAAGGTGCTGACGATGTGCACCGCCTTGGCGGCGAGCACATCGGCACGGCTGGTGCTGGCCGGCTCGATCTTAGCGCCGGTGATGTTCGTGTTCTGCGCCGTCGCGAACTCGTAGTTCACCGCCCCCTCCCACAGGCCGCGCTTCGGCGCGCCCGAGGTGCTGATGACCGCATCCTTCGTGAGCGGCGGTTGGCTCAGCTGGACCTCAATCGGCTGCGCCGGGAACAGCTTCTGACGAGTGGCCATGCCCTGCAGGCGCCACACCGCCAGATACTGCACCGGGAAGCTGCTCTTGCAACGCACCGGGTACATGGTGCGGAAGTGGGTCCCCGTGCCGTCCGAGTGCAGCGGCACCTTGCCGCCACCACCGACCTGGAACAGATAAATCGGTTGGCTGACCAGACCGCCGGACTTCACCGTCGCCGAGATCGGATACATGCCGATGTCCGGGTTGGCCTGAATCTGCGTCGGCGTCTGGTTTTGCACCTTGACGCCGCAGCCCGCCAACGCCAGCGCTGCCACACCGATTGAAAAACGAGCTACCTGACGCATGCCGCCTCCCTCCGAGACGCGATTTTGAAAACGAAAAAGCTTCGATGCCAATTTGGGAGTTTGACAACTAATTGTGACACTGACAAGAGTCCCGAGCGAGAACGGAGCCACAGCCGCAAAATAAAAGGCCGGGTCCTGCGCCAAACGCAGGACCCGGCCCTGGTACGACAGAGCGACGCTTATTTCTTCTTGCGTGCGCCGGCCCGCTTGGCCGCCCGGAAGGAAATTCCAGCGCGCATGGCCTTCTGCTGCACCGCGGCCGGAGTACGGCCGAGCTTCTTCGCCACTTCGGTCGTCGGAGTGCCCGCCTTCGCGAGCGCCTTCAAAGTCTTCAGTTCACTGGCGCTCCAGGACGCGCCATCGTTCGGGGGACGTTTCGCCATTATAGACTCCCAAATACACCCAACTACAGGGTTTCGGGGCCGGATCATACACGTATTTTAACGCCCGTCCAACTTCTTTCAGCCAACGTGTTGTAGGAACTGTGTGGTGTGTTCCGCGAAAGTGACAGGTCAGAATGACTGTTCACGCAGGAGTTGTCGGCCGCCTCCGATGCAACGGAGGCGGCCGACGCCGCTATCAGTAGCGGTAATGGTCAGACTTGTAGGGGCCGGCCCGATCAACGCTGATGTAACGCGCCTGCTCATCGCTGAGCTCGGTCAGCTCGGCGTTGAACTTGCTCAGCTGCAGCCGCGCGACCTTCTCATCGAGTCGCTTCGGCAGCACGTACACGCCCACCGGGTATTTCTCCGGATTGCAGTACAGCTCGATCTGTGCCAGCGTCTGATTCGCGAAACTCGCGCTCATCACGTAGCTCGGGTGACCGGTGGCACAGCCGAGGTTCACCAAGCGACCCTCGGCGAGCAGGATGACGCGGCGCCCGTTCGGGAAAATGACGTGATCGACCTGGGGCTTGATGTTCTCCCAGGTGTAGCGACGCAGGCTCGCCACATCGATCTCGTTGTCGAAGTGCCCGATGTTGCACACGATCGCGTTGTGCTTCATGCGCACCATGTGATCGTGCTTGATCACATGCAGATTGCCGGTGGCAGTGATGAACATGTCGGCCTTGTCGGCCGCATACTCCATGGTCACCACCCGGAAACCCTCCATCGCTGCCTGCAGTGCGCAGATCGGGTCGATTTCCGTCACCCACACCTGGGCGGCAAGTGCCCGCAGCGCCTGGGCGCATCCCTTGCCCACGTCGCCGTAGCCGCACACCACGGCGACCTTGCCCGCCACCATCACGTCGGTGGCGCGCTTGATGCCATCCACCAGCGATTCACGGCAGCCGTACAGGTTGTCGAACTTGCTCTTGGTCACCGAGTCATTGACATTGATGGCCGGGAACGCGAGCCGCCCCTCTTTGGCCATCTGGTAGAGCCGGTGCACCCCGGTGGTGGTCTCCTCGGTCACGCCGCGGATGTGTCCGATGCGCGTGGAGTACCACTTGGGATGCTGAGCGAGCTTGGCGCGGATCGCCGCGAACAGCGCCGTCTCCTCCTCGCTGCTCGGATGGGCGATCGCGGCCGGATCCGCCTCGGCGCGTACGCCAAGATGCATCAGCAGCGTCGCATCCCCACCGTCGTCGAGGATCATGTTGGTGTAGTGACCGTCCTGCCACTCGAAAATGCGGTGCGTGTAGTCCCAGTAATCCTCCAGCGTCTCGCCCTTGAAGGCGAACACCGGAGTGCCGCGCACGGCGATGGCCGCAGCCGCGTGATCTTGCGTCGAGTAGATGTTGCAGGAGGCCCAGCGCACCTGCGCACCGAGCGCCTGCAGCGTCTCGATCAGCACTGCGGTCTGGATCGTCATGTGCAACGAGCCGCTGATGCGCGCTCCGGCGAGCGGCTGGGCGGCGGCATATTCCTCACGGATCGCCATCAGACCCGGCATTTCCGTCTCGGCGATCAGGATTTCCTTGCGGCCCCAGTCCGCCAGTGACAGGTCAGCGACTTTGTAATCCGCGGGCTGAGCGCCCGATTTGAGGTTGGCGTTCATGTTAATTGCTCCAATGAGTTCATTGAGCGCCGTGTGACACACAGTCGCGCTTCTCGAGCCTGGCAGGTGGCAGCCGAAGAACGGCCGCCGGCCCGTCGCAACGCTCCTCGAGTAGCGCCGTGCCGCCGCACTGTGCGGCGACAATTGAGTCCCGGCGGCGCCGTGGACACGGCGCCGCCGGGACTCAGATTCAGGCCGCCTTGCTCGCCTTGGCGTCCTCGGCCAGAACCTCGGCCCGGTCGGTCCGTTCCCAGCTGAACTCCGGCTCGGTGCGGCCGAAGTGCCCGTAGGCGGCGGTCTTGCGGTAAATCGGGCGCGCCAGATCAAGCATCTGACGCAGTCCGTACGGCGTCAGGTCGAAGTGCTTGCGCACCAGGCGGGTGAGTTGCTCGCGCGAGAGTCGGCTCGTGCCGAAGGTCTCGATCATGATCGAGGTCGGCTCCGCGACGCCGATCGCGTAGGACACCTGCACCTCGCAACGCGCGGCGAGCCCCGCCGCGACGATGTTCTTGGCGACGTAGCGGGCCGCATAGGCCGCCGAACGGTCGACCTTGGAGGGGTCCTTGCCGGAGAACGCACCACCGCCGTGACGGGCGAATCCGCCATAGGTATCGACGATGATCTTGCGGCCGGTGAGTCCGCAGTCGCCCACCGGACCGCCGATGACGAATCGTCCGGTCGGATTGATGTGGAATTGCGTGCTCTTGTCGACCCACTCGCTCGGCAGCACCGGCTTGAGGATCTCCTCCATCACCGCCTCGCGCAGATCCTCGGTGCTCACGTCCGGGGCGTGCTGCGTCGAGAGCACCACCGCCTCGAGTCCGACCGGCTTGTCCTCCTCGTACCGCAGAGTGACCTGGCTCTTCGCATCGGGACGCAGCCAGGGGAGCTTGCCGGACTTGCGCACCTCGGCCTGGCGCTTCACCAGCCGGTGCGCCAGGGTGATCGGCGCCGGCATCAGCACGTCGGTCTCATCGGTCGCGTAGCCGAACATCAGCCCCTGGTCGCCAGCGCCCTGCGCGCGCTCGTCGCTGCGGTCCACACCCTGCGCGATGTCCGGGGACTGCTTGCCGATGATGTTGATCACCCCGCAGCTTGCGCCGTCAAAGCCCATGTCCGAGGTGTTGTAGCCGATATCCAGAACGGTCTTGCGCACCAGTTCCTCGATGTCGACCCAGGCCGTCGTGGTCACTTCGCCGGCAACGATCACGACGCCGGTCTTGATCAGCGTCTCGCACGCCACCCGGCCGCGCGGATCGACCGCCAGGATCGCATCGAGCACGGCGTCGGAAATCTGATCGGCGACTTTGTCGGGATGTCCTTCGGAGACCGACTCGGAGGTAAACAGGTAGCGGTTGGTCATCAGTTCGTTCCCGTGAAGAGTTCAGTTTCAGAGGATGGGGAAGCGACCGGCCCGGGGAAGGCGGCCCGTGCCGCATCGGCCCCGAAGCTCTCGCTCATCCGCTCGGCGATGGCCGCGCGCGAAAGCCGGTGATTCTGCGTTCCCCGCGATTCGATCTTGATCGCGCCCATGAGCGCCGCGACCCGCCCGGTGGTTTCCCAGTCGAGCCCGTGCAGCAGGCCATAGAGCAGCCCGGCCCGGTAGGCGTCCCCGCAGCCGGTGGGATCGACCACGGCACGCGTCTTGGCGCAGGGAATGTCGATGCGCCGCCCACCGGTGAAGATGCTCGAGCCCTGCGCCCCGCGCGTGACGATGAGCGCCTCGACGCGCTCGGCGACCTGCGGGCCGTTCAGGCCGGTCTTCTGCTGCAGCATCTGCCACTCGTAATCGTTGACCGCCACCCAGGTGGCCTGTTCGATGAAGCGCGCCAGCTCCGCACCATTGAACATCGGCAACCCCTGGCCGGGGTCGAACATGAACGGAATGCCGGCCGCGGCAAACTCGGCCGCATGCTCGATCATTCCGGTCCGCCCGTCCGGCGCGATCACCCCGAGCGTCATGCCGTGCGCCGCGCTCACCTTGTTCAGGTGCGAATGCTGCATCGCCCCGGGGTGAAAGGCGGTGATCTGGTTGTCGTCCAGATCGGTCGTGATGAACGCCTGCGCCGTCAGCTCCTGCTCGACCACGCGCACGTGCTCGAGTGGAACGCCGGTGGCCTCGAGCCACGCGCGGTACGGCCCGAAGTCGCTGCCGACGGTCGCCATGGGCGAGCCGACGTCGCCGAGCAGGCGCATGTTGTAGGCAATATTGCCCGCGCAGCCGCCAAACTCGCGCCGCAGCAGCGGCACCAGGAACGAGACGTTAAGGATATGGATCTGTTCGGGCAGGATGTGGTCGCGGAAGCGGCCCTCGAAGCGCATGATCGAATCAAACGCCACCGAGCCGCAAATCAACGCTTTGCGGATATTTTCACCGCTGCGTGACACCCCGCCCACCGGGAAAGTTTGTGTCATGCCGTGTCAAATCATATGGGTCAGCTGTCGATTCTAACCCAATCGGCCTCCAAACTCCAGGCAGGTTCGCCCCCCCAGCGGGGCCGGGGCCGCTCAGGCCGGTTCGGGTTCGGTGGCCGCCAGCGTCTCGACGGCGCGGCGTGCCAGCTCGCTCAGTCCCGCGCCGCCCGTGGCCCGCGCATGCGCGATGATCTGCCGGCGCATGCGCGGCTCCCAGAAGCGGCGCAGGTGCTGCGCAACATCCTCGGCAGCCTGTGCCGGCGGCGACTCGCTGGCGAAGAACTCACTGATCTCGTTCGCCATCTTCACCAGCAGTTCTATGTTCATGACGGTAGGTTATCTCCGCAATCCACGCGCAGTCGATGCGCATGCGCATACACGACGTGTTGCTGCTCGCGCGCAAAGGCGATCAGGGTCACGCCCGTCTGCCGAGCGACGCGCACCGCAAGAGCGGTGGGCGCCGACAGCGCCACGACGAAGCGGATGCCCACCGCGGCGCACTTCTGCACCATCTCGAAGCTCGCGCGGCTGGTGAGCAGCACGAAGCCGCCGGCGAGATCCGCGCCGGCACGCACCTGCGCGCCGATCAGCTTGTCGAGCGCATTGTGACGGCCGACGTCCTCGCGCACCGTCTCGATGCCCGTTCCGGGCCGGACCCAGGCGGCCGCATGCACGCTGCCGGTGAGTGCATTGAGCGGCTGGCGCTGCCCGAGTGCCGCGAGGGCCGCATGCACCTCGCGCACGCTCACGGTCGGCCCGCCGACGAGCGGCGCGAGCGTGCGCACGGCCTGCTCGGCCGTCTCCACGCCGCACAGACCGCAGCCGGTGCGACCCGTGAGCCGCCGGCGCCGCTCCAGCAAGGCGGTGAACCGTTCCCAGGCGACGCTCAGGCGGATCTCGATCGACTCCTCCCCCGGGCGCACCACGACACCGCGGATCTCCTCGGGGCGCTCGACCAGTCCCTCACTCAAGGTGAAGCCCACGGCAAAGTCTTCCAGATCCGCAGGGGTCGCCAGCATCACCCCATGGGGGACATCCTCGTAGACCAACGCGATCGGCACCTCCTCGGCGACCCGATCCAGGGCGTGCACGAGCGTGCCGGCGCGCCAGCGCTCGACCTCGAGCTGTACCGTGGCACTCTGCGCATCTGCGCTCCGCTCAGGCATGCACCGCATCGCGCGGACGGGCGGCCGAGCGCTCCTGCGCGGCGCGCACGCGCCATGCTTCGGCCTGGGTGATGCGCACCACCTGCACCGCGGTGACTTTGTATTCGGGGCAGTTCGTGGCCCAGTCGGAGTTCTCCGTGGTCACCACGTTGGCCTGGGTCTGCGGGAAGTGGAAGGTCGTGTACACCACCCCGGGGGCGATGCGCTCGCTGACCTGGGCTCGCAGCACCGTCTCCCCGGTGCGGCTGGTGAGGCCCACCCAGTCGCCCTCGGCGATGCCGCGGGCCTCCGCGTCGTGCGGGTGGATCTCGAGCACGTCCTCGGCGTGCCACACCACGTTGTCGGTCCGCCGCGTCTGCGCCCCGACGTTGTATTGCGACAGAATCCGCCCCGTGGTGAGAATCAGCGGGAAGCGGCCGTTGACCCGCTCGCTGGTCGGCACGTACTCGGTCCTGTAGAAGCGGCCCTTGCCGCGCACGAACTGCCCGACATGCATGGTGGGAGTGCCTTCGGGCGCCGCCTCGTTGCACGGCCATTGGATGCTGCCCAGCCGGTCGAGCTTCTCATAGGAGACTGCGGTGAAGGTGGGCGTCAGGCGCGCAATCTCATCCATGATCTCCGACGGATGGCGGTAGTCCATGGGGTAACCGAGCGCCCTCGAGAGCAGCATGGTGACCTCCCAGTCGGCGTACCCGGCCCGCGGCGGGATGACCTGGCGGATCCGCGAGATGCGCCGCTCGGCGTTGGTGAAGGTTCCATCCTTCTCCAGGAACGAGGAACCGGGGAGGAACACGTGTGCAAACTTCGCCGTCTCGTTCAGGAACAGGTCCTGCACGATCACGCACTCCATCGCCGCCATGGCACTGGTGACGTGATGGGTATCGGGGTCGGACTGCACGAAATCCTCCCCCTGCACATACATCGCACGGAACGTGCCGTCGAGCGCCGCTTCGAACATGTTCGGGATGCGCAGTCCCGGCTCCGGATCGAGCGAGACGCCCCAGGCCTGCTCGAACAGCGCCCGCACCTGCGGATCGGACACGTGGCGGTAGCCGCTGAACTCGTGCGGGAAGGAGCCCATGTCGCATGAGCCCTGCACGTTGTTCTGGCCGCGCAGCGGATTGACCCCGACGCCTTCGCGGCCGAGGTTGCCGGTGGCCATGGCGAGATTGGCGAGTGCCATCACCGCAGTCGATCCCTGGCTGTGCTCGGTCACGCCGAGACCGTAATAGATCGCACCGTTGCCGCCCGTGGCATAGAGCCGTGCGGCGCGGCGCACCAATTCGGGCGCCACGCCGGTGACCTCCGCGAGTGCCTCGGGGGCGTTGTGCGCCTCGGCTACGAACGCCTTCCAACGCTGGTAGGAAGGCTGTTCGCAACGCTCGGCCACGTACGGCTCGCGCGTCAGTCCCTCCGTCACGATGACGTGCGCGAGCGCATTGAGCACGGCCACGTTGGTCCCCGGCCGCAGCTGCAGATGCAGATCCGCCTCGATGTGCGGGCTGCGGACCAGTCCGATGGCGCGCGGATCGATGACGATGAGCTTGGCGCCCTCGCGCAGCCGGCGCTTCATCTGCGAGGCGAAGACCGGGTGGCCATCGGTCGGATTGGCGCCAATGACCAGAATCACGTCGGCCTCGGCAACCGAGGTGAACGCCTGTGTGCCGGCGGACTCCCCGAGGGTGCTCTTCAGGCCGTAGCCGGTCGGCGAGTGGCACACGCGCGCACAGGTATCGACGTTGTTGGTTCCAAACGCGGCCCGCACCAGTTTCTGCACCAGGAAGGTCTCCTCGTTGGTGCAGCGCGAGGAGGTGATGCCGCCGACCGAATCGCGGCCGTAGCGTGCCTGGATGCGGCGGATCTCCCCTGCGGCATGCGCGATCGCCTCCGCCCAGGACACCTCCTGCCACGGATCCTCGATCCTGGCACGGATCATGGGCTTGAGCTGACGGTCCGGGTGCATGGCGTAGCCATAGGCGAAGCGTCCCTTGACGCAGGCGTGCCCGTGGTTCGCATGACCATGGCGATTCGGGACCATCCGCACCACTTGCGGCGCTTCGCTCGTGCCGCCGACCTCGGCGGAGAAACTGCAGCCGACGCCGCAGTAGGCGCAGGTCGTGGTCACCGCGTGGGTCCGCTCCCGGCCGACCGTGAGCGACTTTTCACTCAGCGCCGCGGTCGGACAGGACTCGACGCAGGCCCCGCAGGAGACACACTCGGACTGAAGGAACGGCTGCGCCTCGCTCGCGACGATCTTCGAGTCGAAACCGCGCCCCTGCACGGTGAGCGCGAACGTGCCCTGAATGTCATCGCAGGCGCGCACGCACCGGGAGCAGACGATGCACAGCTGCGGATCGAACTGGAAATACGGATTGCTGCGGTCGACCTCGAGCGGCCGGTGCACCGCGCCCGGCGCGTAGGAGCTCTCGGTCACGCCGACCTGCGCGGCCATCGACTGCAGCTCGCAGTGTCCGTCGGCGGCACAGGTCGCGCACTCGAGCGGATGATCCGAGACGTACAGATCGATGACCCCGCGGCGCAGCTGGCTCAGGTGCTGCGATTGCGTGCGCACCTTCATGCCCGCCTCGGCGAGCGTGGTGCAGGAGGCCGGATAGCCCTTGCGACCCTCGATCTCGACCAGACACAGGCGGCACGACCCGAACGCCTTGAGCGTGTCGGTGGCGCAGAGCTTCGGCACCGCGATGCCGGCGAGCGCCGCGGCGCGCATCAGCGAGGTGCCCGCCGGCACGCTGATCGCCTGCCCGTCGATTTCCAGAGTGACCGGCGCGCCGGCGGCGGCCGGCGCGGGCGTGCCCTGATCGTGATAGTCGATTGCAAACATGCTCAAGGCCTCCGACCACGGCGGCGGCGGCGCTCAGCGCCGGCCGCAGGTCCGTCAGTGCTGCGCGTGCGCGCTGAAATCGTCCCGAAAATGCTTCAGTGCGCTCTGCACCGGAAACGGCGTCATGCCGCCGAGGCCGCACAACGAGCCCTGCAGCATCAGCTCGCAGAGCTCCTCGAGCCGCCCCAGCGCGTGCTCCCCGCCGCGACCGGCGAGGATGTGATCGAGCAGCTCGACGCCGCGGGTCGACCCGATGCGGCACGGGGTGCATTTGCCGCAGGACTCCACGGCGCAGAAGTGCATCGCGTAGCGCGCCATGCGTGCCATGTCCACGGTATCGTCGAACGCGACGATGCCGCCGTGGCCGAGCATCGCGCCGCTGGCGGCGAGCGCCTCGTAATCGATCGGCAGATCGAACTGTGCCGCCGGCACGTACGCCCCGAGCGGGCCGCCGATCTGCACCGCGCGGATCGGCCGGCCGCTCGCCGAGCCGCCGCCGTACTCGTAGAGCAGCTCGCGCAGCGTCAGTCCGAATGCGCGCTCGATGAGTCCGCCACGCTTGATGTTGCCGGCGAGCTGCAGCGGCAGCGTGCCGCGCGATTTGCCCGTGCCGAAACCGGCGTAGAACTCCGCGCCGCGCGCGAGGATCAGCGGCACGGTGGCGAGCGTGATGACGTTGTTGACCACCGTGGGGCAGCCGAACAGCCCCTTCACCGCCGGCAGCGGCGGCCGCACGCGCACCTCACCGCGCCGGCCCTCCAGGCTCTCGAGCATGGAGGTCTCCTCGCCGCAGATGTAGGCGCCCGCACCGAGACGGACCTCGAGCTCGAAGCGCCGCCCGCTGCCGAGCACGTCACTGCCGAGGTAACCGCCGGCGTAGGCCGCGGCGATGGCCCGATTCAGCGTGCGCCAGGCATGCGGATACTCCGCTCGCAGGTAGATGTAGCCCTGGGTTGCACCCACGGCGATGCCGGCGATGCTCATGCCCTCGATCAGGCTGAACGGATCGCCTTCCATCAGCATGCGGTCGGAGAACGTGCCCGAGTCGCCCTCATCGGCGTTGCAGGTGATGTACTTCTGGCCCGGTGGCTGCCCGAGCACCGTCTTCCACTTGATGCCGGTCGGGAAGGCCGCTCCGCCTCGCCCACGCAGCCCGGAGCGGGTGATCTGCTCGACGATGTCGGCCGGGTCCATCGAGAGCGCGCGGCGCAGTCCCGCGTAACCCCCGTTCGCCCCGTAATCGGCGACGCTGCACGGATCGATGCGACCGACCCGCTGGAACGTCAGGCGCTGCTGGCCGCGGAACCACGGCAGCGACTCGACCGCCCCGAGCGCCAGGCGGTGCGCGCCGCCCTCGAGCCAACCGGCCTCGAACAGGCCAGGCACGTCCGCGGCGCCGACCGGTCCGTAGGCGAGCCGGCCATGCGGGCCCTCCACCTCTACCAAGGGCTCGAGCCAATAGGCGCCCCGCGAGCCGTTGCGCACCACGGTGACGTCGAGATGCCTCGCGGCCGCCTCGCGGCCGATCGCACCGCAGACCGCCTCGGCACCGAGTGCGAGCGCGCCCGAGTCCCCTGGGACGAAGATCGTGGTCATTGGTCACCGCCTGCGCCGGCGTCGGCCTGCGCGAGCAGCGCATCGAGGCGCTGCGGGGTGACCCGGCCGTGCGGCTCACCGTCGAGCAGTACGGCCGGGGAGCAGGCGCACAGACCGAGGCAGTACACCGGTTCGAGCGAAAAGCGCCCGTCGGACGTCGATCCGTGAAACGACACCCCGAGACGGGCCTCGGCGTGTGCGGCGAGCGCATCGGCGCCCATGGCCTGACAGGACTCCGCACGGCACACCTTCAGCACGTGCCGGCCCGGCGGCGTGCTGCGAAAGTAATGGTAAAAGGTGACCACTCCGTGCACTTCCGCCCGCGACAGGTTCAGTCCCTCGGCGATCGGCCCGATGGCTTGCGGCGGGATGAACCCGAACGCGCCCTGGACGGCGTGCAACACCTCGAGCAACGGTCCCGGACGGTCCTTGTACTGCGCAAGAATCCGGCGGACGTCGTGCTCCTGATCGAGCGCTGATGTCGGCATGGTGGATCAGTATACGGCCGCGGGCGCTCGGCGGGGGTCCACCGGCGCCCGCCGCCGCCGGCGGCGGGCGCCTGTTCACTTTTCGATACGGCGGCCCCGGCCGCGCTAGCCGTTCAGGATCCGCACGTGGTGGCGCAAGTGATCCTCGATCAGGCCCGCCATGAAGTAGTAACCATGATCGTAGCCTTCGTGGCGACGCAGCGTGAGCTTCAGCCCACTCTGCCGGCAGGCCTGCTCCAGCAGGTGCGGGTGCAGCTGCTCGGCGAGGTACGGATCGGCGAGCCCCTGATCGACCAGCAGTGGCGTTCGGCGTGCCCCGTCCGGCACCCGCGCGGCGATCTCGGTGGCGTCGTACTCGGCCCATTGGCCCCGATCGGGGCCGAGATAGCCGCTGAAAGCCTTCTGCCCCCACGGACACTGGCGCGGCGCACTGATCGGCGCGAACGCCGAGATCGAGCGGTAGATCTGCGGGTTGCGCAGACCGAGCACGAGCGCCCCGTGACCGCCCATGGAGTGGCCGAAGATGCCGGTGCGGGCCGGATCGGCCGGGAAATGCGCCCCGATGAGGGCGCGCAACTCCTCGGTGACGTAACGGTACATGCGGAAATGCTTCGACCAGGGCGCCTCGGTCGCATCGAGATAGAACCCGGCGCCGACGCCGAAGTCCCAGGACGCGCTCTCCCCGGGCAGATTCAACCCCCGCGGGCTGGTGTCGGGTGCGACCAGCATCACGCCGAGCTCGGCGGCCATGCGCTGCGCGCCGGCCTTGATCATGAACGTCTCCTCGGTGCAGGTCAGCCCGGCGAGGAAGTACAGGACCGGGACCGCACCGTGCGCCGCCTGCGGTGGGGTGAACACCGCAAAGCGCATCGCACTGTGCGTGCTGGCCGCCTGGTGGCGGTAGAAGCCGACGGTGCCGCCGAAGCAGCGGTGCTGGCTGATCGTCTCGAAAGGCTCGCTCATCGTATGCTCCTCGTACCGGCTCAAGGCACTTGCGCGGCGGTGCGCTCAGTCGTGCTGTGCACCGCGCCTGAGCGGCGCACCGGGGCGCACCGCCACCGGCGAGGCGCCCTGCCAGCCGCCCCCGAGCGCCTTGTACAGGCGGACCAGGTCAAGCGACACGGCCGTCGTGGCGCTCGCCAGCGCCAGCTCGCTCTGCTGTTCCGTGCGCTCGGCATCGAGCACCACGATGAAGTTGGCGACACCGCTGGTGTAGCGCTGCCGGGCCAGGGCGAGCGCGTTGCGGCTCGAGCGCACGGCCGCCTCGAGCGCGACGCGCTGACGTTGATCGGCGCCGTAGGCGGCGAGCGTATCCTCCACCTGGTTCAGCGCATTGAGCACCGTGCGCGCGTAGCCCACCGCCGCCTGCTTGGCCTGCAGTCGCCGCAGGTGCACGGTGGCGCGGATCCGTCCGCCCTCGAAAATCGGCAGGTCGATCGCCGGGCCGAAGCTCGCGAAGTGACTCGCGGTGTCGATGAGTTGGCTCAGGCCCTGGGACTGGAAGCCCCCGCCGGCCGTGAGCGTGATGCGCGGGAAGAACTCCGAGACCGCCACCCCGATCTCGGCGGTCGCGGCGTGCAGGTTGGCCTCGGCGGCGAGAATGTCCGGACGGCGGCGCAGCAGATCGGACGGCAGGCCGATCGGCACCACCGGCGGCACCGGCGGCACCGGCCGCGCGTGCACCAGCTCGCTGCGCAGCGCCTCCGGCGGACGGGCCATGAGTTTGCTCAGCTGGTTGATGTCGAGCGTGATCTGCTCATCGGCGAGCGGCAGTTGCGCGCGGGTGGTATTGAGCTCAGTGGCGGCATTCTGCACATCGAGATCGGACGTCAGCCCGGCGTCGTAACGGTCGCGGGTCAGCTTCAGCAGCGCCCGCTGCGTCGCGAGCGTGCGCTCGAGGATCGCTTTGCGCAGCTGCGCCCCGCGCAGCTCCATATAGGTCTGCGCCACGTCGCTCACCATGGTGAGCGCCACGCCGCGCGCGTCGTAGACCGCCGCCTGAGTCTGCGCATGGGCCGCCTCGATCGCCCGGCGCGTGCCGCCGAACAGGTCGAGCCCCCAGGAGAGTCCGAGCCCCAACTGGTACTGGTTGTAGGGGTTGGTGATGCTCGCGGGCAGGCCCGGGAACTTGCCGCTGAAGAGGAAGCCGTTCGGCGTGTTGGTGCTGACCCGCTGCCGGCTCCAGGAGGCGTTCGCCGAGAGGCTCGGCCAGAGCGCCCCGGAGAGCACCTGGGTCTGCGCCTCGGCCTCGCGCACGCGCAACACCGCCTCGCGCACATCCAGGTTCTGTGCGGCCGACTCACGCACCAGCGTGCTCAGCTGCGCATCGTGAAACTCCGTCCACCAGGCGATGCTCGCCGGCTCGCGCGAGCTCACGTGCGAGGCGCCCTCGGTGCCGTTGTGCTCGGCGGTCGCCGACCAGTGCGCCGGCACGTGGGCCTTGGGCTTGACGAAGTTCGGTCCGACCGCGCAGCCGCCGAGCAGCAGCGCAGCGGCTGCGGCGAGCCAGCCTGGGGAGTGAATGGAAGTGAAGCGGGGCATACGGCAATCCCTATTCAAGGTCACGGGGGTCATTGCAGTCGGTGGCGGAACATCCACGACGCGGCGCTGAGGGTGACCACGGCGATCAGCGTCAGGGGCCACAGATCCGGCAGCAGCAGCCGGGGACCTGCGCCCTCCAGATACACCCGCTGGGCGATGTCGATAGCGTAGCGCAGCGGATTGATCCGAGTGAAGTACTGCAGCACCCGCGGCATATTGGCGATCGGGGTGGTCAGGCCCGAGAGCAGCGTGAAGGGCATCAGCAGCACGAACGAATACAGCATGGCCTGCTGCATGGTATAGGAGAGTGCGGAGACTACCAGCCCGATGCCCACCGCCGCGAGCACGAACAGCACGAGTCCGCCGTAAAGGACAGCGAAGGATCCCTCGAACGGGATACGAAACCACAGCTGCGCCACCAAGAGCACGCCGCTCGCCTGCGCGATGCCGATCAGCATCGCCGGCAGCGCCTTGCCGGCCATGATTTCCGCCGGACGCATCGGGGTGACGAGCAGCTGATCGAAGGTGCCGAGCTCCCGCTCCCGGGCCACCGACATCGCCGTGAGCAGCAGTGTCTGCAGCAGCGTCAGCGTGCCGATCAGACCCGGAACCATGTCCCAACGCGTGACCAGATTCGGGTTGTACCACGCCCGCGAGAGCAAACTCACCGGGGGCTGCGGCACACCGTGCGCGGCACGCCAGTGGGCATTGAATGCAGAGACGACCGACTGGGCATAACCGAGGGCGGTATTGGCGGTGTTGGAGTTACGTCCGTCGGCGATCAGCTGCACCTCGGCCGGTCGGCCGGCGGCGAGCCGCCGCGAGAAGTCCTGTGGAATGCTGATCGCGAGCAGCGCGCGCCGTGCATCGATCGCCGCGCGCAGATCCCGCTCGCGGCTCACCGTCGCGACGCGCTGAAACAGTCCGGTGCCGTCGAAGCGCGCGATGAGCGCGGTCGCCGCCTCGCCCGAGTCGCGGGCGAACAACACGTACGGTACCCGGTTCAGATCGTAACTGGCCGCGTAGCCGAACACGAGTGTCTGCACCAGCACGGGCACCAGCAGACTGAGCCGCGTGCGCCGGTCCTTCAGCACGGCGAGCAGCTCTTTGCGGGCGAGCGCCAGAATGCGTCGCAGCGACAGCGGCAGCATTCAGGCGAGCCTCTTGCGGGTGATGGCCCCGAGTGCGAACCCGAGCACCCCGAGCATGGCGAGCAGCGCCAGCGCGTTCGGTACGATCACCGCCCAGACGTCACCGGCGAGAAACGTCGTCTGCAGCAGCGCCACGTAGTAGCGTGCCGGCAGCAGATAGGTGACCATCCGGATCGCCACCGGCATGCTGCGCAGGTCGAACAGCAGCCCCGAGAGCATGAACGCGGGCATGAACGTGGCGAGCAGCGTCACCTGACTGGCGACCAGCTGGTTCTTCACCGCCGAGGAGATCAGCAGGCCGATGCCGAGCGCCACCAGCACGTAGAGCACCGACCCGGCGAACAGCACCGCGACGGAGCCGCGCACCGGAACGTGGAACAGGAACCGACCGGCGAGCACGCACAACACCAGCCCGGCCATGCCGAGCACGAAATACGGGATGGTCTTGCCGAGCAGGATTTCCGTGCCCCGCACCGGCGTGACGAACAGCGCCTCGAAGGTGCCGCGCTCCCACTCGCGGGCGACCACCATGGCGGTGAGGAACGCGCCGATCAGGGTCATCACCAGCACGATCAGGCCCGGCACCAGGAAGTAGCGGCTGTCGTTGGCGGCGTTGAACCACAGCCGGCTCTGCACCTGCACCGGACCGGCGAGCCCCGGGGCGCGGCGCGCCGACCAGGCCTCGACGACGCCGTTGACGTAGCCTTCGATGATGCGCGCGGTGTTGGCGTCGGCGCCGGAGACGATCAACTGCACCTGCGCCCCGCCCGAGCGCACCTGACGGGCAAAGCGCGGCGGCACCGTGAAGATGGCCGAAACGCGCTCGCGCAGGAGCAACTGCTCGGCCTCGTGCAGCGAGGTGACGCCGCGAGGCGCGAAGTACGGGGAGAGCTGCAGCCGACCGATCAGGCTGGCGGCGAGTCCCGAGCCGTCCTGGTTGAGCACCGCGATCGGAACGTTTTTCACATCGAGCGACAGCCCATAGCCGAACAGCAGAATGAGGATGACCGGCAACACCACGCCCATGGCGATGCTGGCCGGATCACGGATCATCTGCCGCGACTCCTTGCGCACCAGCGTGCCGATCCGGCCCAGGCGCGCACTCAGGTCGCTCGATGGCACACCCGGCATGGCTCAGCCCGCCCCGGCCGGCGCTTCGGCCGCGCGTGCCTGTTCGATCACGGCGATGAACGCATCCTCCATCGTCGGCTCGTAGTCCGGCCGCTGCGGCGCCCGCGCACGCACCTCGGCGGGCGTGCCCTGTGCCAACACGCGCCCGGCATCCATGATCACGATGTGATCGCAGTACTCGGCCTCCGGCATGAAGTGAGTCGTCACCACCACCGTGACGCCCTGGGCCGCGAGCGCCGAGATTTGTCGCCAGAACGCGCGCCGCGCGAGCGGATCGGCGCCGCTGGTCGGCTCATCGAGAAACAGGATGCGCGGCTCGTGCAGCAGCGCCGCGGCCATCGCCAAGCGCTGTTTGAATCCACCGGGCAGGTCGGCCGCCGCGCCACGCGCGCCGGTGAGTTCGAACTGGCCCATGGCCCACTCGATGCGCTCGCGCCGCACCGCACCGTGCAACCCGTAGGCGCTGGCGAAGAACTCCAGGTTCTCGCGCACGCTGAGCGGGCCGTACAGGGAGAACTTCTGCGCCACGTAGCCGAGCTGACCGCGCGCCGCATCGCCCGCCCGGGCGACGTCCACCGCACCGATGCGCAGCACCCCGCTGCTCGGGGCGAGCAGTCCGCACAGCATGCGAAACGTGGTGGTCTTGCCCGCGCCGTTCGGGCCGAGCAGCCCGAAGATCTCGCCCCGCGCGACGGAGAAGCTCACCTGGTCGACCGCGGTGAAGGCTCCGAAGCGCTTGACCAGATCGCGCACCTCGATGAGTGCGCCACTCGCCTGCGGCGGGGCGTGGCGCAGCACGATGTCACTCGGCGCCTCGGGCGGCTGACGGCCGCGCAGCAGCACCATGAACCCATCCTCGAAGCGCGCCGTCACGCTGCGCGCGCCGGACTCGGGCGCGCACTGCGGGTGCGCGCCGACGCAGCGCACCGTACCGGCATCCGGCACCGCATCGATCACCGACGGCGCCCCGAGCAGCCGCGTCTGCAGGGTACGGGCGTTTTCCCCCGCGCTCGGCGTCAGTTTGAACGTGCGGCCGGCGGCGAGCCGGGTGATCTCCCCCGGCGCCTCCTCGGCGAGCACGCGGCCGGCCTGCAACACGATCACGCGGTCGGCGCCCTCGGCCTCATCGAGGTACGCGGTGCTCATCAGCACGGTCAGGCCCTCCTCGCGCACCAGACGGCGCACGATCTGCCACAGCTCGCGCCGCGAGAGCGGGTCGACCCCGACGGTCGGTTCATCGAGCAGCAGCAGCTGCGGGGGACGCACCAGCGTGCACGCCAGACCGAGTTTCTGCTTCATGCCGCCGGAGAGTTGCCCGGCGAGGCGCGCCTGGAAGCGCCCCAGATCGGTCATGTGCAGCAGTGGCGGGTAGCGCGCGGCACGCTCCTCGCGGCTGACGCCGTGCAGGTCCGCATACAGATCGAGGTTCTCGCGCACCGTCAGGTCCTCGTACAGGCCGAACTTCTGCGGCATGTAGCTCACCTGCTCCTGGATGCGCTGCGCCTGGTGCACCGGGTCGAGCCCGAGCACCCGCAACGAGCCGCGCTCGGGGCGCAACAGCCCGCAGACGAGCCGGATCAGCGTCGTCTTGCCCGCCCCGTCGGGCCCGATCAGCGCGCTCAGCGAGCCGGCCGGTACGCTGAGCGAGACGCCCGCGAGGGCCGGGGCCCGCGGCCCGAAGGACTTGTGCACCTCGTGGCACTCGAGCACGGCAGGCGCCGCGGTGTTCACGCGCCGGATCCGCCCGGGGCGAGATACACGGTCGCCGGCATGCCCAGGCGCAGCTCATCGTGCGGGTCCTTCACGAACACGCGGATCTCGTAGACCAGGCTGGTGCGCAACTCCGGGGTCTGCACCGCCTTCGGAGTGAACTCGGCCGTGGAGGAGATGAACCCCACCCAGCCGGAGAGGCGATGGTGAGTGAAGGCATCGACCGCGACGCTCGCGGCCATTCCCGGATGCACGCGGGCGAGGTCGGTTTCCGGGATGTAGGCGCGCACCCATTTCGGATTGGTGATCGCGAGCGTCAGCACCGGGCTTTGCGGCGAGACCATGTCGCCCGGCTCCCCGATGCGGGTGCGCACCAGCGCATCGAGTGGCGCGCGCAGCGTGGCATCGGCGAGTTCCTGGCGCAGCAGCGCCACTGCGGCACGGTCGGCCGCGAGCAGCGCGGTCGCTTGCACGATGTCCTCGCGCCTCGGTCCCAACACTGCCAGATGCAGCGCCTCTGACGCCACGCGCGTGCGGGCCGCCGCAACGGCGGCCGCGGCGCGCGCATCCGTCAGGTCCTGACGGCTGACCGCCTGCCCGGCGGAGCGGCGAAACACAGACGCGATGCGTGAGTACTGGGCGTGCATCTGGCGCTGCTGGGCGCGCGCGAGCGCCAGGTTGGCCCGCGCCTGGGCGATCTCCTGCGGCCGACTGCCGTGCTGCAGGCGCTGCAGTGCGGCCTCCTCGGCCGCCGCGCGTGCCTCGGCTTCGGCCAGCATCGGCTGCAGGCGACGGGTGTCGAGCTGCGCCAGGGCCTCGCCGCGGTGCACCGCGGCACCTTCCTGCACCGCGATGCTCTCGATGCGTCCGCTGTCGTTGAACGCGAGGTTGACCTCACGCAGATCCACGTTGCCGTAGAGGACGATCGCACCGGGACCGGCCGAGCGCCCGGCATACCACCACAGCACGAGGCCGGCCGCGACGAGCAGACCTGCGGCGAGCGCGAGCCGGCGGTGCCAGCGCGGTGACGGCGCGGCCGGCGGCGGCGCAGGGTCGAGGGAGGGTGCGTTCACGGCCTGACTCCTGGAGAGACGCGATGATTTTCTATCGCTTGATACTTTTATGTCAATTGATACTATTACGGATGAACCGAACCGGCGGCCCACGCCGCCTCTGAACGCACGCCCTCCGGTGAACAGCCCACGCACCCGCCGAACTCCCTCCGTCCGAGCCACGGCCGAGTCCCCCCGCCCGCCCCCGCGCCGCGCCCGAGCGCGGCGCTACGCCTGCGGCGATGACACCCGGCGACGGATTCTCGAGACGGCCATCGAGCTGTTCGCGCACCTCGGCTACCCGGGCGCCTCGACCCGCGCCATCGCGCAACGCGCCCGCGTCAGCCTGCCGGCCCTGCAGTACTACTTCGGCGGCAAGCCGGGCCTGCACCGCGCGTGCATCGAGTACATCACCGAGGACGTGCGTGCGCGGCTCGGCCCGCCCGCCGAACGGGCGCAGCTCGCGCTCAGCGCCGGTCGTCCGACGCGCCGGCAGCTGCTGCAGCTGCTGCGCGGCGTGATCGAGCCGCTCCTGGAGGGGCTGGCGAGTGAGCGGCCGGAGAGCTGGGCGCTGTTCTTCGCCCGCGCGCAGAGCGAACAGAACGAGGCGTTCGAAGCGATCTACGAGCGCATCGGGGGACGCCTGGTCACGCTGCTCACCGAGATCATCGGCCGGCTGCTCGGCGAGGCGGCGGCGCCGCCCGAACCGCGCGTGCGCGCCGTGGCGATCGTCGCGCAGATCATGCTGGTCGGGCGCGCCCGGCCGGTGGTGCTGCACTCACTCGGCTGGCCGGACTTCGCCGGCGAGCGGCTCGCGACGCTGCAGAGCATCCTGTGGCGCAGCATCGAGGCGAGCCTCGGCGGTCCCTGATCCGCCCCGTGCGGGACTCCCCGCCGCGCCCACTCCGCGGTACGATTACCGCACCTGCCACCGCTGCTCGCCGTGCCGCGCCCAAAGCCCACACCCCGCCCCGCCGCCGCCTCGCACCGCCCCGTGCGTGCCGAGGAGACGCTCTACCGCGCCGGCGATCCTGACTTCATGACGTCGCTGGCGCGTGGCCTGCACGTCATCCGCGCCTTCGCCGGGGTCGACCGCCGACTCACCATCGCCGAGGTCAGCCGCGCCACGGGATTGACCCGCGCGGTGGTGCGCCGCTGTCTGTACACGTTGCGCGAACTCGGCTACGCGGCGAGTGACGGCCGCTCGTTCTATCTGCAGCCACGCGTCCTCAGCCTCGGCTATGCGTATCTGTCCACCGCACCGCTCAGCACCGCCGCGCAACCGATCCTGCAGGAGCTGAGCGAACGGATCGGCGAGGCCACCACCGTCGCGGTGCTCGATGAGGGGGCCGTGGTGTACGTGGCGCGCGCCTCCACCGCGCGCATCATGTCGGTGACGCTCGGCGTCGGCAGCCGCCTGCAGGCGTACTGCACGGCACTCGGCCGGGTGCTGCTGGCGAGTCTGCCGCCGGCGCAGGCCGACGCGCTGCTCGCCGACACGCACCTGACGGCGCACACGCGCTTCACCGTCACCTCGCGCGAGCGGCTGCTCGAGATGCTCGCCGAGGTCCGCGCCGCGGACTTCGCGCTGAACGATCAGGAACTCGAGATCGGCCTGCGCTCACTCGCCGTACCGGTGCGCAACGTGGTCGGCGCCACCGTCGCGGCCATGAACGTCAGCGCCCAGGCCTCGCGCCTCTCGAGCAGCGAGCTCATCGAGAGCGTGCTGCCGGCGCTGCGCGCGGCCGCCGAGCGTCTCGGCAGCCAACTCGCGCCCTAAGGCGCGTTCCCGGCACCGGTGCCGGCGCGTACACTGGGCGGATGTTCCGCTCCCTCACACCGGCCGTCCTCGGCCTGATCATCGCCAACGTGGCGATTTTCCTGCTCGAGCAGGTGCTGCCATCGGCGCTGGTGCTGCGCTTTGCGCTCTGGCCGCTCGGACCCCACTTCCACCTCTGGCAGCTGGTGACTTACGCGTTCCTGCACGGCAGCTGGTGGCACATCTTCGGCAACATGTTCGGGCTGTTCGTGTTCGGCCCGGCGCTCGAGCAGTACTGGGGCAAGCAGCGCTTCCTGTTCTATTATTTCGTGTGCGTGATCGCCGCGGCGCTGACGCAGATCGCCGTGCAGCATGCCACCGGCAGCAGCCAGGCGACGATCGGCGCCTCCGGCGGGGTGTTCGGCGTGCTGCTCGCCTTCGCCATGCTGTTCCCGCGCGCGCGGCTGCTGCTGCTCCTGCCGCCGATTCCGATGCCGGCCTGGCTGTTCGTACTGCTCTATGGACTGCTCGAACTGTTCTTCGGCGTCACCGGCACCGAGCCTGACATCGGACATTTCGCGCACCTCGGCGGCATGCTCGGCGGGGCCATCCTGATGCTCTACTGGCGCTCGCGCGCCGCGCACGCCAACCGGCGAGCGGGATAACGGGAACTTTTGGGGCTGCCGTGAACTCTATGGCAGCCTGAGTCAGGAGGCGCCATGATCGAGACCGAGCACCTGTGCAAGCGCTACCCCGCCGTGACGGCCGTCGAGGACGTCAGTTTCGAAGTCCGGCCGGGCGAGGTGCTCGGCTTTCTCGGTCCCAACGGCGCCGGCAAGACGACCACCATGCGCATGCTGGCCGGCTTCGTCACCCCGACCTCGGGGCGCGCCCGCATCTGCGGACACGACGTCGAGGACGCGCCGCTCGCGGCCCGCCAGTCGGTCGGCTACCTGCCCGAGGGCGCACCGTGCTACGGCGAGATGCGCGTCAGCGCATTTCTCGCGTTCATCGCCGAGCTGCGCCGCCTGGAGGGCGCACGCAAACGAGCCCGCCTGGACTACGTCATCGAGCGGCTGCAGCTCGCGAGCGTGCTCGAACGGCAGATCGAGACGCTCTCGAAGGGATTTCGGCGCCGAGTCGGACTGGCGCAGGCCATCATGCACGACCCGCCGGTGCTGATCCTCGATGAGCCCACCGACGGACTCGATCCGAACCAGAAGCACGAGGTCCGCACGCTCATCGAAGAGATGGCCCACGAGAAGATCATCGTCATCTCGACGCACATCCTCGAGGAGGTGGCCGCGGTCTGCACGCGCGCGATCATCATCGCGCGCGGCCGGATCGTCGCCGATGACACGCCGCTGCAGCTGGCCAGCCGCTCGCGCTACCACAATGCGGTGTCGCTGCAGCTGGCGCGCGCCGAGCAGTTCGAGGCCGCCCGCGTGGCGCTGGCCGGACTCGCGCAGGTCGAGCAGGTCGAGGTGACCGAGCGCGAGGCGCGCCTCACGGCGCTGCCGCGCTCCGGGGCGATGATCCTGCAGGAGGTCGCGGCGCTCGCGGCGCAGCAGGGTCTGCAGCTGAAGGAGCTGCACCTGGAATCCGGACGCCTCGACGAAGTTTTTCGCACCATCACCGCCTGAGGGCACACGCTGGGGGACCGATGCGCAACGTGGCACTGATCCTGCGCCGCGAGCTCGCGAGTTATTTCGCGACGCCGCTGGCGTATGTCTTCATCATCATATTCCTGGTGCTCTCGAACGCCTTCACGTTCTACGTCGGCGCCTTCTACCAGCGCGGCCAGGCCGATCTGCGGCCGTTTTTCATGTTTCACCCCTGGTTGTATCTGTTCCTGATCCCGGCCCTGACCATGAAGCTGTGGGCCGAGGAGCGCAAATCCGGCAGCATCGAGCTGCTGATGACCCTGCCGGTGAAGGTGTGGGAGGCGGTGCTCGGTAAGTACCTCGCGGCCTGGCTGTTCACCGGATTGGCGCTCGCGCTCACCTTCCCGATCTGGATCACCGTCAACTATCTCGGCAGCCCCGACAACGGAGTCATCTTCGCCTCCTACCTGGGCAGCCTGCTGCTCGCCGGTGGCTTCCTCGCCATCGGCTCGTGCATGTCGGCGCTGACGCGCAATCAGGTGGTGGCATTCATTCTCGGGGTCTTCGCCTGCTTCGTGCTGCTGCTCGCCGGCTATCCGATGGTGCTCGATACGTTTCGCGGCTGGGCGCCCGAGGCGCTGATCGAGGCAATCGCCTCACTCTCGCTGCTGACGCATTTCCAATCGATCACGCGCGGGGTGCTCGAGCTGCGCGACGTACTGTACTTCGTCATGCTGATCGGGTTCTTTCTGTTCACCACCACGGTCGCAGTCGACCTGCGCAAAGCAGACTAGGAGCGCAGCATGATGAAACGCTCGACGCTGGGCTGGAGTTCGGTGGGTGCGCTCGCGCTGCTGCTCATCGGGCTGACCATCATCTTCAATGACACGCTCGCGGGCGCTCAGCTCGATCTGACGCAGCATCACCTGTACACGCTCTCGCGCGGCACGCGGCGCATCCTCAAGGGCATCCCTGAGCCGATCGACCTGTACTTCTTCTACTCGCGCAAGACCGCGGACGGCGTCCCGCAGTTGCGCGCGTACGGCGATCACGTGGAGAACTTCCTGCGTGAGATTGCCGTCGATGCCGACGGCAAGATCCGCCTGCACGTCATCGATCCGCGACCCTACTCGGTCGAGGAAGACCGTGCCGCGCAGCTCGGCGTGCGCGGCGCACCGGTCAACGATGCCGGCAGCAAGTTCTACTTCGGCCTCGCCGGCACGAATGCCACCAACGGTCACCAGGCGATTCCGTTCTTCGATCTGCGCAAACAGCGCTTCCTCGAATACGACATCGCCAAGCTGATCTACCAGCTCGCCCATCCGACCAAGCCGCGCATCGAGTGGTACTCGAGCCTGCCGATGAGCGGCGGACTCGATCCGCAGAGCGGGCAGATGCGCCAGCCCTGGCTCGCCTACCGTCAGGCCGGACAGCTCTACGACCTGCACACGCTGCAGCCCGATGCGACGAGGATTCCCGCCGGCACGCGTGTGCTCGTGCTCGTCGACCCGCGGCAGCTCTCGCCGGCGACCCGCTTCGCCATCGACCAGTACGCACTCGCCGGCGGTCACATCATCGCCTTCGTCGATCCGCTGGCCGAGTCGGCCGTGACCCCTGGCAGCCCGCCGCAGCCCGGCAGCACCGACCTCGACCACCTGCTCGCCTCCTGGGGCGTGCGCTTCAATCCCAATGAGGTCATTGCCGACCGCTCGCTCGCCCTCAGCGTCGCGGGCCCCAACGGCGCGCCCCGCCTCGATCCGTTGATCATCGGCCTGGGGCGCGCGCAGATGGCGCGCCACGACGTGATCACCTCCGGGCTGTCGAACGTCAACCTTTCCACGGCCGGATACCTGAGCGCGCTGAAGGGCGCCGGCACGAGTTTCCGGCCTTTGCTGTGGAGCAGTGCCGAGGCCATGCCGCTCGCGACGCAGTCGCTCTCGGGCCTGACCGATCCGTCGAGCGTGCTGCGCGGCTTCAAACCGACCGGCGAGCGCTATGTGTTCGCCGCCCGCGTCAGCGGCAAGGTCAAGAGCGCCTATCCGCACGGACCGCCCGCCGGGGTGAAACTGCCCGCCGGCACGCAGGTCCTCACCGCCGCGCGCAAGCCGCTGCAGCTGGTGGTATTCGCCGACTCGGATCTGCTCTCCGATTACCTCTGGGTGCGTCACCTCGACCTGTTCGGTCAGACCGTCAATCAGACCTGGGCGAGCAACGGCAATCTGTTGCTGAACTCGCTCGACAACCTCGGCGGCAGTGACGATCTGATCAGCGTGCGCGCCAAGGCCGGCTTCACCCGGCCGTTCACCCGGGTTGCGGCACTGCGCCGCGCCGCCGAGACACGCTACCGAGCGCAGCAGCAGCGGCTGCAGGCGCAGCTGCAGCAGACCGAGCGGCGATTGACGCTGCTGCAGACCGAGCGCAACCACAAGTCGACGCTGATCCTCTCCCCGGCGCAGGAGCAGCAGATCGAGCACTTCGAGACCGAGCGGGTCACGATCCGCCAACGCCTGCGCGCCGTGCAGGCCGGGCTGGTGCGCAGCATCGATGCGCTCGGCACGGAACTGAAGGTCATCAACATCATCGTCATGCCGGCACTGTTCGCGCTGGTGGCGCTCGCCGGTGCGGCGCTGCGCCGCCGCCGCCGCGCACGCCGGCACTCCGGGAGCGAGTCATGAAGCAACGCCATCTGGCCATCCTGTTCGCCGCGAGCCTCGCGGTGCTGCTGGTGGCGGTCTGGGTCTCGCGCCGCGCGCAGGACAGCAGCGCATCGATCGCCGGCACCCCGGTGCTGCCCGGACTCGAAGCGCACCTCAATGCGCTCACCGAGGTGCGCATCCGCGGCGCCGACGGGCGGCACGTCACGCTGCTCAAAGGCGCCCGGCACTGGCGGGTCAAGCAGCGCGGGTATCCGGCTGACTCCGGCAAGCTGCGCAAACTGTTGATCGATCTCGGCAATCTCAAGGCGGTGGCGCGCAAGACCCGCCTTGCGACTCAGTATGCGGCCCTCGGCGTGCAATCCCCGAGCGTCGCCGGTGCGAGCGGCGTGCGCATCGACCTGGTGAGCCCGGCGCACACCTGGTCATTGATCGTCGGGCACAGTGACGGCGGCAGCGGCGCGTACGTGCGCCCCGTCGGCCACCAGCAGAGCCTGCTCGCCGCGCCGCTGGTGATGGCCGAGGCGAAGCCGGCGCAGTGGCTGAGCCCGATCATCATCGACCTGAAACATCAACAGGTGCGCAGCGTCGAGGAGCGCCTCGCGCGCGAGCGCCCTTATCGCATCGCGCGGACCGCGCCGACGGTGGCCCAGTTTCGCGTGCTCGGCATTCCGCCCGGACGCACACTCAGTAGTCCCGGCGCCGCTGATTCGCTCGCCAGCGCGCTCTCCAATCTGACGCTGAACGACGTGCGCAAGGCCGCCCCGCCGCCGACCGGCGTACCGCTCTCGAGCGCCGTGTTCACGACCTTCGCGGGTTTGCGCGTGACGGTGAGCGGCTTGCAGGCGGTGCCGAAGGGACCGCACTACATCGAGCTCACCGTACGTGCCGTCGGGGCGAAGAGCGCGCCGGCGGCGGCGCGCCTGGCGGCCCGCGTGCACGGCTGGCAATACCGCATTCCCGGCTACCGCTATCGGCAGATCTTCCAGCCCCTCACCGGATGGCTGCAGCCGCTCGCCGGACCTGCGGCGAGTAAGCGCAAGCCGGCGGCCTGAGCCGGCCGCTCAGCGGGCGCGGGCGAGCAGCAGAAGCGTCACGGTCGCCAGCAGCGCCGTCGGCAGCCACGCGACGATCACCGGATTGAGGTGAAAGACGATGGTGCCGCTCTCGATGAGCCGCTGCAGGAGGAAGAAGCCGATGCCGATGGCGAGTGCGAGCATCGCGCGCGCCCCGGCGCCGGCGGAGCGCATCGAGCCGAGCACGAAGGGCACGGCGAGCAGCACCGCGAACGCGATCGCGAAGATGCGCGCGATGCGCGACCAGAACGCAAACTCGTACTGGCCGGCATCGAGCGAATTGGTGTGCAGGTAGCCGATCAGCTGCCACAGCGAGCGCAGCGTCATCTGCTCCGGGTCCTGCACGGTGAAGCCGAGAAAACTCGCCGAGACATCCGAGTGCAGCACCTTGCGGCCCGGCTCGCGCACCGTCACGCGGTCTCCGGCGAAATGCGAGGCCGCATAGTGATCGAGCAGCCATCGGTCGTGGCCGGCCGCCGTGGCGCGCGTGGCGTGTCCGACCGCCAGCAGCTGGTGCGTCGGGGAGAGCTGAAACACCTGCATGCCGCCGAACTGACGCGAACTCGACTGGCGCGCGACGTTCAGGATCAGATCCCCATCGCGCACCCACGCGCCGGTGCCACCCCCGAAACTGATGGTGCCGTATTGACTGAAGGCGCGCTGCTGGTTGGCCGCTTCCTGCAGTTGCGGGGCCACGAACTCCCCGACCACCGCTTCGAGGGCGATCAGCACCAGCGCGGCGATCAGCGCCGCTGCGGCGAGGCGCGCCACTGACATCCCGGTGGCGCGCAGCACGACGATTTCGCTGCCGCGGGCGAGCGCCCCGAGGCCGAGCAGCGAGCCCATCATCGCCGTGATCGGCAGCAGCTGGTAGGCCTGTTGGGGCAGGTTCAGCAGGGTGAACCACAGCGCATCGAGCAGCGTGTAGTGACCGACGCCGATGTCACCCTGCTGGCTGATGAAGGCGAACAGCCCGCCGAGCACCAGGAATACCGCCAGCACCAGCAGCACCGAGCCGAGGATGGCCCGCACCACGTAGCGATCCAGGATGCTCATGCGCGCGCCCCGAGAATGCGCATCCGACTCGCCAGTTCAGGGCCACGCATCATCGCCACCGCGAGCAGAATCACCACGACATGCACCCACCAGAGCCCGAGCAGCAACGGGATCTGCCCATGCCCGAGCCACTCCTCGCCGGCCGAGAGCAGGTTCAGGTACACCACGTACAGCACGAGCGCCACCCACACGCGCGCGTAGCGGCCCTGGCGGGGTCTGAGCCGCGCGAGCGGCAGCGCCACGATGGCGAGCACCAGGCACATCAGCGGCAGCGCGATACGCCACTGCAGCTTCGCCTGCTGGCGCAGATCGCGCGAGGCGTACAGCGCCGCGGTCGGCGCCGCATCGAGATCCGTGACCACCTGATGCACCGCGGGCATCGGGATCGGCACAGTGTGCTCGGCGAAGCGCATGATCCGAAACTGCGCACTGCCCGGCACGCCCTCGAAGCGCTCCCCATGGTAGAGCTCGATGGTCTGGGTGGTGCCGTCCGGGGAGACGGTGTGGCGCGCCTGGTTGGCCACCGCCACCTCCACCGTGCTGCCGCGGGTGCGCTCGATGAACACATTGCCGAGTGCGCCGTTCGGCTCGACCTGCTGGGCGTACACCACGGCGCTGCCGCCGCCGAAGGCGCGGAACTGCCCGGGTTCGAGCGGCGCGAACTGCCCGGCGCGGATCGCCTTGTCACGCAGCGTCAGGGCCTGGAAAGTGGCCCGCGGCGCCAGCACCAGCGTCACCGCCGCGAGCCCCGCGGCGACCACCACTGCGAGTGCGATCACCGGGCGGTACAGCATCGCCGGGCGCACCCCACAGGCGAGTGCCGCGGCCATCTCGCTGTCGTGGTAGAGCCGGCCGAACGCCCAGATGATCCCGAGCAGCAGCGCCATGGGCGCCACCAGGCTCACGTACTGCAGCAGTCCGAGGTAAATCAGCCGTGCGATGACGCCCTGGGGGAACTGGCTGGCCGCCGCGCGCTCGAGCACCGCCCCGACCTCGTAGGCGGTCAGGATGATCAGCAGCACCGCCATCATCAGCAGCCAGGCGCTCAGAACCTCGCGCAATACGTAACGACCGATGATTTTTCCCACCCGAGGAGCCCGCCCGCCGGAATCCCGGCTTGAGTTACACTGCCCGCGCGCGCCGCGGGGCACACAACACCGGGCGGAACGCAGCGGTAGTGAAGATAAAGCAGCGAGTGGCGCAGCTCAATGGCGCGGCGCGCGGGCACACACAGTTCACCGGCCCGGGCCGGTCGACGGGAGAAGCGGAATGCGGTTCGAGACCTGGAGCAAGAGCATCACCACCCTCGAGGTGGATTGCCTGATCGTCGGTATTTTCGAGGAAAATACCCTCACCGAGGCGGCGCGGCACATCGACCAGGTCGCCGGCGGGCGGCTCGGCAAGCTCCTGGCGCGCGGGGATTTTCCGGGACACGCCGGGGAGACGCTGCTGCTCGGGGATCTGCCCGGACTCAGCGCGCGGCGCGTGCTGCTCACCGGTTTGGGCGCGCGCGCGACCTTCACCCGCCGCAGCTGGCGCAAGGCACTGGCGGCGGCCGTCGCGGCGCTGGCGCGCACCGGAGTCAAGAGCGCGGCAGTGGCGCTCGAGCGGCCGACGGACGAGACGCTCGATGACTACTACGTCGGGCGTGCCGTGGCCGAACTCACCGTGCGCACGCTGTACCGCATCAATGACCTCAAGAGCGGCAAGAAGCCGAAGCCCGCCGCGCTCGCGCAGGTGCTCGCCGGCCCGGCCACGCGCGCCTCGGCCGCGGCGCTCGAGCGCGGTCTCGCGCACGGACAGGCGATCGGCGAGGCGACCGCCCTGCAGCGCGATCTCGGTAATCTGCCCGGCAACATCTGCACGCCGCGCTACCTCGCCGAGCAGGCCCGCGGCCTGGCGCGGCGGCACCGCTCGCTCAGCGCACGGGTGCTCGATGAGCCGGCGCTGCGACGGGAGAAAATGGGCTGCCTGCTCGCCGTCGCCCAGGGCAGCGCCGAGCCGCCGCGACTGATCGTGCTCGAGCACAAAGGCGCCAAGAGCGGCCAGGCGCCGGTGGTGCTGGTCGGCAAGGGCGTGACCTTCGACAGCGGCGGCATCTCCATCAAGCCCTCCGGGGAGATGGACGAGATGAAATACGACATGAGCGGCGCAGCGGCGGTGCTCGCCGCGCTCGCCTTCGCCGCGCGCGTGAAGCTGCCGCTGAACGTGGTCGGCATCGTCGGAGCGGTGGAGAACATGCCCGACGGCAAGGCCATCAAGCCCGGCGACATCGTCACCAGCGCCTCCGGCCAGACCGTCGAGATCCTCAACACCGACGCCGAAGGCCGGCTGGTGCTGTGCGATGCGCTGCACTACGCACGCCGCTTCAAACCCGCCGCGCTCGTGGATCTCGCCACGCTCACCGGCGCGTGCGTCATCGCCCTCGGCCACCATCACTCCGGGGTCATGGGCTCCGATGAGGCACTGGTCCGCGAACTCCTCGAGGCCGGCGTGCGCGCCGATGATCGCGCCTGGGCGCTGCCGCTCACCGAGGAGTACGGCGAGCAGCTGAAGAGCAACTTCGCCGACTTCGCCAACATCGGCGGGCGCGACGGCGGCGCGATCACGGCCGGGGCGTTTCTCGCCAAGTTCACCCGCGGGATGAGCTGGGCGCACCTGGACATCGCCGGCACCGCCTGGCAGGGCGGCGCGAGCAAGGGCAGCACCGGCCGGCCGACCGCGCTGCTGGCGGACTTCCTGCTGCGCCGCGCCCAGTGGTAGAGCGACGCGTTGCGCGCCGACTTCTACATTCTGAGTGAGCCGGGCGCGTCGGGGCGACTGAAGGTCGCCTGCCGTCTCGCCGAGAAGGCCTATCAGACGGGCCAGCGCGTGCTGATCTGGCACAGCGACAAAGAGGAGCTGACGCGGCTCGATGAGCTGCTGTGGACCTTCTCCGACACCAGCTTCGTGCCGCACGAGTGGGTCGATGGCGGGCAGGATGCCCCGGTGCTGCTCAGCGCCGGGGCACATCCGGCAGGACCCATCGGCGTGCTGATCAACCTGGCCACCGCGCCCGAACCGCCCCCGAGCGCCGCGGTGGCCGAGCGGGTCGCGGAGATCGTCGCGCCCGAGCCACCACAGCGCGAGGCCGCGCGGGCGCGCTTTCGCGCCTACCGGCAGCTCGGCTGCGAGCCGGTGACGCACACGCTGCGCGGCGCGTAGCCGCCCTATAATCGGCATCCCCACCGCCGTGCAAGAGCCTCCCGAGAACCATGGATAAAGTTTACGCGCCGCATCAGATCGAGCGGCGGATCTACGAGCGCTGGGAATCGAACGGCTGGTTCGCTCCCTCGGGCCACGGCGCACCGTTTTGCATCATGATTCCGCCGCCGAACGTGACTGGCACGCTGCACATGGGGCATGCGTTCAATCACACCCTGATGGACTTGCTCACCCGCTACCACCGCATGCGCGGCAACGATACGCTGTGGCAGCCGGGGACCGATCATGCCGGCATCGCCACGCAGATGGTGGTCGAGCGGCAGCTCGAGGCACAGGGCCTGCATCGCACCGACCTCGGCCGCGAGGCGTTCATCGAGCGCGTCTGGCAGTGGAAGGGACAGTCCGGCGGCACCATGGCCGCGCAGATGCGCCGGCTCGGCGACTCGGTCGACTGGTCGCGCGAGCGCTTCACGCTGGATGACGGACTCTCGCAGGCGGTCATCGAAGTGTTCGTGCGCCTGCACGAGGAAGGGCTGATCTACCGCGGTAAGCGCCTGGTCAACTGGGACCCGGTGCTGCTCACGGCGCTCTCGGACCTGGAAGTGCAGAGCGCCGAGGAGGACGGGCACCTGTGGCACCTGCGCTACGCGCTCGAGGACGGCAGCGGCCACGTGGTGGTGGCCACCACCCGACCGGAGACGCTGCTCGGGGACACCGCCGTCGCCGTCAACCCGGACGACGAACGCTATCGTCACCTGATCGGCCGACAGGTGCGCGTGCCGATCGTCGAGCGATTGATTCCGATCATCGCCGACAGCTACGTGGATGCCGCCTTCGGCTCCGGCTGCGTCAAAATCACACCGGCGCATGACTTCAACGACTACGAGATCGGACTGCGCCACCACCTGGCGCAGATCAATATCTTCACGTCCCGCGCGGAACTGAACGAGAACGCGCCGCCGCGGCTGCAGGGTCTCGAGCGCACCGAGGCACGGCGCCGAGTGCTCGAGGAGCTCGAGGCCGCCGGGCTGATCGAGCGCACCGAGGCGCACAAAATGATGGTGCCGCGCGGGGACCGCAGCGGCGCGGTGCTCGAGCCCTATCTCACCGATCAGTGGTACGTGAAGATCGCCCCGCTCGCCGCGCCGGCCATCGAGGCCGTCGAGAGCGGCCGCACCCGCTTCATTCCCGAGAACTGGGCCAAGACCTACTTCGAGTGGATGCGCAACATCAAGGACTGGTGCATCAGCCGCCAGCTGTGGTGGGGCCATCGCATCCCGGCCTGGTACGACGAGCTGGGCAACATTTACGTGGGACGCAGCGAGCAGGATGTGCGCGCCCGGCACGGACTCGGCGCTGAAACGGCGCTGCGTCAGGACCCCGACGTGCTCGACACCTGGTTC
This sequence comes from Pseudomonadota bacterium, assembly GCA_021834525.1. GTDB lineage: Bacteria > Pseudomonadota > Gammaproteobacteria > Steroidobacterales > Steroidobacteraceae > 13-2-20CM-66-19. The sequence continues at coordinate 50,709 of JAKBDK010000002.1, read as the reverse complement.
TCCTCGGCGCTCTGGCCGTTCTCGACGCTCGGCTGGCCGCAACGCACGCCGGAGCTCTCGCGCTACTACCCGACCGCGGTGCTGCTCACCGGTTTTGACATCATCTTCTTCTGGGTCGCCCGGATGATGATGATGGGCCTGAAGTTCATGGGCGACGTGCCGTTCCGCGACATCTACATCCACGGGCTGATCCGCGACGAGTCCGGCGAGAAGATGTCCAAGTCCAAAGGCAACGTCATCGATCCGCTCGACATCGTCGATGGCATCGACCTGCCGGCGCTGATCGAGAAGCGCACCAGCGGACTTATGCAACCGCAGAAGCGCCCCGGCATCGAGAAGGCCACGCGCAAGCAATTTCCGGACGGGATCCCCGCGCACGGCACGGACGCGCTGCGCTTCACGTTCGCGGCCCTCGCCTCCCCGAGCCGCGACATCCGCTTCGATCTGGCCCGCGTCGCCGGCTACCGGAACTTCTGCAACAAGCTGTGGAATGCCGCGCGCTTCGTCACGCTGATGGGCGAACAGGACGATCTGCACGCCGAGGCGCACCTCTCGGTAGCCGACCGCTGGATCCGTTCGCGCTTCGGGCGGGCACTCACGACGGTGGAAAAGGCGCTCGCCGAGTACCGCTTCGATTACGCCGCCAACGCACTGTACGAGTTCACCTGGTACGAGTACTGCGACTGGTATCTGGAGCTGACCAAACCGGTGCTGCAGGCCGAGACGCCCGACGCCGCGGCGCAGCGCGGCGCACGGCGCACGCTGGCGGAAGTCCTCGAGGCACTGCAGCGCGCCCTGCACCCGATCATGCCGTTCATCACCGAGGAGATCTGGCAGCGCGCCGCACCGCTCGCCGGCTGCCCGGGGGAGACGGTCATGAACTCGTCCTACCCGCTAGCGGAGCAGTTCCCGACGGATGAGGCGAGCGAGCGCGAGATCGGGTGGATTCAGGCCTTCGTCCTCGCGGTGCGCCAGATCCGTGGCGAGATGAACATCGCGCCCTCGCGCCGCATCCCGGTGCTGTTGAAGGGCGCGTGTGAGCAGGATCAGGCCTACCTCGAGCGCCATCGTCCCTACCTCGAGCGCCTGGCGGGCATCGACTCGGCGCGGGTCCTCGCCGGCGATGAACCGGCGCCACAATCGGCGACCGCGCTGGTCGGGGAGCTGACGCTGCTGGTGCCGATGGAGGGGCTGATCGACGCCGCCGCCGAGGCCGAACGGCTCGAGAAGCTCCTCGCTCGCGCCGAGAACGATCTGGGCAAGGTACGAGCGCGGCTCGCCAACGAGAGCTTCGTCAGCAATGCGCCCCCCGCCGTAGTGAGCGCCGAGCGCGACCGGATCCTCGAGCTCGAACGCACGGTCACCGGGCTCGCCGCGCAGCTCGAGCGGGTGCGCTCGATGCTGCATGCGGGCTAGTTCGCCGCCTCCGTCGACCCTGCGCGCGGCTGTTCCTCACCGCGCGCAGGGCCTCGGTCCCTGACGGACCTTCCGTCCGGCGCACGTCGAAATCGGGCGGGTCTGACTCGACTAGCCCGAGCAACCTCACGCATCTGCTCCACGCACTTCACGGTCCGTCTGCTTGAACGCGGCGAACGGCCCGCACACCCATCTGGCACGCGCTCACCTGAGGCCCCCGGGCCGGAATCGGCCCCGACAGACCTGCATGTATACAGCCTAGTTGATCAGTTCACCTGATCAGATATATGATGAATACATGAGCCGCGAAAAAATCAGCGAAGCCCAGGCAGAAGACTTTGCCCTGGCGGTGAGTTCGATCCTCCGACGCATCCGTGCAACGGTGCCCACCGAGTTGAGGGATTTTTCGTGGACACAGAAATCGGTCCTGTCGCGGCTCGATCGTGACGGACCGGCCACCTCCGCGGAGCTCGCTCGGGCGGAAGGCGTGACTCCCCAGTCGATGAGCACGGCCGTTGCCGCGTTGGAGCAAATGGGACTGGTGCAGCGCCACGCCGATCCGAGTGACGGGCGGCAGCTGGTCACGAAGCTGACGGTCCAGGGCAAGGCGCTGCGCGAACGCACCCGGGCCGCGAAGGAATCCTGGTTGACGCACGCGTTCGGGCAACTCGAACGGCGGGAGCTCGCCGTGCTGTTCGAAGCCAGCGACATCATGCGACGCATGGCCGAAATGCCCTGAGCATGAGCCCGCCCGCGGACAGGTTGAGTGCTTCAGCATGGAAGGTGATTGGCGTCGCGGTGCTCGGCGCGTTCCTGCCGCAGATGGACGCCACGATCGTGAATGTGTCCGTCTCATCCATCCAAGCCAGTCTGCACTCCCCCCTGTTGCTCTCCCAATGGGTAATCACCGGCTACCTGCTTGCGCTCGCCTTGACGCTGCCGCTGAACGCATGGTTGGTCGAGAGCCTGGGCGCGAGAAAATTGTATCTGCTCTGTTTATTTTCCTTTCTGGTTGCCTCGTGCCTCTGCGCGCTGTCGCGAACGATGCCGCAATTGATCGCAGCCCGGGTGGCGCAGGGCTGCGTCGGCGGACTGCTGGTTCCCTTGACGCGATGGATGATCGCGCGGACCGCGGGTCGGCAGTTGCCCCGAGTAGCAGGCATCGCCGGGGTACCGATTTTGCTTGCGCCCCTGGTTGGGCCGTTGTTCGCCGGAGTGATTCTCAAGCACCTCGGCTGGCGCTGGCTGTTCTACGTAAACCTGCCGGTCGGAATCGTGGCGCTGGCGCTCGCCCTACGTGTGCTGCCCGAGGACGGTTCGACAACGGCGCGACGCCGCTTGGATATTCGCGGTTTCCTCCTCCTCGCCCCGGGTCTGGCCTGCCTGCTGTACGGTCTGCAATCGATCGCGCAACGCGCACCGGGCGCATGGCTCGTGGTCGCCGGCGTCAGCCTCTGCACGCTGTTCGTGCGGCACGCGGCCCGCGGACGCAACGAGGCGCTCATCGACCTCGAACTGTTTGCGAACAAGACGTTTGCCCACGCCGCGCTGACTCAGTTCCTGAACAATGGGATCCTGTATGCGGGACAATTCATCATTCCGCTCTATCTCATTCTCGGCAGCCACCTCAGTGCCCCGCAGGCCGGCGGGCTGCTGGGCGCGATGGGCCTTGGCATGCTCTCGGTCTACCCCTGGATGGGGCGGATGACGGACGCCTTCGGGGCCCGGGCGGTGGTCTGCGGCGGGGCCATGACTGGCATCCTCGGCATCTCACCATTCCTCTGGATGACCCTCCATCAGTTCCGGCCAGCACTGGCGAGTCTCGGTTTGCTGCTGCTCGGGGTAGCCCAGGGTGCCACCGCCGTGCCGACCCTCGTAGTCGCCTACACCGCCGTCCCGCCGAGCAGCCTGGGCCTCGCCACGATGAGCATGAACATCATTCAGCGGCTCGGCGGTCCCGTCCTCACCACACTCATCGCCATCGCCGCCTCGTCCTCCATCGGTCCGTCGAGGGTCGTCGGGCACGCCCTTGCGGTTCCACTCGCCCTACTCGCCGCAGCACAGCTGCTGGTCACGGCCACTGCCTCCCGTCTGCCCGGACGCTGTCTTGCGCACACCGCCACCTGAGGAGTACCCCCATGTTCTGGCTTCACGATGTCTCGTATTTCTTCGGCGGCATGTTCTGCGCCAATGCGATCCCGCATGCCGTTAGTGGAATGTGCGGCCGCTCGTTCCAGAGTCCGTTCGCCACGCCCTCGGGACGAGGGCTATCCTCCTCAACGGTCAACGTGCTCTGGGGTGCCGTCAACCTCGCCCTCGGGTACGTGCTCATCCTTCATGTCGGAGCATTTCACGCGCACAACCCCACACAAGCGGCCACAGCCGCATCTGGCGCTCTGCTCATCGCCCTGGTGTCCGCCCATCACTTCGGTCGATTTCACGGCGGCCACGCCCCGGGTTCTGCGGATGCATCGGGTACTGGGTGACACCGCGGCGTGCGGCGACGGCGCCCCAGTGATACCGGCGCACGCACGCACCGGCCCGCAGATACCCGACGCTAGAGCGCGTGCTCGCGGGTTTCGCGAAACACGATGTCGGGCCAGCGCTCCCGGGTCAGCTCGAGGTTGACTCGGCCCGGCGCCAGATACACCGGCGCATCGCTGTGATCGAGCGCCAGGTGCTCGTAGGCGCGCGAGCGAAACTCCTCGAGCTTGCGCGCGTCGTCGCAGACGATCCAGCGGGCCGTGTAGACGTTGACCGGCTCGAACACGCAGCTGACGCCGTACTCGTCCTGCAGGCGAAAGGCGACCACTTCGAACTGCAGCGGCCCGACTGCCCCGAGGATCAGATCATTGTTGCGCAGCGGCTTGAACAGCTGCGTTGCGCCCTCCTCGCACAGCTGCGCGAGTCCCTTCTGCAGCGCCTTCATCTTCAGCGGATCCTTCAGCACCGCGCGGCGGAAGATCTCCGGGGCGAAGTTCGGCACGCCGGTGAACACCAGCCGCTCGCCCTCGGTGAAGGTATCGCCGATGTTGATCGTGCCGTGGTTGTGCAGTCCGATGATGTCCCCGGCAAACGCCTCCTCGGCATGCTCGCGCTCGGCGGCCATGAACGTGAGCGCATCGGAGATGCGCACCTCTTTGCCGAGCCGCACGTGGTACAGGCGCATCCCGCGAGTGTAGCGACCCGAGCACAGCCGCATGAACGCGATGCGGTCGCGATGACCCGGATCCATGTTGGCCTGGATCTTGAATACGAAGCCGGTGAGCGCCGGCTCGATCGGATCGACCGGCCGCTCGCGCGCCGCGCGCGGCAGCGGCCCCGGCGCATGGCGGGTGAAGGAGGCCAGCAGCTCCTCGACACCGAAATTGTTGATCGCGGAGCCGAAGAACACCGGCGTCTGCCGCCCGGTGCGATACGCCTCGGGATCGAACGGCTCGGTCGCCCCGCGCACCAGCTCGATCTCCTCGCGCGCCGCGGCCGCCTCGGCACCGAGAAACTCCTCGGCCGCTGCGCTCGAGAGCCCCTCGATCACCTGGTTCTCCCCCATACGGCCGCGCTCGGCGGCGTTGTAGACGTACAGTCGGTCCTCGAGCAGGTGATAGATGCCGCGCAGCGCGCGGCCCATGCCGATCGGCCAGGTCACCGGCGCGGTGCGGATGGCGAGCACGCGCTCGATCTCATCGAGCAGTTCGATCGGCGCGCGCCCTTCGCGATCGAGCTTATTGATGAACGTCATGATCGGCGTGTCGCGCATGCGGCACACCTCCATCAGCTTGATGGTGCGCTGCTCGACGCCCTTGGCGCAGTCGATCACCATCAACGCCGAGTCGACCGCGGTCAGCGTACGGTAGGTGTCTTCGGAAAAATCCTCATGTCCCGGCGTGTCGAGTAGGTTGACGATGCACTGCCCGTACGGGAACTGCATCACCGAGGAGGTGACCGAGATGCCGCGCTGCTGCTCGAGGCGCATCCAGTCCGAGGTGGCATGGCGGTCGGCCTTGCGGCCCTTGACGGTACCGGCCATCTGGATCGCCCCGCCGAACAGCAGCAGCTTCTCCGTCAGCGTCGTCTTGCCCGCATCGGGATGCGAGATGATGGCAAAGGTCCGCCGTCTGCGGACTTCGGCAGCAAGGTCAGTCATGGATGTTGGGATTCAGGTGTGGTCAGCGCGGCTTGCGCGCAGGGTCAGTTTCAATACGCAGGCGTCTTCGCGGCCGTTCACCGCCTGGTAGTAGCCACGGCGCATCCCGATCTGCACGAAGCCGAGCGAGCGGTACAGCGCGAGCGCGGCACCATTCGACGGGCGCACTTCGAGGAATGCATCGAGCATGCCGGCGGCCGCGCCGTGCTCGAGCAAGTGCTCGAGCACGCGCCGGCCGAAGCCGCGGCCACGATGCTCCTCGGCGATGCACAGGTTGAGCACGTGCATCTCGCCGGCCCCGAGGCTCATCACGCCGTAGCCGGCGACGCGCTCGGCGAGCATGAGCACGCGACAGACGTAGCCCACGCGCAGGCAGTCGCGGAAGATGCCCGCGGTCCAGGGAAAGGTGTAGGCGGCCCGCTCGATGGCGAAGACCTCCGCGACGTCCCCGCCGCACATGGGGCGGATCGAGGCCGGCGGCAGCGATTTCAGCAGTTCAGGAGCGGTGGCCATCGTTCGGTTCTGGGGTGCGGATCTGCGCGAACAGGGTGCGCGCGAACTGCAGATCTTCCCACGCCTTGCGCTTCTCGGCAGGTGAGCGCAGCAGATAGGCCGGATGATACGTCACGACGAGCGGCACGTTGTGTTCGCCGAACGCGTGCGCCCGCCCGCGCAGCCGCCCGAGCGGCGCGTCGGTACCGAGCAGCGTCTGCGCCGCGATGCGCCCGACGGCCAGCAGCAGCTTCGGGCGCACCAGCGCGATCTGCCGGTGCAGGTACGGCAGGCAGGCGGCCACTTCCTCCGGTCGCGGATCGCGGTTGCCGGGCGGGCGGCTCTTGAGGATATTGGCGATGTACACGTTCGTCTCACGGCTCAGACCGATCGCGCGCAGCATCGCATCGAGCAGCTGCCCGGCGCGGCCGACGAACGGCTCCCCGCGTCGGTCCTCCTCGGCCCCCGGCGCCTCACCGATCACCATCCACTCGGCGCGCCGGTTACCCACGCCGAACACCGCCTGGGTCCGGGTCTCGTGCAGCGCGCAGGCGGTGCACGCACGCACCTGCTCACGCAGTTGCTCCCACGCCTCGGGCACCCCCGCCTCGCCGGCAGGCTGCGGCGGGACGCTCACCGCCGGACCCGTCGGTTCGACGGGTCCCGACTCGGGCGTGGCCGGGACCGCTGCAGCGCCGGTGCGCGCCGACCGCAGCACCCACTCGTCGATGCCGAGCGCCTCGAGGTACTCGGCGCGGCGCGCCGCCTCGCTCATGAGGGCGACCGCTCCCGCGGCGGCAGCCGGTGGCGGCGGCGCAGCCGGCGCCACAGCCACTGCAGGGGCGCCGAGACCGCGTAGCCGCCGAACATCATGAGCAGGATCAGCGGCGGATCGCTCGCGATCAGCACGAACGCGAGCGGCACGAACAGCAGGAAGATGAAGCGGATCGGCCCGTCGAAATCGATGGTCTTGAAGCTGTAGAAACTGAACCGGCTGACCATGAGCGCCCCGGCGAGCGCCGTCACCGTGAAGGCCACGATCAAGCCGGTCAGGCCCGGCTCGCGCCACTGGCTCGAGACCCACACGAAGCCGGCCACCGTGGCCGCGGCCGACGGACTCGGCAGCCCCTCGAAGAAGCGCTTATCGACGCTGGCGGTGCGCACGTTGAAGCGGGCCAGGCGCAGTGCGGCCGCCGCGGCGTAGAAAAAACACGCCAGCCAGCCGAACCGTCCCCACGCGCGCCCGTACTCCGCGATGCGCACCACGCCCCACTGGTAGGCGACGATGGCCGGCGCGACGCCGAAGGAGACCATGTCAGAGAGGCTGTCATATTCCTTGCCGAACGCGCTCTCGGTGCGCGTCAGGCGCGCCATGCGCCCGTCGAGCGAGTCGAACACCATCGCGATGAACACGGCCATGCCGGCCTGCGCGAAGTGCTTGTCGATGGCCGCGACGATGGCATAGAAGCCGGAAAAGAGGCTCGCGGTGGTCAGCAGGTTCGGCAGCAGGTAAAAGCCCCGCCGCGGCCGACGCAGCGCGTGCGCCTCGGGCGCGGGGTCATCGCTGTCGGGAGGTGGGTTCTCGTGCATGGCGCGGGCGGACTCGGTCTGGCCTCTCGGGGGAGTTCACCGGCACATCTTATCAGCTTGGGCCCAGCTGTTATGATGCGGGCTCACCCCGAGGCCAAGATCCGCGTCATGAGACTCTCGCAGTATCCGATCCAGACCACCAAAGAAACCCCCGCCGAAGCCGAGATCGTCAGCCACCAGCTGATGCTGCGCGCCGGGCTCATCCGCCGCCTCGCCGCGGGTCTGTACAGCTGGCTGCCGATGGGCCTGCGCACGCTGCGCAAGGCCGAGGCCATCATCCGCGAGGAGATGAATCGCGCCGGGGCACTCGAGGTGCTGATGCCGGTGGTGCAACCGGCCGAGCTGTGGCAGGAGTCGGGCCGCTGGGGGAAGTACGGTCCGGAGCTGCTGCGCCTGAAGGACCGGCACCAGCGGGATTTCGTGGCCGGACCGACCCACGAGGAAGTAATCACGGACATCGCGCGCCGGGAACTGAAGAGCTACCGGCAGCTGCCGGTGAACTTCTATCAGGTGCAGACCAAGTTCCGCGACGAGATCCGCCCGCGGTTCGGGGTGATGCGGGCCCGCGAGTTCGTCATGAAGGACGCCTACTCCTTCCATGCCGATGAGCCGTCCCTGCAGGCCGGCTACCGGCTCATGCACGAGACCTACACGCGCATCTTCACGCGCATGGGGCTGGATTTCCGCGCGGTGCGCGCCGACTCCGGTCCGATTGGCGGGGATGTCTCGCAGGAGTTCCACGTGCTGGCCTCCTCCGGCGAGGACGCCATCGTGTTCTCGGATGCCGACGGCTATGCCGCCAACATCGAGGCGGCCGAAGCACGCGCGCCCGAGGGCGAGCGCCCCGCCCCGAGTGCACCTGTGCAAAAAGTGCCGACCCCCGGGACCAAGACCATCGAGGCCATCGTCAAGTTGCTCGGCGTGCCACCGCAGCGCTGCCTGAAGACGCTATTGGTGGAAGGCGACGGTGAAGGCGCGGCCGCGGTCGTGGCGCTCGTGATCCGCGGTGACCACGAGCTGAACGCCACCAAGGCACAGCACCTGCCGGGGGTGGCCTCGCCGCTGCGCATGGCCGGCGCTGAGCGCATCCTCGAGGCGACGGGCACGGAAGCCGGGTTCATCGGACCGGTGGACCTCAAATGCCGCATCTACGCCGATCACAGCGCGCTCGCCGCGGCGGATTTCGTCTGCGGCGCGAACGAAAAGGACATGCACCTGACCGGGGTGAACTGGGACCGCGACGTCCGGGGTTACCTCGCCGCCGATCTGCGCAACGTGGTCGAGGGCGATCCGAGCCCGAGCGGCCAGGGGCGTCTGAAGCTCGCCCGCGGCATCGAGGTCGGACACATCTTCCAGCTCGGCCGCACGTACAGCGATGCGCTCAAGGCGGTGGTGCTCGATGAGTCCGGCCGGGAAGTGACGCTGCTGATGGGCTGCTATGGCATCGGCGTGACGCGTGTCGTGGCGGCGGCGATCGAACAGAATCACGATGAGCGCGGCATCATCTGGCCGGAGCCGCTCGCCCCGTTCCAGGTGGTCCTGGTGAGCCTCGGGGCGCAGAAGGCCCCGCAGGTGCGCGAGGCGGCCGATCGGCTCTACGGGGAGCTCACGGCCGCGGGCATCGAGGTCCTCTATGACGACCGCGACGCGCGCCCCGGGGTGAAATTCGCCGATGCGGAGCTGCTCGGGATTCCGCACCGGCTGGTGGTGGCCGAACGGGGCCTTGCGGCCGGCCGCCTGGAGTACCGGCATCGACGCGAGAGCGAGAGTGTGGATTTCCCGGCCGACGAGGCCCTCAGTTTCCTGCGTGCGCGGATCGGCTGCTAAGGTCGCGGCCGCGCTCCTCGCCGTCCTCGCGCTCGCACTCGGCCCGCGGGCCGAGGCGGGCGGGCAGCGCGACCCGGCGCTGCGCCCGATCGTGCAGCACGCGATCCGTCGGGCGCAGTGCTTCCTCAACCGCTACGACGCGGCGGTGTGGTACACGCTGATGGAGCCGCGCATGGCGCGCTTCGTCCACAATCCGGCCGAGCGGCTGCGCATCCTGAAACAGGTGTACTGCGTCACGCATCAGCCCGGGGCGGCCAAGGTGCCCCCGGGACTGGTGCTGGCGGTGATGCAGGTCGAGAGCGCCTTCAACCGCTGGGCCGTCTCCGGCAGCGGCGCGGTCGGCCTGATGCAGGTGATGCCCTACTGGCCCGAGCGGCTCGGCATGAAGGGCTATGAGTTGGTACACGTCGCCGCCAACATCCGCATGGGTTGCGCCATTCTGCGCTACTACCTGTCGATCACCCACGATGATGTGCGCCTCGCGCTCGAGGAATACAACGGCAGCGTCGGGCGGCACTTCTATCCCGACCGCGTGCTCAACGCGTGGGAAAACTGGAATGGCGCAGATGACCTCGGCTTTCCGGTGCGCGCCGCACCCACGGTCGCAGCACGCCGATAGCGGCCGCGGTCGGCCCCGGCGGAACCTCCGGGGTGGCCAACACCCGCCAAGCCATTCACGATTCGGTTCACCGGGATCCTGATCCGACCCGCCAGAGCGCGCCACACCGCGCGCGGGCGATGCCCGGACCGACGTCCTCGCCATCAACACGATCCAGCGCCTCTCCTCGCAAGCGCTGCTCGCCGGCATGATCGGCACCGTCCTCGAGTGGTACGACTTCGGCCTATACGACTCTCAGGCGCCCGTGATCGGTGCACATTTCCGGTAACTCGGTCGCCTTCACCGTCAGGATCGGGTTCGGCGGCGGCCCGGCGCCGCTGATCGCCACCGCGCTGATCGGCGCGAGCGGGCATTACGCGGTATGAAATCCCTGCGGCGGCTCCCCGGGCGGATGCGCCGCCTCGCTCACCTCGACGGCCTCGACCCGACTCGCGGTCGAGCCCTCCCACAGCCAGGCGATGAACGTCTCGACGGGCGCGGGCTCGCCGCAGACGAGCACTTCCACCCGGCCGTCGGGAAGGTTGCGCGCATGGCCGTGCACACCGAGCTCGCGCGCGCGTCGCTGACAGGTGGCGCGGTAGAACACCCCCTGCACGCGGCCGGACACCAGACATTTCTTGCACAGCATCGATTCAATATACCCTAGTGCGACTGTCCACCGGAGCGCCGCACCGATGAGCGAAATCCTTGTGTTGTACTACTCCCGTGGTGGCGCGACCGCCGAACTCGCCCGCCAGGCCTGCCGCGGCATCGAAGCGGTGCCGGGGGCGAGCGCCAAACTGCGCACCGTGGCGCCGGTGAGCGCCGAGAACGAGGGTCCGGCCCGCGCCGTGCCGGCCGGCGGCGCCCCGTACGCGACGCTCGAGGACCTGCGGTCGGCCAGCGGGCTGTTGCTCGGCAGCCCGACCCGCTTCGGCAACATGGCCGCGGCACTGAAGTATTTTCTCGACGGCACGGGGAGCCTGTGGCTCTCCGGGGCGCTCGCCGGCAAGCCGGCCGGGGTGTTCACCTCGACCCAGACTCAGCACGGCGGCCAGGAATCCACCCTGCTGTCGATGATGCTGCCGCTGCTGCATCACGGCATGTACCTGGTCGGCCTGCCGTACACCGAGCCGGCGCTGCAGCGCACGATCGGTGGCGGCACGCCCTACGGCGCCTCGCACGTCGCCGGCGCTGACAATGCCGCGCAGCTCGCCGCCGATGAGCGCGAGCTCGCCCAGGCGCTCGGCCGGCGGGTCGCCTCGCTCGCGGTGCGCTTGGACGGCGCGCCGCGCGCGTGAGGCTCCGAGGCGACCCTCAGGAGCGCCCGGGGCGCGCGAGGACTTCGCGGATGAAGGGCACCGTCAGACGCCGCTGGGCCGCGAGCGCCGCCTCATCGAGCGTGTCGAGCAGTGCGTACAGCTGACCCATATCGCGCGGGAAGCGCCGCTGCAGCCAGCGCGAGGTGTCCTCCGGCAACTCCAGGCCGCGCAGTCGTGCGCGCAGCCTGAGCGCCTCCTGCTGTTCGACCTCCTCGAGCGCGCGCAGCTGAAAGACCGCCGCGGCGCCGCAGCGCGAACCGAGATCCGCCAGCGCCCAGCGCAGCAGCGCCGGCGGCCGGTCGGCGGCGAGCACCAGCGTGGCGCCGGATTCGGTCACCTCGCGCACCAGCGTAAAGAGCGCCCGCTCCCACTCGATGTGCCCGAGCACCGCATCGAGATCATCGATGGCCAGACAATCGAGCTGCGGCAGCCCGGCGAGCACCTCCACCCCGAGCGGCGCCAATTCGCCGAGCGGCACGTAGGCGGTACGCCGGCCGCTGCCCGCGGCGGCGCAGATCGCCTGCAGCAGATGCGTCTTGCCCGCCCCGGCGGGGCCGCAGAACCAGCTGACCCCGGGCTCCCCGAGCGCCGCGCGGCGCGCATGCTCGAGCGCCTCGGCGTTGCGCGCCGGCAGGAAGCTCTCGAACACGGCGCGATCGGCCAGGCGTACCCCGAGCGGCAGCTGCTGCATCGTCATGGTTCAGGCCGTCCGCCGCGCAGCGTTCCACGCACGGCGCGTGAAGGTTGCCCCATAGTCAAAGCCCGACAGTGCCGTGGTGAGGAACACGATGAGCGCAAACGCATGCAGCTCGCCGGTGAGCGGCAGACGCGAGGCCGCCACGAGCATCACACCGGCGAGGTACAGCAGCTGCGCGGCGGTGTTGATCTTGCTGATCACCGTCGGGCGACCGTGCAGCGGGCCGAACCAGACCCGATAGATGAGCGCCCCGAGGGCAATCATCACGTCGCGGGCCACGGCGGCGGCGGTCACCCACCACGGGACGAGGCCGAGCCAGGCCGACTCGACGAAGACCACGACCAACAGCAGCTTGTCGGCCGCCGGATCGAGCACCTTGCCGAGTTCCGAGACCCAGTTGAAGCGCTTGGCGAGAAACCCGTCGAGACCGTCGGAGACCGCCGCGACCACGAACAGTGCCAGGGCCAGCTCGTAGCGGTGCGCGTGCAACGCATCGGCCACCGGCCAGATCAACGCCAGCCGGATCAGACAGATCAGGTTGGGTATGTGGCGCACGGCTCAGGGCGAAGGCGCCGCCGGAGGGTAAGGGGCAGGAGGCGGTGTCCCGCTCGGGGCCGCCGCGCCGAGCGGGGTCGCGCTCGAGGGGGTCGGGGCCGGCGGCGCGGGCGGCGGCGGCACGTACCGGTAGGTCAGCACCCGGTCCGAGGCCTGCGGCTTCAAGCGCGGCGACAACGAGAGCCTCCGGCGCAGGCTCGCCACACCCCCGCGCGCCCAGAGTTCGAATTCCACGGTGCTGCCGTCGATCTCCCGGACGGTGCTCTGGTGAACCCCCGGTACCGCCGCGAGCATGGTCTCCGCCCGCGCATAGTCGGCGAGGGTCCGCAGTCCCACGATGCGCACCGGCGTCTTGGCAGTCCCGCCGCCCGGGGCGGCCTGCAGCGGCGGCGCCAGCCATTCGACGGTCTGATCGATGCCCGAGGTGACCGAGCCGGTGAACTGGCGAGTGGCGAACGGGGTGACGAGTGTCCAATGCCACGTCTCGGGCACCGGGAGCGCAGCGGACATCGTGCCCGACGACGCCCCCGCGGCCGCGGTGACCTCCCGGCCGATGAGCAGCTGCTCGGCGCCGAAGTTGTGCGCCATCGCCAGCAGCGCCGCGGAGGGCAGCAGCGGCCCGTCCGCCGTGCGCACCGTCAACGGCATGATACTGATCGGCAGTCCGCGCCGCTCGGCCGCCTGCTGCACCGAGGCGCCGTCCGCGGCCTGCTCGAGCGCCGCCGGCGGGGGACTCAGCACGACGAGGGTGAAGGGACGATCGGCGTTCCAGAGATTGCGGCCGGCGGCGCGAATCGCCTGCTCGAGCGGGCCGGCCTGGAAGGTCACCTGCAGCGTGCCCGTCGGGCTCTGCTGATAGCCTTGCACGTACTGCGCCGCATGGGTCGTGAGCGCAGCGAGCTGCGGATCCTCGGCCGCGGCGGTGTGGCCCGTGGCCCGCACCAGCACGGTCTGCAGCGCCTGGGCCAGCGCGGCGGGCGTCTGCGCCGCCGTATCCACGGTGAACACCGGCACCTCGCGGCTCGCCAGGCACACCGCCGGAAGTGCTGCGCAGGTCAGCAGCGTCAACAAGCGCCCTACGCGGCGCAATGCGGTGGTCATGCGAACGAGCCTTCGATCCTGGTGTTTGTACCGCGCCACGGCGCCGGACGGAATGTACAATACCATATGCGAACCGGCCGCAAGGCGGCAGCCCCCAGCCTCGGAAAGACCACTGCATGACTGATCCGAAAGTCTCGCGCGGCATGACGTACCGCGACGCTGGCGTCGACATCGACGCCGGAGACGAGCTCGTCGAACGCATCAAACCGCATGTTGCGCGCACACGCCGGCCGGAGGTGCTGGCCGGAGTCGGCGGGTTCGGAGCGCAGGTGGAGATCCCGGCCGGTTATCGTCGGCCGGTGCTCGTCTCGGGCACCGACGGGGTCGGCACCAAACTGCGTCTGGCCATCGACACCGGCCGGCACGACACCATCGGCATCGATCTGGTCGCCATGTGCGTCAATGACGTGCTGGTGCAGGGTGCCGAGCCGCTGTTCTTCCTCGATTACTACGCCACCGGAAAATTGCGGGTCGAGGTCGCCGAGGCGGTCGTGCGCGGCATCGCCGAGGGCTGCGCGCAGGCCGGCTGCGCCCTGGTCGGCGGCGAGACCGCCGAAATGCCGGGCATGTACCACGGCGAAGATTACGACCTGGCTGGGTTCTGCGTCGGCGTGGTGGAGAAAGACGCCATCATCGACGGCCGCCACACCCGCCCGGGCGATGCGGTCATCGGCCTCAGCGCCTCCGGGCCGCACTCGAACGGCTACTCGCTGATCCGCAAGCTCCTCGCCACGAGCGGCGCCGATGCACACACCATGCTCGAGGACCGACCGCTCCTCGAGCGGCTGCTCGCCCCGACGCGCATCTATGTCAAACCGCTGCTCGCGCTGGCGCGCGCCGTGCCGCTGCGCGCCATGGCGCACATCACCGGCGGTGGGCTGACGGACAACATCCCGCGGGTGTTGCCCGAGGGACTGGAGGCGGTGCTCAAGCGGCGCAACTGGCCGCACGACCCGGTGTTCGACTGGCTGCAGCGCACCGGTCGGATCGAGGCCGCCGAGATGTACCGCACCTTCAACTGCGGCATCGGCATGGTGGTGGTCGTGCCGGCCGGGCACGAGACCGCCGCGCTCGAGTTCCTCGCCGCACAGGGCGAGCGGGCGCAACTGATCGGGGAGATCCGCTCCGGCACGCGTGGCGTCGTCATCGAGTGAGCGCGCGCGGTGCACTGCGGCTCGGGATACTGATCTCAGGCCGTGGCTCGAACATGGCGGCGATCGCGCAGGAGTGCCTCAGCGGGCGCCTCGGCGCCGAAGTGGCGCTCGTGCTGTCCGAGCAGCCCGCAGCCGCGGGCCTGCAGACGGCCCGCGGGCTCGGGCTGGCGACGCGCGCGATCCCGTGGCCCGGTGCGGCACAGCGCAGCGAGTTTGAACGGGAAGCGGCCGCGGCGCTCGATGCCGCCGGCGTCGAGCTCATCGTGCTCGCCGGGTTCATGCGCATCCTGTCGGGCGAGTTCGTGACCGCCCGCGCCGGCCGCATCCTCAACATCCATCCGTCGTTGCTGCCGAAGTTTCCCGGACTGCATACCCACCGACGCGTGCTCGAGGCGGGTGAACGCGCCCACGGGGCCACCGTGCATTACGTCACACCCGAACTCGACGGTGGTCCGCGCGTGCTGCAGTCGAGGATCGCCGTGCGCAGCGTCGACAGCGAGGAGAGTCTCTCAGCGCGGGTTCAGGCGACCGAGCACATCATCTACCCGAAGGTGATCGGCTGGTGCGCCGACGGGCGACTGCAGTGGCGCGAGGAGCGCCCGTGGCTCGAAGGCGCGCCGTTGCTCACGCCGGTGGTCGAGGAGTTCGATGCGTAAGAGAGTCTCGATGCGCCTGCAGGTCCTGCCGGCAGCGCTCGCGCTGCTCGCAGTCCTGACGCTGGCGCGCGCGGGCAGTCCGCCGGCGGCGCCCACCGCCGTGAAGCCGCCGACCTTCGTCGCCACCTACTCGGTGGCCTGGCACGGCATCACCGCGGGGCGCTCGACGCTGACTCTCGCGCAGACCGGCCCCGACGAGTACCGCTACAGCTCGGTCGATCGGGCGGGCGGCCTCTTCCATCTCTTCCTGCCCCACGACATCACCCAGGAGAGCCGCTTCCGGCTGGTGAACGGCGTGGTGCAGCCGCTGAGCTTTCGCTCCCAGGGCGGCGGTCCACCCGAGGACGTGCATTTCGATTGGACGAGCGGTCGGGTGACGGGCAGCGCCAAACACAAGCAGATCGACCTGAAACTCGAACCCGGCACCCAGGATCCGGGCTCGGTGCAGATCGCCCTGATGCTGGGATTCCTCGCCGGCACGCCGCCAGTGAGCTTCTGGATGCTCAACACGGACGTGATCAACCAGTTCGAGTTCGTCCGGCGCGGCGAAGCAACGCTGCACACTCCGCTCGGTGATCTGCATACCCTGCTCTACACCAGCCATCATCAGGGCGCGCGGCGCATGACCTACATGTGGCTCGCCCCGTCGCTCGATTACCTGCCGGCGCGCCTCGAGCAGCGCCGCGGTGACGAAGTGCTCTTCTCGCTCAACATCCGCGCCTTCAAGAAACAATAACGGCCCATTCTGCGGATCGACGGCGCGGGAGCACGACGGTGCACGCGGTCGGAATCCTCGCCTACGAGGGCCCGCAGATCCTCGATCCGGCCGGACCACTCGATGCGCTCAGCGCCGCCAACGCGCACCGGGCGAGTCGCCCGCCGTACGACCTCTCCGTGATCGGAGGGCATCGGGGCGCAGTCCTCGCCGAGAACGGCGTGTCGATGTGCCGGCCCGCACGATCACCCTGCGCGCGCCGCCCGGGGCGGGCGAGGCATTTCTCTCGAGGAGTCAGGGAACCGCCCGCGGGTCCCACGTCGTGCCGTTCGACCCGCCGAGCGGCGCGGCCCGGACAGAGCAGGCGTCCGTGGCCGAAGCCGTGCATGTGATCAGGCTCGAACCGATGAGTACGGCCACCACGAGCACCGAGAGCATGGATGGCCCACGGCTCTCGTCGCGCCATTTCTCGCGGGAATTGCGGCGCAGCGAAGTCAGTTGTCTTCGCGACCCGAAAGCCGCGGCGCACGCACGCTCACGGCCCCGAGCACTTCTCGGTGCGCCACTCGCCAGCACCCCACGCGCCAGCCGGGACGGACCTGCTGCGCCCCTCAGGTCTTGGGCAACGTCACGCCCTTCTGCCCCTGGTACTTGCCACCCCGGTCCTTGTAAGACGTCGCGCACACTTCGTCCGACTCGAAAAACAACATCTGCGCGACGCCTTCGTTGGCGTAAATCTTGGCCGGCAGTGGCGTGGTGTTGGAGAACTCCAGCGTCACGTGCCCTTCCCACTCCGGCTCCAAAGGCGTCACATTCACGATGATGCCGCAACGCGCGTACGTGGATTTTCCGAGACACACGGTGAGCACACTGCGCGGAATCCGGAAGTACTCGACCGTGCGCGCCAGTGCGAAGGAATTCGGCGGGATCACGCACACATCGGCCTTCAGGTCGACGAAACTCTTCTCGTCGAAGGCTTTCGGATCGACGATGGTCGAGTTGATGTTGGTGAAGATCTTGAACTCATCCGCACAGCGAACGTCGTAGCCGTAGCTCGACGTGCCGTAGGAGACGATCTTGTGGCCATCGACGTAGCGCACCTGCTCGGCCGCAAACGGCTCGATCATGCTCTGCTCGCGCGCCATGCGCCGGATCCAATGGTCGGATTTGATGCTCATCGGCTGACACTACCTTGAATGATTGCCCGTAACGGCCGTCGGCTCGGGCCGGTTGCGCGTGCGTGTCCGGGCTTCAGCCCTTTTCCACTACGATCTTCGGAAATACCCCGCTGCGATCGAGCGGCCGCAGGGAGAGCGCCGCGGCGGTGCGCCGCGCCATCTGCAGGTACGCGTCCGCGCGCGCCGATTCCGGCTCGGCCGCCACGGTCGGACGGCCGCCGTCGGCTTCCTCGCGCACGCGCGCATCGAGTGGCAACTCCCCGAGCAGACGCACGCCGTACTGCTCGGCCATGCGCGCCCCGCCGCCGATCCCGAAGATGTGATCGACGTGGCCGCAGTTGGTGCACACGTGCAGGCTCATGTTCTCGACGATCCCGAGCACCGGCACGGAGACTTTCTCGAACATCTTCAGCCCTTTGCGGGCGTCGGCGAGCGCAATGTCCTGCGGGGTCGTGACGATCACGGCGCCGGCGACCGGCACCTTCTGCGCCAGCGTGAGCTGGATGTCCCCGGTACCCGGCGGCAGATCCACCACCAGGTAGTCGAGCTCGCCCCACTGCGTCTGCGAGAGCAGCTGCTGCAGCGCCTGGGTCACCATCGGGCCGCGCCAGACCATGGGCTGCTCGGAGTCGACCATGAACCCGATCGACATCGCCGCCACGCCGTGGTTGCGCAGCGGCAGGATGTGCTTGCCGTCCGGGGACGTCGGCTGCTCGCCGGCGAGTCCGAGCATCAGCGGCTGGCTCGGGCCGTAGATGTCCGCATCGAGCACCCCGACGCTCGCCCCCTGGGCGGCCCAGGCGAGCGCGAGATTCGCCGCGACGGTGGACTTGCCCACGCCGCCCTTGCCCGAGGCGACCGCCACCACGTTCTTGATGCCCGCGAGCGGCTGCAGCGGCCGCTGCACGCCGTGCGGGCGGATCTGCGCCTCGATGCGAAAGTGCACCGGGGCGGCGACGCCTGCGGCCGCGACGTGCGCACCGAGTGCGGCGGCGAGGCGCTCCTGGTACCCCCCGACCGGGAAGCCGAGGACGATGTGCGCCGCGTAGCCGTCCGGGACCGCGCTCAGCTCGCGCAGCGCCCCCGCCTCGCGCAGCGTCTGGTGCAGGAAGGGCTCAACGTAGCTCTCGATCGCCGCACGCAGGGCATCGAGGGTGGAATCATCGGACATGGGAGCTTTGCAGGTCGCGCGGGAAGGGGGGGCAATTGTAGAGGCAAGCGCCGCGGCGCGCATCGGCCTGTCCCGGCCCCGGCTATGGCATACTTTGAGCGCTTCCGGGAGCGGCCCATGACCAGCCGCACCCGGTGCTGCGGGATGCGGCCGAACCTACGGACGGCGGCACCGGAAGGCGAGGAAGCTAAGGCATGCAAGCGGGCCACCGAGAGGCCCCGGCGGATCGGCTGAATGACCTTTTTGACCAATTTGCGCGCCGACCGGTTGATCACAGCGATCCGGTCGTCGGCGGACCCGAGCAGCCAGGACACCCAGAAGGCCGTCGCACGGCTGAAGGATCTGGGCGCGGGCGCCATTTCCCCGGTGCTCGCCTCGCTGCCGGAGGCGGACAAGAACGCCACGGTCGCCTTCGTCGAGGTGCTCTCGGCGCTGGTCGGCCCCAAGACCTTCCCGCAGTTCATCGAGGGCCTGGTCCAGGGCAGCCCCCGAGTCATCGCCGGCATCGCCTGGGCGCTCACCAGCAGCCGCAACTACCCGGCCCACCTGCTGCTCGATGCCCTCTCCACCCCCGGGATCGCCCGGCCGGCGCTGCTCGAGGTGATCGCGGCGCACAAGGCGCGCTTCACGATGCGCGAGCTGCTCGCCGCGGCGTACAACCAGGAGCCGAACGAGAAGGCGGCGCTGTTTCGCATCGTCGGGGAGCTGGTCACCCCGGCGACGCTGCCGGAGCTGCTGCAACGCCTGCAGGGCAAGGACCCGATCGCCCGGGTGCACATCATCAACGTGCTCTCGCGCTTCAACCTCCCGGAGGTGATGACCGCGCTGCAGGGACTGTTGAAGGACCCGAACAAGCTCATTCGCGGAGCCGCACTCTCGGCGCTGCAGCGCATGGAGGGGCAGATCGACGTCGAGCGGGTCTGCGAGCTGCTGAAGGACCCGGAGATCGACGTCCAGAACCGCGCCATCGACGTGGTCATCAAGGCCAACCACCCCGACACCATCCGCTACCTGATCGGGGTGCTGAAGGACGAGAACGAGAACGCCCGGCGCGCGGCGGTCGAGGTCCTCAACGAGGTCGGCGACGCGAAGTCCGTCAAGCACCTGCTCGAGGCGCTGAAGGACAGCGACTGGTGGGTGCGCTCGCGCGCGGCCGATGCGCTCGGGCGGATCGGCGGGCCGCGCGTCATCGACGCGGTGCTGCAGCTGGTGCGCGATCAGGATGAGGACATCCGCCGCGCGGCCATCGAGATCCTCAACCAGACCAAGGACCCGCGCGCCGTCGACTCGCTCGTGCAGGCGACCCGCGACTCGGACTGGTGGGTGAGCGAGCGCGCGGTCGACGCGCTGGCGGAAATCGGCAGCAAACGGGCCGTACCGCGGCTCGTCGAGATGCTGCGCGGCGGCAACGCCAAGGTGCTCCCGGTCGTGGTGCGCGCCCTCGGCAAGCTCGGCGACGGGCAGGTCGTCGGGGTGCTCACGCCGCTGCTGGAGCGCCCCGAACGCGAAGTGCGCATCGAGGTGATGCAGGCGCTCGCCACGATCGCAGACCCGGCGAGCGCCGAGACGCTGCGCACGCAGTTGAAGGCGCAGAGCAGCGCCCCGGATCAGACCATCGCGCGCGCCGCGGAGTCCGCGCTGGTGGACCTGGAGCGGCGCCTCTCGGGCGCGACGCTGACGGGCGGTTCGCTCGGGGCGACCCAACCGCAGCCGCCGCACGAGGCGGCGCCGGAGGCCCCGGCCCCGAGCGTCGCGGCACGCGCAGCGGCCGTCGAGCGCCTCGACATCCAGACGCTGCGTCCCGGGGACGTCATCGAGGGTCGCTACAAGTACCTCGAGCGCATCGGCCGCGGCGCCTTCGGCACCGTGCTGCTGATGGAAGACACGGTGGTCGATGAGCGGCTGATCCTGAAGTTCCTCAACCCGAACGTGGCGACGGACGAGGAAGTCATGAAGCGCTTCGTCCACGAGCTGCGCTACTCGCGCAAGATCACGCATCACAACGTGATCCGCATCTACGACTTCCTCTACATCCAGGGCAACTACGCCATCTCGATGGAGTACTTCCCCTCGCACACGCTCTCGAGCGAGGTGAACGGGGAGAAGCCGCTCGAGCTGAAGCGCGCGCTGCAATTCGGTATCGACATCTGCACCGGCATGACGGTGGCACACCAGGCCGGCATCGTGCACCGCGACCTGAAGCCCGCCAACGTGCTGATCAACCACGAGGCGCTGCTGAAGATCGTCGACTTCGGTGTCGCCGCGGCGCAGCGCGAGAGCGAGACGCAGCTGACGCGCACCGGCTACGTGATCGGCTCGCCGAAGTACATGGCACCGGAGCAGATTCTCGGCAAGCGCGTCGATGAGCGCGCCGACATCTATGCCCTCGGGGTGATTCTCTACGAGATGGTGACCGGCTCCCCACCGTACTCGCGCGGGGACCACATGTCGGTGATGTACCAGCACGTGCAGGGCAAGGCCCGCGCGCCGATCGAACTGAACCCGGCGCTGCCGCCGCCGCTCTCCGAGCTCATCGTGCGCGCCATGGCGGTCGACAAGACCAAGCGCTTCCAGACCATGGAAGAAGTGCGCTCGGCGCTGGAGAAATTTCTCTGAGGGGGTGCGCCGGGCGGTGGCCGGTAACGTGCCGTAGCTCAAGGTTTCCCACGCAGGCGGTTGATTATCTGCGGGAAATGGCGCGAAAGTAGCCCCCGGCCCTGGCCCAGGAGTGCGCTTTTGGCCCGTATCGATGCCTTCTTGAAGCTCGGCGTGCAGCAAGGCTGCTCGGATGTGCACCTGGCCGTGGGGGTCCCCCCCATGCTGCGCATGCACGGGGAGCTGCTGCCGATCAAATTCCGTGACCTGCGCGGCGCGGAGCTCGAAGGCTATGTCACCGAGATCCTCACCCCCTCGCAGGCCGAGCGGTTCAACGGCGGTCATGACGTGGATTTCTCGTACGTCTCGGCCGAGGGCGGGCGGTTCCGGGTCAACGTGTTCCGCAAGGACACCGGCATCGGGGCGACCTTCCGGACCATCCCGACCACCGTGCCGTCGCTCGCCACCATGGGCCTGCCGCCGGTGATCGCCAAACTCTGCGACTACCATCAGGGCATGATCCTGGTCACCGGGGCCACGGGCACGGGTAAGTCGACCACGCTCGCCGCGATGATCGATCACCTCAACCAGACCCGTAAGCTCAACATCATCACGCTCGAGGATCCGATCGAGGTGGTGCACCGCAGCAAGGCGAGCCAGGTCATCCAGCGCGAGCTCGGCACCCATATCCCGAGCTTCGCCGAGGGCGTGCGCGCGGCGATGCGCGAGGACCCGGACGTGATCCTGGTCGGTGAGATGCGCGATGCGGAGACGATCTCCATGGCGATGACCGCTGCGGAGACCGGGCACCTGGTGCTCGGCACGCTGCACACCACCAGCGCGGTCAAGACCGTCGACCGCATCGTCGATGCACTGCCGGTCGAGCAGCGCGAGCAGACCAAGAGCTTCCTCGCCCAGAGCCTGCTCGCGGTCGTCACGCAGATCCTGGTGAAGACCCCGGACGGACGCGGCCGACGGGCGGTGTGCGAGATCATGATGATGACCCGGGCGATCGCCAAGCTGATCCAGACCGAGCAGACCTTCCAGATCCCGAGCCTCGTGCAGACCGGCCGCGACCTCGGCATGCAGCTGCTCGATCAGGCACTGCTCGCGGCGATCACCGCCCGGGAGATCGATCCGGACGAGGCGTATCTCTACGCCAGCGACAAGCGCTCGTTCCAGAAGTTCGTCAGCGACGGCTCGCTGCTGCCGAAGAGCGAACTGGCCGGAACCTAGGGAGCAGCGCCATGGCGAAGATCGATCCTCTGCTGCTCGAGATTCTGCAGAAGCGCGGCTCGGACCTGCACTTCATCGCCGGGGAGCCCCCGCGCATCCGCCTCTACGGGGACCTCACGCCGCTGCAGAGCGAGCCGCTCAGCGCGGAGCTCGTCAAGGAGACGCTCTACGAAATCATGCCGAAGCTCGCCGCCGAGCGCTTCGAGAGCCGCGACGGGGCCGACTTCGCCTACATGCTGCCCGAACACGGCCGCTTCCGGGTCAATGTGCTCCGGCAGCTGAACGGCATGGGCGCGGTGTTTCGCGCCATCCCCTCGCGGGCGCTCACGCTCGAGGAACTCGGCATGCCGCCGGCCGTCACGCAGCTGTGCCGGGCGAACAACGGCCTGGTCCTGGTCACCGGCAAGACCGGCTCGGGCAAATCGACGACGCTCGCGGCGATGATCGACGACATCAACACGCGCGAGAAGGGCCACATCCTCACCATCGAGGACCCGATCGAGTTCGTGCACCAGCGCAAGAACTGCCTGATCAGCCAGCGCGAGATCGGCGTGCACAGCACGAGCTTTGCCGCGGCCTTGCACTCCGCGCTGCGCGAGGACCCCGATGTGATCCTGGTCGGGGAATTGCGCGACCTGGAGACCATGAGCATCGCGGTGACCGCCGCGGAGACCGGCATCCTGGTCATGGGCACGCTGCACACCAACGGGGCCTCCCAGACCGTCGACCGCATGGTCAACGTCTTTCCGGCCGACAAGCAGTCGCACGTACGCGCCATGCTCTCGACCTCGCTGCGTGGGGTGATCTCCCAGCAGCTGCTGCAGCGCACCGACCGGCAGGGCCGGGTGGCGGCTCTCGAGATCCTGATCAACACCCCGGCGGCGGCGAGCCTGATCCGCCAGGGCAAGCTCGACCAGCTCGAGAACGCCATGCAGTCCGGTGCGCAGTTCGGCATGCGCACCATGGACTCGGCCATTCAACAGCTGCTCGATGAGCGGCAGGTCGCGCCGCGCGAGGCCTACAATAAGGCGATCAACAAATCCCGCTTCGAGGGCCTGAAAGAGGCCGGCTGAGCGCCCCGGACTGTCTCGCGCGCGGCGCTCCCGGTACACTCCCGCGGATGAGCGAGACATTCTTCGTCACCACCGCGCTGCCCTACGCCAACGGCCCGTTCCACATCGGGCACATCATGGAGTACATCCAGGCCGATATCTGGGTGCGCTTCGAGCGCATGCAGGGCCACCGGGTGCACTTCGTCGGCGCCGACGACGCGCACGGGGCGCCGATCATGCTCAAAGCCGAGGCCGAGGGCATCACCCCGGAGCAGCTGGTCGCGCGCATCGCCGCCGGACGAGCGCGCTACCTCGAGGGCTTCCACATTGCCTTCGACCACTGGCACTCGACCCACTCGGGGGAGAATTTCGAGCTCTCGCAGGACATCTACCGGCGCCTCAAGGCGGCCGATCTGATCTACTCCAAGCCCATCGAGCAGTTCTTCGACCCGCTCAAGGGGATGTTCCTCGCCGACCGCTACATCAAGGGCGAGTGCCCCAAGTGCCACGCCAAGGATCAGTACGGGGACGCCTGCGAGGTGTGCGGCAGCGTGTACGCACCGAGCGAGCTGATCGAGCCGTACTCGGCGCTGACGGGCGCGAAGCCCGTGCTGAAGCACTCCGATCACTTCTTCTTCCGGCTCTCCGATCCGCGCTGCGTGGCGTTCCTGCGCCAGTGGCTCGAGAGCGCCGGGCACGTGCAGCCCCAGGTGGCGAACAAGGCGCGCGAGTGGCTCGATGGGGCGGGTGAACAGGCCCTCGGGGACTGGGACATCTCGCGCGATGCGCCCTACTTCGGCATCCCCATTCCCGATGCACCGGGGAAATACTTCTACGTCTGGCTCGATGCGCCGATCGGCTACCTCGCCTCGCTGAAGAGCTACTTCGAGAGCGGCAAGGCGCGCGCGCAGGGTGAGACGCGCTCGTTCGAGCAGTTCCTCGCCGCCCCCGATACGCGCCAGGTGCACTTCATCGGCAAGGACATCATCTACTTCCACACCCTGTTCTGGCCGGCGATGCTGCACTTTGCCGGCGCACCCTACCGCGCCCCCGACAACGTGCACGTGCACGGCTTCATCACGGTCTCGGGCGAGAAAATGTCCAAATCGCGCGGCACGGGCATCAGCCCGCTGCGCTACCTCGAACTCGGGATGAACCCGGAGTGGCTGCGCTATTACATCGCCGCGAAGTTGAACGGCAACGTCGAGGATCTGGACTTCAATCCGGATGACTTCCTCGCCCGGGTCAACAGCGATCTGATCGGCAAGTACGTGAACATCGCGAGCCGCGCGGCGAGCTTCATCAGCCGTCATTTCGACGGAGCGATCGCCTATCCGAGCGGCACCGAGGCCCTCAGCACCCGCGCAAGCGCTCTGCTCGAGCAGGTGCGCGCCAGCTACGCCGCGCGCGAATACGGCCGCGCGATGCGCGAGATCATGGCGTTCGCCGATGCGCTGAACCAACAGTTCGATGCGCGCCAACCCTGGGTGCTCGCCAAGAACCCGGCCGAACGCGCCGCGCTGCAGGACAGCTGCGCGCAGGCGCTCTACGGCTTCAAGATCCTCACCTGCCTGCTCGCCCCGGTGCTGCCCGCCGTGGCCGAGCGCGTCGCGCGCGAGCTGTTCGGGCTCGAGCGACCGCTCACCTTCGCCGATGCGCTCGAGCCTCCGCAGCACATCCGTCCGTATCAGCACCTGATGACCCGCGTCGATCCGAAACAACTCGATGCGCTGTTCGAGCCGCCGGCGGCACCCGCACCGGCCCCAGCCCCAGCCCCGGCCCCGGCCCCGGCGGCCGTTCAGGCACCCGCGGCGGCGAGCGAAGGCGCCGCGACCGCGACGATCTCGATCGACACCTTCAAACAGGTCGATCTGCGCGTCGCGCGCATCGCAGCGGCCGAGGCCGTCAGCGGTGCCGAGAAGCTCTTGCGCCTGACGCTCGATCTCGGCACCGAACAGCGCACCGTGTTCGCCGGCATCAAGGCGGCGTACGACCCGGCCACGCTGGTGGGACGATTGACGGTGATGGTGGCCAACCTGGCGCCGCGCAAGATGAAGTTCGGTCTGTCCGAAGGGATGGTGCTCGCCGCGAGCGGCCCAGAAGGCGGACCGTTCCTGCTCGCCCCGGACGCAGGCGCCGTGCCCGGCATGCGCATCAGCTGAGGTCGGTGCGGAGGCCCTCTTGAACCGCGTCGAGGCCATCGAGGCGCTACTGCCGCAGACCCAGTGCACACGCTGTGGATACCCGGGCTGCCACCCGTACGCCGAGGCCCTTGCGCAGGGCCGCGCCGAGATCAACCAATGCCCGCCGGGCGGCGCGGCGGTGATCGGTCGGCTCGCGGCACTGCTCGGGCGCGCGCCGTTGCCGCTCGACCCGGCCCGCGGCCACGAGAGTCCGCCGCAGCTGGCGCAGATCGACGCACGGGCCTGCATCGGCTGCGCCAAGTGTCTGCCGCCCTGCCCGGTCGATGCCATCATCGGGGCGCGCAAGCAGCTGCACACGGTCGTGACCGAACTGTGCACGGGATGCGAGTTGTGCATCGCACCGTGTCCGGTCGACTGCATCACCCTGGTGCC
This sequence comes from Pseudomonadota bacterium, assembly GCA_021834525.1. GTDB lineage: Bacteria > Pseudomonadota > Gammaproteobacteria > Steroidobacterales > Steroidobacteraceae > 13-2-20CM-66-19. Next base: position 24,634 of record JAKBDK010000002.1, on the reverse strand, counting down.
CCGACCGGCGGCGCCGCCGCCACCGGCGCCGGCCGTCAATCGCCTGCGCTACGCGGCACACTCTGCACGGCTCGAGCGCCGTGCGCGCGAGCGCAGCACGCTGCTCGCGGCGCGCAAGCGCCTCGCGACTGCCGACCCCTCAGGAGCCTGATCCGCGTGCACCCCGCCACCCGCCATGCTCTGTACCGCCGCCTGCGCGAGGCCACTCCGCACCCGCGCAGTGAGCTCGAGTACAGCAGCCCGTTCGAACTGCTCGTGGCGGTGATGCTCTCGGCGCACACCACCGACAAGAGCGTCAACGCCGCGACGCGCAAGCTCTTCCCCGTGGCGAACACGCCGCAGGCCCTGGTCGAGCTCGGCGTGGAGGGCGTCAAGCCCTACCTGCGCACCGTGGGCCTGTACAACGCCAAATCGAATCACCTGATCGGCCTGAGCCGCCAGCTCCTCGAGCGGCACGGCGGGCAGGTGCCGCGCGAGCGCGCCGACCTCGAGGCGCTGCCCGGGGTCGGGCGCAAGACCGCGAACATCATCCTGAACATCGTGTTCGGCGACGCCGAGATCGCCGTGGACACGCACATCTTCCGGGTCGCCAACCGCACCGGGCTCGCCCCGGGGCGCACGCCACTGGCCGTCGAGCACGCCCTGCGGCGCAACACCCCGGCGGCGTTCAAGCAGGACGCGCACCACTGGCTGCTGCTGCACGGTCGCTACGTGTGCACCGCGCGCGCCCCGCAGTGCGCCACCTGCCTCCTGGCCGATCTGTGCGAGTATCCGCAGCAGAGCGCTGCGGCGCCGGCGGCCCGGCGAGCGGGCACGCGCAGCGCGCGGCGGCGCACCGCCTGACCTCCATGCCCGTCTTCGCCCAACAGAGCCGCGAACAGCTGCGCCAGATGTATCTGTCGGCGTGGCGCAAGTATCGCGCCCAGCAACCGCTCGAGCCGCTCGAGGCGCAGATCGCCGCGCTCATCGCCGAGCACCTGGAATACGTGCCGCTGCTGGAGTCCCCCGAGGCGCTCGCCGCGGAGTTCACCCCCGAGGGCGGCCGCGAGAATCCCTTCCTGCACCTCGGTCTGCACCTGGCGGTGCGCGAGCAGGTCGCGACCGATCGGCCGGCCGGGATCGCCGCGGTCCACCGCGACCTCACCGCCCGGTTCGGCGCGGCCCATGCCGCCGAACACGCCATGCTCGAGCCGCTCGCCGAGACGCTCTGGGACGCCCAGCGCGCCGGGCGCATGCCCGATGAGCAGCGCTACCTCGAGCGGCTGCGCCGGCTCTAGCGGCTCGCGCCGCGCTCCTCGAGCAGCAGCCGGTAGATCAGGCCGCCGGCGGCGCCCCCGAGCAGCGGCATCACCCAGAACAGCCACAGCTGATGGACGGCCCAGCCGCCCTGGAACAGCGCCACGCCGGTGCTGCGGGCGGGATTGACCGAGGTGTTGTCCACCGGGATGCTGATCAGGTGGATCAGGGTGAGCGTCAGCCCGATGGCCAGCCCCGCGAAGCCCGCCGGCGCCCGCCGGTCGGTGGCGCCCTGGATGACGAACACGAACATCGCCGTCAGCACGAACTCCGAGACCATCACCGCGTGCATCGAGTACCCGCCCGGGGAGTGCGCGCCGTAGCCGTTGGAGGCGAAGCCGCTGGCGGCGACGTCGAATCCCGGCTTACCCGTGGCGATGGCATAGAGCACCGCGGCCGCCACGATGGAGCCGAGCACCTGCACGATCACGTAGGGGACGACGTCCTTGGCCGCGAAGCGCCCGCCGGCGAACAACCCGACGGTCACCGCCGGATTGAAGTGACCGCCGGAAATCCAGCCGACGGCATACACCATGGTGAGCACGGTCAGGCCGAAGGCGAGTGCCACGCCCACGAACCCGATGCCCAGTTGAGGATAGGCTGCCGAGATCACGGCACTGCCGCAGCCGCCGAGGACCAACCAGAAGGTCCCGAAGAATTCTGCTGCCAATCGCTTGTTCATTGGTCGCTCCAGTGCGTCAGAACGCCTGTGACGATTTTTCTTTGGGCCACGCCCTGGCCCCCCGCCCCTCCCGGTGGCGCGGATGGTACCACGGCGGGCGCCCCACCCCGTCCCGCGCCCCCTTCGCGACCGCTCCGTGACGGCTACGCTGCTGCTACACTGGGGGCGGTCGCGCACAGAGGACCTCCCATGGGTTTGATCGGCGCGGAGAGCCCTTCGGATGAGCAATCGCCCGAACGGCTGAGTCTCGATGAGCTCCGACAGGTGCAGCTCGAGCGACTGCGCCGATCCATTCGGCATGCCTGCGAGAACGTGCTGCACTACCAGCGGCGCTTCGCCGAACACGGGGTGAGCCCGCAGGACCTGCACACGCTGGAGGATCTGGCGCGCTTCCCGTTCCTGACCAAACAGGACTTTCGCGCCAACTACCCCTTCGGCCTGTTCGCCGTGCCGCGCGACAAGATCGTGCGCATCCACACCTCGAGCGGCACGAGCGGCAAACCCACCGTGGTCGGCTATTCGGCCGAGGACCTGCAGATTTGGGCGAGACTGGTGGGCCGGTGCATCCGCGCCGCCGGGGCACGCACCGGGGACATCGTGCACATCGCCTACGACTATGGCCTGTTTACCGGCGGGCTCGGCTCGCACGCCGGCGCGGAGCATCTGGGCTGCACCGTGATCCCGGTCTCGAGCGGGCGCAGCGCCTGGCAGATCGAGCTGATGGAGGATTTCCGGCCCGACATCCTCATGGCCACGCCCTCCTACGCATTGAATCTCGCCGATGCCTTCGAGGCGCGCGGACTCGATCCGCACGAGAGCTCACTGCGCATCGGCATCTTCGGGGCGGAGCCCTGGAGTGAGGCGACCCGCGCGGCACTGCAGCTGCGGCTCGGGCTCGAGGCCTTCGACCTGTACGGGCTGGCCGAAGTGATGGGACCGGGCGTGGCGTGCGAGACCGCCGGCGGCGTGCACGGACTGACGCTGTGGGAAGATCACGTGTATCCCGAGGTGATCGACCCGAGCACCGGCCGGGTCCTGCCCGACGGGGAGGAAGGCGAGCTCGTGCTCACCTCGCTCACCAAAGAGGCGCTGCCGGTGATCCGCTACCGGACGCACGATCTGACCCGGCTGCTGCCTGCGCAGCACGGCCCGATGCGGCGCATCGCCCGGGTGAGCGGCCGCACCGATGACATGCTGGTGATTCACGGGGTCAACGTGTTCCCCTCGCAGATCGATGCGCTGCTCGCGCGCTCCGGGGGCTTCTCGCCGCACTACAAGCTCGAGATCTCCCGCAGCGGGCCGCTCGATGACCTCACGGTGCACGCCGAGACGCTCTCGCGCCAGTACCAGAGCGATGCGCAGCTGCGCGCGGCCGCTGAGGCTCTGACGCAGGAGATCAAGACGTTCGTCGGCGTGAGCGTCACCGTGGTGGTGCACCGAGCGGGCACCATTGAGCGGGCCCCGGGCAAGGCGACCCGGCTGATCGAGCCTCGAGCCTCAGCGCGCTGAGCGCATGCGGCTCGCGCCCAGACTCGCTCAGCCCTTCTTCGGCAGGTACAGATCGGTCAGCGTGCCTTCGAAGGCCTCGGCCGCCGCACCGACCGTCTCCGAGAGCGTCGGGTGCGGATGGATGGTGAGCCCGACGTCGGCCGCATCGCAGCCCATCTCGATCGCGAGCGCCACCTCGCTGATCAGCTCCCCGGCGTTGGTGCCGACGATGCCGCCGCCGAGCACCCGACGGGTCTGCGGATCGAACAGCAGTTTGGTGAACCCCTCGTCGCGCCCGATCGAGAGTGAGCGGCCACTCGCGGCCCACGGGAACACCGCCTTCTCGACCTTCACGCCGCTCGCCTTGGCCTCGAGTTCGCTGAGTCCCACCCAGGCAATTTCCGGATCGGTGTAGGCCACCGAGGGGATGACGCGGGCATCAAACGCGCTCTTGTGGCCGGCGGCGACTTCGGCCGCGACCTTCGCCTCGTGCACCGCCTTGTGCGCGAGCATGGGCTGACCGACGATATCCCCGATGGCGAAGATGTGCGGCACGTTGGTGCGCATCTGCCGGTCGACCGCAATGAAACCACGATCCGAGACGGCGACACCGGCGGCCTCGGCGCCGATGCGCTTGCCGTTCGGAGAGCGTCCGACCGCCACGAGGACCCGATCGTAGAGCGACGGCGCGGGAGCCTTCTCGCCCTCGAATGACACGCGCAGCCCCTCTTTGAGCGCCTCGACGCGCGTCACCTTGGTGCCGAGCAGCACCTGCTCGTAGCGGGTGCGGATGCGTTTCTCGAGCGGCCGCACCAGATCCGGATCGCAGCCCGGGATCAACTGCGAAGTCAGCTCGACGACGCTCACGCGGGTGCCGAGCGCCTGATAGACGCAGGACATCTCCAACCCGATGATGCCCCCGCCGATCACCAGCATCGGCCCGGTGAACGGCTCGATCTCGAGCGCACCGGTGGAGTCGATCAGGCGCGCATCGTCGGGGAGCCCCGGCAGCCGAACGGACTCGGAGCCGGCCGCGATGATGCATTGCTCGAAGCGGATCCGCTCGGTGCCGCGCTCGCCGCGCACCTCGATGACGTTCGGCCCGAGGAATGTGCCGACGCCCTGCACCACCTCGACCTTGCGTTGCTTGGCCAGCGTCGCAAGTCCGCCGGTGAGCTTCTTCACGACCGAGTTCTTCCACCCGCGAAGCTTCGTGCGGTCGATCGTCGGCGCCCCGAATGAGATGCCGTGCGCGGCCATCTCGGCGCTCTCCTCGATCACCTTGGCCGCATGCAGCAGCGCTTTGGACGGAATGCAGCCGACATTCAGGCAGACCCCGCCGAGCGTATTCCAGCGCTCGACCAGCACCACCTTCAAACCCAGATCGGCCGCGCGGAACGCGGCCGAGTAACCGCCCGGGCCGGAGCCGAGCACCAGCAGTGGGATCGAGCGGTCAAAACCGACCTCGGCACCACTCGCCTTCGCCCCCGAACTGACCGGGGTCGCGGCTGCAGGTGCAGGTGCAGGTGCAGGTGCAGGTGCAGGTGCAGGTGCAGGTGCGGGTGCGGGTGCGGGTGCGGCACTTGGCGCCGGTGCACCGGCCGCCGATCCCTCGGCCGTCAGGCGCAGAATCGGCGAGCCCTTGGCGACCTTGTCGCCTGCCTTGACCCACACTTCGACCACCACGCCCGCCGCCGTGGACGGCACGTCCATCGACGCCTTGTCCGTCTCGAGCGTCAACAGCGGCGTGTCGACTTCGATGCGCTCGCCGGCCTTGACCAACACCTCGACGACCGCCACCTCGGTGAAACTACCGAGATCCGGAACGGTGAGCTCCACCGCACTCACGGCACGGCCTCGATGAGCGCATGCGGGTGGGCCAGAGTCTCGGCCAGGAAGCTCGTGAAGCGCGCCGCAGCCGCCCCATCGATGACCCGGTGATCGTAGGACAGCGACAGCGGCAGCATCAGCCGCGGCACGAACGCGCCATCGCGGTAGATCGGCTTGTGGGCCGAGCGCGACACGCCGAGGATGGCCACCTCGGGGGCGTTGATGATCGGGGTGAAGGCGGTGCCGCCGATGCCACCGAGACTGGAAATCGTGAAGCAACCGCCCTGCATCTGCTGCGCCGAGAGCTTGCCGGCACGCGCCGCCGCGGAGAGTTCCCCGAGCTGACGGGCCACCTCGTAGATGTCCTTGTGGCCTGCCTCATGCAGCACCGGGACCATCAGTCCGTTCGGCGTGTCGGCCGCGAAACCGATGTTCACGTACTTCTTCAGGACCAGGTTCGCACCGGAGGCATCCAACGAGGCGTTGAAGGTCGGGAACGCCTGCAGCGCCTTGACGCAGGCGCGCACGATGAACGCGAGTGGCGTGAGCTTGATGCCCCGCTCCGCCGCCCCATCCTTGAGCGTCGTGCGCAGCGCCTCGAGCTCGGTGATGTCCGCCTCGTCGAACTGCGTCACGTGCGGCACGTTGACCCAGCTGGCATGCAGACGCGGCCCGGAGATGCGCTGAATGCGCGAGAGCGGCTGGGTTTCGACGGGGCCAAAGGCCGCGAAATCCACCGTCGGCACGGCCGGCAGCGCGCCACCGCCTGCGCCGGAACCCGTCAACGCACCCTTGACGAACGCTTTGACGTCTTCGTGGGTGATGCGTCCCTTGGTGCCGCTGCCCTTGACGCGGGTGAGGTCGACGCCGAGCTCGCGAGCGAACTTACGCACGCTCGGTCCGGCGTAGGCGCGCGCGAACCCCGGTTCATTGATGGGCGGCAGGTCCGCCCGCTCGGGCGGCGCGACAGCCGGTGCCGGCGCAGGGGCCACGGTAGCGGCCGGCGCCGCCGCTGGGGCCGCAGCGGGTGCGGGCGCCGCAGCAGGAGCGGCGGCCCCTCCGGCGGTGCGCACCGTCGCCAGCACATCACCGGCCGAGACGGTCCCGCCCTTGGCGACGTGCAGCTTCTCGATCACGCCCCCGACAACCGAGGGCACGTCCATCGTGGCCTTCTCGGTTTCGAGCGTGACCAGTGGCGTCTCCGCCTCGATGCGGTCGCCCGGCTTGACCAGGACGTCGATGACGGCGACGTCTTTGAAATTGCCCATGTCGGGCACGCGCACTTCAACGAGGCTCTCTGCCGCGCTCATCGCGATGTTGCCTTCAATTTTCAGACTTTCCAGGGAACCGGCTTCTCGCCGCTCACGCCGAGCTTGTCCATCGCACCACGCACCACCGACGGCTCGATCTTGCCCTCATCGGCGAGGGCCTTGAGCGTCGCGATGACGATGTACTTGCTGTCGACCTCGAAGTGCTCGCGCAACGCCTCACGCGAGTCCGAGCGGCCGTAGCCGTCGGTCCCGAGATTGACGTAGCGACCGGGGATCCACTCGCGGATCTGATCGGACACGGCGCGCACGTAATCGGTGGCGGCGACGAACGGGCCCTTGGCCTCGGCGAAGCACTCGCTCACGTACGACGTGCGGGCCGTCTCGCCCGGGTGCAGCATGTTCCAACGCTCGCACTCGAGGGCCTCGCGCCGCAGCTCGCTGAAGCTGGTCACCGAGTACACCTCGGAGCGCACGCCGTAATCGGCCTCGAGCTGGGCGGCCGCCGCCAGCACCTCGCGCAGGATGGTGCCCGAGCCGAGCAGCGTGGCGCGCAGCTTGCCACCCTTGCCGGCGGCCTGCAGGCGGTAGGCGCCCTTGAGAATGCCCGCCTCGGCGCCTTTCGGCAGTGCCGGCTGCGGGTAGTTCTCGTTCATCGTCGTGATGTAGTAGAAGACGCTTTCGTGCTCGGTGTACATCCGGCGCATGCCGTCCTGGATGATCACGGCGAGTTCGTAGCCGTAGGCCGGGTCGTACGCGATGCAGTTCGGCACGGTGGTCGCCACCAGCTGGCTGTGCCCGTCCTGATGCTGCAGGCCCTCGCCGGCGAGCGTGGTGCGCCCGGCGGTCGCGCCGATCAGGAAGCCGCGCACCTGTTGATCGCCGGCCGCCCAGATGAAGTCCCCGACGCGCTGGAAGCCGAACATCGAGTAGAAGATGTAGAACGGCACCATGTTGATGCCGTGGTTGCTGTAGGCGGTGCCGGCGGCGATCCACGAGCACAGCGCACCGGCCTCGTTGATGCCCTCCTCGATGATCTGGCCCTTCTTGTCCTCGCGATAGGACATGAGGGTGTCGGCGTCCTGCGGCGTGTAGAGCTGACCGACCGAGGAGTAGATGCCGATCTGGCGGAACAGGCCCTCCATGCCGAAGGTGCGTGCCTCATCGGGCACGATCGGCACGATGTTCTTACCGATCTCCTTGTCCTTCAGCAGCGCGGTGAGAATGCGCACGAACGCCATCGTGGTCGAGATCTCCCGCTCACCGGTGCCCTCGAGCACCTGCGCGAACGCCTCGAGCGGCGGCACGGCGAGCGGCGGGGCCTCGCGACGGCGCAACGGCAGCGAGCCGCCGCGTTGCGCGCGCTGCGCATGCAGGTAGCGGGCTTCCTCGGAGTCCTCCGGCGGCTTGCGAAACGGCAGCCGCGCGATCTCCTCATCGGAGATCGGAATGTGGAAGCGGTCGCGGAAGGCGCGCAGGTCCTCCTCGGAGAGCTTCTTCTGCTGGTGCGCGACCATCTGGCCCTCCCCGCCCTTGCCGAGGCCGAAGCCCTTGACGGTCTTGGCGAGGATCACCGTCGGCTGACCCTTGTGGGCCATCGCCGCCGAGTAGGCCGCGAACACCTTGCGCGCATCGTGTCCGCCGCGATTGAGGCGCCAGATCTCCTCATCGGACATGTTGGCGACCATGGCGCGCAGCTCCGGGTACTTACCGAAGAAGTGCTCGCGCGTGTAGGCGCCGCCCTTGGCCTTGAAGTTCTGGTACTCGCCGTCGACGCACTCCTCCATCAGGCGGCGCAGCAAGCCCTGCGTGTCGCGCGCGAACAGCGGATCCCAGCGCGAACCCCACAACACCTTGATGACGTTCCAGCCGGCGCCGAGGAAGGCCGCTTCGAGTTCCTGGATGATTTTGCCGTTGCCGCGCACCGGACCGTCGAGGCGCTGCAGGTTGCAGTTGATGACGAACACCAGGTTGTCCAGGCCCTCGCGCACCGGCATGGTGAGCGCACCCATCGACTCCGGTTCGTCCATCTCGCCGTCGCCGAGGAACGCCCAGACCTTGCGATCCGAGGGCGCCGCGAGGCCGCGGTGCTCCAGGTAGCGGATGAAGCGCGCCTGGAAGATCGCCTGCATCGGCCCGAGTCCCATCGAGACGGTCGGGAACTGCCAGAAGTCCGGCATCAGCCACGGGTGAGGATAGGAAGAGAGTCCCTGGCCCGGACCGCCGGCCTCCTGACGGAAATGATGCAGCTGACTTTCGCTCAGACGCCCCTCGAGATACGCGCGGGCATAGATGCCCGGGGAGGAGTGGCCCTGGAAGAACACCAGATCGCCCGGATGCTCGGGGCTCGCGGCGCGCCAGAAGTGATTGAATCCGACCTCATAGAGCGTCGCGGACGAGGCGTAGCTCGCCAGGTGTCCGCCGTACTCGGAGGACTTGCGGTTGGCCGCCACCACCATCGCAAGCGCGTTCCAGCGAATGTACGCCTCGATGCGCTTCTCGAGTTCGCGGTTGCCCGGGTAAACCGGCTCGCGTCCCGGCGGGATGCTGTTGACGTAGGCCGTATTGGCCTTGAACGGCAGATAGGCGCCGCTGCGCCGCGAATAATCGATGAGCCGATCGAGCAGGTAGTGCGCCCGCAGAGGGCCGTGGGTCTTCAGCACCGAGTCGATCGACTCGAGCCACTCCTGTGTTTCAACCGGATCGATATCGGTGAGTTTTGGCGGTTCGGTCATGCAGTCTCACACTCGGCCACACGACGCCGCAGCGCGTGCAACCCAAGGGGTAGAATTCCTAGACATTCGCCGCGCGGTCCGGTGGCGCCCCCTCGGACCTACGGCGCATACACCCGATGCGAAAGGCCTCGACCGAATGGAGTAGGATGCGCCGCCAGCATCCCCTGCGAGCGAAAGTCGCCTGTCAATGAGCCGCGCAATAATCCGGGTTTCATCCGCGATGGTCAAGCAAGGCGGCCATCGGCGCGGCGCGGCGCGCAGCCCTGTTGCGCTGCTGCCGGCCGCGATCGGCCCGAAAATCGTGCGCTCGCGCACACTCGGGGAACTCGACACCCTACTTGTGGTGATGCCCGCGTCTGCCGGAAGAGAGAGTCTCGCCGCACTGCCCGATGCCGAGCGCTGGCAGGGGCTGCTCGGGCGTGAAGCACCCCAGGCGCTCAGCGTGCGCACCACGACGCTCACGAACCGACGCCAGACGCAGGCGGTGCTCGGATTTCTTCCCGACGGGGCGAGCCCGTTCGAGCAGCTGCAGCTCGCCGGCCGCATGCTGAAGAGCACCGCGGCGCGCACACCGCGTTCGGTGGGGCTCGTGGCGCTCGGCGCGAACCCGCCGCGCGCCGCACGGCTCGAGGCACTGCTCGCCGCGACTCTCGCCGAATCCTTCGCGCTGCCGACCTTCAAAAGCGACGCCGGCAGCGCACCGGCCCTCGAGCGCATCGTGTTGCCCGCCGAGCCGCCGCTCGATACGCGCTACGCCAAGATCTGCGCCGAGGGGACCAACCTCGCGCGTTGGCTGACCGCCTTGCCGCCCAACATGCTCGATGCGCGCGGCTACCGCGGTGTGCTCGGCGAGCTCGCCCGCCGGCACGGTCTCGGCCTACGCTGGCTCGGGCCGAGCGAACTGCGTCGCCGGGGCGCGAACGCATTTCTCGCCGTGGCACGGGGCAACGGCCACCGCGACGCCGGCATCGCTCAGCTGACCTACCGCCCGGCGCGCCGGCGCGCCTCGGCACCGGACGTGGCACTGATCGGCAAGGGCATCCTGTTCGACACCGGCGGGGTGAACCTCAAATCCCACCGCAGCATGCTCGAGATGCACACCGACATGAGTGGCAGCGCCGTGGCGCTCGCCACGCTCATCGCGCTGGCCGAGCTGCGCGCCCCGATCGCCGCCGATGCGTGGCTCGCGATCACCGAGAACCCGATCGGCCCACAGGCCTACCGCCCGCAGGAGGTGGTGCGCGCCGCCAACGGGATGAGCATCCAGGTCATTCATACCGACGCCGAGGGGCGCCTGGCGCTCGCCGACACTCTGGCGCTCGCGGCGCACACCCGCCCGCGCCTGATGCTCGATTACGGCACGCTGACCGGGGCCTGCGTGCACGCGCTCACCGAGCGCTTCAGCGGCGTATTCACCAACCGCGAGGCACTCCTCGAGCGGCTGGTCGCGACCGGTCGCGCCAGCGGCGAGCGGGTCTGGCCCTTCCCCTTCGACGCGGACTTCGACGCCGACCTGGACAGCAAGGTCGCCGACATCCTGCAGTGTGCCGTCGACGGCAAGGGCGATCACATTCTCGCGGCGCGTTTTCTCAACCGCTTCGTGCCACCTGAGATACCCTGGGTGCACCTGGACCTCTCGGCCGCGACCCGCGCCGGCGGTCTCGGCCACATCAATACCGACATCACCGGGTTCGGGGTGCGGTTCACGCTGGAGTTGCTGGTGCGAGAGAACCTGCTGCAGGCCCTGCGAGAGCAGCCATGACGGCGAGCGAGGGGCTCACGCTGCGCCGTCCGGATGACTTTCACCTGCACGTGCGCGATGGACAGGCGCTGGCCGCAGTGGTCCCGTTCACCGCGGCGCGCTTCGCGCGCGCGCTCATCATGCCGAACCTGCGCCCGCCGGTGCGCACCGTGGCCGAGGCGAGCGCCTATCGCGAGCGCATCCTCGCCGCGCGGCCCGCGGACAGCCGCTTCGAGCCGCTGATGAGCCTGTACCTCACGAACCACACGGCGCCCGAGGAGATCGAGCGCGCCCGCCGGCACGGTGGCATTCTCGGCTGCAAACTGTACCCGGCCGGCGCCACCACCCATTCGGATGCCGGCGTGACCGACCTCCGCGCGCTGGACGCGGTGCTCGAGCGAATGCAGGAGACGGGCCTCACGCTGCAGGTGCACGGTGAGGTGACCGATCCGCAGGTCGACGTTTTCGACCGCGAGGCGCGGTTCATCGACCAGGTGCTGGCACCGCTCACCGAGCGTTTCGCGCATCTGCGCATCGTGTTCGAACACATCACCACGCGCGCCGCCGTGCAATTCGTGCTCGGTGCGCGTGCCGGCGTCGCCGCCACGGTCACGCCTCAGCACCTGCTCATGAACCGCAACGCGCTGTTCACCGGCGGCATCCGACCGCATCACTACTGTCTGCCGGTGCTGAAATCCGAGGCCGACCGCGAAGCGCTGTGCGCAGCGGTTGCCAGCGGCACCCCCCGACTCTTCTTGGGCACCGACAGCGCCCCGCACGCGCGCACCGCCAAGGAGAGTGCCTGCGGCTGCGCTGGAATCTTCTCCGCGCACGCGGCGCTCGAGCTGTACGCGGAGGCGTTCGAGGCACTCGGCGCGCTGGCGCACCTCGAGGCGTTCGCGGCGCACCACGGCGCGGACTTCTACGGGCTGGCGCGCAACGAGGGCCACATCCGCCTGGTGAAAGCGCCCTGGACGGTCCCGGAGCGCTATCCGTTCGGGAGCGAGGAACTGGTGCCGCTGCGCGCCGGGGAGCGCATCGGCTGGCGTCTCGAGACGGTGGCGCACGCATGAGCGAGCCGAATCCCCCCGTCCGCGGCCCGATGGCCAGTCGCTTCCGCGGGTTCCTGCCCGTCGTGGTCGACGTCGAAACCGGGGGTTTCAATGCGACCACCGATGCGCTGCTCGAGATCGCGGCGGTGATGATCGACATGGATGCCAAGGGCGTGCTGCACCGCGGCGCCACGCATTGCTACCACGTCAAACCGTTCGAAGGCGGCCGGCTCGAGCCGGCGGCGCTGCAGGTGACGGGCATCGACCCGTTTCATCCCCTGCGCCCGGCGCTGCCCGAGCACGATGCGCTGCAGAGAATCTTCCGCGAAATCCGCCACGCGATCCGCGACTACGGCTGCCGGCGGGCGATCCTGGTCGGTCACAACGCGGCGTTCGACCTGGGGTTTCTCAACGCCACGGTCAAACGCGCCGACCTGAAGCGCAATCCCTTCCACCCCTTTTCATGCTTCGACACCGCGACGCTGGCGGGCGCAGCCCTCGGCCAGACGGTGCTCGCCAAGGCGGCGATGGTGGCCGGACTGGAGTGGGATCCGGCGAGCGCGCACTCGGCCAGCTACGACGCGCAGCGCACGGCGGATCTGTTCTGTCTGGTGTGCAACCGCCTCCACGAGAGCTTCAGCGAGGCGCAGGAGCGCACCCTCGCCCTCGGCTGGCAGAGCCAGCCGGGGGAGAGCGAGGAGTCCTGAGGGACTTCTACGCCTGCACGCCGAGCGCACCGGCCCCGGAGAGCACTTTCTCGAGCTCTCCGCTCTGGTACATCTCGAGCGCGATGTCGCAACCGCCGAGCAGCTCACCGTTGACGTACAGCTGCGGATAGGTCGGCCAGTTCGAGTAGCGCTTGAGCCCCTCGCGCAGCTCCGGATCTTCGAAAATATTGACCGCCTTGAACTGTGCGCCGAGCGCACGCAGCGCGGCAACCGTCTGCGCCGAGAACCCGCATTGCGGAAAATCCGGCGTGCCCTTCATGAACAGCACCACCGGTGCGGCGCCAATCTCGGCCTTGATCTTCTCCACCACGTCCATCACTTCACCTCTTCAGGGACATTTTGCGCCGCTCGATTGCGGCGATCACTTGCCATTGATCCGCGGCGCTGAGCGCGCTCCAGCGGGCGATCTCCGCCACGGTCCGCAGGCAGCCGACACAATATCCCCGCTCATCCAGCGAGCAGATCTTGACGCAGGGAGAGGGGGGAGGACTGGACGTCGGCGCGGGAACCTCGGGCATGCGCCTGCCATTATGAGGCCGCCCGGCACAGGTTCAATCCCCGTCGCGCATGGTAGCCTCGGCGCATGAGCCCACTGATCCCTGCGCCCTGCGCCCTCCTCCCCCCGGCCGACCTCGACGCCCAGGTCCGCTCTGCGCTGCACGAGGACGTCGGCCTGGGCGACGTCACCGCCGCACTGGTCCCGTCCGAGCAGCAGGTGCGCGGCCAGATCGTGAGCCGCGAGGCGGCGATCCTCTGCGGGCAACCCTGGGTCGAGGCCTGCTTCGGCCAGCTCGATCCGCACATCCAGCTCACCTGGCACGTGGCCGAAGGCGCGCCGCTCGTGCCCGGTGCGCTGGTGTGCACGGTGCAAGGCGCGGCGCGCGCCGTGCTCACCGGGGAGCGCACGGCGCTGAACTTCCTGCAGCTGCTCTCGGGGACCGCGACCGCCGCGCACCGCTTTGCCGAGGCCCTCGCCGGCACGGGCTGCACCGTGCTCGATACCCGCAAGACGCTGCCCGGGCTGCGCACCGCCCAGAAATACGCGGTGCGCTGCGGCGGCGGCGCCAATCACCGCATGGGGCTCTACGACATGGTGCTCATCAAGGAGAACCACATTCTCGCGGCCGGCTCGATCGGCGCGGCGGTGGCGGCGGCCCGCCGCCTGGCCGGCGGCGTGCGCATCGAGGTCGAGGTCGAGTCCCTGGAAGAACTCGAGCAGGCCTTCGCAGCGGGCCCGGACATCGTCATGCTCGATGAGTTCTCGCTCGAGGACATGCGTGAGGCGGTCGGCCGCAATCGCGCCCGCGGCCGCCCGGTGCAGCTGGAGGCCTCCGGCAGCGTCAGCCTGGAGCGCATCGGTGAGATCGCCGCCACCGGGGTCGACTTCATCTCCGTCGGTGCGCTCACCAAGCACGTGCGCGCGGTCGATCTGTCCCTGCGCCTGGAATTCCAGGCGCCCTGAACGGCCGCTCAGCCGGCGAGCTTACCCTCCAGATGGACGGCAAGCTCCCCGATGGTCGGGAAGTCGAACAGCTCGGTCAGGTCGATCTTGCCCGGGTACTCGCGGTCGATGTGTTCGTGGATCTCGATCAGCTTCAGCGAGCTCGCCCCCAGTTCGAACAGGTTGTCGGTGGCATCGACGCGCCGCCCGCCGAGCGCCGCCTCGCAGATGCCCCTGAGCTTCTCCTCGATGGCACTGCGCGCCACGGCGCCGCCACCGCTGCGCGCCTCGCGCAGCACGGCGAGCGCCTTCAAGTCCGCATCGAACTCTCCATTGGCGTACGCCTCCTCGAGCAGGTGACGCTGGATCTTGCCGCTGGTGGTCTTCGGGATGCGCTTGACCGGCACGACATCGGCCACTTCGAGGCCGGTCTGCTCGTTGAGCCGCCGCGCCGCCGCGGTGGCGAGCGCCACGAAGTCCTCCAGAGCGCCGCGGTGCAGCACGAACAGCGCCAGCTGCTCGCTCTCATCGTCCGCCGCCGGCACGCCCGCGGCCACGACTTTGCCGAGTTCCAGGCCCTCGATCGACTGCAGGATCGCCTCCAGGTCGTGCGGGTAGTAGTTCTGCCCGTTGACGAAGATGATTTCCTTCGCCCGCCCGGTGACGTAGAGGTCGCCCTCGTACACGACGGCGAGATCCCCGGTGCGCAGCCAGCCATCGGCGGTGAACGCCGCGGCGTTCGCTTCGGGGTTCTCGAAATAGCCGTGCGTGACGTTCTCACCGCGCATGAGCAGGTGCCCGGCCCGCCCCTCGGGCAGCGGCCGGTCCTCCTCATCGGCGATGCGCACGGCGCAGTACGGAATGGCCTGGCCTTCCGAAACCAGCTCGATGCCATCGCGCTGCCCCGCCGGCACCGGTTGCACCTCGTGGCCGACGGTGAGTCCGTGGCGATTGACCACCAGGGTGCGCAGCGGCGCCCCCGGCGGCGGGAAGCTCACCGCGAGGGAGGCCTCGGCGAGTCCGTACACCGGGTACATCGCGTTGCCATTGAGCCGCGCCGGCGCCATGCGCGCGAGGAACTGCCGGCACAGCGCCACCGAGATCGGCTCCGCACCGTTGAAGATGAGCCGCACGTGCTGCAGATCCAGATCCTCGACCGGACGGTCACCCAACACCTTCAGGTAGTGTTTGTAGCCAAAATTCGGCGAGCACAGGATGGTGGCGCGGATGCGGCTCGCCAGTTGCAGCCACAGCAGCGGACGGCGCACGAACAGCTCCGTGGGCATCAGGTGCGTATGCACGCGGTTGAAGAACATGATCAGGTGAAAGCCGATCAGTCCCATGTCGTGGGTGAGCGGCATCCACGAGAGACTGACGTCCTCGGCGTTGAATCCGGCCACCTCGGTCGAACCGCGTGCATTGGCGAGGATGTTGCCGTGCGTGAGCACGACGCCCTTCGGCTCGCTGGTCGAGCCGGAGGAGAACTGAATGAAGGCGACGTCCTCGGGGCGGGCAGCGTGCACCTTGCCGGCGCGCGAGATGTCATCGAGGTCATCGACCAGGAACGCCCGACGGCGCAGCGCCTCGAACGTCTCGGTCTGACCCGTCTCGGCGGCGAATGTGCCGATGCGCTCGAGCGAGCGCCGCTCGGTGTAGATCAACGGCTCACCGAGCCGCCGCGCAATGCGCAGCAGCTTGTGGCGGTGCTCATCGCTGATGCCGAGCGCGACCGGCACCGGCACGATGCCCCCGAGCACCGCCGCCCAGAACGCGTCGATGAACTGCTCGTTGTTGCCGAGGAACAGGATGAGCTTATCGCCCGGGCGCGCGCCGAGCTTCTGCAGGTGATAGAGGATGCCGAGTGCGCGCTCGTGCAGTTCGGCGAAGGCGACCGTGCGGGTCTCCTTCTCGCCCTCGAGGTAGGTGATGGCGCGCGGGAACTGGCGGTTCGCCTCGAGCACTTCGGTCAGGGTCGTGACATTTAGCATCAGCGACGTTCCAATTTCATGTAAACGGGGTGACGGGTGCGCAGATTGATCTGCGCCTCGAGCGCGAACGGCTCGCGCGGCACGTGGATGAGGCGGAACTCGCGCGCCACGCGCTGCACGTGCATCAGCATCTCGTAGAGCGCGAACGTCTCCCCGATGCAATGGCGCGGCCCGGCGGCGAACGGCATGTACGCGAACCGCGGCCGCTCGGCCTCGTGTTCGCGGTCGAACCGCTCGGGCATGAAGACATCCGGATCACGCCAGTAGCGTGGGTGCCGGTGCAGCAGATACAACGGCAGCAGCAGGTTGCTGCCGGCGGGAATCTCGTAGCCGCAGAGCACATCCGGCTCGATCGTGCGCCGCGAGAGCAGCCAGCCCGGCGGGTACAGCCGCAGCGCCTCGTCGATCACCTGACGGGTGTAGGTGAGTTGCTCGACCTCGGCGAGACTCGGGGCGCGCACGGCGGCCACCGGCGAGGCGTCGAGCTCGGCATGCAGCCGGGCCTCGGCCTCGGGGTGCTGCGCGAGCAGGTACCAGGTCCAGTTCAGGCCGCTCGCGGTGGTCTCGTGCCCGGCGACCACCAGCGTCATGATCTCATCGATCAGCTCCCGATCGCTCATCGGCGCGCCGGTGTCCTTGTCGCGGGCGTTCATGAGCATCGCGATGTAGTCGAAATGCTCCTCCTCACGCTCGCGCCGGCGCGCGAGCAGACCGGCCACCAGGCGAGTCAGGGAGCGGAACTTGTAGGCGAACTGCAGGTTGCGCGCCTGCTCCTTGGTGACCACCTCGAACGGGTTGCCGCCGAGCTCGGCGCTCATGCGCTCGAGATCGCGTCCGAAAATCGCCCGCAGCACGATGTTCAAGGTGAGCTCGCTCATCTCGTCGGTGAGATTGATCGGCTCCCCGGCGCGCGCCGCGTCCGCCCAGCGCGTGAGCCGCTCATCGTTGGCCGCGGCGATGACCTCGGCGAATTCCGTGATGACCCGGCGGTGGAACAGCGGCTGCAGCATCATGCGCTGGCGGCGCCAGAACTCGCCCTCGCTGGTCATGATCCCGTTGCCGAGCAGGATCTTCACCCGATCAAGACCGATGCCCTTGGTGTAGTTGCGGTGGTTCGAGACCAGGATGCGCTTGACGTCCTCCGGGTGGTGCACCACGTAGGTGTAGGACTTGCGCGCCGGAACGTACACTCGATAGAGGTCTCCGTGCGCGGCGAACAGCTTGATCATGTGCTCCAGGGAGTCGTCCGTGGAGCCGATGTCGAAGGCCTCGTCCGCCACCGGCGGACCCTGCTGGGTTGTCTCGGTCGTGCTCATGTAAGCTCTCAATTATACCCATCGGCGCCCCTGCCGATCCCATCGGAGTCTGTCCCGCATGACCGAGCCCGGCCTGCGCAATTCGCTCTACCGCACGGTCACCCGTTCGGACCGTCGCATGACGCCGTTGCGCCGCGCACTGTACCGACTCGCCATCCCGATGGGCCTCGCGGTGATCCGCGCCTGGTGGGGCATGTGCCGAGTGGTGCGCATCGAGGGCGAGGAGCACCTGCTCGCGGCGCTCGCCGAGGCACCCTCGGTGCTGCCGTGCTACTGGCACCAGCATCAGCTGTTCTGCGGCAAGTACCTGCTCGAGCAGCGCGCCCGCGGATTGAGGGCCGGCTGGCTGATCAGTCCCTCGGTCGACGGGGAATTGGGCGCGATGCTGGTGCAGCGCCTCGGAGCGTACGCGATCCGAGGCTCCTCGACCCACACCGGCGCGCGCGCCCTGCGTGATTATTATCAGGCGCTGGTCAAAGAGAATATCTCCCCGGCGATCACTCCGGACGGTCCGCGCGGGCCACGCTACCAGTTCAAGCCCGGTGCGATCCTGCTCGCGCAGATGTCCGGCCGGCCGATCGTCCCCATGGCGTATGCGGCCTCACGCGCCTGGCGCATCAAGTGGGACCGGTTCGTGATCCCCAAGCCGTTTGCGCGCATCGCGATCGCCATCGGCGCGCCGCGGCACGTGCCGCGCACGCTCGATGCGGCCGGACTCGCCGCCCTGCAGGCGGAGATGGCGGCGGAACTGCAGCGCACGTTCGAGTCGGCGCGCCGGGCACTCGGCTGAACCCGACGGGCGAAAAACGTGCGCCGGTTCTCACCCCGGAGCGGCCCGGACCGGATTCTGTCAAGTTCCCAACCCTTGACCGAACAGTACGTTAGCTTGTGTTCTTGAACAGGTGTGCGAAAATCCGCTGCCACGCGTTAGAAAACCAAAGGTCCGAGCGCCCCGCGAGACCAGACGGCAGTTCACACGTCCCGGGACACCCCGGGTGTAGGCTGCAGGTTCGGGCTTAGAGGTTACCGGTTCATGTCGAGTCACCCGTCGGACAGGCCAGCGGATTTCACTTCCACGGACATCCTGGCGTCCGACGCGTGGAAGGACCGAACGTCGAAACTCGGAATCGACGTCACCTGCACCCAGATCGCGGTCGAATTGCAGAACATGCGCAAGGGCACGCTGAGTGCCTGCCTGCAGCGCAACCTCGGGCTGCTGCGCGAGGTCACCGGCGTCGATTGCGCGTTCGTGGCACTGCTGCGCCCCGAGCACGCGGTGATCCAGGAGGTGCAGTTCGAGCGCACGGCCCTGACCCAGTGCCGCCCCGAGGGCCTGGAGGAAACCCCGCTCGACACCCTGCCCTGGCTGAACGGGCGCCTCGAGCACTTGCGTCTCTCCCAGCTGGCGGACACCACCAAGCCGTCGCGTGAGCAGACGGCGGAGGCGCAGCGCTTCGCGAGCCTGTACATCGGCTCAGTGCTGCTCGTCGCCTTGCGGGTACAGGGTAAACCGGCCGGGTTCCTCGGACTGGCCAATACCCTGCCGCGCAGCTGGGACGTCAGTCAGCAGCTGCTGATGAAACTCGCCGGCACCAGCCTCGCCAGCGGGCTCGAGCGGGTCCGCATGGAGGCGCGCCTCACGAAGCTCGAGGAGCGCAACGCCCTCGCCCAGGCGGCCGCCAACGACGGGCTGTGGGACTTCGACGTCGAGAACAACGAGGTGTACTTCTCGCCGCGCTGGAAGGCCATGCTCGGCTACCGCGACGAGGATCTGCGCGGCTCGCCGGATTGGAGCAATCTGGTCCACCCGGACGACCTGCCGCGGGTGCAGGCGGCCATCCGCGAGCACATCGACGGCAAGACACCGATTTTCGAGAGCACCCATCGCATGCGCCACCGCAACGGCGAGTGGCGCTGGGTGATGAGCCGGGCCACCGCCCGGGTCGATGAGCACGGCCGGCTGCTGCGCTTGGTGGGAGTCGAGCTCGACATCACCGAGCGCAAACTCTACGAGGAGGCGCTGTTTCGCGAGAAGGAGAGCGCGCAGATCACCCTGCAGTCGATCGGCGATGGGGTGATCACCACCGATGCCGAATCCGTCATCGACTACATCAATCCGGTCGCTGAGGCACTCACCGGCTGGCGGCTCGAGAACGCGATGGGTCGGCCGGTGGAGGAGATCTTCCGCGCCTTCCACGAGGAGACCTGCGAGCCGCTGGAGAACCCGCTCACCATGGCGGTGCGGCGCGTACGACCGATCAAATCGGTCCGGCCCATGCTGCTGATCCGCCGCGACGGCAACGAACTGTACGTCGAGAGCACGGCCGCGCCGATCCGCGACGGGGCCGGCAAGGTCACCGGCGGGGTGCTGGTGTTCCATGACGTGAGCGAGGCGCGCGAGCTGAACCGGCGGCTGTCCTACCACGCCAGTCACGATCTGCTCACCGGTCTGGTGAACCGGCGGGAGTTCGAGAGCCGCCTCGAGCGGGCGCTGAAGAGCGCCAAGGCGCACGAGTCCTCCTACGCGCTGTGCTACCTCGACATCGACCAGTTCAAGATCGTCAACGACACCTGCGGGCACAGTGCCGGGGACACTCTGCTCGGGCAGGTCGGGGCGCTGCTGAAATCGAAGATCCGCTGGCGCGACACGCTCTCGCGTCTCGGCGGGGATGAGTTCGGCATCCTGCTCGAGAGCTGCTCGATCGACGAGGCGATGCGCACCGCCGAAGTGCTGCGCGAGAGCGTGCGCAATTTCCGCTTCACGTGGGAGGACCGCGTGTTTCGCCTCGGCGCGAGCGTCGGGGTGGTGCCGATCACGGCCGACAACGAGGACGTGGCCTCGATCCTCTCCGCTGCCGACAGCGCCTGCGCGGCGGCCAAGGAGGCCGGGCGCAACCGGGTGCACAGCTTCGCCGAGAACGACATGGAGCTGATGCGCCGCCGGCGCGAGATGCAGTGGGCCGCGCGCATCAACACCGCGCTCGAGGAGGGCCGCTTCGAACTGCACCGCATGGCCATCCTGCCGCTGCAGCATGCCGATCCGGGCGCGCACTACGAGCTGCTGCTGCGCCTGAAGGACGAATCGGGCCGGATCGTCACGCCGAATGACTTCATCGCCGCGGCCGAGCGCTACGGCATCACTCCGGCGATCGACCGCTGGGTGATCGAGAACGCCTTCCGCTGGCTGGTCTCGGAGGCCGACGAGCGCGAGAAGCTCGCCATGTGCTCCATCAACCTCTCGGGGCAGAGCCTCGGGGACGACAAGTTCCTGCCGTTCGTGATCGACCAGTTCCACCGCAGCGGACTCGACGGCTCGAAGATCTGCTTCGAGATCACCGAGACCGCCGCGGTGGCGAGCTTCTCCCAGGCGAACCGGTTCATCCAGGCGCTGAAGGAGCTCGGCTGCAAGTTCGCGCTCGATGACTTCGGCACCGGGCTGTCCTCGTTCGGGTACCTGAAGCACTTCCCGGTGGATTTCCTCAAGATCGACGGCAGCTTCGTGCGCGAGATCCTGCGCGACCCGATCGACCGGGAGATGGTCCGCTCGATCAACGAAATCGGCCATCTCACGGGCAAGAAGACCATTGCCGAGTTCGCCGAGAATGCCGAGATCATCCAGATGCTCACCAGCCTCGGGGTGGACTTCGCGCAGGGCTACGGCGTGGCGCAGCCGCAGCGGGTGCTCAAGGCCGCGGTGGCCTGATTTCGCGCAATCGTCGGCGATTTGCCGCTATACTGACTCATATGAGCGTCAGTGCGTCTTCCGAAACCGTCGCGGCGCGCTGCCAGCAGCGCATGGCGGACTGCGGGATTCGTCCGACCGCGCAGCGCGTGCGCATCGCCTCGCTGCTGCTGTGCGAGCCGCAACATCTCTCCGCCGAGCAGATCCTGGCGAGCTTGCGCGAGAGCGGCGCACGAGTCTCCAAGGCCACGGTGTACAACACGCTGAACCTGTTCGCCTCGCATGGGCTGATCCGTCAGCTCTCGGTCGATGGGACCCGGGCCTGGTTCGACTCCAATGTCGATGCGCACTACCACTTCCACGACCTCGCCAGCGGCGCGCTGATCGATGTGCCGGTGCCGGATGTGGAGTTCAGCCGCCTGCCGCCGCCCCCTCCGGGGACCGAGGTGGACGGCATCGATCTGGTGATCCGCCTGCGGAAGAAGGCGTCCTGAGCGACGCACATCCTCCGCGCTGAAGGAGGCCGAGCGTGCCGATGATGTATCACGGCTTCTACCCGGGCTGGTTCGGGTTCTGGGGATTCGGCTGGCCGCTCATGGCGGCGATCGCCGTGATCCCGTTCTGGCGGATCTGCACGCGCGTCGGGCACTCGCCCTGGCTCAGCCTGCTGATCCTCATTCCGCTCGTGAACCTGATCTTGCTGTACATCCTGGCATTCGGGGAATGGCCTGCGCTGCGCGGCACGGGCCTCCCGCCAGCCGGCCCGAATTCTTCGACGCCGGGCCGCTGATCCGGCCTCGGGGCGGCCCGCTGAGGCTGGGTCGATCCCGGCGCCGACCGCCCCCCGCCTTCCAGCAACGAGCCGGCCGGAGAAAGCAAAACGGCCCCGTTGAGGGGCCGTTTTGCGCGACCCCTCAAGCGGGGCCGCATCACGCCGTACGTGCAGATTAGATCGAGCGCGACATCCGCCGGCGGCGGCCGATGAACAGCGCGCAGCCGAGCAGACCGGCACCGAACAGGGCCAGCGCGCCCGGCTCCGGAGCCTCGGTCACGTTCTGGAACGACAGTTCCGAGGGGGCACCGTTGGCCTCGACGTAGTACAGGTTATACGTGCCGGCACTCAGGTTGAACGGGGTCCCGATGGCCGTCGTCGGACCGGCGCTGTTGACGATCTCCAACGTATTGTTCGCGTTCCAGATGCTGATGCCGTCATCGTGCACGATCGTCCCCATCGTGTCGTTGTTGGCGAGCGTGAAGGTCATCTGCAGCAGCGTCGCGGAAGCAAAGTTCCCGGTGCTGAGCACCGTGCCGAACGACGCGCCATTGTGGAAGTTGAAGGCATTGGTCGTGCCATTGCCCACTCCGTTCCCACCAACGAAATTGCCGAACGTGTTCGTCGTACTGCCGCTGACGTACCAATTGGGCAGGCCCATGGCCGTTCCCGTCACGAACAGGTTGGACCCCATGATGATCGGGTTGGTCGGAATCGCCTGCTGGCTCAAGCTGTTGATGCTGCTGCCGGGGGTGCTGGCGTTCCACCCGGTCACGTTGAAGGTGATGCTACTGAGAGGCCCGGCTTGCGCTAATGGGCTGAAGGCCAGGACAGCCGCCGCGAGGCCGCCAGCCACTGCAAATGTCTTCTTGAACATGTCGCACTCCGCTGAATTGGGTAATTCACTCGCCCCAGAGGTCGGTGCCCTCACCGGCCGCTCGCTGTGAAGTCCCCCGCATAACGCATGCCATCTTTATCATTCAATGAGTTACGACAGCCTCGCCTGTTTCGGAGCCATTCGCTCGATCTGGTCTTCCGGTCGCCCAGAGGACCGCCGTTCACGGCGCTCTCGCCCCGCATGCCCCAGAAGCCGGTGACGAGCGTGACGGTCGCGCATCGGAAGGTGACGGCGGCGGTGAGTGTCTATAGAATGCGCGGCCCTGGCGCCGGGATAGCTCAGTTGGTAGAGCAGCGCATTCGTAATGCGCGGGTCGTAGGTTCGAATCCTATTCCCGGCACCATTAAATCAAGCAGTTAGCAGACTCACCCTAACTCGCCGGTCTTCCGCAAGTGCTCAGTAAGGGCAACTGACGACCTCTCTGGCCTTCATTGCTCGGCGCTGCCAAGGCGACGTCCGCGTGGTTGCACCCACGACGCGCGGCAGCCCAGCACCGAACGAATGAGGTTCGAGCATGGCTTCTGCTGATGCTATCTCGCCGCTGACGGCTGACGCGCGCTCTCATACAGCCCTTCCATAGCATTGTTCGCGCGTGCGTAGGCGAGCGCCGCAAGACGGCGCGCGATCTCGTCGGGGCTGTATCGGGGTGGCGGCGCCATGGACATTCTCAGATGAACAAATCGGCCGCGACATTGAACCGCCGGGCGAACTTCTTCGCGAGGTCCTTGCTGATGGCCCGCCGGCCGTTGAGGATGTCTGAAATCCGGCTCTGAGGCGCGCAGTCGATCAGATCCTCCTGCTTGAGCGCGTGCTGCTGCATCAGGAAGCGCAGCGTCTCCGCGGGAGTTGCCTCGGGGATGACCGTGTGCTCGTCCTCGTACGCCTCCACCTGATCGGAGAGGTAATCGAGCACCTCGGCAAGGGGATGGCTCTCGTCGGCGCCGATCACGTCAATCAGCGCGTCGACGACGGAGCGCGCGGCCGCATACTCCGCCTCGGTCCGAACCGCGGTGACGCCGATCGCCTTCTTGAACGGCCTCCAGGCGCGCAGGATCGCCTGCGGATCGGGAGTCGTGTTGCGTGCATGGCGCATATTCAGCTTCTCTGCTTCCACTCGTCGCGGTCGTAGTCGGCATGGGTGAGCAGCTGGCGGATGTACACCTTGCGCCGGTTGTAATGGATCACCGCGATCAGGCGGTACTTGTTCCCGCCGATGTTGAACACCGTGAATGGGTCAACGTAATCGGCGCTGCCAAAGGTCTCCCGCAAGGCGTTGGAGTCCTCAAAGACCTCGCGGCGCATGATTCGGTACCACGCCTCGAGCGGCCCCTCTGCCTGCGAATGCTTCTTCCAGAACTCGACCAAGGCGGGCTTCGCGATGACGTGCATCGCGGGCAATATACCAAACCGGTATCTTCGGTCAAGGCGACGTGCGTCACTCCGGCTGATTCAGTCGGATCGCCGCCCCGGCGGCGCCTAAAGCCGTGCCGGTACCGCCCTCACAGGACCGCCTGTGGCGCGCTGAGCGCCACGATCCGCCCCAATGCCCGCATACCAGTCCCCCCTGGGCGAGTCCGCCCTCCTGCGGACGGCGCCCGACTGGCGAGCCGCGTAACACCATCCGCTCCGGAATGTCTGACCGACATCCCGAAGTGCTTTCAGGATTTTTGCACGGCCAGTCGCACGCCGATCCCAATGAGCATCGCACCCATCCCGC
>JAKBDK010000092.1:0-7776 GCA_021834525.1 Pseudomonadota bacterium | reverse complement strand
TCCCAGACGCCGGAGGTCGTGGCGGGCTGCAACCTTGGGCGTCGATCCGTGTTCTACCGGTGACGTCGGGCCGCCCGAGGCCCGCGCACCGTCCATTGGCCCGAACAGAGGAGATGGGGGATGATCAGATTGCCGCTCGGCGCAGGCTCGAACCCACCCCGCCGCGACGGCGCGCATCTGCCGCCGGTGTGTCCTTCGCTCGCCCTGCGACACCCCCTTCTGAGGAGTTGACCATGCCCCCCAAGTTCGCCAGACCGTTCGCGATTCTCGCCGCCTCGCTGCTCGCCGCGCCGGCCTTCGCGGCGCAATCGCTCTACCAGACGCGGCTGAACGCTCCCGCGGGTGGCACTCTGACACTGTCCACGGACGTTGGGTCGCTCTCCGTCGTCGGCGGCACGACCTCACACGTGACGTTCAAAATGCAAGCCGAAGGCCTGGAGCCGAACCGCGACGTTTTTCACATCGTGTCGCGCACGACGCCCGACGGTGTGCGCATCTCGGTCACGCGCCGCTCGCACTTCTTTCACGGCTGGTTCAACTGGCTGCACTGGTTCGGACTGTCGCATGACCATGTCCGACTCAGCGTCGCCGTGCCGAGCGCCTATCGGCTCGAATTGCGCACCGCCGGCGGCTCGATCACCGTGCGCAACATCGGTGCGGCAGTCCGGGCCACCAGTTCCGGCGGCGATGCCGACGTCCAGGACGTCACGGGTGCGTTGGACGTGCAGACGGCCGGCGGTGACATCAACGCGCGCAACGTCCAGGGCACGATTCATCTGAATTCTTCCGGCGGAGACCTGACCATCAGCCATTCGAGCGGCCCTCTCACGCTGCACACGGCGGGCGGCGACATCATCATCCGAAACGCCAATGGCCCGGTGCGAGCCTCGAGCGCCGGCGGGGATATCCACGCCGAGGTGGCCGCGGCGCACCGCATCCGTCTGAGCACCGCGGGCGGGGACATCACCCTGCGGCTGCCGCAGGATGTGCATGCGGCCGTGACGGCCGAGGCGGTCGGCGGCAGTGTGGACTGCGACTTCCCGCTGAGCACGACCCAGAAGTCCGCGGGCGATGAGCTCAAGGGCACCATCGGCGGCGGCGGCCCGCACATCTCCCTGCACTCTGCCGGCGGGGACATCCACATCGCAGCGCAGCACTAGCCCCCGGGCGCCCACCCCGGGGTGGGCGCGGGCGTGTACACTCTGCCCCCTCTGAGCGCAGGGGGACGAACGATGTCATCGAAGCATCCTCGCGTGACGGGCTCGGGCCGGCGCGCCGCGCTGATCGGCGGGGTGGCCTTACTCCTCGCCTCGCTCGGCGCCTGCAGCCACCCTGCCGCGCCGCAGCGCGCGCATCTGTTCTTTCGCGTCAGGGCCGGTTCCGCACTGCGCGCGCCGCTATCGGGCCGCCTGCTGCTGTTCGTGGCCCGAGGATCGGGTGCCCGGCAGGTCTCGATCAACGAATTCAAACCCGACGCCACCTGGGTTGCCGCGCGCAACGTCCATGACCTCGCACCCGGCGCAGCGCTCGACATCGACGCCGACCGGACCGCGTACCCTAAGCCGCTGTCCGACCTCCCCGCCGGGGATTACCAGGTTCAGGCCGTCCTCGACGTGCACCACACGTACAACTACAGCGGTGTGACGCCCGGTGATCTGATCAGTCCGGTGCTGACCCTGCACCAATGGACACCCGGCCGCGGGCCCGAGCCCCAACTGACGCTCGACCACGTGGTTCCCCCACGCCCGGCGCGCAAGCTCACGGTGTCAGAGCAACGGGCGGCGACCCACCTGCAGCTCGCCGCGCAGCGCAGCGCACTGCTCAGCGCGTTCTGGGGTCGCCCGACCTTCATCCGCGCCTGGGTCGTGCTGCCGCCCGGCTACCGCCAGAACCCCTCGCGTCACTACCCCACCGTCTATTGGACGCATGGCTTCGGTGGCACGATGTCCTACTGCCGCTTCATGGGCATCACACTCTATGGACGCATGGCCGCCGGCAAGATGCCGCCGATGATCTGGGTGATGCTCGATGAGCACCTGCCGACCGGCACGCACGAGTTCGCCAACTCGGTCAACGACGGTCCCTGGGGCTCGGCGCTCACGCAGGAATACATTCCCTGGATCGACGCACATTTCCGCACGCTCGATCACGCGCGCGACCGCTTCCTGCAGGGGCACTCCTCAGGCGGCTGGGCGAGTCTGCAGCTGCAGGTCGATTATCCGCGCCTCTTCGGCGGTACGTGGTCCACGTCCCCCGACCCGAGCGACTTTCATGACTTCACCGGCATCGACCTGTATGCCCCGCATGCCAACGTCTACCGGCGGCCGGACGGGAAGCCCTACCCGCTGGTGCGCATGCACGGCAAGGTGATCGAGACGTTCGAGCAGTTCGCCCGACTCGAGAACGTCATCGGGTCATACGGCGGACAGATGGCCTCCTTCGACTGGGTGTTCTCCCCGCGCGGACCCGACGGACGGCCCGAGCCGATGTTCGACCGGACCACCGGCCAGGTGAACCCCACGGTCATTGCCTACTGGCGCACACACTTCGATCTGGCTCATATCGTCCGGCACACCTGGGCACAGCGCGGGGCATACCTTCGTGGAAAAATCCACGTATACGTGGGCACGGCCGATACGTTTTATCTCAACGGTGCGGCGCGCAAGTTCGATGGGGTCTTGAGCGCCCTCGGAGCGGATGCACAGTTCACCTTCCGCAAAGGCCGCACGCATTTCAACCTGTACTCACGCCACGGCGATCCTCTGGCGCTGTTCGATACGATCGCCGCGCAGATGTACCTCACCGCATACCCTCATGCCGCGGCCAAGTGGAAGGCCTTGGCAGCCGTGCCCTTCAGATAGCGGCGAGTCCTCGTGCGCGCACCGCGAGCCGCGCCCTGCGTCACTGGACGGTGCGGCGCAGAACCCCAGGGTCAGCGGGCACGGTCAGCGGGCACGGTCACCGGCGTCGATGATCCGACCGCGGTACGGGACACTCGGCAGCGGCTGCCACCGTGCAACCCGGCGCTCGATCCGAGCGCGCGCCGAGGCGCTCAGCCGGTGGGCCACCTGCCACCGCAGTCGCCCTGCAAACGCATGCACCTGGGCGCTGTTTTCGATGTGCACATCGCTCCGCACGGGCTTGGCCGCGATCGAGTACCAGTAATAGGCTCGGGACCAACTCTGCGGCACCTGCCGGCCCGAGCGATACAGATTGCCCAACTGCAGCTGCGCCGCCGGTGCACCGCGCTCGGCTGCTCGGTGGATCCAACGGATCGCGCGCGCAGTGTTGGCCGGAACATCCAACCCATACAGGTACATCAGGCCGATTCGATCCTGCGCCACCGCGAGATTTTCCCCGGCCGCCTGTCGAATCAATCGAATGCCGGCCGGAACACCCGACCCCGCGGGCCGTTCCCGCAGAAGACGCAGCCCGCGCACGTATTGCGCCGACGGGGACGGATGGGGTCGAACCGATGCACACCCGCACAGCGCCAGGAACCCGAACAGGGTCACCCCAACGATCGATCGAAAGATCGCCATCGCGCACGGACCTCCTTTGCGTTGGTGCCACGGAGCGCGAGCGCCCACATGCCCCCTGAACCCGGTGGTTTTCCCCGCCGGCGTCGATGTTAAATCTCCGGGCGTTTACCGATCAAGAGGCTCCATCGCCCCCCGCGCTTCGTGCCCCCGCGCCGCCTCACATTCCGCTGTGCGCCGCCACCACCGTGATCGCGAGCAGGATCAGCGCAATGATCACCACGATCAGGACATGTCGGAGACGGACTTTCATGGATGACCGCACGCAGACCGAAGGTGGCCTCGACAGAAGGTTCGGCATCTGACGCTCATCGCAGCACCTGCCCGAGCGGCCGGCGCAGCGACGGGAGTCCCGGGGCGCCGTAGCCGAAGCGGATCAGAACACTGGGCAGGCGGGAATGATTGCCGAGCTCGGCGGCGAGCGCCAAGCGCGTCGCACGGACCTCCATCGGCTCGTTGATCACGGCCGCACGGATATTCATGGCGGCGGCGTGCAGCAGGAGGCGTTCACAGGTGCGCCCGACCTGAACCCAATGGTGCGGCTCGCGGCTTGCGCCAATCAGCACCGCAAACCCGCCGGATTTGCGCGCCCGATCGGCCGCCCGTGCGCCGTTTGCAGGCGCACGGCTCAGCCAATCGCAGAGCACCGGACCGAGCCATCGTGCAGCCGAGTGCCCGCCACTGCAGCCCGTGAACAACCCATCGCGTCGCTGCAGCGCAGCGTGTTCCGTGACGCGGGTCCATGCTCTGAGTTCCGCGCTGAGGGCCGGATCCGCGCCCCGGATCTGATGGGCCGCCTCGAGCAGCGCCGCCAACCGCTCGATCCTCGGGCGATGAGTCACGAGCACCACATCGACCCCCAGGTCGCCACCACAGTGTTGCAGCGCGTCGAGCTCCGCGGCGCTCGGCGTTCGTTCATCGTAGGCCCCAGGCGCATGGTGTCGTCTGGGGATCGCGTGAAACAGCGCCGAGGGCTCGATGCGCCGTGCTGCGCCCAGATCGATCTTCAGACCGCCACGTCCGGCCGGATGAAAAGCCACGGTTCCGCGCAGACCCAATGCCCGCGCCGCGATCCCTGCATTTTCCGCCGCACAGCCCAAGCTGATGAACAGACTCTCGTCATCCGCATCCGCACAGGGAACCCGCCGCGTGAAATCCGGATGAATGAACAGCTCGCTCTCGAGAACGTGCAGCATCCAGGGTTGTGCGTTGCGGTGACTCGGTGCCAACGTCGCATAACGCATCACCTCGTGGTGCAGCGCCGTCACCGAATCGGGCAGTCCTTCGATGGGACGCCAGATCTCCCGTACTGCGGCGGCGTACGCTGAAGTGTGCCGCACTTCCGCCGAACGCGCCGCACCGCGGACCGCCGGTGCGGCGGCCGATGATGGGCTGGAGGCGAAACCTGCGTCGAGGTTCATTCGCAAGTGCTCCGCATGTGAACACATCCGGCTTTCGGGCCGCCTCGTGCACACGCCCGTCCTGGGCCCGGCGGCGCGCGGGGCTCACTCGCCCTCGCCTGTTGGGACGGAGCCGATCTTCGGCAATGTTCGCGGCTGCGGACATCGTGGATATCCGCAGGCGTTGCCGTTTCGCCACGTTCTGGCGGACTGATGTCGCGCACCGACGGGCGAACCCGCCGCGCAAGGCGCCGGATCCGTCAGCTGCGCCGTTCAGCAGGCCGAGGCCCGAGTGCTCACTGCATTCGCTGCCGAAGTCGGTCGACGTCGATGAGCGTCAGTGCGTCCCCGCTGACTTCGATCAACCCTTCGTCGCTCAAATTGCGCAATGTCCGCGAGAGTGTTTCGGGCGTCACCGCGAGGTGTGCCGCGATGACGACTTTGCGCGTCGGCAGCCTCACCGTGACCGGACCGTGCGCGTCGGGGCTGACCAGGCCGAGCACATAATGCACGACCCGGTAACGGCTGTTCTGTAGCGCCAGTGTCTCGATTTCATCCCAGTGGACCTGGATGCGGCGGGTCATCTGCGCCATGACCGCCCGGCAGGTGGCGAACGACTCCTGCAGGATGCCGAGGAACGTCTCGCGGTCGAAGGCGATCAGCTCGGCAGCATCGACCGCGGCGCCTGACACGGGGTAGCGCGGCAGGTCCATGAACAGGATGCTCTCGGCAAAGGTTTGCGGGGGGCGGATCAGGCGCATGATTTTCTCATCGCCTTGCGCCGAGAGCCGATACAGTTTCACGCAGCCGCTGCGCAGCAGAAAGAACTGCTGTGCCGACTCGCCGTGCGTGAACAACGATTCTCCTGCCGCGACCTCGTGCCGTGCGGCGCTCGCCAGCAGCCGCTGCTGCTGAGGCTCGCTCAATGCGGCGAACAGATAATGGCGGTGCAGCTCGCGCCTCAGCGCGCCGTCGGCCTGCATGCAGTCTCTCCGGTGACTCTGCGTTGGCGTGTCCCGCCCATGCGCCTCACTACCCTATACCGCGCCGGCCCATCGCTTCAACCACCGCAGATCGCCGGCCGCCCTTGATCTTCATCAAGGCACCGCCGGACCACGGCGCGCTAGCGTGTGCGCATCCAGTCGCCCGCCGCGACACGGAGAACACCGTGACCCATGTCGTGACCGAAAA
Source organism: Pseudomonadota bacterium (assembly GCA_021834525.1). Lineage (GTDB taxonomy): Bacteria > Pseudomonadota > Gammaproteobacteria > Steroidobacterales > Steroidobacteraceae > 13-2-20CM-66-19. The sequence continues at coordinate 1,646 of JAKBDK010000092.1, read as the reverse complement.
CTGCATCAAGTGCAAGTACACCGATTGCGTGCAGGTCTGTCCCGTGGACTGCTTTCATGCCGGACCGAACATGCTGGTCATTGATCCAGAGGAGTGCATCGATTGCACGCTGTGCGTGGAGGAGTGTCCCGCCGAGGCGATCGTGGCGCACGAGGCGCTGCCGGGCGATCAAGCCCATTTCCTGGAGTTGAACCGCGCGCTCGCCGGACGTTGGCCGGTGCTCGCCGTGAAGATCCCTGCCCCGCCGGACGCCGAACGATGGGACGGGCTGGCGAACAAACTGCCGTTGCTCGAACGGTGAGGCGCGGCGCGCGGATGCCTCGAGACGATGCGCGTTTGTACCTATTGACCGCTCGGGGCCGTCCCGGATTTAAATATCGCATTACGACCCATCAACGCTGAACGCACATGTTGCGGACGTCGTGTCCGCGCGAGGAGTTCCCCCATGGCAGCGCAGACCCTCCCCCCTACCAACCGGCGCCCGCGCCTCGGCCGCCGCGCACCGGCCCGGCACGACGCCTCGGTGCGCTCGCATCCGTCACGGCAGGCGGCGCAGTGAACGGTCCGCGGACCGCCACCGGCGCCACTCACCCGCTCTTCTCCTACGGCTTCCGGCCGTTCTTCCTCGCCGCGGCCCTGTGGGCGGCCCTCGCCATCGGGCTGTGGATCGCCATGCTGACGATGGGCCTGTCGCTGCCCAGCCGGCTCGATCCGCTCGATTGGCACATTCACGAGATGCTGTTCGGCTTCGTGCCGGCGGCGATCGCCGGCTTCTTGCTCACGGCCGAAGCGAACTGGACAGGACGCGAACCGGTGAACGGCGGGCCGCTCACGCTGCTCGTGGCCCTGTGGGCGCTCGGCCGTCTCGTGCAGCTCATCGGTGCCTGGCTTCCGCTCGGCCTGGTCATCGGAGCCGATCTGGCCTTTCCGATCGCGCTCACCGCCACGGTGGCGCGCGAACTGATCGCCGCTCGCAACCGGCGCAACTACGTCATGATCGTGCCGCTCGTCGTGCTCACCGGCGCGCAGCTGTTGATGGACCTCGCCACCGAGGGCGGCGTCGCCACGCTCGCCGGCTACGGTTGGCGGCTCGGGCTCGCCGCGACACTGATTCTCGTCTCGGTGCTGGGGGCCAGGATCGTGCCGGGATTCACTCGCCACTGGCTGTTGTCGCGTCGCCGCGAACCGCCGCCGGCGAGTGAGCGGATCGGACCGATCGCCTCTGCGCTGCTGCATACGGCGCTGATGGCCTGGGTGTTCTTTCCGCAAGCGCGTTGGGTCGGGGTTCTCCTCCTCGGCGGCGCGGTCCTCACTCTGTGGCGCCTGCTGCGCTGGCGGGGCGTGGCAACGCGCGACGAGCCTCTGTTGCTCGTGCTGCACGTCGGCTACGCCTGGCTGGTCGTGGGCGTCGCGGCCCTCGGCATCGCCACCCTGACGCCAACGTTTCCATTGGCGGCCGCGATTCATGCACTCACCGCCGGGGCCATCGGCACGATGATCCTCGCCGTCATGACGCGCGTCAGCCGAGGACACACGGGGCGCGCTCTGACCGCCGACCGGGCCACTGCCGTGATCTACCTCCTGGTGGTGCTCGCGGCGACGGCGCGGATTACCGCAGCCCTCGTCGGGCGCGCCGAGGAGGATCT
>JAKBDK010000029.1:0-36312 GCA_021834525.1 Pseudomonadota bacterium | reverse complement strand
CTGCGTGCCTTCGGAGAATTCGGGGCCACCGTGATGGTCGCCTACCATCCCTACTCGCTGCCGGTGTACACCTACGTGGCGTTCGGCGAGCGGGGTCTGCCGGCGATGCTGCCGGTGCTGCTGCCGGCCCTGGTCCTGGCGCTCGCGGTGATGGCGCTGAGCAGCGTGGCCGGCACGCGCCGCGCGGGGCGCGCGCCGGCGCCACCGGCGCCCCGCCGCCCGTCGTGTGCGACGGCGCGCACGGAACCCCAACCGCCCGCGTTGGGCGGTCTGTCGTTCGCCTTCGAGAAACATCTGCACGGCTTCTCGCTCGCGGTGCACTGGCAGAGCACCGCGCGCCGACTCGCAATTCTCGGGCCATCAGGCTCCGGTAAATCACTCACGCTGAAACTGATCGCCGGTCTGGAGCGCGGGACGCACGGCCGGGTGTGCATCGGTACGCGCGAGGTGAGCGCTTTGGCGCCCGAGGCGCGGCGCATCGGTTACGTGCCACAGAGTTATGCGCTTTTTCCGCATCTGGACGTGTGCGGTCAGCTCGCGTTTCCGGCCGCCGCCGATCCGGCGCTCGCGGCCCACTGGCTCGAGCGGCTCGGTCTCGGAGCACTCGGGCATCGCCGGCCGGCACAGCTTTCCCTCGGCCAGCAGCAGCGCGTCGCACTCGCCCGTGCGCTGGTGCGGCCGACCGACCTGCTGCTGCTCGATGAGCCGTTCTCTGCACTGGATGCGCCGCTGCGTGCGACGCTGCGCCGAGAGTTGCGCGCGTTGCAGACGGAGCTCCCGGTGGTCACGCTGCTGGTGACCCACGATCCGGGCGAGGCGCTGCTGCTCGCCGATGACCTCCTGGTGTTGGCCGACGGTCGGCCCCTGCAGAGCGGCCCGGCCGCCGCGGTGCTGCGCCGGCCGGTCAATGAACTCGCCGCCCGTCTGCTCGGGGCCGAGGATGTCAACACCGCCCTCAGTGCCGGAGCACACGAGCTCGACCTCGGCCGCTCCGCGACCCTGGTGGTCCCCGGCGCGAGCCTACCGGCCGGCAGGGTCGGCTGGAGCGTGCCGGCCGACCGCATCTGGCTGCACGCCGACGGCCGCTACCGCGGCATCGTCGAGCGCCGCACCGACGGGCCGCTGCCGCGCGCCCTGATCCGCTTCGGCGATGCGTTGATCGGTGCGGCATGCGCCGCGGACCTCCCGGCGGGCCAGCCCTGTCGGTTCGATCTGGACGCCGAGCGCATCCAAGTCTGGCCGCTCGACTAACGCCTGCGGCCCTCGACACTGGACGGGCACACGACCGCTCGCGCGTTGTGGGGCCGTGCGACGCGGCGTATCATCGGTTCGACTCGGCGAGCAGAATGATTGATCCGCCGGATCACCGGCCGCCCGGACGGCTCCGGCAATTCAACGACAACAGAGCGCCCGCTCTACAGGGGACAGCATGGGCATCATCACCTGGTTGATTGTTGGTCTGATCGCCGGCTGGGGCGCCGGTAAAGTCATGAAAGGCGGTGGCTACGGGGTCCTGATGGACATCGTGCTCGGCATCCTCGGTGCGCTGCTGGGCGGATGGCTGTTCGGTGTGCTCGGCATCTGGCACGGTGGCAGCCTGATCGGCTCGATCATCGTCGCGTTCATCGGCGCGGTCATCCTGGTCTGGATCACCCGGCTGGTGAAGAAGGCCTGAGCCGCCCGCCCGAGCGCAACGATCTGGCCGCCGGGTCCACGGACCGGCCCGGTCCCGGGGTCATCTGCACCCGAGTTGGAATCTGCGCGGACCCGTAGCGCGCGGCAAGTGGGGGTGCGACTGCGAATCGGGCGGCGCCGCGCGTCGTCGTTGAGCGCCCGAGCGGCCGGCTCTGGGACGAGCGGCGGCACGCCCTCTCGCTCGAGCACCGCAGCACCGCCCCGCAGTCCGCCTTCCCGCGATCGCTGCGGCCTCTACGAATGGCGCGCGGAACTGCGGTGCCCGACAGTGACTTACACGGGGCCGACGCCGCAGCGTCGGCCGCTGCCGCGCGACTCGTCGCCCCGTATGTACGGGTCCCGCTGAATCGGATCGGGATCCTGCGCACGGCATGATTCGTTCGAACCGCACGCATCAGACCCTCACTGTCCCTTCGCTGCGGACCAAGGTCGCCTACCTCGCCGATCCGCATCACTACTCACCGCGGCCCCGTTCGGTCGGGTGCATCGAAACGCACTACGCCTGGGTCTTTCTCGTCGGCTCGCACGCACTGAAGCTGAAGAAGCCACTGTGCCAGACGTCGATGGACTACCGCACGCTCGCGGACCGGGAACGGGCCTGCCGCACCGAACTCGAGCTGAACCGACGGCTCGCCCCGGCGGTCTATCTCGGCGTCACCGCGCTGAGGCAGACGCGCACCGGACGACTTTCGCTGCGCTCAGGCACGCGGGTCGTCGAGTGGCTCGTGCAGATGCGCAGGCTCGCGCCAGCGCGCAGCCTCGAGCGGACTCTTCTGCGGCGTGCGGTGACGGAGCGGGACTGGACCCGGCTCGCGCAAACGCTGGCCGCATTCTTCGCACAGACCGGGCGACGACCGATGAGCCCGACGGCATATCTGACGCGACTGCGCCACCAGACGGCACGTACGGCCCGGGAGTTGTGCGCCGGCGATCTGCGTCTCGATGCGCGCCAAGTGAGCGCGGTGGCGAAGGTTCAGCGGCAGTTCCTCGCCGCGCATGGCGCGCTCCTGCAGGGACGGGCCGCGCAACTGCGGGACGGACACGGGGATCTTCGCCCCGAGCACGTATTCCTCGATTCGCGCGCCGCGCGGCTGTGCGTCATCGACTGTCTGGAGTTCGACGCTGACCTGCGGCGGCTCGATCCGGCCGAGGAAATCGCGTTCCTCGCGCTCGAATGCGCACGCCTCGCCGGCGCCCGCACCGCCTCGCGTCTGTTGGCGCAGTACCGGCGCTGCAGCGCCGATCCCGCACCGGCTGCGCTGATCGACTTCTACATGAGCCGCCGCGCCGCGGTGCGCGCCCAGATCAGCGCCTGGCATCTGCGCGATGCGGCCTTCGCACTCGAGCAACCGGTGTGGCGCGCCCGCACCGAGTCATACCTCGCCGACGCGCTGCGCCTCGGGCGCCGCGCCCTGACTCGCGCGAGTCGAGGGGACCCGAGCACCCGGAACACTGCCCGCACCGTCACTGCCCGCCGCGTACGGGCCACCACTCGAGCAGCGGCGCCACGGGCGCGCCGGCGGCCATCCGCTGCACGAGCTGGCCGAGCAGCGGCGCAACCGACAGCGTGACGAGCTTGCCCGAGGCGCGCGCCGCACCCTCCGGCGACGCCTGGAGGCCCACACTGTCGGTCACGACGATGCCGCCGATGGCCGCAGCGGCCGCCAACGCCTCGAGACCGCTCGGCTGCGGGGCGTGAGTGACCGCAACGTAGACGCACGCGGCGCCGGCCCGACGGCTGGCTTCGGCAGCGCGGATCAGCGTTCCGCCCGTCGCGCACAGATCATCGAGCACGATCGCCGTGCATCCGCCCACCGCTCCGAGCAGGCTTCCGCTGGTGACGACATCCTGTGCCCGTCGCTTGGTCACGAACGCGAGTTCCACGTCCCGGCCGAGGCGCGCCACGAGCTGCTCGCGAAACAGTTGTGCCCGCTTGATGCCACCGACGTCCGGGGAGACCACGGCGAGTGGTGTTGAGATCTGTCGGTCGGCGAAATACGCGGCCATCATCGGGATTGCCGTCAGGTGAACGGTCGGCACCCGGAACGCGTTGTCGAATGCCGCCGGGTTGTGCACGTCGAGCCCGATGACCGCATCCGCATGGGCCGCTTCGAGCAGCTCCGCGACGTACCGGGCGCTGACCGGATCGCGCAGCTGCGTGCGCCGGTCCTTGCGGGCAAATGCCAGGTACGGCACGAGCACCGTCGCCGAGCGCGCCCCGGCATCATGCAGTCCCTGCAGCAGAAACAGCAGCCGCACGAGCCGCTCGCAGACCGGCGCGACGGGGCTCGCGGCGAGCGACTGCACGATGAACGTCGCGCGGCCGCGCACGGACTGCAGCGGCCGGAGTTTGAATTCCCCGCCCTCGAAACGGCGCGCCTCGATCGGCAGCAGTGCCATACCGGCCTCTCGGGCAACGGCGGCCCCGAGCAGGCCGCTCTCCTGCAGCGCGAGAAGCACCGCGGCCGGGGCCATCAGCCGGCCTCGCGTTGCACCGGCCTGCGGGCCGGTGCACACAGGTGCTGCTCGAACCAAGCGCCGGCCAGCGTCGCCACCTGCTCGAGCGCACCCGGTTCGGCGAACAGATGCGTGGCACCCGGCACGACCTCCAGGCGCGTCGGCCCGCGCAGCTGCACGAGCGCCGCTCGATTCAGCGTCAGGACCTGGCGATCGTGGCCACCGACGATGAGCAGCGTCGCGGCCCGCACCATCGCCAGTGCCGGCCCGGCGAGATCGGGCCGACCCCCACGGCAGACCACCGCGCGCACGTACGGCAGACGGGCGGCGGCGGCGAGTGCGGCCGCGGCACCCGTGCTCGCCCCGAAGTAGCCCAGGGGCAGATCCGGCAGGGCCGGCTCGGCCCGCACCCAGGCCGTGGCCCGGGCGAGCCGCTCGGTCAACAGCCCGATGTCAAAGCGCATCGCGCCGGTCCGCGCATCGATGCGTTCCTCCTCGGCCGTCAACAGATCGAACAGGAACGTGGCGAGGCGGAACGCCGAGAGGGTCTGTGCGACGTAGGTGTTGCGCGGACTGAGCCGGCCGCTGCCACTGCCGTGCGCGAACAGCACGAGGCCCCGAGCACCCCTGGGCACGCGCAGCAGGCCTTCGAGCCTCAGCGCCCCGAGCTCGATCACGATACTGCGTGCCCGCACGGTCGTCATATCGATCTCACCGAACCGGCGCGCGCTCGGGGCGGCGCTCGGCGAGCAGCCGCAAGACCTCCGCGTCCTCGAGCTGCTCGAAGTGTTCGTACCCCTCCCCGATCGCCACCAGTCGCGCCGGGGCGTTCACGATCACGACGTCGTCGGCCTCGGCGCGAATGAGACCGAGCGACGAGGGCGCGGCAACGGGGGCCGCCGCAACGATGTGGCTGGCGCCAGCGGCCCGAGCGGCACGGACGGCCGCCAGCATCGTCAGCCCGGTGGCGATCCCGTCATCGACCAGAATGACGGTCTTGTCCGCGAGTGCCAGGGGCGCACGATCCGCCCGAAAGAGCTGCTCGCGGCGCTCCAGCTCGCGCCGCTCGCGTGCGACCAGAGCATCGAAGGTCGCGTCGAGGCCCTCGGCGTCGCGCTCGATGCGCGGATCGCGCACCGTCATGCCGCCCCAGGCAATGGCGCCGATGGCCCACTCCGCTTGCCCCGGCATCCCGATCTTGCGCACCGGCATCACATCGAGCGGTGCGCCCAACCGGGCCGCGACCTCGGCGGCAACGGCCACTCCGCCCCGCGGCAGGCCGAGCACGACCCACGGCGGGTGCAGCGCTACGCGCTGCAATGCGCCAGCCAGGGCGACGCCCGCAGCCGCCCGGTCGGTGAACCTGTGCACCCGAGCCATGATGATCGGTGCCGTTGGGCCTCGCCGGCGGACCCATCACGGCGCGCCGGTTCCGGTGAAAACACGCGCCCACACTATTGAAAGCCTCACGCGGCGCGCCATACGGAAATACCACGCACCGACGCGGCCTGAAGCGCCGCGGTCCTCACCCTCGCGCTTGACGAGCGCGGGCGATGCGGCTGCAATGCGCCTCGCCCTTCGACCCGGAGACGCCACCGCCGTGAACGCCCAAGCGATCGAACAGATCGAGATCAAGATCGCCTTCCTGGAACGGGCGAACGCCGAACTCAGCGACGTCGTATTTCGCCAGCACCGCGACATCGAGGCGCTGCGCGAGCAGATCGGGACGCTGGTGTCGCGATTGCAGAATTACGATTCCGAGGTCACCCCGCGCACGCCGGAAGAGGAACGCCCGCCGCATTACTGAGCGACGCGGCGGATTCGTGCGGGGCGTCGGGCCATGCATCGCGCTGCCCGACCGAGCGGTCAGTTCCGGCAGCGCCCGGTGGGGCAGTCCGCTGCGTCGATCAGCGCGTGATGGCGCAGCCACGCGCGCGCATCCTCCGCGTCGCGCTCGAACCAGACCTGTGCGCTGCCCAGACGGAAGCTGTAGCCCCATGCGTCCATGTCCGCGAACATCCGTTCGCGCCCGACACCGCTCAGCGCATCCGCCAGCAACACCTGCAGATAGCACACGGCGGACTCTTCCGCATCGTCACCGCCCGCGTTGGTGTCCAGCGCCGCGCGCCGCTCTACGCCCATGCAGATGAAATGACACGCCTCGTGCAGGATGGAGTGCAGGGGCGTGTCGGCGCGGGCGTAGAGCCGCGAGCCGCACAGACCGGCCTCACACTCGCCCCAATAGGAACCGGGGATTGGCGCATCGTCGGCCACCGGCTCGAGCGTCATTCCGTAGCGCGCGAGCAGGGCCGCAACGCTCGCCGGGCCGACGCCGCCGAGCCTCAGGACCTCGCCCGTCACAGCTTGGCGAGTCGGCGCATCACGATGTCGGCGAGCTCCCGCCCCATCGCCCCGGTGAGAATCGCCTGCTCATGTTCGGTGGCGAGCAGCAGATTCTCGCTGAACGTGTAGGAGCGCGAGGTGCGCACGATCTGCTTGGCGAGCAGCGTCTTGCCACCGGCGATCACCGAGAATTGCACGGTGTAGTCGACCTCGTACTCGGTCGGCCGGTTGGTCGCCGATACCGACAGCACCCGCTTCACCCGAGTCTCGTGCACCACGATCACCGCCGAGGCCTCGGCGCGTGCGCGCACCGGATGCGCCCCGGAGATCAGCAGGTCGCGGCGCAGGCTGTGCACGAAGTCGCTCTGCTGGTCGGACGCCTGGATGTAGGGCCTGCGCATCACGGCCGGCAGCGCGGTGCGCCCTTCCAGATGAAAACCACAACCGCCCAGCAGCAGCACCGCGAACGCGACACAGGCGGGAGCGAAGCGGCGCAGCAGAACGGGTTTCACGTCGGCTCAGATCACGATGTTGATGAGTTTGCCGGGCACGACGATGACCTTGCGGATCGTCTGCCCGGCGACGAACCGGCTGACCTGCTCATCGGCGAGTGCCGCCTCGCGCACCAGCGCCTCATCGGCGCCGGCGGATACCTGGATGCGCCCGCGCAGCTTGCCATTGACCTGCACGACGAGCTCGACGGTATCCTGCACCAGGGCGGCCGCGTCGAGCTCGGGCCAGCGCTCATCGACCACGGCGCGCTCGTGCCCGAGCGCCTGCCACAGCGCGTGGCAGAGGTGCGGCACGATCGGGGCCAGCACCAGGGTGATGATCTCGAGCGCCTCGTGCCGGACTGCGCGCCCGTCCGGCGTCGCATCATCGAAGCGCGTGACCGCATTCAGCAGCTCCATGCAGGCGGCGATCGCCGTGTTGAAATTGCGCCGCCGGCCGATGTCATCGGTCGCCTTGGCGAGACCCTGGTGTGTCGCGCGTCGCAGAGCACGTTGGGCCGAGTTCAGGCGTGCCGCCTCGAGCCGCGGCGGCAGGCCGCCGCTGACGTGTTCGTAGATCGCAGTCCACAGACGGCGCAGGAACCTCGAGGCGCCCTGCACGCCCTCGTCCGACCACTCGAGAGTCTGCTCCGGGGGGGCCGCGAACATGGTGAACAGCCGCGCGGTGTCGGCCCCGAAGCGCGCCACCAGTCCCTCCGGATCGACGCCGTTGTTCTCGGACTTGGACATCTTGCCGAGGCCGCCGTACTCGACCCGCACGGTCTGTCCGTCCGAACCGGTCACCTCGAAGATCTCCGTCCCGTCCGCGGCGCGCTGCGCGCGCACGTCGGCCGGGTTGTAGTAGCGGCGCCGGCCGTCGTGCGCAACGTTCGAGTAGATGTGATTGAGCACCATGCCCTGGGTGAGCAGGTTGGTGAACGGCTCGTCACAGCGCACCAGCCCGAGATCGCGCATGACTTTGGTCCAGAACCGCGAGTACAGCAGGTGCAGGATGGCGTGCTCGATGCCGCCGATGTACTGATCGGCCGGCAGCCAGTAATCGGTGCGCGCATCGACCATGGCCTGGTCCTGATCCGGGCAGGCGTAGCGCAGGTAGTACCAGGACGAGTCGACGAAAGTGTCCATGGTGTCGGTTTCGCGGCGCGCAGCGCGTCCGCAGCGCGGGCATTCGCAGCGGTAGAACGCCGCGGACTTCGCCAGCGGGTTGCCGCTGCCGTCCGGCACCAGGTCCTCCGGCAGCCGCACCGGCAACTGCTCATCGGGCACCGGCACCTCACCGCAGTGCTCGCAGTGGATGAGCGGAATCGGGCAGCCCCAGTAGCGCTGGCGCGAGATGCCCCAGTCGCGCAGCCGGTACTGCACACGCTTGCGTCCGAGGCCGCGTCGCTCGAGCTGCGCGGCGAGTGCGTCGACCGCGGCCTGGAACTGCAGCCCGGAGAACTCCCCGGAGTTCACCGTGATGCCGTGCTCGCCGTAGGCGCTCTGCCACGGCGCCTCGATGCGCTCGTAGGCGGCGCTCGCCGAGCGCACCACCATCGCGATCCCGATGCCGTTGCGGCTGGCGAATTCGAAATCGCGCTCATCGTGGGCCGGAACGCCCATCACCGCGCCCTCGCCGTAGCTCATCAGCACGTAATTCGCGACCCAGATCTCGATCGGCGCGCCGGTGAAGGGATGCAGCACGTGCAGTCCGGTGCGCATGCCCTTCTTCTCCTGGGTGGCGACGTCGGCCTCCATGACACTACCGCGGCGACATTCCTCGATGAATGCGCCGAGCTCGGCGTTGCCGGCGCCGGCGGCCAGCGCCACCGGGTGTTCGGCGGCCACCGCCATGAAGGTCACGCCATAGAGCGTGTCCACGCGTGTGGTGAAGACCTTCAGGGTCCCCTCGGCGCCGAGTGCCGCGCGCGTGTCAGGCGCATAGGGGAACGCGACCTCGCAGCCCTCGCTGCGGCCGATCCAGTTCGACTGCATCAGCTTCACGCGCTCCGGCCAGCCCGGCAGCTGCTCGAGGCTCCCGAGCAGCTCCTCGGCATAGCGCGTGATGTTGAGGTAATACATCGGGATCTCGCGCTTCTCGATCAGCGCTCCGGTGCGCCAGCCGCGCCCCTCGATCACCTGTTCGTTGGCGAGCACCGTCTGGTCGACCGGATCCCAGTTGACCACCCCGGTCCGACGGTACGCGATGCCCTTCTCGAGCATGCGCAGGAACAGCCACTGATTCCAGCGGTAATAGCTCGGATCGCAGGTCGCGAGCTCGCGGCTCCAGTCGATGCCGAAGCCGAGCGATTTGAGCTGACGGCGCATGTACTCGATGTTCTGGCGCGTCCAGCGGGCCGGCGGCACGCCGTTGCCCATGGCGGCGTTCTCCGCCGGTAGCCCGAATGCGTCCCAGCCCATCGGCTGCAGCACGTTGCGCCCCTGCATGCGCATGTAGCGGGCGAGCACGTCACCGATGGTGTAGTTGCGCACATGACCCATGTGCAGCCGGCCCGACGGGTAGGGGAACATCGAGAGGCAGTAAAACTTATCCCGACCGGGCAGTTCACGCGCCCGGAACGTGCCGTTCGCTTCCCAATACTGCTGTGCGGCGCGCTCGACGACCGCCGGATCGTAGGTCTGTTCCATCGGACAATGGCCTGAGTGTTCTCTAATTCAGCGAAGGGGGATGCCCCAGAGTCGCCTCGCGGCGCCTCACGTCCGGGGCATTGTACGGCGGCGGCCGAGCCGCCGCAGCGCGAACGCCGCGCTCAAGGCGGCCCCGGCCAGCAGTACGGCCAGTCCATTGCCCACCCGGGCGAAGGGCGTCATGCCGCTCATCGGAACGACCGCGGATTTCAGCACCGCGGAGCGCATGACCGGAGCCTGCGCGATGATCTGTCCCTGCGGCCCGATGACCCCGGAGATGCCGTCGTCGGTCGCGACGATCATGTACCGGCCCTCCTCGAGGGTGCGCATCCGGGCCATCTGGAACTGCTGGGCGAGCTCGGAGCTGTCGCCGAACCAGGCGTCGTCCGTGACGTTCACGAGCACATCCGCCTGCGGCAGCATGTGCAACATGTAGCCCCCATAGGCCACTTCGTAGCACACCGTCGGGCCGAGCTTCAGGCCGGCCACCGGCAGCGGCTTCTGATGGGAGCCGCCGCGGGTGAAACTCGAGGACGGCAGGTTCATCTGCCGCAGCCAGCGGCGCACGAAGCGCGGCAGGGGAATGATTTCCACCAGCGGCACCAGATGGTCCTTGTCGTACCAGCTGGCCTCGTGGCCGAGGGCGAGGATCGAGTTGTAGTAATCGCCCGAGGAGGATTCGCGCAGCGCCCCGAGCACCAACGCCGATCCGTGTGCGCGGGCGGCCCGATCCAGGCCGGCCACATACGGAAACAGGTTGTTCACCAGATCGGGCAGGGCCGACTCCGGCCAGACGATCAGGCGCGTGCCGAACACCGATTCGGTCATGCGCCGGTAGCGCGCGAGGATCCGCGCGGCATGCGAGTCCTGCCATTTTTCGTGCTGCGGAATATTGGCCTGCACGATGGCCACCGAGGTCGACGGTCCCGACGGGTGCGTCCAAGCGGTACCGCCGAGGGCGGCGGCCGCGAGCCACGGCACGAGCAGAACCGCCGCGGCGCTCAGGCGCACGCGCCACGTGCCGCGCACCAGTGCCACGAGTGCGCCGGAGCCGGCGAGCAGCACCAGGCTGATGCCGTACACCCCGGCGAGCGGCGCCAGGTGCGCAAGCACGGTACCCGTTTGCGTGTACCCGAGGGTCAGCCACGGAAATCCCGACAGCAGCCAGCCGCGCAGCCATTCGCTGAGCAGCCACGCACCGGGCGCGGCGAGCAGCCAGCGCAGCGGCCCGCTGCGAAAGAAGCGCACCACCACGTAGCCGGTGAGCGCGTGATAGGAGGCCATCAGGCCCATCAGCGCGAGCGTCGCGAGCAGAGCCAGCCAAACCGGGGCGTCGAGATGGATGGCGTTGTAGAGCCAGTAGGTCCCCACCCCAAACAGGCCGAGTCCGAACCAAAAGCCGAGCCATGCCGCACGGCGCGCGTCGGCGCGCTCCCACAGCGCGAGCAGCAGTGCAGGACTCACCAGCGCGAACGGCCACCAGCCCTGCGGCGCGAACGCCGTGGCGAGCATCGCGCCGGCGCACAGTGCGAGCCCGTGGTGCCACAGCGGTTCCGCCGCGGGATGATCCGCCCGCCGCCGTGCAGCGGCGCGGCGCACCCGAGCCGCAAACCCCGTCGCCGCCGCACCGCTCAATCCACCGACTCCGGCTCGCGCGGCGCGGCCATGCCGGCCGGCAGCACGACGCGCAGTGCATCGATGCGGCGCCGGTCGGCCCGGGTGATGCGGAATTCGAACCCCTCGATGGTCACGGCCTCGCCGCGGCGCGGCAGCCGACCGAAACGGCGCATCAGCAGTCCGGCAACGGTTTCGAACCCCTGTTCCTCGGGCAGACGCGCACCAAAATACTCGTTGAACTCCTCGAGGCGCGTCACGCCGCGCACCAGATACTGGCGGTCGGCCTCCTTGCGGATGTTCTGATCGTCTTCGACGTCGAACTCGTCGTCGATCTCGCCGACGATCTGCTCGATGACGTCCTCGATGGTGATCAGGCCAGCGACCCCGCCATACTCGTCGACGACGATCGCCATGTGCTGGCGATTGCCGCGGAACTCCTTCAGCAGTACATCGAGCCGCTTGGATTCCGGCACGAACACCGCCGGGCGCATGTACTCGCGGATATCGAAGCGATCGCGCTCCTCGTCATTGCACAGGCGCAGCAGATCCTTGGCGAGCAGGATACCGGCGATGTCGTCGCGGTCCTCATCGAGCACCGGAAATCGGGAGTGCCCCGATTCGATCACGACCGGCAGGATCCGCTTGACGGGTTCGTCGCGCTGCACGCACACCATCTGCGCACGAGGCACCATCACGTCGCGCGCGTGCAGATCGGAGACCGCGAGCACGCCCTCGATCATCGTCAGTGCATCGGCCTGAAACAGCCCGCGCTCGCGCGCCTCGCGCAGCAGCTTCAGCAGATCATGGCGGTCGCGCGGCTCAGCGGCGAAGGTCCGCCACAGGCGCTTCAGCCACTGGCGGGTCTCACCCGGGGGATTCATCGGATACTCCGGTACGGGTTGGCGAACCCGAGCGCGCGCAGCACGCTGATCTCGCGCCGCTCCATGCGACGCGCATCGGGCTCGTAGAGGTGATCGTAGCCGAGCAGGTGCAACGCGCCGTGCACCACCAGATGCGCCCAGTGCGCCTGCAGCGGCTTGCCTTGCGCCCGCGCCTCGGTGCGCACCACCTGCGCACAGACGACGAGGTCACCGAGCGGCACCGCGATCGCCTCGGCGACGACCGGCAGCGCGGCGGCCGGAAACGACAGCACGTTGGTCGGCTGGTCCTTGCCGCGGTAACGGGCGTTGAGCCTGCGACTCTCCGCAGGCCCGACCACGCGTACGGTGATTTCCCGGTTCGCACCCCGCCGCCCGAGCGCCGCGGCGGCCCAGAGGGCGAACTGCGCATTGCGGGGCGCCCAGGCGCGCACGCGCCGCTGCACATCAAGGCGCACGGGACGAGGTGCGATGCGCGCGATGCGCGTGCGCATCAGGACGGATCCCCCTGACGCGGGGTGCCGGTCCGGGATTCGTAAGCCTGCACGATTCGCTGCACCAGCGGGTGACGCACTACGTCGCGCGCGTCGAAGAACGTAAAGGCGACACCGTCGACGCCGCGCAGCACGTCGATGACGTGGCTGAGACCGGACTGACGCCCCGCCGGCAGGTCGGTCTGGGTGATATCACCCGTGACCACGGCCTTGGAACCGAAGCCGATGCGCGTCAGAAACATCTTCATCTGCTCGACGGTGGTGTTCTGCGCCTCATCGAGGATGATGAACGAGTCGTTGAGCGAGCGACCGCGCATGAAGGCGAGCGGCGCCACCTCGATCACATTGCGCTCGATGAACCGCGACACGCGATCGAAGCCGAGCATCTCGTAGAGCGCGTCGTACATCGGCCGCAGGTAAGGATCGACTTTCTGCGTCAGATCACCGGGCAGAAACCCGAGCCGCTCGCCGGCCTCGACGGCCGGACGCACCAGCACGACACGCCGGATCGTCTCGGCCTGCAGCGACTCGACGGCGCAGGCCACGGCCAGATAGGTCTTGCCGGTACCCGCCGGGCCGATGCCGAAGGTGAGGTCATGCGAACGGACGTGCGCCAGATACTGCCGCTGGTGATGGCCGCGCGCGCGCAGCCCGCCGCGCGGCAGACGGATGGAGGATTCCTCGTGTTCCTCGCTCGGCGTGCGGCCGGACTCGTGTTCGCGCAATGCCAGATGCACCCGCTCGGGCGTCACTTCATCGCGCTCGGCGAGTGCGAACAGCTCGCGCAGCGTCTGCTCGGCGCTGTCGGAGCGCGCCCCGAGCACCTGGAAGCTGTCGCCGCGGCGTCGGATCTGTACGTCGAGACGGTTCTCGAGCAGCCGCAGGTTCTCATCGAGCGGACCACACAGATTGGCCAGGCGCACGTTGTCCGCCGGACTCAGTGCAAACTCGCGCGGCGCGTCCGGTGCGCTCACTGACAGAGCCGTCCGCGCAGACTGTGCGCCCGGGCCTCGGTGACCGCGACGTCCGCGAACCGCCCGATGAGTTCCGGCGGGCCGGCGAAGTTGATCCAGCGATTGTTCTCGGTCCGACCGGCAAGCTCGCGCGCATCCTTCTTCGAGGGCCGCGCCACGAGCACGCGCTGCACGCCACCGACCATGCGCTCGCTGATCTGCAGGGCCTGCGCATCGAGCTGCGCCTGCAGCCGCTTCAGCCGTTCGTGCTTGAGGGCCTCGGGCGTCTCATCCGCCAGCGCGGCCGCGGGTGTGCCGGGGCGGCGGCTGTAGACGAAGCTGAAGGACTGGTCGAAACCCGCATCGCGCACCAGCGCGAGCGTCGCCTCGAAGTCACGGTCGGTCTCCCCGGGAAACCCGACGATGATGTCCGAGGAGATGCAGATGTCCGCTCGCACGGCGCGCAGTCTGCGCACCTTGTCCTTGAATTCCAGGGTGGTGTACCCACGCTTCATCAGCGCGAGGATCCGGTCGGAACCGCTCTGCACCGCCAGATGCAGGTGATTGGCGAGCTTCGGCACGTTCGCGTAGGCCTCGATGAGGCTGTCGTCGAATTCCACCGGATGCGAGGTGGTGAAGCGGATCCGTTCGATGGCCGGGAGCGCCGCGACGTGATGTATCAGCGTCGCCAGATCGACCTTGGCCCCATCGCCCATCGCGCCCCGGTAGGCGTTGACGTTCTGACCGAGCAGCGTCACTTCACGCACGCCCTGCTCGGCGAGCTGGTGGACCTCACGCAGAACCGAATCGAACGGACGGCTGACCTCCTCGCCTCGGGTATACGGCACGATGCAGAAGCTGCAGTACTTGCTGCACCCCTCCATGACGGAGACGAACGCCGAGCTGCCCTCGGTGCGCGGCGCCGGCAGGTGATCAAATTTCTCGATCTCCGGAAAGCTCACGTCCACCTGCGCCCGACCCGTTCGGTACAGCGCGGCAATCATCTCCGGCAAGCGATGCAGCGTCTGCGGGCCGAAGACCAGATCGACGAACGGCGCGCGCGCGGTGATGGCATCCCCTTCCTGACTCGCCACGCATCCGCCCACGCCAATCAGCACTTCCGGACGCAGCGCCTTCAGCTGCCGCCATTCACCGAGCAGCGAGAACACCTTGTCCTGCGCCTTCTCGCGCACCGAGCAGGTGTTCATCAGCAGCACGTCGGCCTGGGCCGGATCGTCGGTGGGGGTGAGACCCACTCCGGCGCGCAGCACGTCCGCCATGCGGGCGGAGTCGTACTCGTTCATCTGGCAGCCGAAGGTCTTGATGTAATAGTGGCGGGACATAGGCTCAAGCGTACGGGGAAGGGGAATTTTACGGCCTGTGCGGCCGAGCCGCACGGCGGTCGACGTCGGACCGCCCACCCCGCGCAATCCTCAGGGACACTGCTCCTGTCCGAGAGACCCCCCGGGGCGGCGGCCCGAACGGCGCGGGCCACCCCCGCCGCAGGGCGCGACGGGGCCACAACCGGCCACGTCGCAACCGCGAGTGCCCCGGCGCCGAGCATTGGGCGTGCACACGGACGCGCAGGCATCCGACCGGGAATATCAATCTAATGAATTGATTCAGAACGGAATATCATCGTCGAAATCTGATCCTTCACCGGCACCGCTGCTGCTGCCGCCGCCGCCGCTCTGGCCGTAATCGGTGCTCTCGCGTGGCGGTGCGCCACCGCTGGACCCCGCGCCCCCGCCGCCCCCGCCGCCCCCGCGGCCGCCGAGCATCTGCATGTCGTTGGCGACGATCTCGGTGCTGTAGCGCTCATTGCCCTGCTTGTCCTGCCACTTGCGGGTCCGCAGGCTGCCTTCGATATAGACCTGCGAACCCTTGCGCAGGTACTCGCTCGCAACCTCCGCCAAGCGCCCGAACAGCGCGACGCGGTGCCACTCGGTCCGCTCCTGCTGCTCACCGCTTTGCTTGTCGCGCCACGACTCGGTGGTCGCAATGCGCAGATTCGCCACGGAAGCGCCCGAGGGCATGGCGCGCGATTCCGGGTCAGCGCCGAGATTGCCGATGATGATGACCTTATTGACCCCACGCGCCATGAGCATGCCCTCCGGAAAAGGAGGGCATTGTAGACGGCCGGGGCGCCGAGGCGAAGCACGGCAGACGGTGAGAGCGAACATAAAGTCCGCCCGAACCCGGGGGCGCAGCAGGCTGGACAAGGCGCGTACACTGAGTGGTTATGCAGGAAATTCGCATTCGCGGGGCACGCACCCACAACCTCAAGGGCATCGACCTCGATTTGCCGCGCGATCGGCTGATCGTGCTCACGGGGCTGTCCGGCTCCGGCAAATCCTCGCTCGCCTTCGACACCCTCTATGCCGAGGGCCAGCGCCGCTACGTCGAGTCGCTGTCCGCCTATGCGCGGCAGTTCCTCTCGGTGATGGACAAGCCCGACGTCGATCACATCGCCGGGCTCTCCCCGGCCATCGCCATCGAGCAGAAGGCCACCACGCACAACCCGCGCTCCACGGTCGGCACGGTGACGGAGATCTACGACTACCTGCGGCTGCTGTTCGCACGCGCCGGGGTGCCGCGCTGTCCGGTGCATGGCCAGGACCTCACCGCCCAGACGGTCAGCCAGATGGTCGACCAGGTCCTCAATCTGCCCGCCGGCAGTCCGATCGCGCTGCTCGCGCCGCGGGTCAGCGACCGCCGAGGCGCGCACGAGGATACGCTGCGCGAGCTCACGGCCCAGGGGTACGTGCGCGCTCGAATCGACGGTCGGATCTACGAACTCGATGCCGCGCCGGAACTGGACCCCAAGCGCAGACACACGATTGAGGCGGTCGTCGACCGCATGAAGGTCAAGCCGGACGTGCAGCAACGGCTGGCCGAGTCCTTCGAGACCGCCCTGGCGCTCGGCAACGGCGTGGCGCGCGTCACGCTGCTACGGGAAGCGGCCGAAGACTCGGGCGGCCCGCCTCCCGAGGAGTGGCTCTTCTCCAGCAGCCACGCCTGCCCGATCTGCGGTTACAGCGTCCCGCCGCTCGAACCGAAGCTGTTCTCGTTCAACAATCCGCTCGGCGCCTGCCCGACTTGCGATGGGCTCGGCGTCCAGCAGTTCTTCGATCCCGAGCGTATCGTGGCGCATCCGGAGCTGCCGCTCGCCAACGGCGCGGTCCGCGGCTGGGACCGGCGCAACGCCCATTACTTCCACCTCATCCAGTCACTCGCGCAGCATTATCACTTCGACATCGAGACGTCCTGGCAGGCGCTGCCCGAAACGGTTCGCCAGGTGCTGCTCTACGGCAGCGGCGAGGAAGCCATCACGTTCCGCTACGGGACCGCCGGCGGGGCGGTCGGCAAGCGCCACCCCTTCGAAGGCATCATCCCGAACCTCGAGCGGCGCTATCGCGAGACCGAATCGAACGCCGTGCGGGCGGAGCTCGCCCGATTCCGCGGCGTGCGCACCTGTCCGGAGTGCGTCGGAGCGCGACTGAACCTCACCGCCCGGTCGGTGTTCGTGGGCGAGACGAACCTGCCCGCACTGACGGCACTGTCCATCGAGCGCGCGCTGGTCTATCTCGAGGCGTTGCAGCTGCCGGGTTGGCGCGGCGAGGTCGCCGGGCAGATCGTGCGCGAGGTGCTCACGCGGTTGCGCTTTCTCGCCGATGTGGGTTTGCGCTACCTCACGCTCGAGCGCAGCGCGGAAACGCTCTCCGGCGGCGAGGCCCAGCGCATCCGCCTCGCCAGCCAGGTCGGTTCCGGCCTGACCGGGGTGATGTACATCCTCGATGAGCCCTCGATCGGGCTGCACCCGCGCGACAACCGCAAGCTGCTGCAGACGCTGAAGCGACTTCGCGATCTGGGCAACACGGTGATCGTGGTCGAACACGACGAGGAGGCGATCCGCGAGGCCGACTACGTGGTCGATCTCGGCCCGGGCGCCGGCGCCCACGGCGGGCAGGTGGTCGCTCGGGGCACGCCAGCACAGATCGAGGCGGATGAGGCGTCGCTGACGGGGCAGTACCTGAGCGGCCGGCGAAGCATCGAGGTCCCGCAGCGGCGTCTGTCATGCGTCCCGGAGCACCAGATCCGCATCCGCGGCGCCACTGGCAACAACCTGCGCGGGGTGGATGCGGACATTCCCGTCGGGCTGCTCACCTGCGTCACCGGCGTATCCGGCTCGGGGAAGTCGACGCTGATCATCGATACGCTGTTCAACCACGCCCGTGCCCGGATCAGCGGGAGCACCGTGCAACCGACGCCCTGCGCAGGAATCGAGGGCCTGGAGCAATTCGAGGCGGTGATCGACATCGACCAGAGCCCGATCGGCCGTACCCCTCGCTCCAACCCGGCGACCTACACGAATCTGTTCGGCACCGTACGCGAACTGTTTGCGGCCGTCCCGGAAGCGCGCGCGCGGGGCTATGAGGCCGGCCGGTTCAGCTTCAACGTCAAGGGCGGACGCTGCGAGGCCTGCCAGGGCGAGGGGCTCCTGCGGGTGGAGATGCACTTCTTACCGGACCTGTACGTACCCTGCGACGTCTGCCACGGCCAGCGCTACAACCGCGAGACGCTCGAGATCCGCTACCGCGGCAAGACCATCTACGAAGTGCTGCAGATGACGGTCGAGGAAGCGCTGCGGTTCTTCGCCAACGTGCCGGCGATCGCGAGCCGGCTGACGACGCTGCGAGACGTCGGGCTGTCGTACCTGCACCTGGGGCAAAACGCGGCAACCCTCTCCGGAGGGGAGGCCCAGCGCGTGAAACTCTCGCGCGAACTGGCCAAGCACTCGGCCGGCCGTACGCTCTACATCCTCGATGAGCCGACCACGGGGCTGCACTTCCACGACATCGCGCAGCTCCTCGAAGTGCTCAAACGCCTGCGTGACCAGGGCAATACCATCGTCGTCATCGAGCACAATCTCGATGTCATCAAGTGTGCGGACTGGCTGATCGATCTGGGACCGGAAGGCGGTGAGGGCGGCGGACGGATCGTCGCCTGTGGCACCCCGGAGAGCCTCGCGGCCCACCCCGAATCGCACACGGGGGCCTATCTGCGGCCGCTGCTGGCCGCACGCACGGGCAAGCGCCCGGGAATCTAAAGCACACGGCCCGAGCGGTGCGCATCGGCGCACCGCCCGGGCCGCGTGAAGCTGAAGTCAGCCGGGGTCGTGACCCCTGCAGACGACGGCTTACTTCTTCTTCGGCGGGGTCTTCGTCGAAGAAGAGCTGCCGGTGCCGGACGTGGCCGCCGGCGGCGTGGTGGTGCTTCCCGAGCTGGCGCCCGAGCTGCTGCCGGTGTCGGAGCTGCCGCTGGTGCTCGACGGCGTGGTGGTGCTCGTGCCGGAAGCGGCCGGCGCGGCGCTGCTGGAAGAGGCCGGCGGCGTGGCAGCCGGAGCGTTCGCCGACTGGTTGGACGGCTGCTTGGCGCAGGCGGTCAGAAGCACTGCGGCGGCAAGCGCGCTAAGAGCAACTTTCGTATTCATCGATAGTACCCCGGTGGAATGAGAGCTTTCAGAGGAAAAGAACAATTTTTGAACGAGTTATAGTCGTTCCGCGAGTCCTTCACGGATCGCGCGGTCAGAGATTTTATAGGTTAATAATGTGATTTGAAACCGTCTCCCTGTCGCCGGACGACGACAGCAGGGCTTTCCGCGGTCACGCGGGGCGGTAAACGGTCGATGCGAGCGCCGCGGGAATTCAGGCAGCAGCCCCTTTCTCGATCGACCCAAGGCCTCCCCCGGAGTTCCGCCCCGGGTCGTAAAATGCGGTTCCTACCCATTGACGAGCACGCTCCATGCCCGCATTCGATGCTGCCCCCGTTTCCCCCGCCGAGCCGTTGGCCGTGCTGTTCGGCCCGCACCTGGCGGGCCTGTGCGAACGCACGGCCGCCGCACTGGAGACCTGCGGCCATGCGGCGCTGCTGGTGCACTCCGGGGCGCTGCTGCCGGTGTTCCAGGACGACCGGACCTATCCGTTCGAGGCGAACGCACCGTTCAAGGTCTGGAGTCCCCTCGACGTTCCGGACTGCTTCGTCCATTTTGAGCCCGGCCGGCGCCCGCGACTGCTGGTCCACAGCCCGACCGACTACTGGTACAAGACGGCCGCCCTGCCCCAGGACTACTGGACGGCGCACTTCGACATCGTGTCCTGCCCGGACCTGGCCGCGGCGCGCGCAGCGCTGCCGCGCGATCTGGGCCGCACCGCCTATCTCGGCGAGGACTTCGGGGATCTGGCGACGTGGGGCGTCGGGGCACTCAATCCGCCGCGACTGATGCGCCACCTGGACTTCCATCGGGCGCTGAAGAGCCCGTATGAGCTCGCCTGCCTGCGGACGGCCAACCGGCTGGGCGTGCGCGGCCACCAAGCGGCCGAGCGGGTGTTCAACGCCGGCGGATCGGAGTTCGACATCGCATTGGCCTTCGTGGCCGCCTGCGGACAGCGCGAACAGGAGCTACCGTACAACCCCATCATCGCGCTGAACGAAAACGCAGCGGTATTGCATTACCAGATGCTCGAGCGGCGGGCACCGCAGCGGCGCCGCTCGCTGCTGATCGATGCCGGTGCGGAATTCGGTGGCTATGCGAGCGACATCACCCGCACCCATGCCGCCGCGGCGGGCGATTTTGCCGACCTGATCGGACAGATGGAGGGCCTGCAGCAGGCCCTGTGTGCGCAGGTGCGCGCCGGCGTCGACTGGCGGGAGGTGCATCTGCAGGCGCACCGTCTGGTGGCTCAGGTCCTGCGGGAGGCGGATCTGATCGGTTGCGGGATCGAGGAAGCGCTCGCCCGTGGCGTCACGCAGGTGTTCCTGCCGCACGGGATCGGTCATCTCCTCGGCCTGGAAGTGCACGACGCCGGAGGCTTCATGCGCGCACCGGACGGAGGGGACATCGAGAGGCCCGAGGGTCACCCTTACCTACGCCTGACGCGCACCCTCGAAGCCGGTTTCGTGGTCACCATGGAACCGGGCCTGTATTTCATCGAGCCGCTGCTCGCCGCCGCTCAGGCGGACTCGCGGCGAGGACTGATTCACTGGCCACGCGTCGACGCACTGCGGCCCTTTGGGGGCATCCGGATCGAGGACGATCTGGCGGTGACCGTCACGGGGTGCGAGAACCTCACGCGCGGCGCGTTCGTCGCGGAATCTGCTGCACGCTGAGGGACTCGGCGCGCCGAACTGACGCCGCCGGTCCCGCCTCAGCGGGCCGGCGGCGGATACGGCGTCCCGTCCTTGTGGCAAAAGCGCCGTTCGCCTCGGGTCAGCATCAGATCGATATCCGGGTAGTCCACCGCGTCCTGCGCCGGATCGCGGGTCCCGACCTCGAGCAGCACGGCCTCGGCATCGGAGCGGTTCTGCACATGGTGGCCGTCCGCCTCGCCCGCCTTGAACGCCGCGCACTCCCCGGGTCGCAGCACCTGCTCACCCGTCCCGGTCACGAGCACGACTTCCCCCTGCAGCACGTAGACGAACTCGTCCTCGGCGCTGTGCCAATGCCGCTGGCTCGACCAGGCTCCCGGGGGCAATTTCAGCAGGTTGACCCCGAATTGGGTCAGTCCCCCGCCCTCACCCAGCCGCCACCGCTGGCGCCCGCGGCACGGCTCGTCGTAGGGCACGGGATAACCGCTGCCGAGCGTCGGGGAGATTCCGGTTGAATCGATCTTGGTCATGACAACGCTTCCCAGAGGACGCTTGTGCAGCCGTGCTCGGCTGCGTAGCGCCGGGTCAGCCGGACACTCAGGCGCCGGCCGTCAGACCGGCGCACTGCAGCCCCATCACTCGCGCCAGCGGCCGAAGCCTCAGCGCTTGGCAAGCAGGTCGCGGATCTCCCCGAGCAGCGCCTCGGACTTCGTCGGCGGCGGGGCAACGACCGGGGCCGGGGCCGGGGCGCGCTTGAGCCGATTGATCATCTTGATGACGAAGAAGATCGCGAGCGCGATCAGCACGAAATCGAAAATCGCCTGAATGAACAGGCCGTACTCCAGCATGACCGGCTTGCCCTGCGGACTGGAGCCGATCTGCACGGCGAGCTTGCTGAAGCTGACCCGACCGATGATCAGTCCCAGCGGTGGCATCAGGACATCGGCCACCAGGGAGCTGACGATCTTCCCGAATGCAGCGCCGATGACCAGGCCGACCGCCATGTCGACCACGTTTCCCTTGATGGCAAATTCTTTGAATTCGGAGGCAAGGCTCACGGCGGAACACCTCTTGCGGGTGAATGAACCTGGAGCGTAGCCGAATGCCGCAAGGACCGCAAAAACGGCAACGGCCGGTCGGCTTACACCGACCGGCCGTTGACCGCCGTCGTTCTGAGCGTGCGTCTCAGGCCGTCTTGGCCTTGCGCCGCCGCGGAGCCTTCTGCCCCTCTTCAGCCGCCGCGGCGGCCTCAACCGGCGCCTCGGCCGCCGTCTCGCTCTTCGGCGCGGCGCGCTTGCGGGTCTTCTTCGGCTCCGGTGCCGGCACCGGGGCACTCGCCGCCGGTCCGTCGACCAGCTGCATCAGTGCCATGGGCGCGGAGTCACCCGGCCGCGGGTTCATCCGCAGGATGCGCGTGTAGCCACCCGGACGGGACTTGAAGCGCGGGCCGAGGTCGCTGAAGAGCTTCTCGACGATGGCGGCATCGCGCAGCCGGGCGAACGCCAGACGCCGATTGGCATCCCCATCGCTCTTACCGAGGGTGATGAGCGGCTCGACGACGCGGCGAAGCTCCTTCGCCTTCGGCAGCGTGGTGCGGATCGTCTCGTGGCGCAGGAGCGAAACGCTCATGTTGCGCATCAGTGCGTGCCGGTGCGAGCTGTTGCGGGACAGTTGCCGGCCAGTCAGTTGGTGACGCATTGCAGGAAATCCTTAGATCGTAGATTCGTCGCTGTGCTTGAGGCTGGCCGGCGGCCAGCCGTCAAGACGCATACCGAGCATCAGGCCGTGGCTGTGCAGCACTTCCTTGATCTCAGTGAGCGACTTCTTACCCAGATTCGGCGTACGCAGCAGCTCCACTTCGGTCCGCTGCACCAGATCGCCGATGTAGTGAATGTTCTCCGCCTTGAGGCAGTTCGCACTGCGCACGGTGAGCTCGAGCTCATCGACGGGGCGCAGCAGAATCGGGTCGAACTGCATCTCGGTGACCTTGGCCGTGGTCTCCTCCTCGCCCTGCAGATCGACGAACACCGACAGCTGATCCTTCAGAATGCTGCCGGCGCGGCGGATCGCTTCCTCCGCATCGATCGTGCCGTTGGTCTCGATGTCGATCACCAGCTTGTCGAGGTCGGTGCGCTGCTCGACGCGCGCCGCTTCGACCGCATAGGTGACTCGACGGACCGGAGAGAACGACGCATCGAGCTGCAGACGACCGATCGGCCGGCTCTGCTCCTCGAACGCCACGCGCGTCGCCGCCGGGCGATAGCCCCGACCGCGCTCGATGCGCAGCGTCATGCTCAACTCACCCGCCTGCGTCAGATTGGCGATCACCAGATCCGGATTGACGACTTCGACGTCATGATCGGTCTGAATGTCACCGGCCGTCACCGGCCCCGGGCCCTTCTTGTGCAGACGCAGCTCGGCGGTGTCGCGCGCGTGCATGCGAAGCGCGACGGACTTGAGGTTCAGCAGGATGTCGACGACATCTTCCTGGACGCCCTCGATGCTGGTGTACTCGTGCAGCACGCCGTCGATCTCCGCCTCGGTGATCGCACTGCCGGGCATCGAGGAGAGCAGCACGCGCCGCAGCGCGTTGCCGAGCGTGTGGCCGAAGCCGCGCTCGAACGGCTCAATAGTGACGCGGGCCTGGCGCGGCGCAACAGGCTGCACCTTCACCACGCGCGGCTTTAAGAATTCTGTGACGGATCCCTGCATTGCAGTCTCACCTTGCCGGCCGACAGCCGGCGTAAAAAGCGAAAACGTGGGCGCGAACGGCCGGCAGATGCCGGCCCTCGACGCGCGGCCGATTACTTCGAATAGAGCTCCACGACCAGGTTCTCGTTGATATCCGGGAGGACATCATCGCGACCCGGCGGCGTTTTGAACACGCCGCGGAATTCCTTGTCGTTGACCTCCACCCACTCGGGCAGGCCCACCTGCTGTGCAATGCCGAGCGCGTTCTGAATGCGCAGCTGCTTGCGCGCCTTCTCGCGAATCTCGACCGTGTCGCCCGCCTTCACCTGGTAGGAGGCGATGGTGACTGCGCGGCCGTTGACGCTGATGCCCTTGTGGCTCACCAGCTGGCGCGCCTCGGCGCGGGTCGCGGCGAAACCCATGCGGTACACCACGTTGTCCAGCCGGCACTCGAGCAGGCGCAGCAGGTTCTCACCCGTGCTGCCGGTGCGGCGGGCCGCCTCGGTGTAGTAATTGCCGAACTGACGCTCGAGGACGCCATACATGCGGCGCAGCTTCTGCTTCTCGCGCAGCTGCATGCCGTATTCGGACAGACGAGTGCGGCGCTCACCCTTGATGCCGCCCGGCGGCACGGAGAGCTTGCATTTGCTCTCCAGGGACTTGACACCGCTCTTCAGGAACAGATCCGTGCCCTCGCGACGAGCGAGCTTGCACTTGGGACCGAGGTAACGCGCCATGCTGAGTTCTCTCTATCTCGCGCCGGAGTCGATCAGACCCGGCGCTTCTTCGGGGGACGGCAGCCGTTGTGCGGAATCGGCGTGACGTCGGCGATGCTGGTGATCTTCAGTCCGCAGCCGTTGAGCGCGCGGACCGCCGACTCGCGCCCAGGGCCCGGGCCGCCGACGCGCACCTCGACGTTCTTCACGCCGTGCTCCTGCGCCGCGACACCAGCCTTTTCCGCCGCGACCTGCGCGGCGAACGGGGTGCTCTTGCGTGAGCCGCGGAAGCCGCAGCCGCCCGCCGTCGCCCACGACAGAGTGTTCCCCTGACGATCGGTGATGGTGATGATGGTGTTGTTGAAAGAAGCGTGCACGTGCGCGATTGCATCGAGCACGTTCTTGCGCGCCTTCTTGGGCTTCTTGGCGGACGAGCCGCCTTGTTTCTGGTCAGCCATGCTGCAAATTCCTCAAATCAAGCCTTGCCCGGAGGCGCATTCAACTTGACGGCCTGCTTGCGCGGTCCCTTACGGGTGCGGGCGTTGGTGCGGGTGCGTTGCCCGTTCACCGGCAGTCCGCGGCGATGACGGATGCCGCGGTAGCAGCCCAGGTCCATCAGCCGCTTGATGTTCATCGACACTTCACGCCGCAGATCGCCTTCGACGGCGAACTTGGCGATCTGACTGCGGATCGCATTGATCTCGGCCTCGGTGAGATCCTTGACCCGCGTCTCGGGATTGATGCCCGCGCCTTCGCAGGCTCTCAGCGCCCGCGCGCGTCCCACGCCGTAGATGTGCGTGAGTCCTACCCAGACATGCTTGTTCAGGGGAATGTTAATGCCGGCTATGCGTGCCATATTGCTCTACCGAAGCCGCGGGGAAAACGCGGTATTTTAACAAAAATTCGACCTATTCCAAATACTTGCGAGGCCGGTCCCGGGCCGTCCCTGCTGAGGCGCGGTCCTGCGAGACCGCTGCCGCCGGCAGCTCCGACCCCTGGTGCGGCACTCACCCCTGGCGCTGCTTATGGCGCTGGTCCGTGCAGATGACGTAGACCACGCGCCGGCGGCGCACGATCTTGCAGTTCTTGCAGATCTTTTTGACCGAGGGTCTGACTTTCATGATGCGCTCCGCGCAGTCTTAAGGGCGGACCGAAGCGGCCCGCGGCTTGAAATGGCGCCAAGCGCCGGGATAGTACGAATCGTCATCGGCGCGACCCTCACCCGCCCTGACCTGAACGGCCGTAGCCGAGCAGGTTGGCCTTCTTCATCAGGCCCGGGTAATGGTGTGACATCAGGTGGGACTGCAGCTGCGCCATGAAATCCATGACCACCACGACCACGATGAGCAGCGAGGTGCCGCCGAACTGGAACGAGACGCCCTGCTGCCCCTCGAGGAACACCGGCAGGATGCACACCGCCGCGACGTAAAGTGCGCCCCACAGCGTCAGACGGGTCAGTACCTTGTCGATGTACTCGGCCGTCTGCTGGCCCGGGCGGATGCCCGGAATGAAGGCGCCGGACTTCTTCAAATTGTCAGCCGTCTCGCGCGAATTGAACACGAGCGCGGTATAAAAGAAGCAGAAAAAGATGATCAGGATGCCGTAGAGCACCATGTACAGCGGCTGACCGAAGCCGAGGGCCGCCGCAACGTCCTGCATGACGCTGGCGAATCCGCCTTTTGCGCCGGTGCCCAGGAATCCGGCGATGGTCGCCGGGAACAGCAGGATACTCGAGGCGAAGATCGGCGGGATCACGCCTGACATGTTGATCTTGAACGGCAGGTGGCTGCTCTGCCCGGCGTACATGCGCCGGCCGACCTGGCGCTTCGCATAGTTCACGGTGATGCGCCGCTGGGCGCGCTCCATGAACACCACGAACGCCGTGGTCCCGACCACCAGCACCAGCAACAACAGCGCGAACGGCCCCTGCATGGCCCCGGAACTCACCGCCTCGGCCGCCGAACTGATCGCACCCGGGAGTCCCGCGACGATGCCGGCCAAGATGATCATCGAGATGCCGTTACCGATGCCCCGCTCGGTAATCTGCTCCCCGAGCCACATCAGAAAGATCGTGCCGGTGGTCATGGTCACCGTCGCGGTGAACATGAACTGCCAGCCCCCGACCATGGTCATGCCGCCCTTCTCGAGCGCACCGGCCGCCGCGAACGACTGAAAGATTGCGAGCGCCACGGCGCCATAGCGCGTGTAGTCGGTCATCTTGCGCTGACCGGCCTGCCCTTCCTTGCGCAGCTCCATCAGGCTCGGCACCACCATCGACATCATCTGAATGATGATCGAGGCAGAAATGTAGGGCATCACGCCCATGGCGAAGATCGACAGCCGCGAGAGCGCACCGCCGGAGAACATGTTGACGATGCCGAAGATCGTGCCCGAGTTCTTGCTGAAGAAACGGGCGACCTCCACCGGATTGATGCCCGGGACCGGGATGAAGGTCCCGACCCGGTAGACGATCATCGCGCCGACCAGGAACAGCACGCGTGTGCGGATCTCCCCAAGACGGGCCGCTTCGCTGAGCGCGGCAGCTGGATTGTTGAGAGTGTTCGCCACGATGTCTTCCGGTTGAGTCTGTGAACTCGCTCGTCGAGCCGCTTAGGCTTCGATCTTGCCGCCGGCCGCCTCGATGGCGGCGCGCGCGCCGCGCGTGACCGCAACGCCCTGGAGCGTCACGGCCTTCTCGAGTTTGCCCGCCAGCACGACCTTCGCCCGCTCGGTGCCCGCCGGCGCGATGCCGGCCTTGATCAGCGCCTCGACGTCGATCACGGCGGCCTCGACCTTGGCGAGCGCATCGAGCCGTACCTCGGCACGCGTCGCGGCCATGGCGGAGCGGAACCCGACCTTCGGCATGCGCCGCTGGATCGGCATCTGGCCGCCTTCGAATCCGACCTTGTGATAGCCGCCCTTGCGCGCGCGCTGGCCCTTGACGCCGCGGCCACAGGTCTTGCCCTGGCCGGCGGACGCTCCGCGCCCGACGCGCAGCCGCGGCCGCTTGGCACCGGGAGAAGGCTTCAGTGTATTCAGTCGCATGTTCGAAATTCCTCTCAACCGGCCTGCTCGACCTTCAGCAGGTGAACGGCGGTCTGGATCATGCCGCGATTCTCGGGCGTATCGGCCACCTCAACGGTCTGGTGGATCTTGCGCAGGCCGAGACCGCGGGCGGACGCGGCGATGTTGGCCAGCTGTCCGTGCAGACTCCTGACCAGCGTGACCTTGAACGGCTTAGCTTGCTTGCCCATGTGTTTCAGCCCGTGATCTCTTCGACGCTCTTGCCCCGCTTCGCCGCGATGTCCTCGGGCGAGCGGATCTCGGCAAGCGCCTTGACGGTGGCGCGCACCACATTGATCGGGTTGCGCGAGCCGTAGCTCTTGGCGAGCACATTGCGCACGCCGGCACACTCGAGCACCGCACGCATGCCGCCGCCGGCGATGACGCCGGTACCTTCCGAGGCCGGCTGCATGTACACGCGGGTCGCGCCGTGAATGCCCTTGACCGCATAGAACAGCGTATTGTTCTTCAGCGACACGGTCACCATGCTCTTGCGGGCCTGGGCCATCGCCTTGGAAATGGCGACCGGCACTTCGCGCGCCTTGCCGAATCCGAAGCCGACGCTGCCGGCACCGTCGCCGACTACCGTCAGCGCCGTGAAGCCGAACTGGCGGCCGCCCTTGACGACTTTCGCCGTGCGGTTGACGGCGACCAGCTTTTCGACGAGCTCATCGGCCGATTGGGTCTTATCCGTTCTTGCCATAGGTTTTACCTGACCTTAGAACTCGAGACCCGCTTCGCGGGCCGCATCGGCGAGCGCTTTGACGCGCCCGTGGTATTGAAATCCCGCCCTGTCGAACGCCACCTGGGTGACACCCGCGGCGCGCGTGCGCTCCGCAATAGCGCGCCCGACCGCCTTGGCGGCCTCGACGTTGCCCGTTCCCTTCAGGCCGGTACGAACCGTCTCCTGCAGAGTCGAGGCGCTGGCGATCACCTTCGCGCCGGCCGCATCGGTGACCTGCGCATAAATGTGTCGCGGCGTACGGTGCACCGTGAGGCGCGCCATGCCGAGAGTGCGGATGTGCGCACGGGTCTTGACGGCGCGGCGCAGCCGCCGGTCCTTCTTGCTCAGGTTCATTTCTTCTTCCCCTCTTTCAGGGAAATCTGTTCATTGGCGTAACGCACGCCCTTGCCCTTGTAGGGCTCCGGCGGGCGGATGTCGCGGATTTCCGCGGCCACCTGACCGACCTGCTGCACGTCGACGCCCCTGACCACGATCTCGGTCTGACTCGGCGTCTCGATGGTGATGCCCTCCGGAACGGGGAAATTCACCGGGTGCGAGAAGCCGAGCGTCAGGTTCAGGGTCTTGCCCTGCACCTGGGCGCGGAAACCGACGCCGACGAGCTCGAGCTTCTTCTCGTAGCCCTTAGTGACGCCGTGCACCATGTTGGCCAGGTGCGCGCGAGTCGATCCGGCATGCATGCGCGCGATGACCGGATCGTTGTAGGAGACCTCGAGGTGCTTCTCGGCCTGCGCGACCGACACGCCCGCGGCCAGCGGAAGGCTCAGCGTTCCCTTGGTGCCCTTGACGGTGACATTGCCGTCACCGACGGTGACAGTCACGCCCTGAGGCAGCGGAACCGGAGCTTTGGCGATTCTGGACATGGATCAGTCTCCGATTACGCGACGATGCAGAGCACTTCGCCGCCCTGCCCGATCGAGCGCGCCTGCTTGTCGGTCATGACGCCCTTCGGAGTGGAGACGATCACGGTGCCCATGCCACCGAGCACGGTCGGCAGCTCGTCCTTGCCGCGATAGATGCGCAGCCCCGGTCGGCTCACCCGCTCCAGGCGGTCGATGACCGGCCGGCCTTCGAAGTACTTCAACCCGATGGTCAGCGTCGGTTTGCCGCTGTCCTCTTCGAGGCGGAAGTCCGCGATGTAGCCTTCGTCCTTCAGCACCTTGACGATCGCCGTCTTGAGCTTCGAGGACGCCAGCTGCACTTCGGCCTTGCCCGCGGTTTGGCCGTTGCGGATGCGCGTCAGCAGATCGGCGATGGGATCGGTCATGCTCATAGCGCGCCCCTCACCAGCTCGCCTTGGTCAGACCCGGGATTTCGCCACGGTTGGCGACCTCACGGATCTTCACGCGCGACAGCCCAAACTTGCGATACACGCCGCGAGAGCGGCCCGTAATCGCACAGCGGTTCCGACCGCGCGAAGGACTGGCGTCCCGCGGCAGCTTCTGCAGCTTCGCTTGCGCAGCCATCCGATCCTCCGGAGAGGTCTTCGGGTCGCGAATGAGCTCTTTGAGCTCCGTTCGCTTCGCCGCGTATTTTTCCACGATCTTGGCGCGACGCTTTTCGCGCTCGACCATGCTCGTCTTCGCCATAGGCGTACCAGTTCCTCTTACTTCCGGAAAGGGAAGTTGAAAGCCTCGAGCAGAGCTCGGCCGTGACGGTTGTCCCTCGCCGTCGTCGTAATAGTGATGTCCATACCCCGGACCTGATCGATCTGGTCGTACTGGATCTCGGGGAAAATGATCTGCTCCTTCACACCGAGGCTGTAGTTGCCCCGCCCGTCGAAGGAGCGCGCCGAGACTCCGCGAAAATCGCGGATACGCGGCATCGCGATGCTGATCAGACGATCAAGGAACTCGTACATCCGAGCCCCACGCAGCGTCACCTTGCAGCCGATCGGCAGCCCGGCGCGGATCTTAAACGACGCGATCGCCTGGCGAGACCGGGTGACGAGCGGCTTCTGGCCGCTGATCTTGGTGAGATCGCCGACCGCCGCGTCCATGACCTTCTTGTCGGCGACGGCTTCGCCGACGCCCATGTTCACCGTGATCTTGGTGATGCGCGGAACCTCCATCGGATTAGCGATGTCGAGTTCCTTCTGCAGGCGCGGAATGACCTGCTCGCGATAGTACTGGTGTAGCCTGACCATTGGTTGCTCTCGTGACCGGCGCCTCAGGCGTCGATCATCTCTCCGTTGGATTTGAAGAAGCGCACCTTCTTACCGTCGGCAAGCGTCTTGAAGCCGACGCGGTCGCCCTTCTTCGCGCTCGGATTCCACAGCGCAACCTTACCCACCGGCATCGGCATTTCCTTGTCGATGATGCCGCCCGGGCTGTTGGTCTGCGGGTTGGCGCGCGTGTGCTTCTTGACCTTATTGATGCCTTCGACGATCACCTGATCGCCTTCGAGCACCTTGAGCACCGCGCCGCGGCGACCCTTGTCCCGGCCGCTCAACACGACGACGTTGTCGCCTCTGCGAATCTTGCTACTCATTACAGCACTTCCGGCGCGAGCGAAATAATCTTCATGAACTGCGTGCTGCGCAGCTCGCGGGTCACGGGCCCGAAGATACGGGTACCGATCGGCTCGAGCTTGTTCGTCAGCAGCACCGCAGCGTTGCCGTCGAAACGGATCAGCGATCCGTCGGGGCGGCGCACACCGCGGCGGGTCCGCACCACGACCGCGTCGTACACTTCGCCCTTCTTAACCTTGCCACGGGGAATCGCCTCTTTGACGCTGACCTTGATCACGTCGCCCACGGTGGCGTAGCGGCGGCGAGTGCCGCCGAGCACCTTGATGCACATCAAGGTGCGTGCGCCGCTGTTGTCAGCGGCCGCAAGCATGGTGCGCATCTGAATCATGCCGAGGCCCCCTTCACGTCAGCGGCCTTCTTCACGATCTCCAGCAGGCGCCAGGACTTGCGCTTCGAGAGCGGGCGGCACGGCACGATCGTGACCAGGTCACCCACGTGTGATTCGCTGTTCTCATCGTGCGCCAGCAGCTTGGTCGTGCGACGCACGTACTTGCCGTACTGCGGGTGCTTGATGAGGCGCTCGATCTCGACGGCGACGGTCTTGACCATCTTGTCGCTGACCACGCGGCCCGTGAGGGTACGCTGGCCCTTCTGCGCCTCGCCCTCGGGCGTGGCTGATTTGTTCTGCTCTACGCTCATGCCTTCTCTCCGCTCGCACGCGCCTTGCGCAGCACGGTCTTCACGCGCGCAATGTTGCGGCGTGCATTGCCGAACTGATCAGGCTTCGGCGCCTGACCGCTGGCTCGCTGCAGGCGCAGCGCGAACTGCTCCTTGCGCAGTTTGACCAACTCATCGACCAGTTCAGCCGGCGAGGCCTTCGCGAGCTTCTCGCGGTATTGCTTGATCTCTCCGAGCTTCATTACCGAACCTGCCGTTTCACGAACATGGTGGACACGGAGAGCTTGGAGCCGGCGAGCCGGAACGCCTCGCGAGCCGTCGTCTCATCGACACCCTCCATCTCGAAGAGCACTTTGCCGGGCTGAACGCGCGCGACGTAGTACTCGACGTTGCCCTTGCCGCTTCCCATGCGGACTTCGAGCGGCTTCTTGCTGATCGGCACGTCCGGGAAGACGCGGATCCAGATCTGTCCGCCACGCTTGACGTAGCGGGCCACCGCTCGGCGAGCCGCTTCGATCTCGCGCGCGGTCATGCGCGCGCGGCTGGTCGCCTTCAGGCCGTAATCGCCGAAGGAAACGTCGCTGCCGCGGTGCGCCAAGCCGCCGTTGCGGCCTTTGAACTGCTTGCGATACTTGGTGCGTTTTGGCTGCTGCATGACTTACGTGCTCCTAGGCCTGCGCCGGGGCTTCGGCCGCAGACACCTGCGGGTTCGCCGCCACGGCACCGTCCGCATCCGCAGACTCGGCGTTCTCGGGCTTATCGAACACTTCGCCCTTGAAGATCCATACCTTCACGCCGATCACCCCGTAGGTGGTCATCGCCTCGGACAGACCGTAGTCGATGTCCGCACGAAAGGTGTGCAGCGGAATACGACCCTCGCGGTACCACTCGGTCCGCGCAATCTCCGAGCCGTTCAGACGTCCCGAGACGCGCACCTTGATGCCGAGCGCACCGCTGCGCATCGTGCTCATCACGGCGCGCTTCATGGCACGGCGGAACATCACGCGCTTCTCGATCTGCTGCGCGATGCTGTCGGCGACCAACTGGGCATCGAGCTCGGGCTTGCGGATCTCGGCGATGTTCAGACGCACGTCCCCGACGGTCATGCCCAGCATCGCAGCGGTCTCGCCGCGCAGCTTCTCGATGTCCTCGCCCTTCTTACCGATGACGATTCCTGGGCGCGCGGTCTGGATCGTGATGTTGACCTTCTTCGCGGCGCGCTCGATGTGCACACGGCTCACCGAGGCCTCAGCGAGCTTCTTCTTCAGAAACTCACGGACGCGGAAATCGGTATGCAGCTGCAGCGCGAACTGCTCACGCCCCGCGAACCAGCGGGACGTCCACTCGCGCGTAATGCCGAGCCGTATGCCAATCGGATTGACCTTCTGACCCATGCGTTAATCCTTCTTGCCGTCGCTCACCGCGACGGTGATGTGGCTGTTGCGCTTGACGATACGCGCGCCGCGGCCCTTGGCCCGGGCCGCGAAACGCTTCAGCACCGGAGCGATGTCGACGTGAATGAGGGAAACCTTCAGCTCGTCGATGTCCGCACCGTGGTTGTGCTCGGCGTTGGCGACGGCCGAGGCCAGGACCTTGCGCACGAGATCCGCGCCCTTCTTCGGGCTGTACTGCAGGGTCGCGAGCGCATTGCCGGCCGATTTGCCCCGCACCAAGTCCGCTACGAGGCGGCACTTCTGTGGGGAAATCCGCGCGTAACGCAGTTTCGAGGTGACTTGCATCATGTGTCTCCGCGTCGCGCTTACTTGCCGGACTCGACCTTGCGGTCGCCCGAGTGCGATTTGAACGTGCGCGTCGGAGCGAACTCGCCGAGCTTGTGCCCGACCATGTTTTCGCTGACCAGCACCGGAATGTGCTGCCGACCGTTGTGCACCGCGATGGTGAGCCCCACCATCTCCGGCACGACCATCGAGCGGCGCGACCAGGTCTTGATCGGCTTGCGGTCGTTCTTCGCGCTCGCAACCTGCACCTTGTTGGCGAGGTGCAGATCGACGAACGGACCCTTCTTGAGTGAACGTGGCATCTTGGCTCGTGCTCCCGCTAGCGCTTCCGGTTCTTGCGACGCTGAACGATCATGTTGTCCGTGCGTTTGTTGTTGCGAGTCTTCAGACCCTTGGTGTTCCAACCCCATGGCGAGACGGGATGGGGGTTACCCTGGGCGGACTTGCCCTCGCCGCCGCCGTGCGGGTGATCGACCGGGTTCATGACCACGCCACGCACCGTGGGACGGATTCCGCGCCAGCGCTTCGCACCGGCCTTGCCGTAGTTGCGCAGGTTGTGCTCGTCGTTACCCACCTCACCGATGGTGGCGCGGCACTCGACGTGCACCTTGCGGGTCTCTCCGGACTTCAGCCGCAGATAGGCATAGCTGCCTTCGCGCGCCGTGAACGCCACGGAGCTGCCTGCGCTGCGCGCCAGCTGGCCACCCGCACCGGGCTTGAGCTCGACGTTGTGCAGCGTCGTGCCCACCGGGATGTGGCGCAGCTGCATCGCATTGCCGGCCTTGATGGGGGAGTCGGCGCCGGAGCGCACTTCCTCGCCCGGCTTAACACCCTTCGGGGCGAGGATGTAACGGCGCTCGCCGTCGGTGTACTTCACGAGCGCAATGTGGCTGGTGCGGTTCGGATCGTATTCCAGGCGCTCGATCACGCCCGTGATGCCATCCTTGTCGCGCCGGAAATCAATGACGCGGTACTTCTGGCGCGATCCGCCACCCTTGTGCCGCGTCGTGATGCGGCCGGAATGGTTGCGTGCACCGGTCTTGGACTGCGGCGCGGTGAGCGGCAGGAACGGACCACCCTTGTGCAGGTGCGACCGGTCGACCTTGATGACCGCCCGGGTACCGGGCGATGTGGGTTTGTACTTGATGAGGGCCATGTCAGTGCTTCCGATCAGACCCGCGCACGGGCCTCGTAGTCGATTGCCTGACCTTCGGCCAGGCTGACGTACGCCTTCTTCCAGTCCTGCGTGCGGCCGATCGTCTTACCGAACCGGCGCTGCTTGCCGGGTTCGTTGACCACCTGCACGCCGCTCACCTTGACGTCGAACATCAGCTCGACAGCCTTCTTGATGTCGACCTTGGTCGCCGTACGGCGGACGCGGAAGGTGTACTGATTGTGGTTCTGCATCGCGCGCGAAGTCTTCTCCGTGACGTGCGGCGCGATCAGCACGCTCATGAGCTGTTCTTTATTCACTGCAGCCGCTCCTCGATCATCTTCACCGCACCGACGGTCATCAGCACCGACTCGTGACGGGCCAGAGAGACCGGATTCAACGCGCCGACTTCGATCACCTCGACGTACGGCAGGTTGCGCGCCGCGAGGAACAGCTTCTCATCGAGGGCCTCCACGACGATCAGCACGCGCGAGAGCGACCAGGCTTTGAGCTGACCGGCGAGCAGACGAGTCTTCGGCGCATCGAGCGCGAGCGTCTCGGTGACCACCAGTCGCTCGGAACGGGCGAGCTCGGACAACATCACGCGAATCGCACCGCGGTACATCTTGCGGTTGACTTTCTGCTCGAAGCTGCGCGGCTTGGCGGCGAATGCCCGCCCGCCACCGACCCAAATGGGTGAGCGGCTCGAGCCGGCGCGCGCCTGACCGGTGCCTTTCTGGCTCCAGGGCTTCTTGCCGCCACCGCGCACTTCGGCGCGAGTCTTCTGCGCCTTCGTGCCGGCGCGACCCGCGGCGCGATACGCCGTCACCACCTGGTGAACCAGCGCCTCATTGAACTCGCGGCCGAAGGTGGCCTCCGATACCTGGAGCTCACCGGCTCCGTTGACCATCTTGAGCTTCATGGCGGCTTACTTCTTCGACTGCTTCATCGGGTTGGTCGACGGACCTGACCCGGCCTTGGTCGGGGCGATCGTCTTGCGCAGCGCTTTGCGGCCGGCCTTCAGCGCCGAACGCACGAGCACCTGACCGCCCTCGGCACCCGGAACGGCACCGCGAACCAGGATGAGATTGCGCTCCAGATCGATCTGCACGACCTTGAGATTCTCGGTGGTGCGGCGGACCACGCCCATGTGACCGGACATGCGCCGGCCCTTGAACACGCGGCCCGGCGTCTGACGCTGGCCGATCGAGCCCGGCGCGCGATGCGACACGGACACACCGTGCGTCGCATGCTGACCGGCGAAGTTGTGCCGCTTCATCGTGCCGGCAAAACCCTTACCGATGGTGGTGCCCGTGACATCCACCTTTTCGCCGGCCTTGAAAATGTCGACCTTAATCTCGGCGCCCGGCACCAGCGCGGAGGTATCCGCTGCAGTCAGCCGGAACTCGACCAGCGAGCGACCCGGGGCAACCCCGGCCTTGGCGAAGTGCCCGTTGAGCGCCTTCGAATACAGCTGCGGACGGCGCGTGCCGAAGGTCACCTGGACAGCGCGATACCCGTCCTTATCCTCGGACTTGACCTGGGTGACGCGGTTGGGCAGCACTTCGATGACGGTGACCGGTATGGTCTCGCCACTCTCCGTGAAGACTCGCGTCATTCCCGCCTTGCGGCCGATGACTCCGATTGCCATTGACTAGCCTCTCTATAGCGCTCTATGCGCGTTTTCCCCGTCCCGCACCCCCGCTCTGAAACGATTGCCAGAGCGGTGACCGGCGCCGGACTGCCCGAACGAGGCAAAACCACTTGAGATGGCGCGACCGAGTCCGGCCGCGAGGCGGAGAATCCGCCGATCTCGAGTGGTCTTGGGGGCCATGCCCCAACCTCGCCCGATGCGAAAGGGGCGCGAAGTATACGCGCCCCTCGCGTTCAGTTCAACTTGATTTGGACGTCCACACCGGCCGGCAGCTCGAGCTTCATGAGCGCATCGACGGTCTTGTCGGTCGGGTTCAGGATGTCCATCAGGCGCTTGTGCGTGCGCAGCTCGAACTGGTCGCGCGCATCCTTGTCGGAGTGCGGTGAGACCAGCAGCGTGAAGCGCTCCATCTTGGTCGGCAGCGGCACGGGGCCGCGCACCGTGGCGCCCGTGCGCTTGGCGGTATCGGTGATTTCCCGGGCCGAGCTGTCGATCAAGCGGTGATCGAATGCCTTGAGCCTGATACGGATGTTCTGGTTGGCCATAGCTGCACCCTTACTTCAGGATCTTTGCGACGACGCCGGCACCGACGGTGCGGCCGCCTTCGCGAATCGCGAAGCGCAGACCATCCTCCATCGCAATCGGCGCAATCAGATCGACCGTCATCTTGATGTTGTCGC
>JAKBDK010000091.1:0-7922 GCA_021834525.1 Pseudomonadota bacterium | reverse complement strand
GCGGGGCGTCTGCCAGTTCGATGCCGAACACGCCGGCAAGATCTTCCTCGGCAATCCTCTTGCGCTGCGTCTTTCGCGGTGCGGCCCCGAGATCGACCGCCGCGCCGATCAGCTCACCGTGCTCGACCGTGCGCAGCGTGAAGAGCAACTCCGGCTGTGTATCGAGTCGCGCACCCACCCCATACAACACTGCCGCGACGTGCTTGCACATCGTCGCCCAGTCCGGGCAGGAGCAGGTCATCTCGATGTCCGCAGGATTCGGGAACAGGCCCTGCCCCGGCGCAGTGACGATGCCCATCACGCGATCGGACAGCCGCCCCTCGAGCAGCTCGATCAGCGAGCCGATCTCCCCGGCGCACTGGCGCTTCAGGTCCGACCACAGGGTCGTCCCCAACGGCTTGATGTTGACCTCGACCGTATAGGGCTGTGGCCGAGATCCGGCGACGACGGCCGCGATCCGTCCCGGCGCGATCTGCAGGTCGAGCACCGCGCCGCTGCGTACGTAGCTGCGTCCGCGCGGCAGGCGATTTTCGTAGTCCCGGTAAGATTCGAGGTTCGCGCACCAGGCCTTGCCCCAGAAACTGCTCGCGACGGTGCGCCCGGTGAGCGTCACTGGGCTGAGGAGGCGGCCGGTCTTGGCGGACGCCTTCGACAGCTTCTCCCCGGCGCGCCGCGCTCGTGCGGCACGCTCAGCGACTCTGGGCGTGCGCGCGTACTGCTTCCAGTTCATCACCGTTCACCTTACCTCGCGTCTGGCCGACGCATCATGAATCGCACGCCTTGTGGATGTCGAGCGCGACGGTCGCGAGCAGTTCGGCATCGCTCATCTCGGTGAGCAGCCGCTCCCCGCCCTCGCCGAGCAACTCCTCGGCGAGGCCGCGCTTCGCTTCGATGAGGGCATCGATTTTCTCCTCCACCGTGCCGCGGCAGACGAACTTGTGCACCAGAACGTTGTGTTGCTGGCCGATGCGAAACGCACGATCCGTGGCCTGATTCTCCACCGCCGGATTCCACCAGCGATCGAAATGAATCACCTGCGAGGCCGCCGTGAGGTTCAAGCCCGTGCCGCCGGCTTTGAGGGAGAGTACGAAGAACGGCGGGCCGTCCTCGCGCTGAAACTGCTCGATGAGCCCCTTGCGCTGTGCGACCGGGGTGCCCCCGTGCAGGACGAGTCCGGCG
Organism: Pseudomonadota bacterium; assembly: GCA_021834525.1. Classification (GTDB taxonomy): domain Bacteria; phylum Pseudomonadota; class Gammaproteobacteria; order Steroidobacterales; family Steroidobacteraceae; genus 13-2-20CM-66-19. Next base: position 6,743 of record JAKBDK010000091.1, on the reverse strand, counting down.
CGACCAAAGACTTGTTGCAGGTACTGCGCAAGCGGCGCGGTGAGCTCGCGGAACTGCGTGAACACCAGCACGCGCTCCTGGCGCTCGGCGAGCTCCTCGCAGATGGCCCCGAGACGCTCGAACTTGCCACTGCGCGCCGCGGCGTACTCGCCCTGACCGGTCCACTGGGCCGGGTGATTGCAGATCTGCTTCAGCTGCATCAGGGATGAGAGCACCGCACCGCGGCGCTGGATGCCCTCGGTGCGCTCGAGCGCCTGCGCAAGATCCTGCACGCAGCGCTCATAGAGTGTCGCCTGCTCACGGGTGAGACCACAGAAGGCGCGGATCTCGGTCTTCTCCGGCAGATCGGTGATGATGCGCCGATCGCTCTTCAGTCGCCTGAGGATGTACGGTTGCACCAGGCGGCGCAGGGGCGCATAGGATCCCTCGGCGCCTCGGCTCATGCGCTTGGCCGCCTCGGCAAACGCGCGTGCCCCGCCGAGCAGCCCCGGATTGAGGAAATCGAACAACGACCAGAGATCCGAGAGCCGGTTCTCGATGGGCGTGCCGGTGAGCGCAATGCGCGCCGCGGCATTCAGCTGCTTCACCGCACGTGTCTGCTGGGCGCCGGGGTTCTTGATGGCCTGCGCCTCATCGAGCACCGCCAGCCACCAGGCTCGCGCGCGCAGCGGCTCGGAGCGGGTGAGGACCCCATAGGTGCTGAGCACGACGTCGATTCCCCCCAGCGCCGCATCGAGCGCGGCGGCATCATTGAGATCGATATCCGTCTCGGAGGGGTGCGCCACGAACACCTTCAGGCGCGGCGCGAAGCGCTCGAGCTCGCTTTTCCAGTTGGCGATCAGGGACGCAGGTGTCACGACCAGGCTGGGGATGCCCGAGGCGTCCGGCAAGCGGGCCGCAGCGCGGCGGCTGCGGCCCGGACCGCCGTGACCGTGCACCAGGAGCGCAATCACCTGGACGGTCTTGCCCAGCCCCATGTCATCGGCGAGACAGGCCCCCAGACCGAGCCCCGTGAGCAGCGCGAGCCACTGCGCACCGATGACCTGGTAGGGCCTCAGCGTCGCGTTCAGGTCCCGGATTGAGAGCGCCGCTTCGGCCTCGGGGTGGCGCAGACGCTCGAGCAGTTCGCGCAGCCACGCGCCCGCCTCGACCCCCGACCAGGCCGCCAGCGGCTCGGGGGTTTCCAGGTGTGAGCGTTCGGCGGGCGCGCCGGCCAAGAGGCGCATGCCCTCGTGGAACGACAGCCCGCCGGCGCGCACCTCGCGCTCCACGCCCGTCCAATGCTGCAGCGCCGCGGCGAGCTGCTCGCCGTCGGCCTCGACCCACCGGCCGCGCAAGCGGATCAAACCCTCCCGTGAGGCGAGCAGCTGCTGCTGCTCGGCCTCGGTGAGCGGCTCCCCCTCGAGGGTCATGCGCACCGAGAAATCGAGCAGGGCCTTGGCGCCGAGCTGCGCCGCCGGTGCGCGGCCCACCTGCGCACTCACCTGAGGCCGCGGCGCGCGCCCGGCCTTCCACCAGTCCGGGATGCGCACCACCAGACCGCAGGCTTCGAGGACGGCGGTATCGGTGAGCAGCCTGAGCGCCTCGGCGGGACGCCAGGCGAGCGGTTGGTAGATGTCGCCGCTGTCGATGAGCTCGCGCACCCACGTGAGCCGCTCGGAGGCCGCGCGGATGGGCTTGAGCAGACTCGCCAGGCGCGCGCGGTTCGCCGGGCCGGTGTATTCCTGCAGCGCACGCCCGAGCGGCAGATGCCGTGCCACGCCCTGCGCCGACACCCCGCCGGTGTAGGTGACCAGGAACGCAAACGGAAACGCCTCGTCGCGCGGGTTTTCGGCGAGATGAAAGGTGACCCGGCCGACCAGCTGCCAGAGCCGGTTGCGCCGATGCAGATAGGTGCGCAGGCTCTGTCCGGCGGCCGCGGCGGCTTCGCGCAACCCGTCCTCGATGTCGCGCCAGGCCATGGCGAGCAGCGCCGCATCGAGGTATTCCAGACCGCGGATGGGCGGCGCGGCGAGCCGCAGCGCCTCGAGCTCTTCGGCCGGCGGCAGTTCCACCAGGACGCCGGGCGCATCGGGCTCGGCATCGCCGAGATGACACAGCCGGGTCATGTAGCGCTGCGCGAAGTCGCGAGCGAAGGCCAGTCCCGGCGGCAACGCGGTGGTGAGCTCCGTGGCGGCCAGCTGCACCAGTCCCGTCCCCTGACCGTGCGCGAACGCCCGCTCGATCCGCGAGGCGACCGCGGCCGGGAGGGCCGGCGTGTCCGGCGCAGCAGCGCGCTCCACGGCAAAATGCCGCCGGGCGTTGATATAGAGATCGAGAGACTCGGTCATGGTCCCGACGGCACCCAAAGGGTCCGCAGTGTACCGTTCGGAGAACTCTGGTTCAGCGCGGACACGTCCGCGGCACGCGTCCCGGGATGAGCGGCCGACACCGACGGCACAGGGCCGGACCGCGCGCCGGGGCAGCGGGTCTACCGAGCGCCTACGACAGGCCGGTCGAGCGTCGATGAGCCGCCACACGCCGCCGAGCGGCTCGCGCCGCAGCCTCATGGCGTGCAAACACCCCTCTGACGCTTTGGGCAACTAGTTTAAATTTATACTTTTAAATCGCTATTATGCCCTTAAGAGTGTATAAAAAAACCTATTATGAGACTTGAGATTCATCTGGACGGGACGTGGCACGCGTGCGCCGAGGTTGAACCGACGACGGAGAACTCGTCCCTCCAGGGCACCGTGCGGATCCGCTACGAGGCCGACTACGCCATACAGCACCTCCTGGCGCGAGATTACCGGGCGTTGAGCGTGCGAGCCCCGGTCGACCTGGGGGTACGCGAATTGCCGCATTGGCCCTCGTTCCTCGTCGACCTGCTGCCGCAAGGTGCGGCACGCAGGAGGATAGAGCGTGATGCACCGGCGCCGCAGTCACCTTGGATGCTCCTGGAACACGGCGCGGTGAATCCCGTGGGAAACCTGCGGGTACACCCGGCGCAGCCACGCATCGCGCCTGCCGAGCACCCCGGGTTCGCGCTTCAGGAGATGATCGAGCGCGGTGATGTGTTCGTCGACTACGCTCTGGCGCTGGGCGCAGCGGTGGCCGGAGCCACGGACACCCAGGGTGATGCCCCGAAATTCTGGATCGTCGAAGACGAGTACGGCAAGTGGCACCCCGACAACGGAGCGCTGGCTTTCCGCCCGCGTCGGTATGCGTTGTTGAAGTTTCCGGTAACTGAGGCCGGCATCCGCGCTGAGGATATCCTGCGCCACGAAGCGGTGTACCAAAAGGTGGCACAGCGCTGCGGACTACGCGTCACGCGTGAACTCCCCACCTTCAGCGCAGGCGCGCTCTTGATCCCCCGCTTCGACCGGCGGATCGTGGGCGCACGAGAAATTCGCCTGGGTGTCGAGAGCCTTTATTCGGTCACTGGGGTGATCGACTCGGCCACGTCCGCCTTGCGGCATGATCAGGCACTCATTGCACTGGCCCGACACGTGACAGACTTCCCCCGGGAATTTCGCGAATACGTCCGGCGTGATCTATTCAACCTCGCCCTCGGCAATCGGGACAATCATGGGCGCAACATGGCGCTCTTGAAGGACGTGGACGGGACGATCGCGCTGGCCCCGATCTACGACTTCGGTCCGGCCTATCTCGACGCACGAGCCATCGCGCGGGTCATTCGCTGGGACGGAGAAGCGCCGGGGGGCGGAGATTGGAAGAGCGTCGGCGAACGGCTGGACATCAGATTCGAAGAGGCCGGACTTCAGCCGCCCGCCTCTGAGTTTGCGGCCGTTGCGGCTGAGACCGTCGTTCAGCTGCGCACATTGCCCGATCTGATGCGCGAATGCGCAGCAGATGCGCACGTCGTAGACCGAAGGAGCCCCGAGATCGAGAGGCTCGCGACGGCACTTGGCGAGTTGGGAGCCTGAGTGATGCAACGGGTACATCGCAACCTCAGCCGTGGCGAGATCGAGGGGCTTCGTGACAAACTCGCCGACCTCATCCCACAAGCGCACATGAGCATTCCCGAGGTCATCAAGACCCTGCGGCTCATCACGCGAAAGTCCCAGGCCGAATATGCTGCGTTGTGCGGTGTCGCACCCAAGGTGCTGGCCACCATTGAGCGCGGACAATCCGCACCGACGACGAAGACACTGGAGAAGCTGCTACGGCCCTTTGGACTTGGCATCGGGGTCGTTTCCCTTCCGCAGGAGCGCGGACCGTAACGGCGCATCGGCGCTTCGAGGAACGCGAGAGCGCCAGAGCAGTCCGGATGACTCCGATACTGGCCCGCCCAGCCTCAGGAGTGCGAGCGCCCTGACCACCGTTCCTCCCGCTGCTGACGCAGGAACGGCCGATCAATTTGATCGGCGTATTGCTCGATGTCCGCGGCCGTCACCCCGCATGCTTGAAAATGCTCTTTCCAGCCACTCACCACTGCCGCGACTCTGTTGACTTCGATTAACGCATCGTCTGGTTTCAGGGCAAACAGGTTCGACATCGAAAGCGCATTCTCCAGAGTCGAGTCCGCTTCCTGATGGCCGACGCGCATCTGCTGAAACCCGAGCGCCTGGCCCGCGGGCAGCACGTCGTAGGCAGGCGAGAGTTCGTACTGCTGGTCTGCGGTCACGATGAGCGCATGATTCTTTTCATGATCATCGGTGTTATCCATCAGAATATTGAAGATCATGCGGCGAAACAATTCTTGCATATCCGCAACGTAACGCTCGCCGCGCGCAACGCCCTTGCGGCGCAGCAACTGCGCAAGTTCAGGGTATCCGAACGGTTCTGCAGCCGCTCGCAGCGCTACCGCTGCCGACAGACAGTGCCGCCGTTCCCCACGGCTGCGATCGAAGCGCTTGACCGCGATGGCATGGCCATCCGTCAGGCGCACGGCCATGCTCGTGGCGGTGCGTATGTTTGCCCGACGTGCCAGGGTCATCGTCGCATGCTCGATGAGCGGCGTGTCCGCAGGTTCGCCGTCGGAGAACTTGATCACCCACTGCTCGCCCTCGATCTGAAGCAGCGCCTTGGGGCGTGCGCCCCCTAAGGTCACGCCCGGGGAGATGAGTCTTTTCAGCGCCGGGGGCACCGGCTCACTGTCCTGGATGCAACGCACGAGCTGATAAATCTGGTCCGCTTCAGCGAGTACCGGAAGCGGTCCGAGACGCCGGGGCAGATAGCGTTCGGCCGAGGTCGAGACGCCGAGCGCGCCGAAACGATCATCTCCGGCGTAGTAGAGATACTCGAGCAGAGACAGCCGGGGCGGCTTGTCGACAAAGCGGATGACGCGCTCGCCCCACCGATCCGGCCGGGCATCGTCCACTGCGCCGGCAACCGTGTTACGCACGGCCGGCACGAATTCCTCGTCAATGAGCGGCAGGTCCTCGCTGAGCGCAAAGCCCTCAGCGAGCCAGCTCGGCGAATAACGGAGCGACACACTCTGATTGGCGCGCACGAGCCGCAGCTCGCCGACCACGCACGGTCGTGCGGGATCGGTCAGGATCCACAAATGGAGCCTATCTTGTGGTTCGTAGGTCATGACTCCCGTCGTCCGAGACGCGCCGCCGCCGAAGCTGCCGACCGTTTTGCGCGCCGCTGCAACGCCGTGCGAACTTCACTCTCGAGTGCTCCGAGGTCTTCCCCAGGTGCCGCCAGCTGCGGCAGCGCCGACACGCGGCCCATCAGCCACAACGCCGTCGCATACAGCCCCATTCCGACCCCGGGGTCACCGCGCTCCAACCGGATGAGCGTCGGTACCGAGCACCCGAGACGCCGAGCCCAGATGCGCTGGGATTCTCGTCGCCGAACCCGTGCGACGGCGAGATTCTCACCGAACTCGCGCAGCGCCCGAGCGACGGCCGGCGGAAGCGTATCCAGCGCAGGAGCCGATTTTGGCATACATATAGTTTATCAATTCAATTAAATTGATCAAATTTATATTATCACCCGATCCTCCCGGGCAGGGGCGGCCCGGTGCGCGATACCGTTGCTGACCGCCGGAATCCTCATCCATACCCGCGAGACCCGCGGTCCCGGACAGTCCTCCGGGCGGCCGGCGCGCTGAGGACACGACTGCAGCCGGAAAGTCCGCCCGGCACGACCACCCGAGACGCGACGGACCCGCGGGCCCATCGCCTCGACTCCCCTCCGAGCGCAAAGCAGTGAACCGCCGGGTGACGGATAGAGGCTGCGATGATGGGGATATTGCGTGCGGCGCAAGGGGAGCGGTCGGCTCAGACGGGATGCAGATCATCAGCTGCGCTGTGAGCCGTTCGAGCCAGTCGGGGTGCGAGGAACGGCAGGTCAACTGCCGGCAGCCATCCCAACCGTCTCCCACGCGGCACACGCCTCGCGGACTCTGTCCGCTGAGTGCGCATCGAGAGGGTGATCTTCGTGCCAGAGGCGCCCGGGGTCGAGCAGCCCTCGGCCCGCATCGAACGGTCGGAGCAGCGCCCCCGCATGATGGCGCTCGACCCCTCGGCACGGATACCTCATCCAGCGCCCAGCAGGCCAAAACGGTCGGTCCACCTCTTCGGTGCTCTTCTGCGTGAATGGCAGCCCCCGAGCACCACCCGCGACTGCGTCACCCGCCGGAGAGATTCACCCACATGGGGACGTCAGCTCGTCGTGCCCTGACGTCCGTACTGATCCTCGAGCCGCACGATGTCGTCCTCGCCGAGATAGGACCCGGACTGGATCTCGATGATGTGCAGCGGAATCTTCCCCGGATTCTCGATGCGGTG
>JAKBDK010000090.1:0-7985 GCA_021834525.1 Pseudomonadota bacterium | reverse complement strand
ACGCTCCTGCACCTGACTCACGTCATAGATCACCAGACCGTTGCCCGAGGTGAAGTCCCCCGCATGCACCAGGTGCCCCACCACGCCGCAGAACAGCAACGTATCCGGCGGATGGCCATCGACGGCGAACTGATTCAGGGAGATCCGGTGGCAGATCTGATGGGCGCCGGCGCCCCCGGGCTGATGGTCCGGGAAGCTCCAGTCGATCAGTTCCTTCGGGTGGCGGGGGTCGGAGACGTCGATGGCGTACAGCCGGCGCTTGTTGAACGAGCCGATCCAGTAGGTTCTGCCGTCGGCAGCGAAATTGCCCGCGTGCGCCTGCAGATTCGCATCCGGGATCTGCACGCTCGAGAGCAGCTGCGGATGCGTGCACCGAGTGAGGCTGTAGAACGAGACGGCCGGCTGCGGACCGGCCCCCATCCAGCTTTCCGCCGAGCCGAGCAGGGCGCGGCGTGGGTTGACCGAACCGTCTTCCCAGTCGTAGAGCGAGGCTGGATCATCGAGATGGGTGACGTACCGCGGGTCGCGCTGATGGGCGACATCCAGCACTTGGATCCCGGGGTGGCGCAGCGGCGGGACACCTTTCTGACCGGCTTCGTAGCCTTCGGTGGTGACGTAGGCACACTGCCCGTACCACATCAGCTGGTGTCCGGCGCCCTGACCGGCGTATTCGCCGATGATCCTGAGGTTGCAGCGGTACGGCGTCTTCGCAGCGCCGCTGGCCCGCTCGGCCGTGGTGAGCTGACCGTCGACGCCGGTTTCGGGCCGATCTCCGGGCTGGCAGGTGGGGCGGGGCACGGGCCCCAGAAACGCCGCCTGGGCGGAGGCCCGCGGCGTCTGTGCTCCGAGCAGCAGAACGCCGGCGATGATCGACAGGCTGAAGGTCAGAGTCGTTCGAAACGCAGCATTCATAGCGAGCCTCGTCGGATCTTCAGATCTCTTGACGGCCACACTCACAGTTCCCCTGCGCGGGCATTATTGCGCCTCGGCGCGCGTCGGTACAGTCATTTGCGCGCCACCCCCTCCGTTCGGCGCCTCATCGGGCGCGTGCGAGGGCCCGCGGGAGGTGCGCGCTATACTGGCTCCGGCACCGAATGGCGGCCCGCGCCGCCGCCCCCTGGCTCGTGCTGCGGCGCCGGGGCGAAGTGCTGCGGGCGAGGCGATCCGGGTCGGTGGAGGGTACAGCATGCTGTTGAACGAGGATCTCTCGCGCCGCGCGGTCGTGCACACGGCCGAGGCACCCTGGGTGGCCAGCCCGAGCGCCGGCATCGAGCGGCGGATGTTGTTTCGCATCGGCGCCGAGCAGGCCCGCGCGACCTCCATCGTCCGCTATGCGCCGGGCAGCCGCTTCCCGCGGCACCTGCATCCGGGCGGAGAGGAGTTCCTGGTGCTGGAGGGGGTGTTTCAGGACGAGCGCGGGGACTATCCGGCCGGCACCTACGTGCGCAATCCGCCGGCGAGCGGACACGCGCCCGGCAGCGACGGCGGCTGCATCATTTTCGTCAAATTGTGGCAGTTCCGTCGCGACGACGCGGCATCGGTGAGCGTGCGTCCCGGGGAGGGACGCACGCGGCCCCCGGCGGAGGGTCAGGCAACCTCCCAAGTGCTCTTCGAGGACGCTTACGAACAGGTCAGGCTCGATGCGTGGCCGGCGCATGCGCCGCTGCATCTGCCCAATCCGCGGGGACTGGAAGCCCTGGTCGTGCAGGGCAGCTTTGCGCAGGACGAGGAACGGTTCGCGCGCGGGTCGTGGTTGCGGCTGCCGGCGGGTGAGGATCTGCGCGCACACTGCGGCCCGGAAGGGGCGACGCTGTGGCTGAAATCCGCCCCGCTGATGCACGCGACGGTGTGCGCGTTCTGAGCGTACCGCGCACGGCGCACCGATCCGCCGATCGCCTCTGCGCCTTCACCCGTTCTCGTGTTTCCAACACTTCGGTCACGCGTCGACCGGCCGAGGTTCACGTGCTACCCTCAAATCATCAGATCCTCTCAACGGTCGGGTACTTCAGCGCAGAGGTGAGTATGGGATATCGCCGGAGACGGGTGTGGGCGGCAACGATGGTGCTGGTGTTGTGCGCTGCGGCGCTGACGCCGGTGCGCGCCCTGGCCGACGCCGCGACACCGACGAGGACGCAGGCGCGGATCGCGACGATCATGCGCCGGCTGCGCGATGTGCAGCGCTTCGGGGCCGTCGCGCTCGCGCCGAACGGCCGGACGGTTGCGTGGACGGTGACCCACCGGCGCGGGCAGATCACCACGCAGATGCTGCAGCTCGCCGCGCCAGACGGATCGGACGTGCGTACGGTGCGGATCGCCGATGGAGATCGTGTCTGCCACTACGGCAGTCTGCAGTGGTCGCCCGACAGCCGTACGCTCGCCTTTCTCTCCGACTGCAACGAGCCGGCGAAGCGGGCCAATCAGTTGGATATTTATGAAGTCCGCGCGCACGGCCGCCGAGCGTGGCGCATCTCGCACCTCGATGGATTCGTGCACGAACTCGCCTGGACGCCGGACGGCCGGGCCGTGAGTTTCCTCTACGTGCAGGGGGATCTGCACCCGATCGCGGCCGTCTCGCCCACCAAGCCGCAGATCGGCGTCATCGGTCGCGACGGGGTGGAGCATCAGCGGCTGGCGATGCTGCCGGCCGACGGTGGCACCCTCCGGCTGATCACGCCGGCATCCATTTTCGTGTACGAGTACGACTGGGCGCCCGCCGGCGCGCGTGTCGCCTACGTCGGGGCGCCGCCGCCCGGGCGTGACAACTGGTGGACCGCGAAGCTCTACACGCAGCAGGTGGGCTCGGCGCCCGAGGCGACGCTCGATCCGGCGACGGTGAGCGGTTCACTGCACGGCCTGCAGATCGCACTGCCGCGCTGGTCCCCGAACGGTGCAAAAATCGCCTTCATCGGCGGCTTGATGAGCGACCAGGGTGCCACCGGAGGGGACGTCTACCTCGTGGGCGCCAACGGCGGAGCGCCCGTGGACGTCACGCCAGGGATAGACATCAGCCCCTCCTGGCTCCAGTGGACCGGCAACGAGTCGTTGCTGGTGTCGTCCTTCGCCGGCGGCTCGACGCGGCTGTCGAGCTTTACGCTGCACGGACGGGCTGCGGCGACCCAGGCGACGCTGTTCACGGTGCCGGCGAACGTGGGCGACGGAACATTCGCCTCGGCGGTGTCCGTTTCCGCCTCACATCAGCAACTGGCGTTCATCGACAGTACCTTCGATTCGCCGCCGCAGGTCGACGCGGTACGGCTTCGCACCAACGTCGCCCACGCACCGATCGCGATGATCGGTGCGCCGCACGCCATCACGCATGCGAATGCCGGCGTGCGGCCCATGTGGGGCCGGGCGGTGTCGGTGCACTGGGACAACCAGGGGTTTGCGGTGCAGGGCTGGCTGCTGTTCCCGCCGCATTACGATCCGCACCGTCACTACCCCATGATCGTCTACGTGCATGGCGGACCGAGCTGGGCGACGCGTCCGAGTTGGCCCTGGGACGGCTATGGACCGGTGCCGCTCGCGGCGATGGGCTACTTCGTGTTCATGCCCAACCCGCGCGGCAGCTTCGGGGAAGGCGAGCGCTTCGAGCAGGCAGTGCGGCGCGACATGGGGTATGGGGATCTGCGCGACATCCTCACCGGCATCGATACGGTCGAGGCGCACTACCCGATCGACGATCACCGGCTCGGGCTCACCGGCTGGAGCTACGGGGGCTTCATGTCGATGTTCGCCCCGACCCAGACCCATCGGTTCAAAGCCGCCGTGGTGGGCGCGGGACTCTCGGACTGGAAGAGCTACTACGGGGAGAACTCGATCGATGAGTGGATGATCCCGTTCTTCGGGGCCTCGGTCTATCAGAACCCGAAGGTCTATGCGAAGAGCTCGGCGATCAACTTCATCGAACACGACAAGACGCCCTCGCTGATCGTCGTCGGACAATACGACGGGGAATGCCCGGCACCGCAGTCGTTCGAGTACTGGCATGCGCTGCGCGCGATGGGTGTGCCGGCGAAACTGGTGGTGTACGCCGGCGAGGGCCACGCCTTTTCCAAACCGGCCGACCGCAGAGACGTGCTGCTGCGCGCGCTGCGCTGGTTTGCGAAGTACCTCAGCCCCCAATCGGCGAGCTGATGCGTGCGCCCCGGTGCGATCGCGGGGCCAGTGGAGACTTCAGATGAATGCCGAGGAGCTCAAAGCCCTGCAGGGTCCGATCAAACAGGCCTACCGCAACGCACCGGAGTCAGCCCGCGTGACCTCGCGGGTCGAGCTGTGGCTCGATCCGGAGCGTCTCGGGGTCCGGCTGGGCACGGATCTACCGCCGATCGCCGGCTTGCACCCGGCGACCGGCGGCACGGGCGAGATGGCCTGTTCGGCAGATCTGCTGCTTCAGTCACTCGCCGCCTGCGCAGGCGTGACGCTGCTCGCAGTGGCCACGGCGACCGGCGTGCCGATCACCGGCGGGCGAATCATCGCCGAGGGCCTCTGGGACGCGCGCGGTACGCTCGGCGTCGACAAGACGGTGCCGGTGGGGATCCAGAACATTCGGCTGTCCTTCGAGCTCGAGGGGAGTGCGGATCTTGCCGCCTACGAGCGACTGGTGGGCACCGCGGAGCGCTACTGCGTCATTCTGGCGACGCTGCGCAGCTCCGTTCCCATCGAGATCCGTGTCCGCCTCAATGCAGCTTGACGTGCGGCTCGGTGCGGCGCGTGATGAGCCGCGCGATCGTGTCGAGCGTCAATTTCGCCGGGCCGTGCAGGGCGAGTTCGTGCAGTTTGCGCAACCACGTGTACATCAGGCGCGCGAAGTAGCCCTCGAGCATCAGATTGCCACCGACCAGGGCACCCATGAGGCTGCCGACGGTGCTGTGGCGACCGAGTGACACCAGCGAGCCGAAGTCCCGATAGTGGTACTCGCGCAGCGGTTTACCCGCCAACCGCCGCTCAATCTGGCGCACCATGTGGCTGGCCTGCTGGTGTGCCGCCTGCGCGCGCGGTGGCACGATGCCGTCCCGGCCGAGCCACGGACAGGCCGCGCAGTCCCCGAGCGCAAAGACGTTCTCGTCGCGGGTGCATTGCAGGGTCGGCCGGACCACGAGCTGGTTCGAGCGGTTGGTTTCGAGCCCATCCAGATCGCGCAGGAACTCCGGGGCCTTGACGCCGGCGGCCCACACGACGAGCTCGGCCGGAATGATCTGCCCGGAGGCGAGCCGAACGCCGTCCGGCAGGACCGCCGCGACCCGCGACCCGGTGCGGATCTGCACGCCGAGGGAGCCGAGCAGTTTCGCCGCCGCGCTCGAGAGACGCTCCGGTAGGGCGGGCAGAATCCGCTCGGAGGCCTCGATCAGGTTGATGCGGATGTCCGCATCGGGATCGATCCGATCCAGTCCATACGAGACCAGCGCACGCGTGGTGTTGTGCAGTTCCGCGGCGAGCTCCACGCCCGTGGCGCCCGCACCGATGATCGCGACCTGCAGCTGCTCGGGGCGAAGCGGCTCGCGCTGCGCATGGGCACGGATCATCGAGTTGACCAACCGGCGGTGGAAGCGCGCGGCGGCCGCCGGAGTCTCGAGCGCAATGGCGTATTCCTGTACGCCCGGCGTGCCGAAGTCATTGGTGAGGCTGCCGACGGCGATCACCAGCGTGTCATAGGTATAGAGACGCTCGGCGGTGATCTGAACACCGGTCTCATCGAGCACCGGTGCGACGCGCACTTCACGCCGGTTGCGATCGAGGCCGGTCATCTCCCCGAGTCGGAATCGGAAATGATGCCAGTGCGACTGAGCGAGGTAGCTCAGTTCATGCACGCTGAGGTCCATGCTGCCGGCCGCCACCTCATGCAGGAGAGGCTTCCACAGATGGGTGCGCGTGCAGTCGATCAGTTCGATGCGTGCCCGGCGTGGCCGGTCCAGCCGGTCGCCGAGACGTGTGGCGAGCTCCAGTCCACCCGCACCGCCCCCGACGATGAGGATCTTGTGGCGACGGGGGCGGTCCCGTTGACGCGGCCCCTGCAGGTCCGTGGCAGGCATCGGAATCGTGCTCCTCGATGAGTCACCGGACGCTCATTAGGGCATGGCCGCAGGAGCAGCGCCATCCGTAGCGGTGCGGATCTTCGGGCCCACGGCAGCTGTGCCGTCCGCGGAACAGCCCTGCGGATTCACGGTCAGGAAACTCTAGCCAGGGCCATTCGGGTCGTGGTGCACCGTAGAGGTCTGCTCCGAGGCGTCGTCCCGTGGACGATCCCGGCGATTGAGTGCCCCCTGCCGGGGGGTGATCGGTATCCAGGGGCAAGGTTATGCTCAATGCACTAGGTTGAGCTGCTCAGAAGTGGCGAGTCACGTCGGCGACGGAAGTGGAGCGGTTGCGTACGCCAAACTCCTCCGGACAGACACCATGATGGGTCTAACCTGGTTTTTACTGATGCGGCGGGGCGCGGAGTGGCGTGGCATCTCGCCTACGGCGCGAGCTGTTAGCTTCGAGATCGCATCAGAGAGGGCGGTGATGCGCTCGGGCCTGTTTTGGGCTGTACATCGCTTTTAGGATACATTCGTACTCGCGTTCTGGAATGAGTCCGAGTGCTTTCCTCCGTTCGTCGAGATGCGCGGGATGTATCGTCGGCTTCATCGTGAAGCCGCCGTTGAAGAATTGCGAGCCGTATATCTGCTTTCGGCCTTCAATTACGCGCACTCGATCTATAAATAATGCGTAATCCTCTGGGGACAGCTCGTGACGTTTGTAGAGCTGGGTGACGGCTGAGAGCCATTGCCGCTGCCATCTCGGATCCTGAGCCTGGTGTTGCAACAGTAGCAATGCAGCCATCATTCCATTGTAGCCCACCATTTTCGGAGTTGGGATTCCATGTTTCTTGAAGATCCTTTTCAGATTCCGCAGATTTTCTGCATCTACTGTCTTTACGGCACGAATATACTCTGGGTCAGTATTTCCGTGCTTTATCAGGGAAAATCTCACGTTCTGATCTTCGCGCGCCATGCGAAGCAGCGCTACTCTGAGCGACGGATCCGTTGGGGCCTTCACGGCAGGTCTCTTGGAATAAAACTGCATATCAAGCCGCTTTTCGTCGGCTACGGCAGTTGGGCACCGTGTTTCCATGGAGTTCAGCGGGACGAAAGGGACCGTGCTCCTCTGATTACGAGCCGCATTCGCAGACGTAAATGTCGTCGACGCGATGGATATTGCGAGAATCCAAAGTACCGGCCATTTTTCGATCATCATCTTTCTCGTTATGACGTGGAAAATCCGCTTGCTGAACTCCACGTTGGGCCATGAATGCGACACTTTTGATAGCCTACACGCACACTCTCGTTCAGGTCACCTCTGGTGGTCTCGCGCCGCGAATGTCGAAACTGCTTTCCGCCGGAATGTGGTAAGCGAACGAGGGGCATCCGAGGTCAGATCCGGAAAGCGATCTGCGCGCTCCTTGCCTAAAGCGCCGTCCGGTGGAGACCCAGACCGTCCGGTGAGGGTAAATCAAGTCTTTGCGCGTGGGAATACTGTTGCGTGGTCTGGGATGGCACGCATCCAGCTGAACAGGCCGCAGGAGCCTCGCAATGGGTATCCGCCCGACTTCGCACGGGTCCTCGTCGGATGGGCAGACCCGACACCGCGTGCGGTAGAGCGGTCCGCGCAGTTGGCGTTCGTGTGCAAAACAGCTCGTTCCACAGCGAGCTCGCCGACGATTCGTCAGCGAGGAATCTCGATTAGACTGGTTCTTGAAGCGCTAGCGTCTGCGGGGCCGGCGCCGGGTCACTCCATCGGGCGCGGGCGCACCAGGAACGGGGCGTAGCGCAACACGAACAGGCCAAAGGCGCCGATCCACAGCAGCGCTGCGACGATCAGGAGATCCTCCTCGGCGCGCCCGACGAGGGCTGCGGTAATCCGCGCCGTCGCCGCGAGCACCACCAGGAGGTAGATCACGGCAGTGGCCCGGTCGGCGGTCAGAGCGCGCCCCGTGTGTCCTCGGCTGA
>JAKBDK010000028.1:0-37110 GCA_021834525.1 Pseudomonadota bacterium | reverse complement strand
CGGCGCGAGGTCTTACGATCCCCCGCTTTCCCCCGTAGGACTTATGCGGTATTAGCCAACCTTTCGATTGGTTATTCCCCACCCGTGGGTAGATTCCGAAGCATTACTCACCCGTTCGCCGCTCGTCGCCAGGATTGCTCCCGCGTTACCGCTCGACTTGCATGTGTTAAGCACGCCGCCAGCGTTCAATCTGAGCCAGGATCAAACTCTTCACTTGAAGATATTGAGCATCAACAAAGTCAGAGTAAATCCAAAATGGCTCCAGTTACTGCTGGACATTTTGGTCACTCGGTCTTAGCGCCAAAGGCTCTTTGACACGAGTCCCCACACAAGTTACCTGCCAAACTTTTAAAGATCGGCTGCGTGGCTGGCACACAGCGTTTCGAGTGAATCGCTTCGCTTTCGCTAGCGCCTTCGCTCTCGAAGGGGCGGGCAGTATATCCATCGTTTCGCGCCCGTCAACCTTCTTTTTTCGCCGCTTCCTGCGGCGCCCCGTGCAGCGTCTGGCGCGTGGCCTTCCGTTGCAAGGGGCGCGAAGTATAGCCCTGATTGAAGGCTTGTCAACGCATTGCAATCATTTCGTGCGCAAGCCGTTCAGCGGCGCCGATCCATAGACCATAAACGGGTTAAAAAACAAATACTTATGGTGGCGCACCGGTCGTATTTCAGGGCCTGCGACGCGTCCGCAAGCCCCCGATTCGCACCGGCACACGAACGCCGCTATTCCACGAGCTCGAGCTTGATCCGGGCAAAGCGCTTCGACCCGAGCTGCAATACCGCGTCCGTGCCGGCTTTCAGCGTCAAACCGCGGTCGACGACCCGCTCTCCGTCGATGCGCACCGCGCCCTCGGCTATTTTTCGCGTCGCCTCAGAGGTGCTGGCCACCAGCCCGGCAGTTTTCAACAGGTTGGGCAGGCGAATGCCGTCGGCGGAAACGCTCAGCACCTGAGGCGTGAGGTCGACGGGCACGGCCCGCTCACTGACGCGCAGCAAGAAATCCCGCTGCGCCTGCTGCGCCTCCGCAGCACCGTGGAAGCGCGCCACCAGCTCGTGCGCAAGCTCGAGCTTGACGTCACGCGGATTGCGCCCGTCGGCGACCGCCTGACGCAGCGCCGCGATCTGCGCCAGCGGTCGAAACGACAGCAACTCGTAATAGCGCCACATCAGGGTGTCTGAAATCGACATGACCTTGCCGAACATGTCGGTGGGCGGCTCGGCGATTCCAATGTAATTTCCGAGGGATTTCGACATCTTGTTGATGCCGTCGGTGCCCTCAAGAAGCGGCACGGTGAGCACGACCTGCGGCTCCTGTCCGTAGGCACTTTGTAGCTGACGACCGACCAACAAGTTGAATTTCTGGTCGGTTCCGCCGAGCTCCACGTCGGCGCGCAGTGCCACGGAGTCGTAACCCTGAGCGAGCGGGTAGAGAAATTCGTGGATCGCGATCGGCTGACCGCTCTTGTAACGCTTGGCGAAATCGTCCCGCTCGAGCATGCGCGCCACGGTGTACTGGGCCGTGAGACGCACGAAATCAGCCGCCGAGAGGCTCGAGAGCCATCGCGAGTTGAATTCGACGCGAGTGCGCTCGGGATCGAGGATTTTGAAGACCTGCTGCTGGTAAGTGCGGGCGTTGACCTGCACTTCCTCGGGGGTGAGCGGCGGGCGGGTCTGGTTGCGCCCGGTCGGATCGCCGATCAACCCGGTGAAATCCCCGATCAGGAAGATCACCTCGTGGCCGAACTGCTGGAACTGGCGCATCTTGTTCAGCAGCACGGTGTGCCCGAGATGCAGATCCGGGGCCGTCGGGTCGAATCCCGCCTTGACGCGCAGCGGCATGCCGCGCCGCAGCTTGCGGGTCAGGTCGGCTGCGAGCAGCACTTCCTGGGCGCCGCGTTCGAGTTCGGGCAACTGTTCATCGGGAGTCATGGGCGTGCTTTCAGGCTATCCAGGTCGCGCGGGCCCGCTCGGCCGCAGGGCCAAGTGTATGCGAACGGGCGCCGCGGCTGGAATCGCGCGAAACGCAGCGCGCACTTGGCGGGGGCGAGCATGCGCCCGTCGGCGAACTCTGCTTTACTTCCGGCCATGGACGCTCAGGATCTGAAGTCGCCGCAGCTGTACATCAACCGCGAGCTGTCGCTGCTGGAGTTCAACCAGCGCGTGCTCGCCCAGGCCTGCGATACCTCCGTGCCGCTGCTCGAGCGGCTGCGCTTCCTGTGCATCGCCTCGGGCAATCTCGACGAGTTCTTCGAGATCCGGGTGGCGGGGCTGAAGCAGCTGCAGGAGCTCGGCTCGGGACTGGCGACGGCCGATGGGCTGTCGATCGAGGAGTTGCTCGATGCGATCCACACCCGCGCCGAGCGCCTGGTCGCAGAGCAGTACCGCTGCCTGAATGACATGCTGCTGCCGGGGCTCGCGGAGCGGGACATTCTGCTGCTCTCGCACAGCGACTGGACGGCGGCGGCGCACGAGTGGCTCGGGCGCTATTTCGAGCATGAAGTCGAGCCGGTGCTCAGTCCGCTCGGCCTGGACCCGGCCCGCCCCTTCCCCCGGATCCAGAACAAGAGCCTGAATTTCATCGTGCGGCTGGAGGGACGCGATGCGTTCGGCCGCGATAGTGAACTGGCGATCGTGCAGGCGCCGCGCTCGCTGCCGCGCGTCGTCCCCGTTCCGGGCGAGGGTTCGCAGCGCCTGCTGGTGCTGCTCACCGGCATCGTGCAGGCGTTCGTGCAGCGGCTGTTCGCGGGCATCCGCGTGCTCGGCTGCTACCAGTTCCGCCTCACGCGCAACAGCGACCTGTTCGTCGACGAGGAGGAAATCGACGATCTGCGTCGCGCGCTCGAAGGGGAGCTCGCGCACCGGCGCTACGGCGCGGCGGTACGGCTGGAGACCTCGAGCGACTGCCCGCAGGACATCGTGCAATTCCTGCAGCGCCAGTTCGCGCTCGGGGAACTCGACACCTATCGCATGCCCGGCCCGGTCAACCTCAACCGCCTCTCGGCGGTCTACGACCTGGTGCCGCGTCCGGACCTGAAATACCCGGCATTCACGCCCGGCTTGCCGCGGCGGCTGGTCGGCGGGGCGGACCTGTTCGCCGCGATCGGCCAGAAGGATCTGCTGCTGCACCACCCGTATCAGAGCTTTGCCCCGGTGATGGACTTCCTGCGCCAGGCGGCCGCCGATCCACAGGTGCTCGCGATCAAACAGACGCTCTACCGCACCGGCAGCGACTCCCCGATCGTCGATGCGCTGGTGGCCGCGGCCAACGCCGGCAAGGACGTCACGGTGATCATCGAGCTGCGGGCCCGCTTCGACGAGGAAGCAAACATCGAACTGTCGAACCGGCTGCAGGAAGCCGGCGCGCACGTGATGTACGGTGTGGTCGGCTACAAGACTCACGCCAAGCTCGCCCTGGTGGTGCGGCGCGAACCCGGCGGCATCCGCCGCTACTGCCACCTCGGTACCGGCAATTATCACCCGCGCACCGCGCGCCAATATACCGACTACGGACTGTTCACCTGCCGCGACGAGGTGGGCCAGGACGTGCACGAACTGTTCCTCGAGCTCACCAGCCTCACGCGTACCCCGCGCCTGAACTGCCTGGTCCAGTCCCCGTTCGGTCTGCACGAGGCGATGCTGGCCAAGATCGAGCGCGAGGCCGAGCATGCGCGCGCGGGCCGTCCGGCCCGGATCATTGCCAAGATGAATGCGCTGGTCGAGCAACAAACCATCGAGGCGCTCTACCGGGCTTCGCGTGCCGGAGTGAGGATCGAACTGATCGTGCGCGGGGTGTGCGCGCTGCGGCCGGGCATCGCGGGCGTCTCGGAGAACATCGAGGTGCGCTCCATCGTCGGGCGCTTTCTCGAACACTCGCGCGTGTTCTACTTCGAGAACGGCGGAACGAGCGAAATGTATCTGTCGAGCGCGGACTGGATGGAGCGCAATTTCTTTCACCGCATCGAGGTGGCCTTCCCGATCGAGCGCCCCTCGCACCGCCAACGCATCCTCGATGACCTCGCGCTCGCGCTCGCCGACACCGCACAGGCGTGGCGGCTGCGGCCGGACGGGGGCTACGAGCGGGTCAGCGGCGCCGAGTCGCCGCGGATCAGCCTGCAGGGGGAGCTCCTGGCGCGCAACGCCGCCGGAACGCTCTTCGGACCCTCGGGCGCCTGAGCGCCGCAGCGCTCAGCGCCGTCCGGCGAGGAAGCGCAGGCGCACACCGGCGGCGCGCAGATACTGCACTTCCTGGTGCAGATCGGCTTCGGTCAGCGGGTGGGCGGCGAGCCAGCGGACCGGAAAGGTCAACTGCAGTGACCTCACGCCGGTGCGCAGCCGGATCGGCGGCAGCGTGCCGACCTCCCGTCCGCGGTGCAGCAGCACCGCGAGCCGCAGCAGTACGATCAGGTACAGCGCGTCGCGATCCCACGGCGGCACGAGTTCCGCGAGTCCCTCGGCGAGCAGCTTGCGCCGATGTGCCCCGACCAGACGGGCGAGCAGACTCTGCTCACCGCGGGAAAAGCCCGGCATGTCCGCGTTCTCGAGCAGGTACGCGCCGTGGCGGTGATAGCCGCTGTGCGCCACATCGAGGCCGATCTCGTGCAGCCGCGCCGCCCACTTCAGCGCGAGCTGCGCGCTCGGCACGGCCCGCAGCTTCCACCCCGTGCGCGCCGCGCCCAGAAATTTCAGCGCCGTCGCCGCGACCCGTTCGGCCTGCTCGCTATCGACGTGATAGCGCAGTTGCATGCTGCGCACGGTGCGCTCACGGGCATCCTCCTCCGTGTTGCGCCCGATCATGTCGTAGAGCAACCCCTCGCGCAGCGCGCCGTCGGCGATGCGCATCTCCTTCACCCCGAGCACCGCGAACACCTCGGCGAGGATGGCCAGGCCGCCGGGAAAGACCGGGCGGCGGTCTTCGGTCACCGCGGCGAATTCCAGGGCGCGGACGTGGCCGGCGGCGACCACTGCCGCGACCAGCCGCTCGAGCCCCCGGGCCGTGATGTGCGCACCGCCCGGCACCAGCTCGCGCAGCGCCTCGCCGATGGCCCGCACGGTGCCGGAGCTGCCCGCGCAGTACTGCCAGCCGCGCCGTCGGAACGCGCTGCGCAGGGGCGCGAGCTGCGCCCGCGCGGCAAGCCGAGCGCCCGCCATGCGCTTGGCGGAGATCTTGCCATCGCCGAAGAACCGCTCGCTCACCACGACGCAGCCGACCCGCAGACTCTCCAGCTCGAGCGGACGCAACCCCTCGCCGATGATCATCTCGGTGCTGCCGCCGCCGATGTCGACGATCAGGCGCCGTCCGGGCACGCGCGGCAGGTTGACCGCGACGCCGGCATAGATCAGGCGGGCCTCCTCGCGGCCGGAGATGATCTCGATGGGATGCCCGAGCGCCTCGCGGGCGCGGGACAGGAACCAGTGTTTGCGGTGTGCCAGGCGCAGCGCGCTGGTACCGACGGCACGCACGCTGCCGGCGCGCATGGCCCGCAGACGCTGTCCGAAGCGCTGCAGACAAGCGATCGCCCGTTCGGCGACCACCGGATCGATCTCGCCGTTCTCCTCCACGCCGGAGGCGAGCCGCACCATCTCGCGCAGCCGGTCGATGATGACGAGCTGGCCGTGCGAGTAGCGCGCCACGACCATGTGGAAACTGTTCGAGCCGAGGTCCACCGCCGCCAGCACATCGGGGCGGGATCGGGTGGCGCGGCGCGGCGTACGGATTGCGCGAGAGGCGGCCGTTCGTCGCACGCGGCTGGGCGCCTGCTCAGGCGGCGAACGAGGAACCGCAGCCGCAGGTCGTCGTGGCGTTGGGGTTGCGGATCACGAACTGTGCACCCTCGAGCCCTTCGCGGTAGTCGATCTCCGCACCGAGCAGGTACTGCACGCTCATCGGGTCGACGAGCAGCTTCACACCCTGGTTCTCGATGCAGGTATCCCCCTCCTGGACCTGCTCGTCGAATTCGAATCCGTACTGCAGGCCCGAGCAGCCGCCGCCCTGCACGAACACGCGCAGCATCAGGTTCGGGTTGCCCTCGCCGCGGATCAGGTCCCCGACCTTGTGCGCGGCCGCGTCGGTGAAGATCAGAGCAGCATCGAAAGTGGCGTCGGTGGTATTCATACCCAAAGTCTAGGAGCAGTGCTCGTCCAGGTCAAAGATCCGCCGCCGGCCGCCGTGGCGCTCAGGGCACCGAAATGGCGCTCCAGGGGTACGTCTGCACGAGCGGGGCGATGTTCGGCCGGCTCGAGCGCACCGTCACCGTCAGGCGCTCGGGCTTGAATCCCGGCGGCAGCACCAGAGTCTGCTTGAATTCCTGGTAGTAGCGGAATCGGTAGCGCAGGTCGGCCGAACGCCCGGTGAGCGCCGCGTGCTTCACCGTCGAGCCGCCGGGCCCGCTCCCTGCGACGCTCAAGCTCACCGTCCCGGCCACCTCGCCGTCCGGTCGATCGCTGCGCAGCAGCGAGATGTCCGCCCGGAAATGCAGCGGCCGTTTGCCCGGGGAGAGCTGCACTTCCCCGACGCGCAGTCCGATCGGCGGCGCGCCCGGGTTGAGCATCCCGCGGTAGAACGCGAGCTTCTCGCTCTGGCGGGCAATCTGGGCCTGCAGCTGCGCGATCGTGTGCGTCACCACCTCTTCGGCGTGGGCATGCCCGGCATTGAAGGTCTGCAGTTCCGCCACGCGCGCCTCCAGAGCGCGCTGGGAGTGCTTCAGCCTCTCGATGTCCGCCGCGAGTACGGCGTGCTCGTGGATCGCCGCGAGGATGCTGTAGCCGGCACTGTCACGACCGATCTCGAAGGTCAGGTAGAGCACCAGGAGCGCCCCGAGGGCGACCCCGATCCGCACCGCGCGGCCGCGCCAGGGCCGTGCCAGCGGCGGCGGGCTATTCACCCGCACGCACCCGTGCGTCGTCGCGGGTCCGCCCGGTCAGCTCGTCCCACCAGTCCGGCAGGGCCGGCTGTCCGGTGGGGAAGGCGAGCGGCGCGAGCTCCGTGAGGGCGCGCTGGTAGACCTTGCGCTTGAAGTAGATCACCTCGCGCGCCGGCTCCCAGAAATCCGCCCAGCGCCACTCATCGAATTCCGGCTCCGCGGTACTGCGGAAGTCGAATGTCTCGACCTCGCGCCTGAGGCGCAGCAGGCACCAGCGCTGCTTCTGCCCTATGCACAGCGGATGGCGGTTGCGCCGCACGTAGCGCGGCGGCAGCCGGTAGCGCAGCCAGCGCGCGGTGTGCCCGAGCAGTTCCACGTTCTCGGCCGCGAGGCCGATCTCCTCGTGCAGCTCGCGGTACAGCGCCTCCTCGAGGCTCTCTCCGGCGCGGATGCCGCCCTGGGGAAACTGCCAGCCCTTGCCGCCGGCGCGGCGGCCGAGAAACACGTCGCCGTCCCCGCGCATCAGCACGATGCCGACGTTGGCACGGAACCCGTCCGCATCGATGATGTCGCCCGCCACGTCGTGCCCGGAGTGCATGTGGTTCATTCCGCTCCCGCCCCCTACGCACGCCGCTCGGCAACGCTGCGCCGGTCCTGTAGATACTCCCGTCCCTGGCGCATCAGCGCCACGAACGTGTCGTGGTCGCGCGACAGTACGGCCGTGCGGATGCGCTCGACGGATTGCACCAACGCCTCGAGCGACGCCGCGCCGTAATCGTTCAGACTCTGAATCTCGTAGTACAGCTCCGGGCTCTCCTGCGCGACGCAGGCGGCGACGTCGAGTTGGGCATCGAACGTGGTGCTCGAGAGGCGCGCGAGCTTCGGGGCCGCCTCACCGCTCTCGGCGAGCACGGTGAAAAACGCGATGTTCAGTGCGTGCGACAGGCCGAGCACGTATGCGATCAGCCGGTCGTGGTCATCGAGGCTCATCACCACCTGCTCGGCCATAGTCGGGGCGAACAGCGCGCGCGCCGCGGCGAGCGCCTCGGCATGTCCGAGGTCGACGAAAATGACGTGTCGCCCGGAGAGCAATTCGGTGTCCGGCCCGAACATCGGGTGCACCGAGGTGACGCGGCAGCCGTGCGACTTCAGCGCCTGCAGCCCCGAGCGCAACGGGGACTTCAGCGAGCCGACGTCGAAGATGAGTCCGGCGGGACGGCGCAGCGCGAGGTCGCGCAGGATCGCATCCGTCGCCGCGAGCGGCGTGGCGAGCACGATGCAGTCGTGCGTCAGGTCGCTGGCACGCCAGTCGGCCACGGTCGGCACCCCGGCCACCGCGCCGAGCGGGTCGGCCGCCTCCACGGTGAAGCCCTGTGAGGTGAGGAACTGCACGAACCAGCGCCCCATCTTGCCACCGCCGCCGATCACGAGCGCCCGCCGGCCCGAGCCGGCGCCTTGCGCCGCGACGCTCGCCTGCTCCTGCGTGGTGAGTGAGGCGCGAATCAGCAGGCGCAGCAGCTCCTCGGCGAGCGCCGGGGAGACGCCGAGCTCGGCTGCCGCGGTGCGCGCGCCCATGAGCACCTCGCGCTCGCGGCCGTAATCGCGCGTCGGATGGCCCGTCGCTCGTTTGACCCGCGCGACCTCGGCGCTGAGCGCCTTGCGCTCGGCGGCAAGCCGGATGAACTGCCGGTCGAGCTCCGTGAGCCGGCGGCGCAAATCATCCAGGGTCACATCGTCGCGGGTCATGCGAAGCAGTCCGGTCACTGAGCGGTACGAGGCTGTTTCTTTGTATCGGGCCGGCGGCGGCACCGCAAGTCGAATTTCACGCATGCCGCTGCGCGGCGCTTTCCCGTACCATGCCGGGCATGTCCACGCAGACCGAACTGTCCGCCGGCGCACCGCCGGCCGAGCCGCTCGAGGTCCTCGCGCGCTGGCTCGAAGAGGCCCGCCGCGCGGCCACGCAACCGAACCCGAACGCGATGGTGCTCGCCACCTGCGATGCCGCCGGCCAGCCGTCGGCGCGCGTGGTGCTGTGCAAGAGCGTCAGCGCGCAGCCGGGGTACATTGCGTTCTACACCAATTACGCCTCGCGCAAGGGCCGGGAGCTCGCGGCCAACGGCCGCGCCGCGGCGGTGTTCCATTGGGACGCGCTGCACCGGCAGGTGCGCATCGAGGGCCCGGTGCTCCGGGCGCCCGCGGCCGACAGCGACGCCTATTTCGCCTCGCGGCCCTGGCAGAGCCGCCTCGGCGCCTGGGCGAGTGAGCAGAGCGAACCGGTCGAGTCCCGCTCGGCGCTCGAACGAGCGCTCTGCGTCGCGGCCGAGCGCTTCGCCGCACCCGTGCCCAATGCCCAGGGCAGCGAGCCGCCCTTCTCCGGTTCCATCCCGCGCCCGGCGCACTGGGGGGGATACCGGCTGTGGGCCGAATCGGTGGAGCTGTGGATCGAGGGACCGGCGCGCATTCACGATCGGCTGCAGTGGACGCGATCGCTGCGGGCAGCGGGCGAGTCCTTCGCCGCCGGCCCCTGGAGCGTCACGCGCCTGCAGCCCTGAGTCGCCTCAGAGATCCCCGAAGCGCTGCTGCAGCAGCGCGAGCACCGCCACGGCCGCCGTCTCGGTGCGCAGCACCCGCGGACCGAGCCGCACGGACAGGAAGCCGTGCTCGAGCGCGGCGTGTGATTCCGCGGCGGCGAGCCCGCCCTCCGGACCGATCAGCACCAGCACGTCCGCGGCGCTCGGCGGCAGCGCCGCAAGCCCGGTCTGCGCCTGCGGGTTCGCCAGCACGCGCAGCGCCCCGGCGCCGGCGGGCAGCGCCGCGAAGAACATCGACAGCGGCTGCGGCAGATCGATGTGCGGCAGACGGCTGCGCCCGCTTTGTTCGCAGGCCGCCACCGCAACGCCGTGCCAATGGCGCTGCTTGCTGCGCGCCTGCTCGGCATCGAGGCGCACGACGCTGCGCTCGGTCAGGACCGGCACGATGCGCGTCACGCCGAGTTCCACGGCTTTCTGCACGACCCAGTCCATGCGCTCGCCGCGCGAGATGCCCTGCGCGAGGGTGAGCTGCAGGGGGGACTCGGTGCGGCCCTCGCGGCGCGGCCCGAGCGCGACCTGCACCTCGCCCTTGCGCATCGCCTCGATGCGCCCGGGGTACTCCCCGCCCTCGCCATCGAACACCTCGAGCGCATCGCCCACCCCGAGGCGCAGCACGCGCGCGAGGTGATTGGCCGCCTCCCCGCGCACCGTGCAGGCGCCGCCCGCCGGCGCCAGCGCGCTCACGTGGATGCGCGTCAGTCGCACGTGGCCCGCTCGATGCCCTCGCGGGCCACCTCGACCATCAGGTCGATCTCCTCCGGGGTCACCACGTAGGGCGGCATGAAGTACACCACGTTGCCCACCGGGCGCAGCAGCACGCCGCGCTCGAGCGCGTGGCGGTAGATCGTCAGTCCGCGCCGCTCCTGCCAGGGATACGGCTCGCGCGAGGACTTCTCGCGCACCAGCTCAGCGGCGACGATCATGCCGTGCTGGCGCACCTCGGCGACGTGCGGATGCGCCTCGAGGGTGCGGGCCCGCTCCCCGAGATGCGCACTCAACGCGCGGTTGCGGTGAATCACCCCCTCGGTCTTGAAGATCTCCAGACACGCGAGCGCGGCGGTGCAGGCGAGCGGGTTGCCCGTGAAGCTGTGCGAGTGGAGGAACGCGTTGAGTTTGGTGTAGTCGTCGTAGAACGCCGCATAGATCGGCTCGGTGGCGAGCACCGCGGAGAGCGGCAGGTAACCGGCGGTGAGCCCCTTCGAGAGACACATCAGATCTGGGCTGATGCCGGCCTGCTCACAGGCGAACAGCGTTCCGGTACGCCCGAAACCGACCGCGATCTCATCGGCAATCAGCAGCACCTGGTGCCGGTCGCAGGCCTCGCGCAGCAGCTGCAGATACACCGGGTCGTACATGCGCATCCCGCCGGCGCATTGCACCAGCGGCTCGAGGATCACCGCAGCGCACTCGTGCGCATGCCGCTCGAGCGCCGCCTCCATGTGCGCGAACTTGCGCCGCGAGTGCTCCGCCCAGCTCTCCCCGCGCTCACGTTCGTAGCAATCCGGGGACGGGACGGTGATGACGTCCATCAGCAGCGGCTGGTAGATGTCTTTGTACAGCTCGACGTTGCCCACGGCGAGTGCGCCGAGCGTCTCGCCGTGATAGCTGCCCGAGAGCGTGATGAAGCGGCGCTTGTGTCCGCGACCGAGGTTGCGCCAATAGTGATAGCTCATCTTCACCGCGACTTCGACCGCCGAGGAGCCGTTGTCGGCGTAGAAGCAGCGCGTCAGCCCGGGCGGGGCAACCGCTGCGAGCGCCTCGGAGAGGCGGATGACCGGCTCGTGGGTGAAGCCGGCGAGGATCACCTGCTCGAGGCTCTCGAGCTGGGCACGCACCGCGGCGTTGATGCGCGGATTGGCGTGGCCAAAGAGGTTCACCCACCAGGAGCTGATGGCGTCGAGATAACGCTTGCCCTCGTAATCCTCGAGCCAGGCGCCCACGCCGCGGCGCACCGGAATGAGCGGCACGCGCTCATGATCCTTCATCTGCGTGCATGGGTGCCAAACATGCGCGAGATCGCGCTCTACGTAGGCGGCATTGTCGGTTCTCATGCGACGATTGTGGCATGATCGGCGGCGAAGGCGGGATGCGTCCCCCGCCGCGGCGTCGAGCGCCCGTCCGACCGCAGTGAGCAGCTTCCCCCGCGCCGTTCAGATCGATACCACCACCGGCCTGCTGGCCGGTGTGACGCAGGTGCTCTCCCCGCACTGCGACGCGCGCCCGCCGGGCGTGCAACCGGAATTGATCGTCATTCATGGCATCAGCCTGCCGCCGGGACAGTTCGGCGGACCGTGGATCGACCGGCTGTTCACGGCCAACATTCCGGCCGATGCGCCCGCGGCCCTGAGCGATGTTGCGCATCTGCGCGTCTCGGCCCACGTGCTCGTGCGGCGCGACGGCGGGCTGCGCCAGTACGTGAGGTTCGGCCAACGCGCCTGGCATGCCGGCCGCTCGCAGTACCGCGGCCGAGAAGCGTGCAACGACTTCTCGATCGGCATCGAGCTCGAGGGGACGGACCGCACGCCGTACACCGATGCGCAATACGAGAGCCTCGCCGCCCTCGTGGCCGGGCTCCTGGCGGCCTATCCCTCGCTGTCGTCCGAGCACATCGCGGGACATAGCGACATCGCGCCGGGCCGAAAGACCGATCCCGGACCGTCATTCGACTGGGGGCGCTGGCGTGGCGCGCTCGCCGGCCGCCTGTCCTGAGCCCCCAATTTGTTGCGTCAAGGCAACGACAAGTTCAAAGTGCTTGACGGAAGGCCCCAGACAGATACCATCAATGCAACAGCGCCGGGACAAGCACACCACGGGCCGGCGCTGACGAGCACTTCGAGCAGAGGATTGCGCCGGCAGACCCACCGGGCACAGGTCGAGGGGGGAGACAGGGCCGCGTGAGCGATCACGCGGCCTTGTTTTTTGTGCGCCGCCGCGGCGAGGGCCCCCGCGAGCGCGGGACCGGAACTCTCACCGCCACGCCGGTCAAACCTTCTGGCGGCACCCACCACGTCACACCGCGTCTCTCGCTTGAGAGACGCAGGGGCCGCTTTCATCGGCGCACAATGAGTCGGCGCCCGCCGGCCGAGCCGTCTCTGCGCTGCGGCGAGCGGACGCGACGGAGGACCACATCGATGTTCGATTCAGAAACGGAAAGCGCCGAGCACGCCCTGCTCGCCCGCCCGGGCGATCTGCATCCCGCGGCGCACGCCTTCACCACGAGCGATGCACCGCGACGACCCGCGCCGCCGCACGCCCACCGGGTCGCCCCGACGGACCCGGCAGCCCTCGTCATGACCGACTTCGCGGCCCAGACCCCGGTGCTCGTGACGGCCGAACGGCCGATCGACGATGCGCTGCGCGACATGATGGTGGCCGGCGTACGCGCACTGCTCGTGGCGCGGGGCGAGAAGGTGATCGGCCTGATCACCTCGTACGACATCCAAGGCGAGCGGCCGCTGCAGTTTCTCAACAGCTCGAGTTTCACGCGCCACGACGAAATCCAGGTCGGTCACGTCATGACGCCCTGGGAGCAGGTGCCGATGCTCGACTGGAACACGGTGCGCACGGCCAGCGTGGCGGACATCGCTGCGCGGTTCCAGGCACACCGCGCCATCACGCATCTGATCGTATTGGAGCGCGCCGCGCCGGGCGGCACCGTCGTGCGCGGCCTGTTCTCGCGCACGCAACTCGAGCGGCAACTGGACGCCTGAGCGACGGACCGGCGGGGCGGCCGGGGAAAAGGGCCGGGCCGTGCGTGCGCGCCGCGACCCAACCGCCCCGGCCACGACGACCCGCCGGCCGCGGATCCTCAACCGGCGGCCGGTACGCGGGTCACTTCGCCGGCCCCCTCGATATGCGTCGTCACGTGCGGCGGATCGGAGTGCAGGCGCACGGTCCCGGCCCCCGCGATGTGCACCGAGACGCTGTCGGTGGGCGCGATCGAGACCATGCCGCTGCCATCGATGCGCACGCGGGCGCGCTGCTCGCTCAGGTGTCCGAGGTGCAGAGTGCCGGCGCCGTCGATCGTCACGGCCAGCTGCTGAACGGTACCGCTGCCGTGAACTTTCGCGCTGCCGTCGATCTGCAGCGCGAGGCGGTCCTGGTGGATCTGATCGAGCTCGAGGTCGGCCGCACCGTCGACCCGGATCACGCGCAATGCCGGCCCGCTGAGATTCACCTGCACGGTGTGGTGGATGTCGGTCCCGAAGCTCATGCAGAACGGGATCAGCGAAAAGCAGGTATGCGGCTTGGCCTTGATCCGCCCACCGCCGACCACGAGCTCACGCAGCGTCTGCTCGGGCGCGCTGATCGTCAGACTCCAGGTGGGCGCCGGGTGGTAGTGAACGTCGGCCGGGACCTCGAGGATCAGCTGATCGGAGTGCCAGGGGTAGGTGCGCGTGACCGTCGTGCGGTCACCGGCATGCGCCGCGCCCGGCAGCGCGGCGAGCGCGGTGAATCCGAGAAACAGTGCGGCCAGTGTGGGGCTGAAGGGGCGATTCATGGGCGTCTCCTGTCCAAGGTGCCCCCCAGAACACGCCCGCAGACCGAAAGTTGCAGCGCCGGCGGCGACTCTCAGCGCGTGTGCCGCCAGAGCACTTCGCTACCGCGCTCGTGCCGCGCAAGCACCCGGGCCAGCACGAACAGCAGGTCGGACAGCCGGTTCAGGTAGTGCAGCGCATGCGGATTGACCGGCTCGGCGGCCGCCAGCGTCCAGACCCGCCGCTCTGCGCGCCGCGCCACCGTGCGGGCCAGGTGACAGGCGGCCGCGGCCGCACCGCCGCCCGGCAGAATGAATTCCTTCAGCGGCGGCAGAGCCTCATTGAACGCATCGAGCGTGCGCTCCAGACCCTCGACCTGCTCGGCGCCGAGCACGAGGTGGCCCGGGATGCACAGCTCGCCGCCGAGATCGAACAGCTGATGCTGCACTTCGGTCAGGCACTCGCCGACCGCCGCGGGCAGCCCAGGCACCGCGAGCAGCACCCCGAGGGTGCTGTTGAGCTCATCGACCGTGCCGAACGCCTCGACCCGCACGCTGTCCTTCGCTACCCGCGTCCCGTCGCCGAGCCCCGTGGTGCCCTCATCGCCGGTCCGCGTATAGATTTTGCTCAGCCGATTGCCCATGGTTCTCCTCGCGGCGCATTGTGCCAGAGTGTGCAATTGACAGGCGCGCCCCGGGGCGGCAATTTGACGGCCCCTCACCCGGCCGAGCCGCATGCCCTCACCCGAACTTCAAGCCGCCCTGGAGGCGGCACGCGCCGCCGCCGAGGTGATCGGCGAGTACTACCAGCGCAACCTCGAGATCCGCACCAAGGCGGACCAGACGCCCGTGACGGAGGCCGACGTGCGCGCCGAGGAAGCCATCCGCACCCTCCTCGCGCGACGCTTTCCGAACCATGGCTTTTACGGCGAGGAAACCGGCCAGCACGCGCTCGGCGCCGAGAGCGTGTGGCTGGTCGATCCGATCGACGGCACCAAGTCGTTCGTGCGTCAGTGCCCGTTCTTCTCGACCCAGATCGCGCTGCTGCGCGCCGGGCAGCTGGTGCTGGGCGTCTCGAGCGCCCCCGCCTACGGCGAGATCGCCTGGGCGGAGCGCGGCGAGGGGGCCTACCTGAATGACCACCCCATCCGCGTCAGCACCACCGAGGCGCTCGCTGCGAGCATCGTCTCGACGGGCAATCTGAAGACGCTCGCCCGCTCGGCGCAGTGGCCGAAGCTCGGCGCGCTGATCGGTCAGGTCAGCCGCATCCGCGGCTACGGGGATTTCCTGCATTACCACCTGCTGGCCCGCGGCGCGCTCGAGGTGGTGATCGAGTCTGACGTGAACATCCTCGACATCGCCGCGCTCGTGGTGATCGTGCGCGAAGCGGGCGGCACGTTCACCGATCTCAGCGGCGGGGAGATCACCCTGGAGACGACCTCGGTGCTGGCGAGCAACGGACGGCTGCACGCGCCCGTGCGCGCAGTGCTGGAGTGAACGGGGCGTCTCAGGCGCCGGGACGGGCCTCGAGCGCGCCCGGCCCGTCCGCGTCCTGCCGGTAGGGCTTGCGTTCATACATGGCGTGGTCGGCCGCCGCGTAGAGACGATCCGCGTCATCGCCGTCGGCCGGATACAACGAGAATCCCACGCTGGCACCGACCCTCAGCTGGCGCCCGCGGATCACCAGACCGTCGGCCAGTGCGCGGCGCAGATCCGCCGCGACCCGCTCGGCGGCCTCTCGCCCCCGCACCTCGGTGAGCACCACGGCAAATTCATCGCCACCGAGCCGCGCCAGCACATCGTGCTCCCGGAGCCGCGCACGAAACTGTCCCGCCGCCCACTGCAGCACCTCATCGCCCACCGCATGGCCGAAGGTGTCGTTGATTTCCTTGAACCCGTCGAGATCGATCACCACCAGCGCCAAATCGGTGCCGGCGGCCCGCACCCGCACCATGGCCTCGTGCAGACGGCGCACCAGCAGACGTCGGTTGGGCAGCCCGGTGAGCGCATCATGCTGCGAGGCGTACTCGGCCTTCGACAGCTGCTCCTCGAGCAGCGTGAAGGTCATGCCGGTGGCGACCAGGAACTTCGGCAGGTTCCAGACCTCGGCATCGACGTGCGCGAGCGGCCAGAGCACCGCCATCAGGTCTGAGGCCGGAAACACGAACGCCCAGGCAATGAAGCTGATCATGGTGAAGCGCACGCTCGCCGAGGCTCGCGGCGCGGTCATCCGGTACAGCGCGGCGACCGCCAGGTAATGCCAGGTGAGCATCCAGGTCAGCGCCTCGTTCGGATGGCCGAAGGCGAGCAGCGCGCCCTGCACGGCGTAGACGCTCAGCACCAGCGAGGTCCGCCAGCGCAGCGTCGGCTGACCGTTCGCGCTGCGCCAGGCGCGCATCATCCACAGCATCGAGCCGGCACCGAGGAGGGTCGTTGCCGCGTAGATCCAGGCGGCACCGACGCCGTACTGCACGCAGCTGAGGAGCACCACGTCGGGGACTGCGCTGAAGACCGCAATCGAGAGGGTGCGCGCGCGGATCTCGAGCTGCTCGCCGCTCGCCCACATGAAAATGTTGGCGATCACCACCAGCATGGCCACCGCCACGGAATAGGCCCCATCGGCACTGCCGGGGGTGTTCGCGGCCACGAACAACGCGATGATGTGCACGAGCAGCAGCACCCAACCGACCAGCCAGAAGTTCAGGCGGCTCTGGCGGGTGCGGCGCAGCAGCGTCCAGAAGACGGCCACCAGACCGCCAATGGCCACGAAGTCAGGTAATGCCGAGAAGTTCACACGGGCGCCGGGGATCAGTCCTGCACGGGGATGCGTTCGAGGCTGCAGGGCATCCCAGCCGGTGGCCCGCAAGACCCTCGTGGTGCGGGGCGATCGATTCGGTTCCTCTGAGTGCACATCGGCCGACCCAGCCGGACCTTGAGGGGTTTTTCAAGCCCCGCCCGCGGCCACGCTCGCCTCCGGCCGACTCAGGCTGCGAAGCGCGTCTCGTCCGCGATCAGCGCCTCAAGGCGCTCCAGATCCGGCACCAGCGGCGTCTCGTTGGCCATGCGCAGCTGGCAGAGCACCGGGACGCGCTCGGGAAACGCGGCGCCACCCGGCCGGATCACATCCGAGCTCAGCCGCACCAGCTGCGGGAAGCCCTGCGAGACGATGGCGAAATGCGCCAGACGCGTCCCCAGACCCACGAAGACCACCATGCGCGCGCGCCCCGAGCCCGGCGGAATACTGCGCCCGCAGACCCCCTCGAAGGACACCAGCGGCACCGGCCGGCCGTTCCACGGCACCGTGCCGATGTACCACGGCGGCGCACCGGTCATCTCCGAGGGCACCGGCAGTCCGGCGACCTCCGCGACGCAGGCACGCGGCACGAGCAACCGGCCCTCCGCGAGCGGAATGAGCAGGCTGTAGATTTCCTGAACCCTCTCGGCCATCGTTCCCCCGTCACTCGCCCTGCGCCGCGGCCGAGTCGGCCGCGCCGAAGTCCTCGCCGTGGTGCGTCCCGCGGGCGCGCTCGACCAGCGGTGCGATCGCTTCGAGCAGCTCCGTCTCCTGGTACGGCTTACCGAGATAATCGTCGACGCCGAACTCGATTGCCCGAGCGCGGTGCTTCTCACCGACCCGCGAGGTGATCATGATGATCGGTACCGCGCGCAGCCGCGGATCGTTGCGCACATGCGCGGCCACCTCGTAGCCGTCCATGCGCGGCATCTCGATGTCGAGCAGGATGATGTCCGGCACCTGATCCTGCAGCAGCGCGACCGCGTCCATGCCGTCTCGGGCCGTCAGCACCCGCATGCCGTTGCGCTCGAGCAGCCGCTGCGTCACCCGCCGCACCGTGATCGAATCGTCCACCACCATCGCGAGGATGCGCCGGTCGGTCTGATCGCGCTCGGCCGGCACCAGTCCGCGCCCGCGCCACTCGGCGCGCACCAGCGCGCCGATGTCCAGAATGATCACGATCCGACCATCCCCGAGAATGGTCGCCCCGGAGATGCCGCGAATGCTGGCGATCTGCGGTCCGACCGACTTGACCACGATCTCGCGGTTGCCGAGGAGCTCATCGGCCACGATCGCCGTGGAATGCTCTCCGGCATGGACCAACACCACGGGCACCGTGGCATCCTCGCTCGGCAGCGGCGAGGGCGGCAGGCCGATGAAGACCGCCAGATGCTGAAACCGGTAGCGCTGTGCGCCGTACTCGAACGGCGCGGACTCCGCGCCGAGATACTGGTTCACCTGCTCGAGCGGCAGCCGCAACACCCCTTCGACGGTCGGCAGTGGCAGCGCATAGAGCTCATCGCCGGCGCGGGCAATCAGCGCATGACTGATCGCGAGCGTGAACGGCAGGCGGATCGTGAACTCACTGCCCTCGCCCGCCTGCGACTTCATGTGCAGCGCGCCGCCGAGGCGCTTGATCTCCGTGGCGACCACGTCCATGCCGACGCCGCGGCCGGCCTGCTGCGTCACGCTGCCCGCGGTGGAGAAACCCGGCTCGAGGATCAGCTGCAGCGCTTCTTCGTCGCTCACCCCAGCAGGCGGAATCAGCCCGAGCGCGAGCCCCTTGGCCCGGATCGCCTGCAGGTTCATCCCCGCACCGTCATCCGCGAGGCGCACCACGACCTGCGCCCCATCGCGGCGCAGCTGCAGCTCGATGCGCCCCACCGGCGGCTTGCCCCGGCGCAGACGCTCCTCGGGCCCTTCGATGCCGTGCACCACGGCGTTGCGCAAAAGGTGCTCGAACGGCGGCAGCATGCGCTCGAGCACCTGCCGATCGAGTTCCCCGGAGGCGCCCTCGACGATCAGCTCGGCGCGCTTGCCGGTATCGGCGGCCGCCTGGCGCACGATGCGCGAGAGACGCTGCACGTGCTGCTGAAACGAGACCATGCGCGTGCGCATCAGGCCGTTCTGCAGCTCCGTCATGGTGCGCGCCTGCTGCTGCAGCAGCGTGTGCGCATCCTTCGTCAGAGTCTCGAGCAGCTGCTGCAGGCTGGCCACGTCGTTGGCCGTCTCGGCGAGCGCCCGGGAGAACTGTTGAATGGAGGAATACCGGTCGAGCTCGAGCGGATCGAAATCGCCGCGGTGGCCGCTGTCCGGCTCGTGCCGGTGCAGAATCTGCGCCTCGGTCTCGATCTCCAGGCTGCGCAGCTGCTCCTTCAGACGCGTCACCGTGCGCGAGAGCTCGCCGAGGTTGAAATCGATGGAACTGATCTGCTGGTCGAGCCGCGAGCGCGCGATGCTCGCCTCGCCGGCGACGTTCAGCAGCTTGTCGAGCAGCTCGGCATCGACCCGCGCCATCTCCTGACGCTCCGCGGGCGCGACCGGTTCACGGCCCGGGGGTACCGGCTGCGGCACCGCGAGCGGCGCGGCCTCCGGCTCGGGCCTCGCCGCCTCGAGCGGCGCCAGCGGCAGGTTCTGGGCAAGCTGGGTCGGTTCAAGCAGGGACGCCGGCTGCAGGACCGGAACCGCCTCGGGATCGAGTTCGGC
Source organism: Pseudomonadota bacterium (assembly GCA_021834525.1). Lineage (GTDB taxonomy): Bacteria > Pseudomonadota > Gammaproteobacteria > Steroidobacterales > Steroidobacteraceae > 13-2-20CM-66-19. The sequence goes on along the minus strand of JAKBDK010000028.1, from coordinate 17,685 downwards.
CGGCACGAAGGGTTCGGCGATTCCGTCCGGTTCGACCGTCAGCGCCTCAAATGCGCTCGGCGACACCGCCTCGAGGCCGGCCGGCGCCAGCACCGGCGGCTCCTGAGCGGCGCGTTCGGCCGGCGCCGCGCGCTCGAGGACCTGCAGCGGGAGGGTCTCGCGCTCGATCGAGACCGGCTCGATGACCTCGAGAACCGGGGACGCTCCCTCCGGGGCCGGGAGTGGCTCGGCGTCGGCGCTCGCCTCGCGCTGCGGCTGCGTCAGTGCGCGGATCCGCGCAATCATCGCCTGGGCGGGCGGCACGGCCTGCCCGTTGACCACCGCCTCGCGCATGCCGGCGAGATGATCGAGGCTCGCCTGAATGACGTCGAACACTGCCTCGCCGGCGCTCAGCGCGCCGCCCTCGGCCTGGCCGACCAGCGTCTCGAGTTCGTGCGACAGATCGCCCATGGTCATGATGCCGGCCATGCGCGCCCCGCCCTTGAGCGTGTGCAACGCACGCTTCAGCGCGAACGCACGCTGCGCATCCGCGGGCGCCGAGCGCCAGTCCCCGAGCGCGCGCTCGGAGCCTTCGATCAGCTCGAGGGCCTCTTCGGTGAAGACGGCGGCGACTTCCGGATCGTAATCGACGGCCGGCTCCACCGACGGCGTCGGCGCGAACCGTTCGATCGGGGCCGCAGCCTCGGGCGCCGGGGCGGCGGCCTCTTCCTGCGCCGGTGCGGCCGCGGCGATGCGCTCATCGAGCGCGTGCTCGGCCTCGCCCAGCCGCTCGATCAGCAGCAGGTGGCTGGCAAAATATCCGGTGGGCTCCTCGAGGTGTTCGGCCACCGTCTCCATCGCGCCCATGCAGTCTGCGAGCAGCGTCAGATCGGCGCTGCTCAGACCGGCGCCGCTGGTGAAAGCGCGCCGGATCCAGTGATCGAGCGGCTCGGCAAGCCGTACGCCGTGGCGCGCCTGCGCGGCCTTGGAGCTGCCCGCGAGCGTGTGACAGGCCCGATAGACGTCCTCGGGCAATGGGTGCGGCTCGGGCGCCTGCGCCTCGCTCTTCAGGTAGGCCCGGATCGCCGCCACATGGGTCTCGGTTTCGCGGGCATAGATGTCCCGCAGCGCCTCATCCATGCCGGCGGCGGTCACCGGCACGGCCGCGGCCGCCCCGGTCTCGCCCGGCACGGTTTCGGCGGAACCGGGCGTCGGCGGTTCGCTCTCACGGCCCGCGGCCATGGCGTGTGCGGCGGCCGTGATGCCCGCCACGTCGCTCGCCACCGGACGACCGGTCTCGAGATGTTCGATCAGCTGCGGCAGTGCGGCAATCGCCTCGCGCAGCTCCTCCAGGATCTCGGGGCTGCGCGTCAGGGTGTTGTCGAGCAACCGATTGAGCAGACTCTCGACGGACCAGGCGAGCTCGCCGAGCTCGCGCGCGCCCACCATGCGCCCACTGCCCTTCAGTGTATGAAAGCCGCGACGCACGATCTCGAGCGAATCGCGATCGAGCGGGTTCTGGTCCCACAGCGGGAAGTGGCGGCGGATGCGCGCCAACTCCTCACGGGCCTCCTCGACGAACAGCTTGATCAGCTCCGGGCTCGCGCTTTCGGCGAGCGCCGCCAGCTTCGCGGTGGAGGCGGCGGAGAACGCCACGGGCGGCGGTGCGGCCGCCAGCGGAACATCCGGAATGGTGGCGCCCGCCTGGGTCTCCCCGCCCGGCGTCATGAGCACCGTCTTGGCAAAAGCGGACGGCTCGATGGGTGCCGTCGGCAGCGCCTGCGGCGCGCGCTCCAGGTACTGCAGGCACGACTGGGCGTTGTCGAGCATGTACCAGGGGTCGCTGCGCCCTGCCTGCAGCGTCTCCATGTAGTACTCGATGCTCACGATCGCATCGGCCAGGCGGTCGAGCCAGCCCGGCGGCAGCGCGGTCGCGCCCGGGCGCATGATGCGGCGCAACTGCGTGGCGATGCCTTCGACGACCTCCACCGCACGCGCCTTGCCGAGCATCAGCAGTGCGGCCTTCAGTCCCGTGATCAGACCCTGCCAGCTGTCGAGCGCCGCCGGATCGGGCGAGCCGCCGATGCTCTGCGTGACGGCCTCCTTGATCCAGGCAAGGTTCTGAATGCACTCGCGCAGGACCGCGGACTGCACTTGCTGGAATTCCCGATCGCCCTGCGGCGCGTCGCGCTCGGCGCCGCCGACCGGCAGGATCATGCCGACCAGGTTGTCATCCAGCCGGTCTTCGACCGCGATCAGCGCGGCGGCAACTTCGACCAGCACGCCTTCCGTGAGCGGCTCGGCGCCACCGAGAATGCGCTCCAGACGATCGGTCTGCGCCTGCACCGCGGCACGCTGCGCGCCGAGCCCGAGCACCCCGAGCGTATCGCCGATCTTGCGCAGCAGCGCGACCTGGACCCGCAGCTCCTCGCCGTCGCTGCCGCCGCGCCGGCCGAACTGCTCGAGGACTTCCTTGACCTTGGCCAGATCCTCGCGGATCGCCACCGCCACGGTCTGCATCAGCTTGATGTTCGGCGCCGAGAGGCTCTCGCGCTCCTGCTCGATGCTCTCATCCACCGGCAGCAGTTCGCTCAGGCGGAACGAGGCCCGTACGGCCGCGACGCGCGTTCCGCTGTTGGCGGAGCGGCCGACGTAATAGAGCAGGTTGTTCAGCAGGTCGACCGGCGGGCTCTGGCAGTAGCGTGGCTCGCCGAGCTCGTAGAGGCGGCGGATCTCGCGATCGGCCAGTCCGAGCAGCCGCTTCACCGACACGCCGCCCTCGAGACCGCCGTCGCGCAGCGCCTCGATTACCGCGCCCACGACCCACCAGAGCTGGAACACCGGCTGACGCGTCGCGGAGCGCTCGAGCTTCTCGGCCACCGAGGCGAGCGTGGCGAGGTTCTGCTCGAGGCGCTCGCCGCGGATCCAGCCGATGAGGCCGGCCTGGAACTGCGTGCGCCGCCGCCGAGCCCATTGCTCGACGTTCAGGATCGGCTCCCCGGGGACGGGAGCCTCAGGGTGGGCCTGCTTGTCCGACTTCAGGTTCAACAGCAGCAGCGTGCCTTCGGACAGCAGCGCGCTGCCGCGCACGGCCCGCAGGTCATTCAGCAGCGGCAGCAGCACGAGCGCGATGTCGCGCCCGCCGGCAAGCACCCGCTCGAGATATCCGGGCAACTGCACCAGCGCGCGCAGCAGTGCATCGAGGCTCTCGGCCTGGCCCTTGCGCTCATCGTAGGTGGCGAGCAGGTAGTCGGCCACCAGCTCCATCTCTTCGGCGAGCAGCGCCGCGCCGTAGATCTCCAACACGCGCAGCACACCCTGCGCCTGATGCAGCTCGTGCTTGCAACGCTCGAGCAACGTGACGTTGTCCGGCTGCTCGAGGTAGCTCTCGATGGCGGCGCGTGCCTCCCCCAGCGTGTGGGCGAGTTCGTGCCCGACCAGCTCGAGCGTCTGCGAGGCGACTTCCGACATCCAGCAGCTCCGGACGGTAGGCTCAGTGACCGCCCGCGGCGGTGACGGGGGTGGCAGCGGGACGGCCGGCGGCCGCGATACCGTCGGGGCGCTTATACGCGCCGGTGGCACCCGGGTGCGCGCCGCCGGGCAGGCGGAACCCGGCCGCCGCGCGGCGCAGGCCCGCCGACAGTTCCGCCAACTGGGCGATGGCCGCCGAGGTGGCATTGGTGGACTCGGCGGTCTGTACGCTGATCTCGCGCAGCACCTGCATGTTGCGCGCAATGTTCTGCGCGCCGCTCGCCTGCGCGCGTGCGCTGCCGGAGATGTTCTGCACGAGGCTCGCGATCTGGTTGGAGACCTGCTCGATCTCATCGAGCGCCGCCCCGGCGTTCTCCGCCAGCAGCGCACCGCCGACCACATCGGTGGTGCTGCGCTCCATCGATACGACCGCCTCGTTGGTGTCGGTCTGAATGGTGCGCACCAGCACCTCGATCTGCTTGGTGGCGTTGGCGGCACGCTCGGCGAGCCGCTGGACCTCATCGGCCACCACCGCGAAGCCGCGGCCGGCTTCCCCGGCCATCGACGCCTGGATCGAGGCGTTCAGAGCGAGGATGTTGGTCTGCTCGGCGATATCGTTGATCAGCTCGACGATGTTGCCGATCTCCTGCGAGCTCTCCCCGAGCCGCTTGATCCGCTTGGAGGTCTCCTGAATGGTCTCGCGGATGGCGTTCATGCCATCGATGGTGCGGCGCACCGCATCTCCGCCCTTGTGGGCGATCTCCACCGAATGGCGCGCCACGTCGGAGGCCCGCTCGGCGTTGCCGGAGACCTCCGCCACCGAATTGGCCATGCCCGAGGCGGACTCGGTGGCCGAAGCGATCTGCTTCGACTGCGCGCTGCTCGCCTTGGCCAGGTGCTGCGAGAGCGCCTGGGTCTGGCGGGCGGCACTGTCGAGCTGGATGGCCGAATGATTGATGGTCGTCACCAAGCCGCGCAGCGCATCGACCGCGTAGTTGATCGAATCGGCGATCGCCCCGGTGATCTCCTCGGTGACGGTCGCCTGCACGGTGAGATCCCCGTCGGCGAGGCTGGAGAGCTCATCGAGCAAACGCAGGATGGCCTGCTGGTTCCGATCGTTCTCCTTGCGCTGGGTCTCGGCGGCGAAGCGCTGGTCCTGGACCGTCTTCTCGATGCGCCCGGCGAGCACGATGCCCGCGCCGAGCAAGGCGGCCGCGAGCAGCGCCAGGGCGAGCGGACCGAAGCGCGCCATGGCCGGCGCGCCGCTGCCGGCGGCGAAGTACGCCACCGCCGCAGCGAGCAGCATCAGACCGGCGCCGGCGGCGAGCACCGTGGTGAGCAGCCGCGACTGTGCGGCCAGTGCCGGTTGCGCGCTCATGCCGCCGCCTCCGCAAATGCCGCACTCTCGAGCAGCGCACGCAGACTGAGTACCGGCCATTGCTCGCTGCCGCGCCGGAACGCCCCAGCGAGATAACGCTCGCAGCGCGCCATGGTCGGCGGCGCCTCGGCGCTGAACTCCCCTTCGGCGAAGCGGCGAAAGCCGAGCACCTCATCGACGAGCAGCCCGGCGGGGATCTCGCGGTGATTCACGGCCACGACGCGGGTGTTGCGGCCGATCGGCGTGGCGCCGCTGCCGAGAAACTGGCGCAGATCGATGATCGGCAGCAACTGCCCGCGCACATTCGCAAGCCCCTTGATCCACAGTTTCGCCCCCGGCACGCGAGTCATGCCGGCCGGCACCCCGAGCACCTCGCGAGTCTCCTCGCGGGCCACCAGATACAGATCCCCGGCCATGCGCAGCGCCACGCCGACCCACTCGCGTTCGGCAGCGCCCTCCTGGCCGGGCTGCGCCGAGACGGCGCGGGCGCGCCGCTCGAGCTCACTCAGCAGCTCGAACGGCCGGTCACGGAGGGACTGCAGCGACACCGCCTCACTCATGGGGACACTCGGCCCGTGCGCAGGCGTGCAGGTAAAAACAACGGTACACCATGTGTCGGCGTCAACTTGCGAGCGCCAAGCGCGCCTTGGCGATGAGCTGATCGGGCGAGACGGGCTTGACCATGTAATCGACCGCGCCCTGGCGCAGCCCCCAGATCCGGTCCGTCTCCTGCCCCTTGGAGGTCACCATGATGATCGGGATCTGCCGGGTGCGCGGATCGTTCACCAGCGCCCGGGTCGCCTGATAGCCGTTCATGCCCGGCATCACGATGTCCATGAAAATCAGGTCCGGACTCATCTCCCGGGCCAGCCGCACACCCTCGGCGCCGTCGCCGGCCGCGGCGGTGCGAAAACCGTGCTTCTCGAGCGCCGTCTGCATCACGTGCACTTCCGTCGGCGAGTCGTCGACGATGAGAATCAGCGCCATGGCCGTCATCTCCCGATATGCGTCTCGATCGCGCTCAGAAGCTCATCTTTGGTGAAGGGCTTGGTCAGATAGTGCTCGGAGCCGACGATCCGCCCGCGGGCACGGTCGAACAGGCCGTCCTTCGAGGACAGCATGATCACCGGGATGGCGCGGAACACCTTGTTGTGCTTGATGAGCGAGCAGGTCTGATAGCCGTCGAGCCGGGGCATCATGATGTCGACGAACACGATGTCCGGCTGGTGGTCGGCGATTTTCGACAGCGCGTCGAAGCCGTCGATGGCCGTGTAGACCTCGCAGCCCTCTTTGGCAAGGAGCGTCTCCGCCGTGCGGCGGATGGTTTTGCTGTCGTCGATCACCAGAACCTTCAGGCCCTGGAGTTTCGCGTTGCTGGCATTCACGGCCACGCAACTCCTTATATGGTGAGGCTCGAACGGCCGCCCCGATGGCGGTTGCCGCCTCGAGTCCCGAGCGTACACGCAATACCCGAAGCGGCGCCATTGGCTGTGCGGGCCCCGAGAACTGACGCAGGTTTTCTTTTAACATATCGGCCTGGGCCTGACCATGCTGCTCGCATCACGGTTCCGGTCAAACGGTGCGCGCGGCGCAGCCGGCCCGGACAGGCAAGGCCGCTGCTGGCATCATTCCACCATGTCCATCCGACTCGGCGTGCTCATGGATCCGATCCACGCCATTCACTATGCCAAGGATTCGACGCTGGCCATGCTGCTCGCCGCCCAGGCGCGCGGCTGGTCGCTCTTCTACATGGAGCAGCGCGATGTGTGGCTGCGCGAGGGCATCGCCTGGGGCCGGGTCCGGGCGCTGAGGGTCGCAGCCGACCCGCAGCGCTGGTTCGAGCTCGGCGAACCGCAGACGATGCGGCTCGGGGACCTCGAGTGCATCCTGATGCGCAAGGATCCGCCGTTCGACACCGAATACATCTACACGACCTATATCCTGGAGCGCGCCGAGCTGCAGGGGGCGCGGGTGGTGAACCGCCCGCGCGGGCTGCGTGACATGAATGAGAAGGTCTACACGGCCTGGTTCCCGCAGTGCTGCGCCCCGACTCTGATCACGCGCGACATGGACGACATGGGCGCCTTCCTCGCCGAGCACGGCAAGATCGTCTGCAAGCCACTGCACGGCATGGGCGGACGGTCGATTTTCGTGCTCGAGGCGCAAGACAAGAATCGCGGCGTGGTGTTCGAGACGCTCACCGATTACGGCCAGCGCTTCGCGATCGCGCAGCGCTACCTGCCGCAGATCGCCACCGGCGGGGACACCCGCGTCCTGCTCATCGACGGACAGCCGCTGCCCTATGCGCTCTCGCGCATCCCGCTGCCGCACGACAACCGCGGCAACCTCGCCGCCGGCGCCCGCGCGCAAGTGCGCGAGCTCAACGAGCGCGAGCGCTGGCTGGCCGGGGAGATTGGCCCGACCCTCGCGGCGGCCGGGATGCTGTTCGTCGGCCTCGATGTGATCGGCGAGTTCGTCACCGAGATCAACGTCACGAGCCCGACCGGCATCCGCGAGATCGAAAAGAAGTACCCGATCGACATCGGCGGCCGGCTGATGGCGGCGATCGAGCAGCGCCTGGCGCGCCCCGAGCGCTGAGCGTGCGCCGATGAGCCTGCAGTCCGCTTCGGCCCAGGCCGCCCGTACCCCGCGCGAGCGGCTGATGGCGATGCTGTTCCTGGCCGCCCTGCTGCACGGACTGCTCATTCTCGGCGTGACGTTCAACAGCCCGATCGCCGCGGGACGCGGTGCGCCCGGCCTGCGCGTCCTGCTGGTCTCGGATCAGTTGCCGAGCGCCGCGCACAACCCCAAGGCGGCCTACCTCGCCCAGCGCACGCAACTCGGCTCGGGCAATACCCGCCACGACGTGCAGCCGAACACCCCGGCGCTGCAGGCCGGAATGCCGGCGAGCGCTGCGGGCGGGCGGCGCCGCTCGGCGCCGCCCGGCCCTCCGGCGCACGGCGGGTCCGAGCGGGTGCTGACCACGACCGCCTGGAGCACTCGCGTCACGTACCGCATCAGCAGCGCGCCCGGATCGTTCGCCGGAACACTTGCTGCCGGCGCCGATGGCGCGCGCGGGGCGAGCACGGGCGGCCCGGTGCACCTCAGGGGCCCGAAACGGGCACTGTGGGTCAGCCCCGATACGCGCTCGGCGATCGTTGCACCCTACCTGGTGGCGTGGCGGCGCAAGGTCGAGCGGATCGGCACACTGAACTTCCCGGTGGCCGCGCGGCAGGCCGCGCACACCAACCCGGTGATCGAGGTCGCGATCGACGCCGACGGTCGGCTGGTCCGCGCGGTGATCCGCCGCTCGAGCGGCGACCCGGCGCTCGATCAGGCGGCGCTCGCGATTTTGCACCTGGCGAGCCCTTTCGAACCGTTCCCCCCCAACCTCGCGCAGCGCTACCGGATGCTGCGCTTCACCTACGAGTGGCAGTTCGAGGGCGGCCGGATGCGCGGTTCGGTGCGCATGCCTTGAGCCGCACGCTCACCGTCCCCATACTCAGCGCATGAGCGAGCAGAGCAGCAAACCGGGCCGTGACGCTGCGCCCAAGGCAGAGCCTGGGCGAGCGCGTGCCTCCGCGGGGACACGCCGCGGCCCGCAGGGCGAGGCGGGCGGTGTGGCCAACCTCACCAATCACCTGCTGATTGCCATGCCGTCGTTGGCCGATCCGAACTTCTCCCAGGCCGTGGTGCTCGTCTGCGAGCACACGGATCGCAGCGCGCTCGGCATCGTGCTGAACAAGCCCCTGCCGATGCACCTCGCGGATGTGTTCTCGCAAATGCAGCTCACGGCCTCGAGCGAGCGCCTCGCCGAGCAGCCCGTGCTGCGCGGCGGCCCGGTGCACACCGACCGCGGCTTCGTGCTGCACCGTCCGGGCGGGCAGTGGGACCATACGCACCGGGTGTCCGAGACCATCCAGGTGACCACCTCGCGCGACGTGCTGGCCGCGATGGCACGAGGCGAGGGTCCCGAGGACGCCTTCATCGCCCTCGGCTACGCCGGCTGGGATTCCGGGCAGCTCGAGCGCGAGATCCTGCAGAACGCATGGCTGTCAGTACCGGTCGATGCCCGGGTGGTCTTCGAACTGCCCTTCGAGCAACGCTGGAGCGGAGCCTGGGACCTGCTCGGCATCAGCGTCGGCCAGCTCAGCCCGACCGCCGGACATGCCTGAACCGATCCTGCGCGTCCTCGCCTTCGATTTCGGATTCAGACGCATCGGCATGGCCACCGGCGATACCCTCACCGGGCGGGCCGCGCCACGACCGGCCGCCGCGGCGCGCGACGGCGCACCGGACTGGGACTCGATCGGGCGTGAGGTGCGCGCGCTCAATCCCGACCGTGCCGTGGTCGGCGCCCCGTATAATGCCGACGGTACCCCCGGTGCTCTGCTGCCGCATGCGCGGCGCTTCGGCCAAGAGCTCAAGCGACGCTTCGCGCTGCCCGTGAGTCTGATCGATGAGCGCTTCTCCTCCCTCGAGGCCGGTGAGGCGCTGAAGGAACGGCGCGCGCGCGGCGAGCGGCGGCGGGTACGCCGCGAAGACATCGACAGCGCCGCGGCCGCGGTCATCCTCGAGCGCTGGCTGTCCGGAGAGCCTGGAGAAGAACTGCCATGAACCCCACACTGCCGCCCGCCTGCGGGCGGTCGCAGATCGAGCCGAAGCGCCACCGTGCCCCGGAGGCCGCATGAGCGGCCAATTCCGCGCCGACGGCTCGCTGCGCCATCTGCTCACCCTGGAGGATCTGCCGCGCCCGCTCATCGAGCGGCTGCTCGAGCGGGCCGAGCGCTTCGTGCGTCCGCTCGGGGCACGCCCGCCGGCGAGCCGGGTGCTCGAGGGCTGCACGGTGGCGAACCTGTTCACCGAGCCCTCGACGCGGACCCGCGTGTCATTCGAACTCGCCGCCAAGCGCCTCGGGGCGGACGTGGTGAACCTCGAGGTGCAGTTGTCCTCGCGCGTCAAGGGCGAGAGCATGCTCGATACGGTCTACACCCTGCAGTCGCTGCACGTCGACGCGATGGTGATTCGCGATGCCGAGATCGGCGTCCCCGCGACGGTCGCCGCGCATGTCGCCGATCACGTCAGCATTCTCTCCGCAGGCGAGGCGCATGTGGCCCATCCGACCCAGGGCCTGCTCGATGCTCTGACGGTGCGCCAGCACAAGCCTCGCTTCGATACGCTGAGCATCGCGATCGTCGGGGACTTGCGCCACTCGCGCGTCGCCCGCTCCGCCTGGCATGTGTTTCGCGCCCTCGGCGTGTCCGACCTGCGCATCGTGGCGCCGCCGGCGCTGATGCCCCCGGCGGGTGAGTTCGAGGGGTGCTCGCGCCACACTCGACTCGAGAGCGGCCTGCCGCAGGCCGACGTGGTGATGATGCTGCGCATCCAGAAGGAGCGCATGGCCCAGGTGGACTTGCCGGACGCGGACCAGTACTACGCCAGCTACGGACTGACACCCGAGCGTCTCGCGCTCGCCCGTCCGGATGCGATCGTCATGCATCCGCAACCGATGAACCGAGGCATCGAGATCGCCTCCGACGTCGCCGACGGTCCGCGCTCGGTGATCCGCGACCAGGTGCGCAACGGCGTCGCCGTGCGCATGGCGGTGCTCGCCGAAGTGCTTGCCTGGAGGAGCGCCGCATGAGTCACGCCGACCGCGGCACGCTGCACCTGGAAGATGCCCGGATCGTGCACCAGAGCGCGTACGAGGGCGAGCAGTTCGTGCTGCGCCTGCAGGCGCCGGCCTGCGCCCGGCGGGCCGAACCGGGCAGCTTCGTGCACCTGACCTGCGATCCGTCCATCCCGATGCGTCGGCCGCTGTCGATCATGCGGGCCGACCGCGAGGCCGGCTGGATCGAGGTGCTCTACAAGGTCCTCGGCCCCGGGCTGCGCGCCCTGGCGGGGCGAACACCGGGGGAGACCGTCAGCATCATCGGTCCGATTGGCCGGCCGTTCACGGCGCACCGCGAGCGGCCGCGGACCGTCCTGATCGGCGGCGGGGTCGGCATCCCGCCGATGATCTTCCTCGCCGAGCGCCTGCGCGCCAGCCCCGAGCCGTGGCGGCCGCTGGTGCTGATGGGCTCGGAGATTCCCTTCCCGTTCCATCCGCGACCCTCCACGTTGGTGGTGCCGGGCATGCCGGCCGGCACCATCGCCAGCATGCCGTTGCTCGAGGCGTGGGACATCCCGAGCCGGCTGGCGAGCCGGGCGGGATTTCCGGGCTGCTTCGACGGCTACGTCACCGAACTCGCCGGAGAATGGCTCGGCTCGCTGCCCTCTGCGGCGCTCGCCGAGGTGGAACTGTTCGCCTGCGGGCCGACCCCGATGCTGGCGGCGGCCGCTCAGCTCGCCCGCCGTTACGCGGTGCCCTGTCAGGTGTCCCTCGAGGAGTTTATGGCGTGCGGCGTCGGTGGCTGCGCCGGGTGCACGGTGCGGGTCCGTACCGCCGAAGGGGACGCGATGAAGCGGGTGTGCGTCGACGGGCCGGTGTTCGAGGCGCTGCAGGTATTCTGAGCCACGGCCCTCTTGGGGGCCGCGCGGAACATCAGCCGAAGTTGATCTTCGCCTCGAGATTGGCGCGCGAGTCGGCATTGGCGAGCGCGTTGGCCAGCTCGACCCGACCGTCCTTGTACAGCTCGTGCAGCGCCGCGTCGAAGCTGCGGATGCCCTGCTCGGCGCTCGCCATGATCGCCTCCTTGACCCCCACCACGTCGCCCTTGTTGATCAGGTCCGCGATGTGCGGGGTATTGATCATCACCTCGACCGCGGCGACCCGATGTCCGTCCTTGCCCATCACCAGACGCTGCGCGAGGATGCCGCGCAGGTACTGCGAGAGGTCGAGGAAGATCTGCGCGTGCTGCTCGGGCGGAAACATGTTGATGATGCGATCGAGCGTCTGGGCGCAGTTGTTCGCGTGCAGCGTCGCGAGCACCAGATGGCCGGTGCCGGCGAGGTGGATCGCCGCCTCCATGCTCTCGCGGTCGCGAACCTCCCCGACCAGAATCACGTCCGGGGCGGCGCGCAGCGCGCCGCGCAGCGCTCGCGCGAACGACTTCGTGTCGGTGCCCACTTCGCGCTGATTGACGATCGAGCGTTTGTTGGTGTGCAGGAACTCGACCGGATCCTCGATGGTGAGGATATGGTCGGAGGCGGTCTCGTTGCGCAGATTCACCATGGCCGCGAGCGTCGTGGACTTCCCCGAGCCGGCCGCGCCCACCACCAGCACCAGGCCGCGCTTGTGCTGAGCGAGCTGCCCGACCGCCTCGGGCAACCCCAGCGCCTCGAATCTGGGCATCTCCGCGGTGATGTAGCGCAGCACCACTGCCGGGGAACCCCGCTGCATGAATACGTTGACGCGGAAGCGCCCGAGGCCGGGCTCGGAAATCGCGAAATCGAGCTCGAGCTCGCGGGCGAACTCCTCGCGCTGCTCGACACTCATCAGGGCGAGCGCGGCCTGGCGCACCATTGCCGGGCTCAGGACCTGTTTGTTGATCGGGTAGATCTGGCCCTCGATCTTGATCTTGATCGGCGCGTTACTGGTAAAGAACAGGTCGGACGCGCGCCGCTCGACCATCAGCTTGAACAGCGGTTTGGCGTTGATCTGCAGCGCCGCCTCATCGGCGCGCGGCTCAGTCCCGGGCTCGAGCGGCTCCGCGCTGGACGGCGCACTCATGAGGGCCGATCCTCCTGCTCGTCCATGATCGCCAGGCTCCCCTCATCGAGCGACGGAGCGTCACGGTGACTCTCGAGTTTCACGCGCAGGCGCAGCTCGTTCTTCGAATCGGCGTTGCGCAGCGCATCCTCATAGGAGATGAACCCGGCCTCGTACAGCTCGAACAGCGACTGGTCGAACGTCTTCATGCCGAGGCGATTCGAACGTGCCATCACGTCGCGGATCTTCACCACCTCGCCCTTGAAGATCAGATCCTGAATCAGTGGCGAGTTGAGCATGATCTCCATCGCGGCGATGCGTCCCGTGCCGCTCTCGCGTGGCACCAGGCGCTGCGAGACGAAGGCGCGGATGTTCAGCGACAGATCCATCAACAACTGCTCGCGCCGTTCGTCGGGGAAGAAGTTGATGATGCGATCGAGCGCCTGGTTGGCGTTGTTCGCGTGCAGCGTCGAGAACACCAGGTGGCCCGTTTCGGCGAACTGCACCGCGTATTCCATCGTCTCGCGGTCACGAATCTCACCGATGTAGATGACGTCCGGCGCCTGGCGCAGCACGTTCTTCAGCGCGATCTGCCAGGACTCGGTATCGACGCCGACATCGCGGTGCGTAATGACGCAGCCGCGGTGCTGGTGGATGAATTCGACCGGATCCTCCACGGTGACGATGTGCCCGCGGGTCTTCTCATTGCGGTAGCCGATCATGGCCGCGAGCGTCGTCGACTTGCCCGAACCGGTGCCGCCCACCACCACCGCCAGGCCACGCTTGGAGAGGGAGAGTTCCTTCAGAATCGGCGGTAGGTCCAGATCCTCGAAGCTCGGGATCTTGGCATTGATCATGCGGATGACGCAGCCGGCGGCGCTCTGTTGCATGAAGGCACTGACGCGAAAACGCCCGATGCCCGGCGGCCCGATCGCGAAATTGCTCTCCTTGGTGGCGTCGAACTCGCGCGTCTGACGGTCGTTCATCAGCGAGCGCACCAGGGTGGCGGACTGCTCGGCGGTGAGCACCCGCTCGCTCTGCGGACGCACTTCGCCATCGATCTTCAGTGCCGGCGGAAAGCCCGCCGTGAGGAACAGGTCCGAGGCCTTGCGCTCGACCATGCGCCGCAGCAGATCATGAATCAGCTTGATGGCTTGATCGCGGTCCATGGGCATCAGGCATTACCCCTGCGGTTCACGGTTGAGGTGCTCGGGGCGGCCTCACAGGCTGTCCTTGTTCTGGGCCTTGAAGCGGGCCTCTTCCTTGCTCACCTGGCCCTTGGCGAGCAGTTCGGCCAGACACTGATCGAGCGTCTGCATACCCGAGGCCTGGCCCGTCTGGATCGAGGAGTACATCTGGGCGATCTTGCCTTCACGGATCAGATTGCGGATCGCCGGGGTGCCGATCATGATTTCGTGCGCCGCGACCCGGCCGCCCCCCATGCGCTTCAGCAACGTCTGGGAGATCACCGCGCGCAACGACTCCGAGAGCATCGAGCGGACCATGTCCTTCTCAGCGGCGGGGAACACATCGACGATGCGATCGATGGTCTTGGCGGCCGAACTCGTGTGCAGCGTGCCAAATACCAGGTGGCCGGTCTCCGCGGCGGTCAGCGCCAGGCGGATCGTCTCCAGGTCGCGCATTTCCCCGACCAGCACCACGTCGGGATCCTCGCGCAGCGCCGAGCGCAGCGCCTCGCTGAAGCCGAGCGTGTCGCGGTGCACTTCGCGCTGGTTCACCAGGCAGCGCTTAGATTCATGCACGAATTCAATCGGGTCCTCGATCGTGATGATGTGATCGGGCCGGTTGTCGTTGCAGTGATCGACCATCCCGGCGAGCGTGGTCGATTTGCCCGAGCCGGTCGGGCCGGTGACCAGCACCAGTCCGCGCGGCAGCATGCACAGGTCGCGGAAGATCTTCGGCGCGTTCAGGTCATCGAGCGAGAGGATGCTCGAGGGAATCGTGCGGAACACGGCGCCGGCGCCGCGGTTCTGGTTGAAGGCGTTGACGCGAAAGCGCGCCAACTTCGGGATCTCGAAGGAGAAATCGGTCTCGAAGAACTCCTCGAATGCCTTCCTCTGCTTGTCGTTCATGATGTCATACACCATGCTGTGCACTTCCTTGTGCGCCAGCGGCGGCATATTGATTCGCTTCATGTCGCCGTCGACGCGAATCATGGGCGGCACGCCGGCCGACAGGTGCAGGTCGGAGGCGTTGTTCTTGACGGCGAAGGCCAGCAATTGCGCGATATCGACCATCGGGTCTCCGTAGCGGAGTCGGGTGGGGCGCTGTCTGCGCCGGACCGGTCGTTGCAGTATAACGGAGGGGTTCGGTCATCCATATGATAAGGGCTTCGCAGAATTTGCCCGAGCGCGTGCAGTCGGTGCGCGCCGAGATCGCCACCGCAGCGGCGAGTGCCGGACGAAATGTGTCCGACATCACACTTCTGGCCGTGTCCAAGGCTCAGCCCGCCGAGGCGGTGCGCGCCGCCTTCGCCGCGGGGCTCACGGACTTCGGCGAGAGCTACCTCAACGAAGCGCTCGAGAAGCTCGAGGCGCTCGAGGACCTGCCGCTCACCTGGCACTTCATTGGGCGGCTGCAGGCGAACAAGACGCGCCCGATCGCCGAACGCTTTCATTGGGTCCACGGGGTCGATCGACTGCATATCGCCGAGCGGCTCGCGCTGCAGCGCCCGGTACATGCCCCGCCCCTGAACATCTGCCTGCAGGTCAATCTCGCCGGCGAGAGCACCAAGGCCGGCGTGACGCCGGCGGAACTGCCCGCGCTCGCCGCCGCGGTCGCGGCGCTGGCGCGAGTGCGTCTGCGCGGACTGATGTGCATCCCGCCGCCGCAGAGCGACCCGGCGGGCCAGCGCGCCTGGTTCGCGCAGTTGCGTCGGCTGCGGGACGGACTGAACGCCGAGGGCGCAGCGCTCGATACGCTCTCGATGGGCATGAGCTCGGACTTCCAGACCGCCATCCTCGAGGGCTCGACCATCGTGCGCGTCGGCACCGCCCTGTTCGGCGCGCGGCCGGTGCGCGCATGAAGGCAGCGCGGTGCTGCGCGCCAGCCGCTACAATCCTCCGTCTATGAATCACCTCGATCTGGCGGTACTCGGCGGCGGCAACATGGGCCGCGCCCTGATCGGTGGGCTGTTGCGCCAGGGCTTGCGCCCTGAGCGGCTCACCGTGGGTGAGCGCGGCGAGGCGGCCCGTGCGACGCTCGAACGCGAATTCGGCCTCGTGGCCACGACCGACAACGCCGCCGCCGTGGGCACGGCCAAGGTGGTCGTCGTGGCGGTGAAGCCGCAGCACGTGAGCGAAGTGCTGCAGCCGCTCGCCGAGACGTTCGCGCGCACCCGGCCGCTGGTGGTCTGCGTCGCCGCCGGCATCCGCGTGGCGGCCCTGCAGCAGTGGTGCGGGCCCGAGGTGCCGGTGGTGCGCGCCATGCCCAACCGGCCGGCACTGCTCGGCGCGGGCGTCACCGGACTGTATGTGCCCGAGGGCATCACCGCGGCGCACGCGCAGCTCGCCGAGCGCGTCCTGCGCTCGGTGGGCGAGGTGGTCTGGGTCGAGTCCGAGGCAGCACTCGATGTGGTCACGGCGCTCTCCGGCAGCGGACCGGCCTACTTCTTCCTGCTGGCCGAGTTGATGGCCGAGGCCGGCACCGCGCTCGGGCTGAGCGCGCAGGCCGCACGCGCACTCAGCGTGGGGACGCTGCACGGCGCCGGCGAACTCGCCCGCAGCGGCGACGGCGATCTCGCGCAGTTGCGCGCCGAGGTCACCTCCAAGGGCGGCACCACCGAGGCGGCGCTGCGCACCTTCGCCACGGCGGGCCTCGATCAGATCGTCTCGCGCGCGGTCGCCGCGGCAGCGCAGCGCAGCCGGGAACTGGCCGATCAGTATGGGGCCGCCTGAGCGGCCCCGCGGATACCGACATGAGCGCCCTCATCTACATCATTGAAACTCTGCTCGAACTGGCCTTGTTCGTCGTGCTGGCGCGACTGCTGCTGCAGCTGGCCCGCGCGGACTTCCGCAACCCGCTCTGCCAGGCGATCGTCCGCCTCACCAATCCGCTGATCATGCCGCTGCGGCGCGTGCTGCCGCCGGTCGGGAAGGTCGATACGGCCTCCGTGGTGGCCGTCGTCCTGCTCGCGGTGCTGCAGGTCGCCGCAAAATTCGCCTTCGAGGGGATCATCCGCGCCAGTCCCTGGTTCTGGGTACACGCGGTCGCGCTCGACCTCGTGCGCATGGGGTTGTGGACGTATTTTTACGCCATCGTCCTCTATGCGCTGCTCAGCCTGGTCGCTCCCGGCGGTTACTCACCCCTGCAGTCCCTGCTCGCCACGCTGTGCGAGCCGGTCCTGCGCCCGTTCCGCCGGCTCATTCCGGCAATCGCCGGTATCGATCTGTCACCGCTGTGGGTGTGCATCCTCATCCAGGCGCTGCTGATCCTGCTGCGGACCTGAGGTGCAGCGCGCGTGGCGAAACTGAACCGCGCCATGCACGACACATCAACCAACGCTGCCAAGGCTCGGAACGGGTTGGAAATTCGCGGCAGCGACTGTGTGCTGCACATTCGGATTCAGCCACGATCTTCGCGTGAAGGCATCGACGGGTGGCGCGACGGCAGAGTTCTCGTGCGGGTCAGCGCACCGCCCGTCGACGGCGCCGCCAATGATCGACTCATACGCGTTCTCGCACATGCACTTGGCGTGCCTAAGACGCACGTTTCGCTGCTTCGCGGCCTGAAAAGCCGCGACAAAGAGGTTTTGATCCGGGACGGGGCGGCGGCGGCGGCACAACTCTTCGCCGAAATCTGACCCGCAGAACAGCACGCGACGCAAAACCCTTTGAAAAAAGCCCTTTCGGCACTCGTGTAAGCAAAAAAAGCCATTGCGCAGGTGCGCTTATGTGCTATTTTCCGCGGCGATTCTTAGCTTTGCGTCGCTGCACAACAGCACGCACATTCATTTATTCGAGGAGTGGCGCAATATGGCGAAAAAGGGTAGCGCTCCGACCAAGTCGGAAGTCCTGACTCAAATTTCCAAAGACACGGGGCTCTCGCGCAAGCAGGTCGGCAGCGTGTTCGATTCGCTGAACGGCGTGATCAAGAAGAGCCTGCGCAGCAACGGCCTGTTCACCATGCCGGGTCTGCTGAAGATGAAGGTCGTGAAGAAGCCGGCCACGAAGGCACGCGAAGGCGT
>JAKBDK010000027.1:0-37673 GCA_021834525.1 Pseudomonadota bacterium | reverse complement strand
CTGGAAGATGCACAGCGGACAGGGATCGAGGCGCAGATGGAACTGGGCGTAGAGCGCAAAGCCGAGCAGCGCTGCGCAGATCAGGAACCCTGAGAGGTTGGCCGGGCGACGCAGCGCGCCGCGCGCGAGCGCGGCCCGCAGGGACTGCGCGCCGCTCACTGCGCGCTTCCTTCCTGCGGCGCCGCAATCGGCGCGCGCTGGCCGAGCGCCTGCTCGACGTCCTCGAGCGAGGTATGCCGCACATCCTTGCCGTAGACCATGTAGATCACGTATTCACAGATGTTCTTGGCGTGATCGCCGATGCGCTCGAGCGAGCGCACCACCCACATCACGTCGAGGGCGCGACTGATGGTGCGCGGATCCTCCATCATGAACGTGATGCTCTGGCGCTGAATGGCCTCGTACTCCTCGTCGACCAGCCGGTCCTGACGGGCCACCTTCAGGGCCGCATCGGCATCCATGCGCGCGAACGCATCGAGCGCGGCATGCACCATCTCGGTCACGATGCGCCCGAGGTGTTTGATTTCGCGGTACTTGTCGACCGGCCGCTCCATGGTGGCGAGCCGCGAGGCGATGTAGCCGATCTTCTCGCCCTCATCGCCCATGCGCTCGAGGTCCGTGATCGTCTTGATGATCGCCACGATCACGCGCAGATCCCCCGCCGCGGGGGCGCGGGTGGCGAGGATGCGACTGCATTCCTCGTCGATCGACACCTCCATGTTGTTCACCTGGTGATCGGCGAGCGCGACGGCCTCGCCGAGCGAGCTGTCGCCCTCGAGCAGCGCGCTGATCGCCTTGTGAATCTGCTGCTCGACGAAGCCGCCCATCGCGAGCACTTTGCTGCGCACGCGCTCGAGGTCTTCGTTGAAGCGACGGGAGATGTGGTGGGTCAGGTCCGCGGTTTCCATCGGGCACACACCTTGGGGGGCCTGGCCGCGATGATAGCCCAAGCGCCGTCGGCTAGGGGGTGTCGCTCAGCGCCTCGGCGGCGATGCGCTCGGGCGGAAAGTGGCAGGTGAAGGTACTGCCCTTGCCCGGCGTGCTCTGGATCTCGAGCTCCGCGCCATGGCGCTGCAGCACGTGTTTGACGATGGCGAGCCCGAGACCGGAGCCGCCGGTGGCGCGCGAGCGGCCCGGATCGACCCGATAGAACCGCTCGGTGAGCCGCGGCAGGTGCTCGGCGGGGATGCCGATGCCGGTGTCGGTGACGGAGAAGTGCCCGCCGTCGCGGTCACTCCACCAGCGCATCTCGAGCGAGCCGTCGGGCGGGGTGTACTTCGCGGCGTTGTCGACCAGATTCGCGAACGCGGAGTGGATCTCGGACTCCTTGCCGATGAGCGCGGCCTGCGAGTCGCTGTGCACGCGCACCTCGCGCGGATGCACCGGCCGGGCGAGCACGTCGCGGCGCAGCAGTGCCATCAGCGCCGGCACGTCGAGCGGCTCCCCGCCGGCGCGCTCGTCGGTCTCCTCCAGCCGCGACAGCTCGAGCAGGTCGCGCACGATCGAATTCATCCGCGCCGCCTGGCGGCGCATCTCGGCGATCGGCGCGGCGAAATCCGTATCGAGCGCCGGATCCTGGCCGAGCGTCTCGAGGTACCCGGCGATCACCGTCAGCGGCGAGCGCAACTCGTGCGAGGCGTTGGCCACGAAATCCCGCCGCACCGCCTCGAGGCGCATCTGGCGCGACACGTCGGCGGCGAGCAGCAGCTGCTGCCCGTCCCCGTAGGCGACCAGCTGCACCGAGAGGTAGCTGTCCTGGGGACTGGAGCGGCGCACCACCACCGGATTGGTGTAATCGCCCTTGTGCAGGTAGTGGCCGAAGGCCGGCTCGCGCAGCAGGTTCTCGATGCGCACACCGAGGTCGCTCGAGGCGCGCAGTCCGAGCAGCCGGCCGGCCATGCGGTTGAACCAGACGATCTCGCGCTGCTCATTGAGGATGACCACGCCATTCGGCAGCGCCGCGGTCGACTGCTGCAGCTGGCGCATCAGCTGCACGAACCGCAGCTTGTGAAAGCGCTTGCGCCGGTGCAGGCGGGCGATGAGGGAGATGACGGTGCCCCAGACGCCGCGGGTCTCGGGCGGGTCGACGACGCTGCGGTGCTGCAGCCACCACTCGACCCGGTAGAGCATGACGAGGTGCCAGATCAGGTAACCGGCGAGCGCAAGCGCCATGCCGAGCCAGGGCCGCCCGAGGATCGCCCCGACGAGCACGCCGGCGAGTGCCGCCAGCGCCACGCGGCTCACCGCGTAGCCGAGTGCCTGCAGCCCCGGGCGCATCACTCCGCCTTGGCGGAAAAGCGGTAGCCGGAACCGCGCACCGTCTGCACGAAGCGGTCCAGCCCGAAGGTCTCGAGCGACTTGCGCAGCCGGCGCACGTGCACGTCGATGGTCCGCTCCTCGACGTAGACGTTGCCGCCCCAGAGCCGATCGAGCAGCTGGTCGCGGCTGAAGACGCGCTCGGGGTGGGTCATGAAGAACTCGAGCATCCGGTACTCGGTCGGTCCGAGCGGCACGGTCTGGCCGTCGACGGTGATGCGCTGGCCCTGCTGATCGAGCTTCAGCGCCTCGAATTCGACCACGTGATCGAGCCCGCTCGCCCCGGTGCGCCGCAGCACCGCATTGATGCGGGCGATCAGCTCCCGCGGGGAGAACGGCTTGGTGACGTAATCGTCGGCTCCGCTCTCGAGCCCGGTCACCTTGTCGCCCTCCTCGGCCCGCGCGGTCAGCATGATCACCGGCACCTCGCGGGTTTCACGGTCGCGCTTGAGGGTGCGGGTCAGCTCGAGGCCGCTCATGTCCGGCAGCATCCAATCGACCAGCACCAGGTCTGGCCGCTGGTCCGCCAGCGCCTCGCGCGCCTCGCGGTAATCGACGGCCTCGCGGACGTCAAATCCCGCACGCCGCAATCCGAAGGCAATCATCTGCCGGATTGCCGGTTCGTCTTCTACGATGAGTATCAGTTTTCCCGACATAGTACGCGCCTGGATAGCGCGAACATTTGAATGTAAATGTGTTGCAGAATCATGACAGTGCGGCATATATGTCACGTCAATGACGGTTTTGCGACAGCGTCGCGCACATAAATCGGCAGCGCCTCCTGCGCACGGAGCACGCGCCCGGCTTTAACCTCGGGCACCGCCAGGCGCAGCAGGTCCGAGGCGCTCGGCAGCAGCCGCTCCCACCCGACCGGTACCCCCACACCCGCCTGCGCCGCGAGGTCCGGATAGGCGGCAAAACCCCGCCCGGCGCCGGCCATGCCCGCCACCGGCGGGGGCAGCACCGCGGCGGGCGGGCTGACCCGTTCCGGTCCGGCCGGCTCCGCCAGGGCGCCCCGACGCGTATACGGGGCCCAGTACACCTCGCCCATGCGGGCATCATTACACACCAGCACCGCCGCGCAGTCCGGGGCAATCGTCAATGCGCGCTGCGCCACGGCGGCCAGATCGGAGACGGCCACGACCGGGCGATCGGCGGCAAAGGCGAGCCCCTGGGTGATACTGGCCGCGAGCCGCACCCCGGTGAAGGAGCCCGGGCCGCGCCCGAACACCAGCGCATCGAGCGCCCCGAGCCGTACGCCGGCCTCACTCAGCAGCGCCTCGATCATCGGCAGCAGATGCTCGGCGTGCCCACGCGCACTCTCGAACTCGCGCTCGATCAGCTGCGCGCCAATCAGGAGCGCCGCCGAGCAGTTCTCGGTGGCCGTGTCGAGGGCGAGCAGCTTCACGCGCTCACCTCCACAGGGTGCGCCTGGCGGCGGCGCAGGAATTCGATCGCCTCGGCCGCCAGGCGCGTGCGGCGCATCGGCGGCAGCGCCCCGAGCAGCACCCGCCCGTAACTGCGCGAGGTGAGCCGCGGATCGCAGATCGCCACGACGCCGAAGTCCCGTTCGCTGCGGATCAGTCGACCGACGCCCTGCTTCAGAGCGAGCGCCGCCTCGGGCAGCTGATAGTCGCGAAACGCGTTGCCGCCGCTCGTTTGGAGATGCTCGATGCGCGCGCGCACCAGCGGGTCCTCCGGGGAGGCGAACGGCAGCTTCTCGATGACCACCAGCCGCAGCGCATCGCCTTTGACGTCGACGCCCTCCCAGAAACTCGCCGTGCCGAACAGCACCGCGTTGCCGTCGGCGCGAAAGCTCTGCAGCAGCCGCTCGCGCGGCGCCTCGCCCTGCACCAGCAGCCGGTAGTGCGCGAGCTCACCGCCGGCGCCGCGCCACAGCGCCGCCGCCCGCTCGAGCGAGCGATGACTGGTGAACAGCACGAACGCCCCGCCCCCGGCGGCCCCGATCAGCTCGCGCGCCACGCGCATCACCGCCGCGAGGTGCTCGGGGCTGCTCGGCTCCGGCAGCGCGCTCGGCAGATACAACACGCTCTGGTGGGCGAAGTCGAACGGGCTGTCGATGCGCAGCGTCTCGGCCTCGGCGAGTCCGAGGCGGCTGGTGAAGTGGCTGAAATCCTCCCCGAGGGAGAGCGTCGCGGAGGTGAAGATCCACGCGCAGGGACGGGCATTGACCAGCGCCTGGAAGCGCGGTGCGATGTCAAAGGGCATCAGGCTCAACGTGAACCCGCGCCGCTGCGGCTGCACCGAACGGGCGCCGTCCTGAGTCTCGATCGCCCCGATGCGCTCGAGGTTCGTGCTCAGCTCCCCGCAGCGCTCGGCGAGCGCCGCCAGGGGCCCGTCCGCCTCACCGCCGCGCAGCCGCTCGGTGAGCCCCTTCAGCGCCTCGCGCAACGCCCCGAGATCGGCCGCGAGCAGCGGCTCGGCCTCCACCCAGTCGAGCCGCGCGCTGCGCCCCTCGAGGGCGCGCGCCATGCGCGAGAGGCACAGCCGCACCGCGCGCGCCGCGCCGAGCAGGGGCTCGGCCGCCGCCGCTGCGGGCGCGCCGCGCCGGTGCAGGCGCCCTTCCAGGTCCGAGAGCAGCGACTCGATGCGCCGGCTGCCGACCTCGGCGCCGAAGAACTGCGTGGCCAGATCCGGGATCTGGTGTGCCTCATCGAGGATGACCGCATCGGCCGCCCCGAGCAGATCGGCGAATCCGTCTTCCTTCAGCGCCAGATCGGCCAGCAGCAGGTGATGGTTGACGATGACCACGTCGGCCTCGATGGCCGCCCGGCGCGCGAGCGCCACGTGACAGGCGGCGAACTCCGTGCAGCGCTGCCCGAGGCAGTTGTCGCGCGTCGAGGTGACCTCGCCCCAGACCGGATCGGCATCGGAGAGCCCCGGCACTTCGGCCAGATCGCCGGTGCGGGTGGTGAGCGCCCAGCGGCGGATCCGCTCGAGCGGGGTGTCGGCGCCGGGTGCCTCGGCGGCGAGCGGCAGCGCCAGCGCAGCCGCGCCCTGGGCCAGGCGGTAGCGGCACAGGTAATTGGCGCGCCCCTTGAGCACCGCCACGGTCGCCGGCCGGCCGAGCGCCCGCGCCACCAGCGGCAGATCCTTCGAGTAGAGCTGGTCCTGCAGCGTGCGCGTCCCGGTGGAGATCAGCACCCGGGCCCCGGCGAGCAGTGCCGGGACCAGGTAGGCGAACGTCTTGCCGGTCCCCGTGCCGGCCTCGACCACGAGCGTCTCGCGCCAGGCGATCGCCGTGCCGATGCGCTCGGCCATGCGCCGCTGCGGCTCGCGCACGGTGAAGTCCGCCAGCGCCGCCTCCAGCGGCCCGCCGGCGCCGAATATGTCCTCCAGATCCCGCATCGTCACATTGTACGGTGCGCACGCCGTGCGCACGCCGGCCCGTGCGCGGCCGGCGCGGAACGCGGCCTCGCCCGAACATCCCGTCAGAATTGCATTGTGCGATTATTGAACAAATCGGCCCCTTTCATCGTACTTTTAGCAGGGCCGGCGCAGGGCGCGACTATACTGAATCCAATCGCCGGCGGGTGCACCCGCTCCCCTGCTTCCGGCGCCGCGCGGCTCGGGTGCGCCGGCGCCTCAGACGAGGAACCGATCATGGCCACCGCTTCTCCCCTGCCCATGCCGATGTCGCAGCTGAGCCGCGCCGTCCGCGAATGGGTCGACTCGGTCCGCGAGTTGACCGAGCCGAGCGAGGTGCACTGGTGCGAGGGCACCCGCAGCGAGCGCGAAGCCCTGGTCGCTCAGCTGGTGCGCGAGGGGCAGCTGCAGCACCTCGATGCCCGCACGTTCCCGGACTGCTACCTGTACCGTTCCGATCCGGGCGACGTCGCCCGGGTCGAGCACCTCACCTACATCTGCACCGCCACGCAGGAGGATGCGGGGCCGAACAACAACTGGATGGACCCGCAGGCCGCGCACGAGAAGATGCGCGAGCTGTTTCGCGGCTGCATGCGCGGGCGGACGCTGTACGTGATCCCCTACTGCATGGGTCCACTCGACTCCCCGCTGTCGCGCTGTGGCGTGGAGATCACCGACAGCCCCTACGTCGCGATCAACATGCTGATCATGACGCGCGCCGGGCGCGGCGCCCTCGAGCGCATCGAGCGCGAGGGCACGTTCGTGCGCGGCCTGCACTCGACCGGCGAGCTCGACCCGAACCGCCGCTTCATCATGCATTTTCCCGAAGAGCTCTCGATCGAGAGCTTCGGTTCCGGGTATGGCGGCAACGCGCTGCTCGGCAAGAAATGTCATGCCCTGCGCATCGCGAGCTGGCAGGCGCGCGAGGAAGGCTGGCTGGCCGAGCACATGCTCATCGTCGGGCTGCGCAGCCCGCGTGGGGAGACCCACTACGTCGCGGCGGCCTTCCCCTCGGCCTGCGGCAAGACCAATCTGGCGATGCTGATCCCGCCGCAGAGCATGCCGGGCTGGGAGGTGTTCACCGTCGGTGACGACATCGCCTGGCTGCACCCGGGCCCCGACGGACGGCTCTGGGCGATCAACCCGGAAGCGGGCTACTTCGGCGTGGTCCCGGGCACGAACCCGCAGACCAACCGCAATGCCTACGAGATGATCCGCCGCGACACGCTGTTCACCAACGTGGCCCTGACCGCCGATCACCGCCCGTGGTGGGAGGGACTCGATGAGGGCACTCCGACCATCGACTGGCAGGGCCGCCCCTATGAGGCCGCCCGCGGTCCGGCCGCGCACCCGAACTCGCGCTTCACGGTGTCCGCCAAGCGCAATCCGGTCTGCTCTCCCCACGTCGATGATCCGCGCGGAGTGCCGATCTCGGCCATCATCTTCGGCGGCCGCCGCCGTGAAGTGGCCCCGCTGGTGTACGAGGCGCGCGACTGGGCCCACGGCGTGCTGGTGGGCGCCTCGGTGGCCTCGGAGACGACCGCGGCGGCGGTCGGCCAGGTGGGCGTGGTGCGGCGCGACCCGATGGCCATGCAGCCGTTCTGCGGCTACAACTTCGGGGATTACTGGCAGCACTGGCTGCGGGTCGGCGCCGAGCTCACCCACGCGCCGCGCATCTTTCACGTCAACTGGTTCCGCCGCGGCCCGCAGAACGAGTTCCTCTGGCCGGGCTTCGGGGACAATCTGCGGGTGATTGCCTGGATGCTCGATCGGTGCGCGGACCGCGCCAATGCGATCGACGGGGCCATCGGCCTGCTGCCGCGTCCGGAGGACATCAATACCCAGGGCATGACGCTCGAACCGGAGACGCTGCGCGCGTTGCTGTCGGTCGATACGCAACTGTGGCGCAAGGAGATCACCGAGATCCGCGCCTATCTGGAGCGCTACGGGGCGCGGCTGCCGGCACCGATGATCGCGGAACTGGAGAAGACCGCGCAGGCGCTCGGCGCCTGAGCGGCGGGCGCCGCCGCTCAGGCGGCGCTCTACTCCTGCTCGCAGACGAAGCGGATGGTTTGGGCGGATTCCGGTTCGGGAATGCGCCCGAGACTGATCATCCCACCGCCCTTCAGCTGCAGCGAGTCGCGGCGCACGAACGACTCCTCGCCGCTCGCGTCGCGCACGAACGTGCCGTTCGTGCTGTGATCGATGAGGGTGAACTTGTGGCGCGCGAACTCGATGCGCGCGTGCAGCCGCGAGACCAGACTGCCCTTGATCACCAGATCGTTCTCATCGGCCCGCCCGATGGTGAGGATGGGCCGCTGCTCATCGATCAGCAGTTCCTGATCGAGCCACCACAGGCGCAGGCGCGTGCAGTACGCTCGGTCGGACCCGAGCCCCACGGTGCGCACCATGCTGGTGACGTCCTCGGCCTGCCACAGCACCTCGTAGAGCAGCACCTCATTGCGCTGCCCCTTGATCGGTGCGGTGTCGATCAACCGGCAGGCCGCGCGCCACGACCCGTTCAGGTGCGCGACGGTCGCTTCGGTGGTGATGATCTGGCCGGCCTTGGCCTGGCTCGTCATGCGATTGGCGGTATGGACCGTCGCACCGAACACATCGTGGTGCTCGAGAACCACCGCGCCAAAGTGACAGCCGACGCGGATCGCCACCGGCTGGCCGTCGATGCGCAGCTGGGCGTGCGCGCCGATCTGCTTTTGCATCTGGGCGGCGGCATTGAGCGCCTCGTCGGCGCTCGGAAAGGTCGCCATGACCTCATCGCCCATGGTCTTGATGACGGTGCCGCCGAACTGCTCGGTGGCCCCGCGCATCACCTCGATGCACATGGACACCATGTCGCGCGCGCGCTGATCACCCATGCGCTCATAGAGCCGGGTCGATCCCACGACGTCAGCGAACAGGACGGCGAGCTCGACGTCCTTAGCGATTGACTGCTCGGTCAACCGGCCTCCCCGGGTGTTGACTGTTTCGATTGGACATAAGTCCAAGCAGTGATTATACGCGAGCGCGGCCGCTTCGCCACGCGCGAAACCTCTGCGTCTCAGGCCGCCGAGGCATCCGGCTCGGCCGGACGCAGCACGGTGGCCGCGACGCGCCGGATCAGCCCCGCGTCCGCCCCGGGCTGCCGGGCCCCTTCGCTGAGCACGCGGCGATATTCCCGCGCGCCCGGCTCACCCGTGCACAGGCCGAGCATGTGCCGTGTGATGCTCGCCAGCGAGTGCCCCTCGCTGAGCCGCAGCTCAGCGTAGCACGCCATCCGCTCGAGCAGCGCCCCGCGCGGCGCCAGCGGCTCGTGCGGGTAGAGCGCCTGGTGCAGCTGCGCCAGCAGCATCGGGCGGTGATAGGCCTCGCGCCCGAGCATCACCCCATCGCACCAGTCGAGCGCCTCGAGGCTCGCCTCGGCCGTGCGCAGCCCGCCGTTCACGATCACCGGCAGCGCCGGGAACGCGACTTTCAGACGCCGCACGACCTCGTAGTGCAGGGGCGGGACCTCACGGTTGTCCTTCGGCGAGAGTCCGCCGAGCACGGCCTTGCGCGCATGGACGATCGCGACGCGGCAGCCCGCCTGGTGCGCGAGCCGCACGAATTCGTGCAACGCCTCGAAATCCCGCTCATCGAAACGCGCGAGCGTCCCGGCGAGCTCGCCCCGCGTGCCGCTCAGGACCCCGATGCGCATCTTCACGGTGACCGGGATACGCACCGCCGCGCTCATCGCCGCGACACAGTCGGCGACCCGTGTCGGCTCGAGCATCAGACAGGCGCCGAAGGCCCCGCTCGCCACCCGCTCGCTCGGGCAGCCGCAATTGAGGTTGATCTCCTCGTAGCCGGCCTGCTCACCGATGCGGGCCGCCGCGGCGAGCTCGTGCGGATCGCTGCCACCGAGCTGCAGCGCGAGCGGGTGTTCCTGCGGATCGTAGGCGAGCAGCCGCGACGCATCGCCCCGGGTGATCGCCGCGGCGGTGATCATCTCCGTGTAGAGCAACGTGTGCGGCGAGAACCCTCGCAGGAAGAACCGGCAGTGCCGATCCGTCCAGTCCATCATCGGGGCAACACTGATTTTTCGATTCAATTCCAATGAATTACCCGATATCACTCGACGTTCACCTCGTCCGTCCAGGAGCGGACCGGCACCCCGCAGATCGGCCCTGCGCACGACGCTGCGCGGGTGAACGACCGATCGCCTGCCGCGGCGAGTCGTTTCGTGCCGAACGTGCGCCCTCGCCCCTCAGCTGCTCGACTGGAGCGCGTGCGTCACGAGCGCTTCGAGGACCACGACGATAACATCCGCTGCATCGGCGAGCGATCCGATCCGCTCGCTCGCGTGCCCAGCAGTCACCGACGCGGTCGTCGACGGATGCAGAACGACTGCGATTCGCTCGTGCTTGAAGGGGGGATTCAGGCGAGGATCGAGACGCAGATCGCTTGCACCGGCGCGCGGGGCTCTGACCCACGCCGCGGCGCGCGGCTCAGACGTGCCACTGGCGCAGCAGCGCGGCGAAGGCACGAGCCTCGGCGCTCATGCCCTCCGCCGGCCCGCCGGCGGCTTGCGAGTCTGGGAACATCCGGAAGCTCTCGCCCATGATGGCCCGGGTCAGCTGCGGGGCCATCCAATCGACGATCTGCGCGAACCGACCGAGCGCCGTCGAGAGCCGCTCCGGCCGACGTGCCACCGCATCGCAGACCAGATCGGCCGCCTGCTCCGGACTGAGCAGTTCGAACGCATCGTACATCTTGGTCGGCGCCACCATCGGGGTGCGCACCAACGGCAGATTCACCACGGTGAAGCGAACGCCGCGGGCCGCGAACTCTCCGGAGGCACAGCGCGTGAACGCTTCCAGGGCCGCCTTGGAGGCGTTGTAGGCGGCAAAGCGGCTCGCATGCGTGAGCACCCCGATCGAGGAGATGCTGATGACGTGGCCGCTTGCGCGCGCCGTCATGGAGGGCAATACCCCGAGCGTCAGCCGCACGGCCGCCAGATAGTTGATCTGCATCAGACGCTCATAGTCGTGCAGTCGGCCGTAGGTCGCATCGATGCCGCGGCGGATCGAGTGCCCGGCATTGTGGATCAGGATGTCGAGGGGCGGATCGCGCGCCGCGAGCCAGTGAAGGAGCGCGTCGGTCGCCGACGGCTCGGTCAGATTGCAGGCAAACACACTCACCTCGGCGCCGAGGGCGGCGACCTCGGCGCGCGCCTGCTCCAGCCGTGGGGCATCGCGCGCCACCAGGATCAGGCGTGCCCCGGCGGCACCGAGCTTGCGCGCACTCGCCAGACCGATTCCGGAGGAGCCCCCGGTGACGAGCACCGTCTTGCCCTGCACCGCCCGGCGCAGCCGCAGCTCAGGCGAGCGGTCCGGATCGAGCTGGCGTTCCCAGAAATCCCACAGCCGCCAGGCGTACGCGCCGAGCGGTGGCACGCGAATGCCGGCCGGCGCGAGCTGCTGCTCGGCGTGGCGGCAGTCGAAGGTGGTCGGATGATCGATCAGTCTCAGCAGCGCACTGGGCACCCCGACCTCCCTCAGCAGCTCACCGAGGATCCGCCGCAGCGGCGCCAGCGCCTCACCGGGCAGGTGCGCACCGAGGGCGAGAGCATCGATGACGCGCCGATCGAGCTGCACGCGCATCTGGGGTGCATGGGCGGCCTCGGCGAAGAGGTTCAAGACCTCCCCCACCCGGTAATCGTGCGGGTCGGTGAGATGGAAACAACGGCCCTCGGCACCCTGCACGTGCGCCAACCGATCGAGCGCCGCGGCCACGAAGTCGACCGGCACCAGATTGACGTGCCCGCCGACGATGCCGATGAGCGGGATCCAGCGCGGCAGCGTCTCGCGCAGCCGCTGGATGAGCTTGAACAGATAGTACGGCCCGTCGACCTTGTCCATCTCGCCGCTCACCGAGTGACCGACGACCATGCCCGGCCGGTAGATCTGCCAGGGAATCCGACAGGTCGTGCGCACCAGTGCTTCCGCGTCATGTTTGGTGCGAAAGTACGGATGATCGAGCGGCCCGGCCTCGGCGAACATCTCCTCGGTGAACGTGCCGCGATAGCGGCCGGCTGCGGCAATCGAACTCACGAAGTGGAAGCCGCCGGCGTCGATGTCCCGGGCGAACGCGAGCGCGTGCTCCGTGCCGGCCACGTTGTTGTGTGTCAGTGGCGCCTCATCGGCATTCAGGTCATACAGCGCCCCGAGGTGAAAGACATGCGAGACTCGGCCGACGAGTGCGGCGCGCTGCGGCTGTGCGATCCCCAGCCCGGGGGCACCGAGATCGCCTTCGACCGCCACGACCCGATGAGCGTGAGCGCCGCACTGGCGCAGCACGCGCTCGAACTTCGAGCGTGACCCGGCCCGCACCAGCAGATGCACCGGCTCACCGCGCGCGCTGAGATGCTCGACGAGGTGACGGCCGATGAAGCCCGTGCCCCCGGTGACGAAATACGTCATGGATCGGATTCCGGCGAAGGCCCCTGAGTGCGCACGCTACTGACCCACCGCCGGCGCCGCATCGTGACAAACCGAAGCTTCGCATCGCCTGCGCTTGCGCGACACTGCGGGCATGCGATGGGAGTCTCAGCCGAGCACGAAGCCGACCGCGGTGGCGCCCGAGCGCCTCTCGAGCGTGGACCGGGCGTTCCTCAACATGGAGCGCGCCACCAACCCCATGGTCATCGTCGCGCTGATCGTGCTCGGTGCGCCGCTGCGGCGCACGCAGGTCCGCGACCGTCTGGCCGCGCGGCTGCTCGCGCACCGACGGTTTCGCTGCGTTCCGCGCGAGGGCATCGCACAGGCGCAGTGGGAGCCGTTCGAGGGGTTCCACATCGACGATCACGTCCTCGCCGCTGCGCTGCCGGCGCCAGCGGATCAGCCGGCACTGGAGCGGCTCGTGGGCGAACTGGCGAGCGAGCCGCTCGCCCAGAACCGGCCGCTGTGGAGCTTCCACGTGGTCGAGCGATTCGGGCACGGCAGCGCGATCGTGGCGCGCATTCATCACTGCTATGCCGACGGCATCGCACTGGTGCGCATCCTGCTCAGCCTGGCCGAGGAGGCGGCACCGGCGGCGCCTGCGCACCGCCCCGAGTCCACCGCGGCCCCTGCCCGGCCGGCCATCGCCTGGGCGAGCGCCCTGCCCGAGGCTCTGCAGGACCCGCGACGGCTGGCCGAGGCGGCGCTGCACTGGGCGCTGCATCCGCAGGCCGCGGCCCGTGCGGCGCGTGAGGCGGCAGGACTCTTCGAGGAGTTCGGCCGTCTCGCGCTCCTCCCGGACGATCCGGCCTCGCGCCTGAAGCGACCGTTGTCGGGGATTCGGCGCGTCGCCTGGGGCGCACCGCTCTCGCTCGAAGAAGTCCAAACGATCGGCACCGTGCTCGGCTGCACGGTGAACGATGTGTTGATCTCGACCCTGGCCGGTGCGCTCGGACAGCACCTGGCCGCACAGGGCGATGTCATCGACGGCGTCACGCTGCGGGCCACGGTTCCCGTGGATCTGCGCTCGCGACACGAGACCGCGGCCCCCCTCGGCAATCGCTTCGGCTTAGTCTTCGTCGATCTGCCGATCGGCGTGCGCCACCCCCTCGAGCGGCTCTATCAGGTGCGCGCGTCCATGCGGGCGCTGAAGGGATCTGAACAGGCCGTGCTCACCTACGGGCTGCTCGCCACCGTCGGCAGCCTCCCCCGCCCGCTCGAGGACCTCGCCATGACGGTGCTCAGCACCAAGGCGAGTCTCGTCGCCTCGAATCTGCGCGGCCCAGAGGCCGCCTTGCACATCGCCGGTGTTCCGGTCCGTCAGCTGCTCTTCTGGGTCCCACAGTCCGGCAGCATCGGCACCGGCATCAGCATCCTCAGTTACCACGGTCGCGTTCAGTTCGGCGTCATCGCCGACCGCGCGCTCATCGCCGATCCCACCGATCTGATCGCCCGGATTCAAAAGGGGTTCGAGCAGCTCGTGCTGCTGGTGCTGCTCGGCGGCGCCGCACTGCGCTGAGCCACGCGCTACTGCGGCAACCCCCGCTTGGCGCGCTCGACATCGAGCGACTCCATCGCATCGAGCGGCTCGGTGGCCGCGGCGACCGCGTAGAGCGCCTGCGCTTCTTCCCGGTATCGCCGAGCATCGAGCAGCAGCAACCCGTAGGCATATTCCATGTGCACGATCGGCGAATGCGGCGCCAACTTCAACGCATGCTTGAAATGCTGGATCGAGTCCTTGCTCGATGCGCCATACGTGAGCGAGGCCACGACGCCACCGAGCTTGTTCACGATCTCGGCGTTGTAGAGCCCGAGCGCCACGTGCGCCTCGGCATGCTGCGGCTCGAGTTCGAGCGTGCGCTCCAGTTCGGCGCGCACCCGTCCAGCGAGACCGTCCGTGATCGCCTTGAGAATCGAGATGCGCTGACTGTACCGGCCGAGCACCAGCGCCAACGTGTAGTGAGCGTTGGCGTGCGCGGCCAGGACCTCGAGCGCCGCTTCGCCGCGTGCCACGGCGGCCAGCAGCAACTCCATGACCTCGGCGTTGCCGGCATGGGTATACAGTGACTCCACGGCGGCGGCCCGATTCGCCACGCACGCCCCGAGTGCCCCGAGCGGCGCACCCTGCTCGATCGCGGCGCGAAACTCGCCGGCGTGAAAAGCGCCCCACGCCGCCTGCAGCGCTGCGGCGAGCTTGCGCGCGCTGCCATAGTGACGCAGCCATTCGGCGAACTTCACTGCCGCGGCCGCCTCGCGCGCGATGAGTGCTTCATCGGGCCAGGGCTCACGGTCGGTGCGATGCAAGCGCTCCCAGCGCGCCTTCAACTCGTTCGCGCCGCGCGCTGCCGCGCGCGGCGCCGCCGGCCTCGATGTCGATGTCTTGCGATTCATGATGAGCGCCTTCGGCAAGTACGCATCCAGCGATGACAACCTCGTGATTAGAGTACTCGAGCAGATTCCGCCACCCAGTAGGGCAAATACGCACGCCCGAACCGGCGCAAGCCGTCAACCGAGGGAAACGTCATGGCCGCGAAGAGAAAGTCCCGCAAACCCGCTCGTGCCAAGGCGAGCGTCGCTCAGTCTCGCCTGCCCGAGGCCGTTCATCAGATCTGGCTGGCCGGTCTCGGCGCGGTCGCGCGCGCGCAGAGCGGCGCCCCGAAACTGCTCGATGAGCTGATCAGCGAGGGCACGGAGCTCAGTGTGCGCATGCGCGGAACGGCCACCGAAGCCGTGCGGGGACTGGTCGAGAACGTTCAGGAGAATGTCAGCGCGGGTGTGACCGCCGCACGCGGCCAGGCCGTCGATGCGATGGACAACCTGGAGAAGATGTTCCGCGCCCGCGTGCGCCGGGCGCTGACGCAGCTCGGGGTGCCGAGTGGTCAGGAGATCGAGGCGCTCAGCAAACGCGTCGACACGCTCAATGACCACCTCGGCAAGCTCACCCCGCCCCGCCGACCCGCGGTGCGGCGCCGGGCGAGCACCCGACGCTCCGGGACGAAGAGCCCGCCGCCCTCGATGCACGCGCCCTGAGCGATGCTCACGCTCGAGCCCGCACTGCGCCCGCGTTCGAGCCGAGGTCAGTTTGCGATCGCGCTCGCCGGGGGCGGTCCGCTCGGGGCGTTCTACGAACTCGGCGCGCTGCACGCCATTCAGGAGGCGATGATCGGTCGCGACCTGACGGACTTCGACATGTATGTCGGAGTCAGCTCCGGGTCGTTGCTCGCGGCGAGTCTCGCCAACGGATTCGACACCACCCGGATGGGTGCCGTGCTGATCGAAGGGGAGTCGGCGCTGGTGCCGTTCTCGCCTCGACTGTTGCTGCAGCCGGCGGTCGGCACCTACGTGCGCAGAGTCTCGCGCCTGCCCGGCGCGATGATCAATGGCGCGAAACAATGGGCGGACGAGCCGGTGCGTGGCGTCTGGCCCGCAGCGCTCGGGGTGCTGAGCAAGCTCATCCCGCTGGCGGTCCTCGACAACGGACCGCTCGAGGAATACCTGCGCGCGCTGTTTGCCACCGCGCATCACACGGATGACTTTCGCCGGTTGCGCGCGCAGCTTCGGGTCGTCGCCACGGATCTGGACACCGGTCGCTCGGTGGTGTTCGGCGATGCGCGCCACGCGCGCGTGGCGATTTCCCGCGCCGTCATCGCCAGTGCCGCACTGCCGGGCCTGTACGCGCCGGTCGAGATCAGCGGGCGGCACTATGTCGATGGAGCACTCGTGCGCACCATGTATGCGTCTCTCGCGCTCGAGGCCGGCTGCGACTTCGTGATCTGCGTCAATCCCCTCGTGCCCTTCGATGCGTCGCGCGGCAAACCGCGCCGCCGGCTGGCGGAGGAAGGCCTCGACATGCTGCTCGGGCAGACGTTCCGTACGCTCATTCACTCGCGCATGCAGGTCGGCATGGCGAGCTTTCGCAAGCGTTTCCCGCAGGCCGACACCGTTCTGTTCGAGCCGGACGCCACCGATGAGACGATGTTCTTCACCAACGTGTTTCGCTACAGCGGGCGGCATACTCTGGCCGAGCATGCCTACCAGCGCACGCGGCGTGACCTGCGCACCCAGGCCGATGCGTTCAGCGCCCTGCTGCATCGCCACGGGCTCGATCTCGATCGGCGGTGTCTGCAGGACCGCCAGCGCACCTTCTCGAGCGCGTTTCACGAGCGCACGGCGCGGGCGCGCGCGACGACGCGGCATCTGAGCGAAGCGCTCACTCGACTCGAGCGGGCCCTGGCGCAGCGGCACCCCCGGCCCTGAACGTCCATGGCCACGCTCCTCTGGCGAGCCGTACTGCTGTGCGAACTGCTCGGTTCAGCCGCCGCCGCCACCGGACTTGCGGGGCGCTGGGCTGCGCCTTCGGCGCTGCGCGCGCTCGGCGCACTCGGCGCGGGCGTCATCGTCTTTCTGCTGCTGCAGGGGCTGCCCGTGGTGATCACCTACGGACGCCGTCGATGGACGGCGCACGCGCGCGTCTCGCGACCGGGCGCAGGCACCGTGATACGCGAGAGTGCCGCGCTGTTGCGCGCCGCGCTCGCCATGAGTCGCGCACGCGCCGCACCGGCGCACCGCGTCCCCGCGCCCAATGCGAGCGCACGACCCGTCATCCTCGTGCACGGAATCTTCTGCAACGGCCGCATCTGGGGCGCGCTCGAGCACAAGTTGGCCGCTGCGGGGTTCGCACCGGTGCTCGCAGTCACTCTCGAGCCGCTCCTGGCGGATCTGGACGTTCACGCCCGCACGCTCGCCCGCGCGCTCGAGGCGCTCTACGCCGACACCGGCGAGCGCGTCACGCTCATCGCCCACAGCATGGGCGGACTCATCGCCCGAGCGGCGCTGCGCACGGTCCGTCCGGGCCTGCTCCGCCAGATCGTGACGCTCGGCACCCCGCACCATGGCACGCTGCTCGCCGATGACCTCTCGCTCACCCCCGTGCGCCAGATGCGCCCCGGCTCGCCCTGGCTCGAGACGCTGAATTTCACGCAGGCCGATGGCCTCGGCGTTCCCCTCTCCTGTCTCTACAGTACGGACGACAACCTGATCGTCCCGGCCACGAGCGGGACGTTTGCGCCGGCCACCGCGATCCGTTTGCACGGCCTGGGGCATGTGAGCCTGCTGTTCTGCGATCGCGCCCTCGAGGCGGTGATCGCCGAGCTGCGCAAGACCGACTGACGTGAGCGCCGCCGCGCCATCCGCCGGCCCGCTCGGCCGCCTCATCGAACGCATGCACGCGTTGCAGGACCTCGAGGCCCGGGATGCGGCGCTTGCCTCGCGGCTGCATCAGTTGCGCGCCTGGCAGTCCGAGCGCCTGGCACGCACCTACGCCGATCTGGCCGCAGACCCGACCCAGGCGCCGGCACTCGAGTTCTTCCTGACCGACCTGTACGGCCCGCAGGATTTCCGCCGCCGCGACCAGGATCTCGCCCGGGCCGGCGCCATCCTCGAGCGCACGCTGCCGCAGAGCGCACTGGGCGTTCTGCGCGATGCGCTGGCGCTGAACGTGCTGTCCGCCGAGTTGGATCACGAGATGGCGCGGGTGCTCGAAGCCGGTCCGATTTCACCGGCGACCTACACCGAGGCCTACCGCCGCATCGGACGTTTCGAGGATCGACGTCGCCAGATCGAGCTCATTGTGCGCGTCGGTGAGCAGCTCGCCCGGACCGTCCGACAGCCTCTGATCGGCTGGGCCTTGCGTGCCGCCCGTGCCCCGGCCTACCTCGCCGGCTTCGGCACTCTGCAGGAATTCCTGGAGCGAGGTTTCCAGGCCTTCGGCCGACTCGGCCACGAACCGACGTTCCTCGCCACGATTCGCGCGCGCGAATCCGCGCTCAACGAAGCGCTCGTGCACGGCGATGAGCACCTGCTCAGCGCATCCCCATGAGCGGCGCGGCCCACACGCCCGAAGGATACGAGGGCACCGCGGCAGTCTCGCCTCTCCCGTCAGGGGGTGAACGGATGCCCCCCTCTCCAGTGCCCGTGCACCCCGTGGACACTACTCGCGATCGCTCTGCCTCCGCTGCGGTCAGGCCAACGCCTCCACCACCCGTGTCCAGGCGCGCGCCAAATTACGGCGGTTGTAGCCTCCGCCGCCGGTGGCGAGCAGCCGCCCACCGCAGTGACGCTGCGCGAGGGCGCGCAGCCGCTGCGTCGCATGCGCATGCGCCTCTTCCGTGTACGCCAGGTGCGTGATCGGATCTCCACCGAGCGAGTCCGCCCCACATTGCAGCACGATCAATTCCGGGCGACACGCCTCGAGATAACGCTCGACTTCCTCGAAGGCGGCCCGGAACTGCACGTCCGTGGCGCCGGGCGCCATGGGGATGTTGAGCTTGGTGCCCGCGGCGCGACCCCGGCCCGTCTCGCTGCGATCCCCGGTCCCCGGATACAGGAACCGGCCGTCCTCGTGCAGATCGGCAAAGGCGACGCTCGGATCCTCCTCGAACGCATAGAACACGCCATCGCCGTGATGCGCGTCGATGTCGACGTAGGCGACGCGAGACAGACCATGGACCCGTCGCGCCGCCTCGATCGCGATCCCACAATCGTTGAAGACGCAAAAACCGGCGGCGTGATCCCGCCCCGCATGATGCAGGCCGGCAATGGGCACGAAGGCCTGCCGGGTCGGGCCCGCCATGATGCGCGCAAGCGCCTCGAGCACGGCGCCGACCACATGGGCGGCCGCAAAGTACACCCCCGGGAACGCCGGGGTGTCGCCCGCATCGAGGAACCCCTGCCCGCTGCGGGAGGCGTCGGCCACCCGGTCGAGATAGGCCGCCGTGTGGAAATACTCCAGTTCCGCGCGCGTCGCGGCCCGCGGCGCGGCGTGTGTGAGGCCCGACCAACAGTCCGAACGCTCGAGCTCGCGCAGGAACGCATCGTGCCGATCCACCCCGAACGGATGGCTCCCCGGAAATCCGTACGCGGCAATCTCAGGTCCCGAGATCAGAAGGGCCATGCTGGAACTCTCGCGTGACGCCAGAGCGCAGTTCACCGGCCGGCCCCGCCGCTGTCAATCCGGCCCCCAGTGGGCCTCTCTGATAGCGTTCTCTCCCGACCGGTCACCCGAGATCCGCTCCGCGGACCGATCACCGACGCGAGGCACTCCTGAATCACGGCCGCCAAAAATCGCGTTCAAGCCATGATTACTAAGAATCTCGCCGCCATTTTAACGACCCGATTCGATCGCTCCACCGATCCCGACCGTCGCCTGGCGACATCGGTTCGCCGCGTTCCGATTCACCCGACCTTGCGACTGGTACCGCTATCATCGTATGGTGACCATCGAGCTCGTGAGCATGACGCGCCGAGCGCCATCCCTTCACTCCTGGAGCCGCGCCATGCACCGCCGATTGCGAATCCTTCTGGCCGCCACCCTGCTCGCCGTCCCCGTGTACGCCCTGGCCGCCGCGCACCGGCCGACACCGAAGGTCACCCGCAGCGGCTATCTGCGCGCGCCGGGCGTGAGCTTCATGCTGTACGACGACAACTACAGCCCAATTTTCTTCGACCAGAAGGACGCCGCCCTGCAGATCATCCTGCACGGCCATCGCATCGCGACGAACGGCAGCGTTCGCCTGTTGCCCACGCCCCAGCAGTGGGATGCGATTCCGCACCTGATCCGCCGGCGCGCCGACCGTGCGCACGACCGGCTGATCGCGCACCTGGAGTACCCGGCCTATCACCTGCACTACCACGTCGTGGTGTCCGCCGAACCCGGCGGCGTGCGCGTCAGCGTCGACCTCGACGAACCGCTGCCGAAGGCGCTGGTGGGGCGCGCCGGATTCAATCTGGAGTTTCTGCCGTCGATCTACATGGATAAGGCCTATGCCATCGACGGCAAGGTATTCGGCGTGCTGCCACGCTACCCCGAAGACCGCATGATCAGCGCGCCCGGGAAGCTCGGCGTCCCCGGAGAACCCTGGTACGTGCGCCAATGGCACCGCGCGCTCGGCTGGACCGAACCGCTGCCCTTCGCGCAGGGCCAGCACCTGACGCTGGCGGTGAATGATCCACTCGATCGGGTCAGCATCCGCTCCGCGAGCGGTGCGCTGCTGCTCTACGATGGACGCGACGAGGCGCAAAATGGCTGGTTCGTGGTGCGCACGCTGATTCCTGCCGGCAAGACGCACGACGCGGTGGTGTGGCACATCCACCCGAGCACCCTGCCGCACTGGATCCGCCCGCCCATGATCGCGCACAGCCAGGTCGGCTACGCCGCCGCCTTGCGCAAAGTCGCGGTCATCGAGCTCGATCGGCGCTTCACGGGCCCGAAGCGCGCCGAGCTGCTGCGCCTCGACGCCGATGGCACCTACCACGTCGCCTACCGCGCACGGCTGTCAAAGCCGGTGCGCTGGCTGCGCTATGCGTACGTGAAGTTCAACTTCTCATCGGTCAGGCAGCCCGGACTGTACGTCATCCAGTACGACGGCGAGCGCAGTGACGTGTTCCCCATCGCGCAAAATGTCTATGCCAACACCTGGCAGACTTCGCTCGATGGCTTTCTCGCCGAGCAGATGGATCATGTCTCGGTGCGTGACGCCTACCACATGTGGCATGGCGTGGCGCACCTCGACGATGCGCGCCAGGCGCCGCCGAACCTGACGCATTTCGACGGCTACTGGATGGGCTCGAACATCGACTCGCCGTTCAAGCCCGGTCAGCACATTCCGGGCCTGAACGTCGGCGGCTGGTTCGATGCCGGCGACTTCGACAACGACGCCTTCGGCCAGTACGGCACCCTCATCAATCTCGCCACCACCTACACCACGTTCCACCCCCGGTGGGACGAGCTGTCGGTGGACGAGCAGACCCGCTCGGTCATCATGCATCGACCCGATGGCGTACCGGACCTCGTCGAGCAGGTCGAACACGGCGTTCTGCAGACCCTCGCGCAAATCCATGCGGTCGGCCACCCCATCACCGGCATCCAATCGCCCTACCTGCTCGGCTACACCTTCATTGGTGACGCCGCCTCGCAGACCGATGGACGACTCTACGACCCGAAGCTCGCCCTGGGTCAGATCAAAGGCGACCGCTCCGGCACCCCGGATGACCGCTGGGCCTGGACCATGACCTCCCCGGACATGGAGTACGGGGCCGCGGCCGCTCTGGCGGCCGCCTCACGGGCCCTGCATGGCTGGAACGATCCGCTGGCGAAGCGCTGCCTCGCCGCCGCGGTGCGAATGTGGACGCTCGCTCGCTCGCAACCCGATCATCCGCACTTTCGCCCCGACCACGAGGGCTCCGGCGGCTTCCGGGAGCGCGCAATGGGGCCGCCCGAATGGACGGCCACCCTGGAGCTGACCCTCGCCACGCAGGGCGCGGCCCCCTACAGGTCCCGGCTCGCGGCGATGCTGCCTGCGATGCTCGGCCACATCGGCGCGGGCGGCTGGGAAGCCGTGCAGGCGCGCCCGTACCTCACCGCGCATCAGCGCCGGCAGCTGCGCACCGCGGTGGCGGCATACCTCCCGATCCTCAACCGCAAGCTCGCGGCAACGCCGTTCGGCGTCCCGCCCTCGCTCGGGGCCTGGGGCGACTCCTCGCAGGTCGCGGAATTCGGGGTCGAGATGTACTTCCTGCATGAGGCGTACCCGCACCTGGTCGGTTCCGAGTACACGCTGCGGGCCGCCAACTATCTGCTCGGCACCCATCCGGCCTCGAGTGTCTCGTACATCTCGGCGATCGGAACGGCCTCGAAGCTCAAGGCCTACGGCAACAACCGGGCGGACAACACCTTCATTCCCGGCGGCATGATTCCCGGCTACGTCATCATCAAGCCGGACTTCCCCGAGTGCATCACGAACTTCGGTTTCCTCTGGTACGAGGATGAGTACACCGTGGATGCCGCGGCCACCTGGATCCTGGAAGCCAACGCCGCCAGCGCCTTGGTCCAACAGCAGACCCATCCCACCGGCCACCGCAGCTGACGCGAACGCCTCAGCTGCAGGACTCGAACCGGCGCAGACTCCAC
The DNA here is from genome assembly GCA_021834525.1 of Pseudomonadota bacterium. Lineage (GTDB taxonomy): Bacteria > Pseudomonadota > Gammaproteobacteria > Steroidobacterales > Steroidobacteraceae > 13-2-20CM-66-19. The sequence continues at coordinate 15,527 of JAKBDK010000027.1, read as the reverse complement.
TCGGAGAGTCTGCGCCGGCGGGCCGCCGTCACTTCCCGGTGAGCTCCCGAGACCTACGCCGCAGCCACCCCTGCTTAAGATTGCGGGGCATTCTCCAGCCGGTAGCGCAGCCACACCGCGCCGCCCTCGAGCACCTCGCTGCTGGTCAGCTGCAGGCTCGTGAGCGGCGCGCGCTGCTCGGCCTCGTGCGCCGCGGAATCGAACACACTCGGTGCTCCTTGGGCGCCATCCACCGCCGGACACAGCGCCAGACTGATCTCGTCGATCAAACCGGCGCGCAGGAATGCGCCATTGACGTGGCCACCCCCTTCGATCAGCAATCGCCGAATCCCGAGCTCCTGAGACAGGAACTCCAAGACCGCCGCCAGATCGAGCGAGCGCTCACCGCCGAAGAAATACGACACCCCGTCGCGCCGCAGCCCCTCGAGGTGTGCATCGGGTACCTGCGAACCGAGCACCACCACGATCGGATCACCGCCGATGTCCGCCCGCCCCCAGGCAATCTTGCCGTGCAGATCGAGCACGATCCCGAAGGCCGGGGCCTGTCGCCGGGGCAACCAGGGCTCGCGTGGATAGACCTGCCCGCGGCTCACCGGGTAGGTGCTCGCCTTGGCAAATTCCTCTCCGGTCACCCGCCCGATCAGCCACGCATCCCCCGCCAGGCGCTCGTGCAGTCGCTCGAACAACGTCCCGCCGTCGCGGGTCTGCGGGCGCCAGCGGCTGTGCAGAATGCGGCCATCGAGGCTCGCGACCATGTGACAAATGACATAGGGTTTCATCGCAGAACTCCATCGGCCCGGGCCGCGCTGCAGTGCGCGTCGGTGATTTACTACAGGCCACCGTGCGCGCGCAACGCCCGTCAGGGAGAGGAAAACTGTTAGCGCGCGCACACTTCGGATCTCAAGTGCTGGCGTATCGGGCGCGATCGTCGTAAGACTGGCGGGACATCGGGCTAGGCAACCTAAGGGTTACCCTGGGGTCGACCCATGATCGACATCACCGTCTTCGCCGCCATGGCGCTGCTGCTCATCGGATACGCCGCTGTGCTCTACAGCGGTCTGCGGCGCGCGCAGCGGCGCCTCACCCGCGCCTGGTGCCACCTGAATTTCGCCTGGGACCGGCGCGATGGGGACCTCGTGAAGCTCCTCGAGCTGTGCCGTGAAGACGGCCCGTGCGATGGTGAGCTGATTGAACGGGTGCTGCGTGCGCGCCAGACACTGCACGACGCGCGCCAGCGACACGACGTGTCTGCCGTAAACGACACCGAAGATGCCCTGCGGCGCACCCTTGCGCCCATGTACCCGGCCGCTGCGCGTCAGCGCAAAGGACATGCCGAGGCCGTGGTCCGAGCGCTGCGCTTTCGGATCCAGGCGCACGAACAGGCGATCGCGGCCGCGCGCACGCGCTACAACCAGGCCGCCAATGCGCTGAACTCCCGAATCGAAATGCTGCCCGAGACGCTCATCGCCGGCCTGTGCGGGGTCACGCCCGCGGCACTCCTGCAGTGCGAGACCGGCGCGCAGGCCGATCTCGGAATCGGCCTGGCGTTCAGCAAATGACCGCGCGCGGCGGGAACGCTCAAGCTCTCCGGCATCGCGACCGATAACGGTTGATCCTTCCGCTGCGCAGGATGCCTGCTATGTCCTCGACTCCCCTCAAACCGGTCGGCTGCCGAGCCTGTCGTGAGCCGGGCACCGCGCCGGAATTCACCATGGCCTTTCAGCCCATCATCGACAGCGAGTCGGGCGAGGTGTTCGCGCACGAAGCACTGGTGCGCCCAGTCGGCGGCGGCTCGGCGTACGAGGTGCTCAGTCAGATCACCGCCGAGAACCGCTACGCGTTCGATCAGGCCTGTCGCGTCAAGGCGATCAGTCTCGCCGCCGCACTCGGCATGCGCAGCCTGCTCAACATCAACTTCCTCCCCAATGCCGTCTACCAGCCGGCCGCCTGTATCCGCGCCACGCTCGAAGCGGCGACCCGGACCGGATTTCCGCTGACGCAGATCGTGTTCGAAGTGACTGAGGATGAGCGCTCGCGCGATGCGAAGCATCTGATGGCGATCTTCACCGAGTACCGGCGACACGGGATGCGTACGGCGATCGATGATTTCGGCGCCGGCCACTCCGGCTTGAACCTGCTCGCGCAGTTTCAGCCCGACATCGTCAAGATCGACATGGCGCTGACGCGCGATATCCACACCGACCGGGTACGCCGCACCATTACCCGCTCCATCGCGCAGATGTGTGCACAGCTCGGCATCACGGTGATCGCCGAAGGGATCGAGTCACTCGATGAGGCGCTGTGCGTGCGCGACCTCGGCATTCATCTGCTGCAGGGCTACTACTTCGCCCGACCACAGCTCGAAGCGCTGCCTCCCATCGCCAACGACGCTTTGAACGCGATCCACAGCGCCCCCGACGCGTACGCGTACCAGGCACTACCGCTCGCCGCCCGCTAAACGCGCGGCGCGCGCACTGCGAATCGGCAGCCGAGTCCCTCCGCGCTCGCCGTCGGATGGGCGAACCGAAGCAATTTGCGTGCCGTAATCGCGAACCTCAATATAAACAGGCGCTTGCCATTCGCGCCATTTCGCGCCGGGCATCAAGCGTAAAGGAGTTCGACGCCACTTCCGGTTCGCGGGTCCTCCCGCAGGCACCAATCGCCCCCAGAGGCGTAAGCACTGTCTAGGACAGTACGCCATCGACTCCGTCACATTTCTTGCCGTTGCCCCGACGGCTCTGCTATACATCGACACAAATTCGAAAACACATTGAGACCAACAAAGGCGTGGAAGGCCTTCCCGGCGAAGCGCTTTCCAACACGATGCATTGGTTCAGGGGAATGACAAGGTCATGTCAGGGCGGATCCGGTATTGGATCCATCATGCGACGCCCGCTTGCCGCGCCGGCGGACCGTGCGCGCGCCGCCATCAACCCATTTGGGGAGCATCCAGATGTCTGTTAAGAGAAATCTTTCGCGATTGGTACTCACAACGCTGTGCGTGGCAGCTGCGGCAGCGACGGCGACGGCGCTCGCAAGTCCCGGCCGTGACTTCAGCCGCAAATCTGAAGATGCCGGACCCGCCGCATCTTCCACCCAGATCACGAGCCAGATCATCCTCAACGTGAATAATCTGCAGGCGTTGAAGAATTACGTGCTCTCCACGGTGACTCCGGGTGATCCGAATTTCCATCACTTCCTGACGGTCGAACAGTTCAGCGACAACTTTGCACCGTCGGAGAAGAGCATTCAGCAGCTCGTGCACTACCTTCGCTCCTACGGAATCACGGTGGACAAGATCTACCGCGATCACCTCGACATCACCATCAGCGGCACTGCTGCGCAAATCAATGCCGCCTTCTCCACACAGGAGCGCATGTATCAGCGCGACGGGAAGACGTTCTACCGGCCGGCATGGAAGTACTCTCTGCCGGGCGATCTCGGCCAGATGGTGCTGTCGGTGCCGGGACTGAGCAGTGAGCCGGCGAGCTTCCACCCGATGATTGCGCAACTCGGCCACGGCGCCTATCAGAAGATGGTCGCACCGAATATCCAATGGCCCCACAGCGGCACGGCGAGCGGCGTACCGGGTGACTACACCGTGGGCGACGTCGCGAACTTCTACAACATCAACCCTCTCTATAACGAGGGCGTGACCGGCCGCAACCAGACCATTGGCATCATGACGCTCGCCAATTTCCGGCGCGCCGACGTCTACGCCTACTGGAGCGCCATTGGCTTGAAGGTCAAGCCAAATCGCGTCTCGAAGGTGATGGTCGACGGCGGCACGCCGGTCGCCGCCAATGTCGGCGACGACGAGACCTCGCTTGACGTCGAACAGTCCGGCGGCATCGCCCCGGATGCGCGCATCCAGGTGTACATCGCCCCGAACACCAATCAGGGCTTCCTCGACCTGTTCTACACGGCCGCCTCGAATAACCGCGCCGACACCGTGTCGATCAGTTGGGGTGAACCAGAAGAGCTGTACTTCGCGGCACTGAACGGCGGGACTGATTACACCGGTCAGCTGATCGCGATGGATCAGGCGCTGCTCGAAGGCGCCGCTCAGGGTCAGTCGTTCTTCGCCGCCTCGGGCGACGCGGGTGCGTACGACATCAACAACTCGCAGATCGCGCCGATTCCGCAGTACTCCGAGCAACTCTCGGTGGATGCGCCGGCCTCGGACCCGACCATCACGGCGGCCGGTGGCCAGACCATCAACGCGACGATTCCCGGCATCGCGAGCCTCGGCTGCCCGGCCATCCCGATCGCCCAGCCGCAGGTCTGGGGCTGGGACTACCTGGTCAACGCCTGGGGCAGCTGCCTCGGCTTGACCACTGCCGATCTGTTTCCGGTCGGTGGCGGCGGCGGCGTCAGCTCGTTCTGGGCGATGCCGCCCTATCAGCGCCAGACCATGGGCATGCAGCGCACGCAGCCGAATCAGAGCCTGTATCAGTACCCGAATCCGCCGAGCACTGTGGGCGGAACGGACCTGATCGATCTCCCGGCGAATTTCCTCGGGCGCAATGTACCGGATCTGTCGCTCAACGCCGATCCCGAGACGGGCTACGTCCTGATCGATTGCACGGACTTCCCCGCACCGGCCAATCCCCAGTGCGCGGCAGCCGGCTTTGGCGGCACCAGCTTCGTTGCGCCGCAGCTGAACGGCATGACCGCGCTGATCGATCAGGCCTCGGGCGGACGCGTCGGTCTGCTCAACCCGACGCTCTATGCCTTGCAGAACGAACTCGGCTACGGTCGCGGCTCACCCTTCATGGACGTCACGGCGGGCGACAACTGGTTCTACCACGGCCTTCCGGGGTATGACGATGGCTCCGGCATCGGTGCCATCAATGTCGCGCGCCTGGCATTGATTTACTCTTTCCTCAATGGTGGCGACGATAGTCATGAGGGCAATCATCACTGATGCCTGAGGCGACTGGCGCCTGAGCAAGGCCTCTTTCCGTAGCCGCGGAAAGAGGCCTTCGCTTTTTTGGGGTCCCTCGGGCGCCGCGCGTGGCGGGCGCCGCGCGTGGCGAGCGTCGCGGGGGCGCCAGACTGCAGCGGACTCGCCCCTGCACCACCGAGGCGCCAGGTACGCGCGCACCACGTTCGAAACTGTAAGACGTGACTGATTTCCCCGCCAGTAGTGAAGCATTTTCTCTATCTGAATCGCTTGCGCGGGTCGTCGGGTCGGGAATGCAGGTGTGGCCCACCGTCATCGATCACGTCTACCTGCTGAAGATCGACTCTGGAATTTTGACTCGCATGTCGTCGGTGCTATTCACACCGTCCATTCACGGCCGTCGATACCCGCTGCAAATGCTGCCGCTGCCATTGTTTGAAATCGCCTGGAAGGCTGCGTGGTTGCGCACAGAGGCGTTGCCGCATTGACTTAGCGCGCAGTGGACTCCTGAACTCGCGTGCTCAATAAGATCGGGTATGCGACGAATCATGACCCGTGCGGAACTGCTGCAAGAGCGAAGTGCAGGTCATTGACACCAACGACACCCGATTCAATGAGTCGAAATCCGGCACCTTCGAGCAACCCTACAATCTCCCGCAGATCGACATGGCCATGCGGGTGCCGGAAGTGTCTCGCAAGACCCATTCTCCTCACCTCGGGCTTAGCAAAGTCAACAAAGAGCACCCTGCCGCCCGGCTTTACCACCCTGCGCAACTCGGCCAAAAGCTCTCCGCGGGCGGCTCGCCCGAGGTGATGAATCATCATGGTGCCAAGTGCCAGATCGAAGCTCGAGTCCGCAAAGGGGAGCCGCTGGGCGGCGGCGTTCTCGAATTGAACATCGACGCTCGCCCTCGCCGCTTTCATTCTCGCCCGCGCCAGCATTTCCGGCGAGGCATCGACGCCGCAGACTCGACTAGCAAGGCCAGCGATTTCCTTCGCGCGAATCGCGAGAGTGCCGGTTCCGCAGGCGACATCCAGTACCGCCTCGCCGGCCCTGAGACCCGAGAGATCGAGCAGTCGCTGACGCAACTGTCGCTCGCGCCCTCGCAAGGCGAAACATACGACCGCGTCGTAGAGTAACGCTGAGTGCAGGACAGCCCCAACTGGTCGCGGCATCGCATTTTCACTCGCCATCGTTCAATGCTCCCGGAATAGACATGTTCTCGATGTCGAGTGTAGGCTCGCCGGCATCATGGCCAAAGCACAGAAGCGCGAAATCGTGCGATATCGGACACCAGCAGCAAGTTTGTCCGGCAACGGCGCGCGGCGCGGCGGGAGCCGACTCTCTGCGAGCACTCCTGTAACCTCGCCGGGACTGCACATCAGCGAAGAGCGGATGGATGCGCGAATTCAGAGGACCCGGTCACTCTTGCACAAGGCACTTAGCGGGCTCATTCGTGAGAAGTCGTACGACCGAATTACCGTCGCGGAGATTCTCGATCGCGCCGGAGTGAGTCGCTCAACGTTCTACATTCATTTTCGGGACAAAGACGAGTTACTGAAGAGCAGTATCCATGCGCTGCTTCTCGGCGCTCTATCTGCGCACGCTGGCACCTGCGCTGACGTCGCGGAGAGAATGGTTGCCTTCAGTCTCCCGCTCTTCACGCATGTCCATCAGCACCGCCTCTCTTCCAAGACGAGACTGGGCGATCGCGGCCGGGGAATTTTGCACGAGCACCTACATCGTGTGATCTCGGAATGGATCGCACGCGCGGCAGAGGAGCCTCGATTTCAGCAATGATGGGGATCACCGGTCGCCCCCGAGCTGCTCGCGCAGCACATCGCATCGACGTTCGTGCTAGTCCTGCACTGGTGGATGGACACCAACGCCAGTCGGTCCCCTGCGGAAGCCGACACGCTGTTTCGTTCACTGGTAATGCCGGTTCTGCGGTCTACATAAGCCTCGCGCCGCGCTCGCCGGAACGGGACCCGGTGCCGTATTGGCTCCTAGTACGTTCTGTAGGGAAACGGCGGGCCATCGAGCTCATGCCAGGACCCTGTCCAACCGCCTTCTCAGTGAAGGGTCTATCCACCAACCGGGTCCCGACGTGAACCGCCGCTTGCGATTGCGATGTATGAACACAACGCTCGTGAGAGTTCCCGCTTCGATACGGTAGGTCTTGACGCCCAGTCTCGGCTGGCCCCCTTTCGTTGATCGACCGCGGGTCCTGCTCAACGATCCTGTTCAGGTCATGGCAATTGAGCACGAAGACCCACGTCCAGCGTCGGTCCTCTCAACGAAGCCGGCGCACTCCCCAGTGCCTTTTGCGTATCGCTGTTCAGAGAAATCCTGCAAGGCCATCGGGGTTCAAATGTTCGCGCGGCCTTTAAAATAATGGCCGCCTCGATGTTCGCCGGAATTTCGACAAATCCGGTGCACCCCGCGCCCAAAGATTCGGTGCCTACCCAGGGCCGCCCGCGCTCATGAGGACCGCGTTCTTCTCGGGCTGCCCGGTCACCGTACCTGGTCACTTGGAGGGGGGGAGCCCAAAACGCTCGCGGGCGGGACCCGTGAGAGCCCCGCCCGCGAGACATCCTCTTCAACGATGCGGGTGCGCCTCGGGTGTCACCCCAGGGACGGGCCCCGCACTCGCCTGCGGGTACGGCTCAGCCGTTACCCCCGCCGTTGCCCCAACCATTGTCGCCGCCATCCCCGCGGCTCGCATAGGTGGTGCAGGCGTGCGCCGCATTGTTGTACTCGGGCTGGATCCAATACGCATGCCCGGCGAGATTGACCTCACTCGGATCGAAGTACACGGTCGTGGTCGGACCGGGTACCGCCGGCGGCGGCGGATCGATCGCAAGGAAGCTGCACTCGTCGCCAATCTCCTGACCGAACAGTCCGTTGGCCAGCTCGTTCCACCAGCCGGTCGGCCAGTAGCCCGGGGGATTGCCCACGGTATTCGGATCGGTGATGGTCTCGAACGTCTCGTGCGAGAGCACGCTGTCCGTCGAGTCCACCATCTGACCGTTACCAGTGTTCGGCCGCACCGAGCAGCCGCTCACGTCCTGAAACGGCTCGACCGTGTACAGCGCGAGCGTCGAGTTCGGAAACAGCGAGGCATTGTGGTACGCGCAGTACTTGAAAGTGCTCGCATTGTCGGGCGAATAACAGGTCCCGGCGACCTGGCACTCATCCTGGCCCGGCGGCAGGAAGATGTCATAGATCGCACTGAAGCCCGTCGGCAGTCCCAACGTGGTAGTCACCTCGTACACGATTTCCTGCATCTGGAAGTCCGACAGCGCCGTGCCCGGGGTCACGCCGGTCAGCGTCACCATGATGTCCTTCGGATACACGGTGTAGCGGTCACCATCGTAGGCGTGAACGTACTGATCGGTGATGTGAATCATCTGACTGCGACCGAGGTCGGTCAGGAAGCCATCCGGATCGCCCCAACACGAGGCCACGGTGTTGCATGACCCATTGGTGGTCGTATCGACGTAGATCATGTACTCGGTGGCCGACTGTACCGTGTGCCCGCCGTGGTACTGCAACTGTCCCGGATAACGGGTTCTCTGATCGTTATCCCGCCAGCCGCCGGAGGAATCCCCGGGTCCGCCGCCGTGCATCTCGAACTGCTGCGCAGTCAGCGCCGTCTGGCCGGCCGCCGTGTTGGCGTACAGCAAGTGCGGAACACCTTGATGCGCCTGCGCAACCTGCGCCTTGGCGTAACCGCCCAGATCTACCGTCAGGTGCAGCGCCTGTTGCGCCGCTTGCACCGGCGAGCACGTCAGAACCGTCGCAATCGTTCCAGCCGCCGCAGCGAGCGCGTAAGACCATAAACGCGACCTTTGCATGGATGACTCCTAGTTTGTTATTTCCGTCGGACAGGAGAGCTTCGTTGTTGTTGTTCAACATTCAGCCCGTTGTTATTGCAGACATCCCAGGGAACGCCCGACGCACGGAATCGCAAGTGATGATCGAATCGGCCTAGCCGGCACTGTTATTCTGCGTATCAGGGCATCTTGCCCAAGAGATGCTGATCGAGGATATGCGCCGCATTCCGCGTCTGTCAAGTTTGACACTTTTGTGTCAAACACCGCGCCTAGCAACCGGCGTGCGCGCCGCGAACACGACGTTCACGCACGCCTCGACAGCCCCGCCGACGGTCGAAGATGGGGTTCCGGCGCGCATCAGTCGGCACTGCGAAGCCGTGCGACCGCGCGCGGCGCGCTGCGGCAATCCGTTGCGCGCGCGGCGCGGTGTTGCTAGGCTGCAACGAACCCGCCCCTGCGGCGCCGCGCGAGGAAGCGCACATGGTTTACGTGGCGATTCTGGTGGCCGCAGTATTTCTGCTCATCGCGTTCGCGGTCGAGCAGCTCGACCGGGCCTCCGGCCTGCCCTCAGTCGTGGTGATGATCGCGCTCGGCCTGGTGGCGCAGCCGCTCCTGCAGGCCACCGGGTACGTCGTCCGGGGCATCACCAGCAGCGTGCCCGTTGCGGGTGCCATCGCACTGGTGCTGATCGTGCTCGAGGGCGCGCTCGACATCGAACTGCGCCGCGAGCGGCTCAGACTCGCCACCACCGCCTTCTCGATCGCGACGCTCGCGCTGCTGCTCTACGGCGGCGTGTTCATGGTCATCGCCGCCAAAGTGCTCGGGCTCTCGTACGTGCAGGGCGCCATCCTCGCCACCCCGCTCGCCCTCATCAGCAGCTCCGTCGCCATCCCCGCCAGCCGCAGCCTGGGTCCGCAAGCGCGCGAGTTTGTCGTCTACGAGAGCTCCACGTCGGACATCCTAGGGGTGCTCGTCTTCTTCGCACTCGTGCACTCCGGCGCGACGCTGCAGGGCTTTCTGACCGGGCTCGCCGGCGGCGGCGTGCTCTCGCTGCTGCTTGCAGCGGTCTGCTCGATCGCGCTCGTGGCCATCTCCACGCGCGCCACCGCGCACGTGCGCTACATCCCACTGCTCGCCGGGCTGTTCGCGCTGTACGCCGCCGGTGAGCTGCTGCACCTCTCCCCGCTGATCATGGTGCTGCTGTTCGGATTGATGCTGAACAACCAGCCGGTGCTGACCCGCATCCCGGGGGTGGCCCGCATTGGGGAGAAGATCTCACCGCAGACGGTCGGTGAGCTGAAGGTCTTGGTGCAGGAGCTGACGTTCGCCGTGCGCGGGTTTTTCTTCTTCGTGCTCGGGTATTCCACCAAGCTGATCGACTTCACGTCACTGCAGGCGTGGGCCGCGGCCGCGATCATCCTCGTCATCATCTACGGACTGCGCTATGCGATGCTGCGGCCCTTCGGGCGTACGCTGAGCGCCGAGCTCACCTGGCTCGCCCCGCGCGGGCTGATCACCACCGTGCTGTACCTCGAGGCGCGTCGCACGCTGCATTTGCCTTCGTATTTCGACGGCACGATCCTGCTGGTGGTGTTCCTGTCCGCCGCGGCCCTCACGCTGGTTCGCCGGCCCGCCCCGGCGCCGGTCACCAGTTAACCGGGCTCCTCCGGTCCGGGCTCCTCCGGCACGCTGCCGAGCGCAAGCGCCGTCAGCTCCTCCTCGGTCGGCCGCTGGGCCTCGAGCGACTGGCGGGCGCGCGCCAACCAGGAGCGCGGCACGTGCACTTCGGCATTCTGCTCGAGCCCGGGAATCGGCTCGAATGCACGCACCTGCGCCGGGATGCCATCGGCGTGCAGCCGGCCGGCGAGCACCTGCGCGGCCAGCGGATCGGGGCACGTCTCGAGCCGAACCCAGTCGGACGCCTCGGTGCGCGATTCGTGTGGTTGCATCGTGAGCGCCTCAGGGACCGAGGTAGTGCACGACCCAGCGCAGCATCGCGCGGAAGAACAGCGCCCGGTGCACCGGGTCCTGAGGCATGTGATAGGCCCCCGGAATGCCGAGGAACTTCACCGGGACGTGCCGGCTCGCCAGCGCGTGATAGAGCGCCAGCGACTCGGTGATCGGCACCGTGACATCCGCAGTCCCGGAGAGAATCAGCGTCGGGGTGGTGATCTCCCCGGCGTAGGTGATCGGTGAGCCGCTGCGATACAGCGCCGCGGCGCGAGGATCCCACGGGCTGCCGCCGAGGGAGTCGCGGGTCCAGGCGAGATTCCCCGCGCCCGACAACTCGTACTCCTCGGTCCAGTCGGTCACACCGTCGGCCACCACGGCGCAGCGCCAGAAGTGCTGGTGTCCGATCAGCCAGGTCGTCATGTATCCGCCGTAGGAGTGCCCGACGGCCGCGATGCGCGCCGGGTCGACCAGACCCTCGGCCTGAAGCATGCGGATGCCCGAGATCACATCGCTGTCCGGGCCGACGCCCGGATCGCGATAGATGGCATGCTCGTGCGCATTGCCGAGGTTGTCGCTGCCGCGATAGTTCGGCTCGAAGACCAGATACCCCTGCGCGGCGAACAGCAGCCTGAGCGGCCCGATCTCATCGGCATCGAAATGGCGGATCGATGCCGCCTCCGGACCGCCGTGACTGAACACGACGAGCGGGTAGCGCCGGCCCGCGACATAGCCGTTGGGATAGGTGAGGATTCCATCATTCGGCTGCCCGTCCGGGGCCTGCCAGTGCACTGCGACGCTGCGCGGATACGCGTAGGACTTGAAGCTGCGGTTCAAGTGAGTCAGGCGCACCGGCGCGCTCGTCGGGGACTGCAGCAGGTACAGTTCCGGTGCGCGCCACGTGTTGTCCGCCACCACCGCGATCGCGCCGCGCGAGGAGACGGCAACGCTGAGCGCCTGCAGTCCGCCGAGCGCCACGACCCGGCCGGGACCTTCAAGCGGCTGCAGGAACAGCCGACTGTCGATGCCGTCATCGGCCATGCCGAGCAGCGCCTGGCCGCCCGGCAGCCAGGCGAAGTTGGCCGCAAAATCGCGCCCGAGCGCGGCGCTGACGTCGTGCGCCTCGCCCTGGGGCGAACCGACGTACAGATCCATCACGCTCACCGGCCCCGGTCCGTGCGGATACAGGTAGGCCACTGACGCACCGTGCGGCGCGAAGCGCGGCGAGTATTCGTAGCTCCGGTGCGCGCCGATGCGCCGTTCGGCGCCGCTCGCGACGTTCACCGCCATGATGGTCGTGCGGTCACTGTCGCCGTCATCGGCGTTGGCCTGACGGGTATAGACGATCCAGCGTCCATCGGCCGACCAGGACGGTGCGGTGATGCCGCCACCGATCGGCGGCGGGGTCTCGAGGACGCTGCCCGGACCGTGCGTGAGCTGTCGCGCCGCGCCGCCTCGCAGCGGCTGCAGCCAGATCTCGGAGGGCTCCGGCGGTCGATGGATCAGGTAATCATCGTCATGGATGGCGAACAGATCATGGTGGGTCTCGCGCTGGTGGGCGCTGAGCACCGAGTGATCCGCCGTGACGTAGGCGAGCGTGCGACCGTGCGGGCTGAACGCAAACTGCTCGACCCCCCGCGGCGCATGGGTCAGCGCATGCGGTGTACCGCCGGCCGCCGCGACCTCGAACACCTGCGCGGCCTGCCCGTCCACCTTGGCGATGAACGCGACGTCGCGTCCATCGGGACTCCAGCGCGCCGCGGTCAGATCGCGCATGCCGCGCACCAGCGTGTGCATCGCGCCGCTGTGCACCTCGAGGACCCGCAGCGTCGCATCCCAGCGATCGTGCACGAAGTCTGATCGGATCGTGCGCACCGCGATCCGCCCCCCGCCGGGTGAAAAATGCGGCGTGCCCAGGCGCACCAGGGCGCGCAAGTCACGGTGCGTCAGCGCCGGATGCGCCTGGACGGCCGCAGCGGCACACAGCGCAACGGCGGATGCGAACAGCACGGTACGGGCGTTCATGGCGGACTCCGCGACAGGCGCCGGTGCGCCCGGAATCGTCATTTTGCACGAAACCGCGCGCAGGCGCGCCGGACCTGCGCTGAGGTACTATGGCCCCTCGCTTCGATGCCCCCGCGCCGCCGCACTGCGCCGCGCTCGGGGCGGTGCGGCCCGGGCGGGCCGCCGGGCGGCGGCAGCGCGCATCGCGCCGCGGGCCGCCCCACACGAGGATCAGGAGAGCGCATGCACACCCGCACACTCGGCACCCCCGGCACCACCGCCCTGGAAGTCTCCGCGCTCGGTCTGGGCTGCATGGGCATGAGCTTCGGGTACGGGCCGCCGCGCGAGAAGCGCGAGATGGTGGCGCTGCTGCGGGCGGCCGTCGAGCGCGGCATCACGTTCTTCGACACCGCCGAGGTGTACGGCCCGTGGGCCAACGAGGAGCTGCTCGGGGAGGCCTTCTCAGCGCTGCGCGAACCGCTGGTGATCGCCACCAAGTTCGGCTTTCGCATCGACGCCCAGGGGCACCGCCAGGACGGTCTGGACAGCACGCCTGAGAACATTCGGGCCGTCGCCGAGGCGTCGCTGCGCCGGCTGAAGCGCGAGACGCTCGATCTGTTCTATCAGCACCGCGTCGATCCGAACGTCCCGATCGAGGAGGTGGCCGGCGCCGTGCGGGATCTGATCCAGGCCGGCAAGGTGCGCCACTTCGGGCTCTCGGAAGCCCGTGTCGCCACGATCCGTCGCGCCCACGCCGTGCAGCCGGTGACCGCGCTGCAGAGCGAGTACTCGCTGTGGTGGCGCGAGCCGGAGCAGGAGCTGCTGCCGGCGCTTGAGTCCCTCGGGATCGGCTTCGTGCCCTTCAGCCCGCTCGGGCGCGGCTTTCTCACCGGCAAGATCGACGCGCACACCCCCTTCGAGCCCACCGACATGCGCAACACCGTGCCGCGCTTCAGCACCGAGGCGCGCGAGGCCAACCAGGCGCTGGTGGACGTGCTCGGCACGATGGCGGCGCAGCAGGGTCTCACCGGCGCGCAACTGGCCCTCGCCTGGCTGCTCGCCAAAGCGCCCCAGATCGTGCCGATCCCGGGCACCACCCGCCTGGCGCGGCTCGAGGAGAACATCGCCGCCGCAGCGGTGCGCCTCGATGCGGCACAGATTCAGCAGATCGAGCAGGCCGCCGCCCGCATCCCGGTGCACGGCGAGCGCTACTCGCCACAGATGGCCCAGCTGGTCGACCGCTGAGGCGGACGCACCCGCACCGTATCGCTGCGCTCGGCGACGATACGGCATTCATCAGGAGTTCGAGTCGATGTACAAGGCAAAAGCATATGCGGCCCGCAGCGCCGCCTCCCCCCTCGCCCCGCACACCATCGAGCGGCGCGAGCCGACCCCCACCGACGTGCGCATCGAGATTCTCTTCTGCGGTGTCTGTCACTCGGACCTGCATCTGGTACGCGACGAGTGGAGCGCGGCGATGCCCGCGGTCTACCCCGTGGTCCCCGGGCACGAGATCGTCGGACGCGTCAGCGCCGTCGGCTCGGCCGTCACGCGCTATCGCGCCGGGGATCTGGTCGGCGTCGGCTGCCAGGTCGACTCCGACGGCACCTGCCCGGACTGCCGCGCCGGCCACGAACAGCTCTGCGCCCATTCGGTGCTCACCTACAACTCCCCGGACAAACACACCGGCGGGGTGACCTACGGCGGCTACTCCGAGAGCGTCGTCGTGGATGAGCGCTTCGTGGTGCGCATCCCGAAGAACCTCGATCCGGCCGGTGCCGCGCCGCTGCTGTGCGCCGGGATCACCACGTACGCGCCGCTGCGCCGCCAGGGCGTCGGCCGGGGCAGCCGCGTCGGGGTGATCGGGCTCGGCGGGCTCGGCCACATGGGCGTGAAGCTCGCCCATGCCATGGGCGCCGAGGTGCACGTGCTCACCACCTCGGCGCGCAAGCGCGAGGATGCACATCGGCTCGGCGCCGACGGGGTGATCGTCACGCACGATGCGCACGAGATGGCCCGATACGCCGGGCACTTCGATGTCCTCCTCGATACCGTCTCGGCCGCGCACGACCTGAACACCTATCTCGGCCTGCTGCGCCACCACGGCAACCTGACGCTGGTCGGCATCCCGGAGCAGCCGTTCGTGATTCCGGCCTTCGCGCTGCTCAGCGGGGAGCGCAGCATCGCCGGCTCGGTCAACGGCGGCCTGCCCCAGACCCAGGAGATGCTCGATTTCTGCGGCGAACACAACATCATCGCCGATGTCGAAGTGATTGCGATCCACGAGGTCAACGAAGCCTACGAGCGGCTGAGCAAGGCCGACGTGAAGTACCGCTTCGTGATCGACATGGCCTCCCTGAAGGGCTGAAGCATCCGCCGAGGTATCCCCATGAGCTACTACATTGCCAAGACTCTGCAGCAGGACTTCGATGCGACCGTGAACGAGGTGATCGCGCGTCTGAAGGAACACGGCTTCGGTGTGCTCACCGACATCGACGTCCAGGCGACCCTGAAGGCGAAGATCGGCGCCGATACGCCGAAGTACCGCATCCTCGGGGCCTGCAATCCGCGCCTGGCGCACGAGGCGCTGCAGCGCGAGACCCGCCTCGGGGTGCTGCTGCCGTGCAACGTGATCGTCCGGGAGACGGCCGAGCACGCCGTGGAGGTGGCGAGCGTCGATCCGGTCGCCTCCCTGGAGCGCACCGGCAACGAGGCTCTGCGCGCCACGGCCGAACAGGTCCGCCGCGACCTCGCGGCCGTCATCGAGGCGCTCGGGCGCTGACGCGCCGTGCGCGCCGGCGGTCGACCCGACCCCGGCGCCGCCGCCGGG
>JAKBDK010000026.1:0-37816 GCA_021834525.1 Pseudomonadota bacterium | reverse complement strand
CTCGCCGAGCAGTCGATCGACGATTTGAACGATATCGAGGGCATGACGCCGGAAGAGGCGGGCAAGCTCATCATGACTGCGCGGGCTCACTGGTTCGCGCCCGGTCAATGACCGGGGGAGTGCAAGACGTATGGCGGAAGTGACCGTAGCCCAATTTGCCGAGGTCCTGAAGGTGCCGGTGGACCGGCTGCTCGAGCAACTCGATCAGGCCGGCATCCCAGTGAACGGGCCGGACGATCACATCAGCGACGATGCGAAGCTCGAGCTGCTGACGCATCTGCGCCGCAGCCACGGGGAGACCGAGCAGAACAGCGATGCGGCGCCGCGGCGCATCACGCTGCGACGCAAGACGCAAAGTGAGCTGAAGTTGGCGAGCGCCCAGGGGCGCGCGCGCACCGTGAACGTGGAGGTGCGCACCAAGCGCACCTACATCAAGCGCGACGTGCTCCAGGAGCAGGCGCGCAAGCAACACGATGAGGTCGAGCAGAAGCGCCGCGAGGCCGAGGAGGCCGAGCGTCTCGAGCAGGAACGTCTCGAGCAGGAGCGCCGTGAACACGAGCGGCTCGAGGCGGAGAACCGCCGCCGCATCGAGGAAGAGGAAGCGGCCCGCAAGCGCGCCCTGGACGAGGCCCGCCGCGAAGCGGAGCAGCGCGCCGAGGAAAGTGCGCAGCGGGAACGCGACCGCGAGCGCGAGGAGCGCGAGCGACACAGCCGCGAGGCGACCCGCGTGAGCGCGCCGGCGTCGGCGCCGACGCCGGTCCCGGTGGCTGCGCCGCCGGCACCGCCGAAGGCGAAGGACGTGCCCCCGGCCCGGCCGGCCGGTGCCCATCGCCCGGCCGCGGGCGATGACAAACACACCCGCTACGGGCGTGAGGAGCTGCACGTCGCCTCCGATGTCAGCTCGCGAATCAAGAAGCGCCGACCGCTGAAGTCGCGCGCCGTGCGCGGCTCGGGCGAGGCCCGGCACGGGTTCGAGCGGCCGACCGCCCCCGTGGTGCGCGAAGTGACCGTGCCGGAGACCATCACCGTGGCGGAACTGGCGCAGAAGCTCGCGGTCAAGGCCCCGGTGCTGATCAAGACACTGATGAACCTCGGCATCATGGCGACGATCAATCAGCCACTCGACCAGGACACCGCGGTGCTCGTGATCGAGGAGATGGGCCATACCGCCAAGCCGATGCAGGACGCGCAGATCGAGGTCGATCTGCAGGGTGCGGGCGTCGAGCAGACCGAGCTCGAGGCGCGCCCGCCGGTGGTGACCGTCATGGGTCACGTCGATCACGGCAAGACCTCGCTGCTCGATTACATCCGCCGCGCCAAGGTGGCCGCGGGCGAGGCGGGCGGCATCACCCAGCACGTCGGGGCGTATCACGTCGAGACGCCCAAGGGCGTCATCACCTTCATCGACACCCCGGGCCACGCCGCGTTCACGGCGATGCGCGCCCGTGGCGCGAAGGCCACCGACGTGGTCATCCTGGTGGTGGCCGCCGATGACGGCGTGATGCCCCAGACCCTCGAGGCGATCCAGCATGCGCGCGCCGCGGGCGTGCCGATCGTCGTGGCGGTGAACAAGATCGATAAGAACGGCGCCGATCCGGACCGTGTGCGCCACGAGTTGTCCAAGCAGGAGGTGATCCCCGAGGAGTGGGGCGGACAGAACATGTTCGTCAACGTCTCGGCGCACACCGGCGAGGGCATCGATGCGCTGCTCGAGGCGGTGCTGCTGCAGGCCGAAGTGCTCGAGCTGCGCGCGCCGCGCACCGGGCTCGCCAGCGGCGTGGTCATCGAGTCGAGCGTCGAGAAGGGCCGCGGCGCGGTGGCCACGGTGTTGGTGAAGAAGGGTACGTTGCGGCTCGGCGATCCGATCATCGCCGGGACCGAGTTCGGCCGCGTGCGCGCGTTGTTCGACGAGACCGGCAAGGCCGTCGAGGACGCCCCGCCGTCGATGCCGGTGGTGGTGCTCGGCCTCTCGGGCGCACCGAACGCCGGGGAGGAGATCCTCGTGCTCGAGAGCGAGCGCAAGGCGCGCGAAGTGGCGACCTACCGCCAGAGCAAGTCGCGCGACGTGAAGCTCGCGCGTCACGCCACCCGCAGCGAGGACGTGTTCTCGCAGCTCGGGGAAGGCAAGGCCGGCTCCGTGGCGGTCGTGATCAGGGGCGATGTGCAAGGCAGCGTCGAGGCGCTGCGCGAGTCGCTCGAGAAGCTCTCGACGAGCGAAGTGCAGGTCAAGCTGATCTCGAGCGGCATCGGCGGGATCACCGTGTCGGACGTGCAGCTCGCGGCGGCCTCCAAGGCGCTGATCATCGGCTTCAACGTGCGCGCCAATTCCGGGGCACGCGATGCGATGAAGGAAACCGGCGTCGAGGTGCGTTACTACAGCATCATCTACGAAGTCATCGACGACGTGCGTCAGATGATGACCGGTCTGCTGCAGCCTGAGATCAAGGAGCAGATCGTGGGCGTGGCGCAGGTGCGCGACGTGTTCCGCTCGAGCAAGTTCGGTGTGGTCTCCGGCTGTCTGGTGACCGAGGGCGCGGTCAAGCGCAACAACCCGATCCGCGTGCTGCGCGACAACGTCGTCATCTTCGAAGGGGCGCTCGAGTCGCTGCGCCGCTTCAAGGACGACGTCGGGGAAGTGCGGGCCGGCACCGAGTGCGGCATCGGCGTGAAGAACTACCAGGACGTGCGCGTCGGGGATCAGATCGAGTGCTTCGCGCGCGTCGAGGTCGCCCGGACGCTGTAATGAGCTCGGCCAGTCCCAGAGTCCGCCGAATCGAGTCGCAGCTGCAGCGCGTGCTGGCGGCGCTGATCGCGCGCGAGGTCAAGGACCCGCGCGTCGGTAGCGTCACGGTCACCGCGGTGCGGTTGCTGCCCGACATGAGCGTGGCGCGCATCTACGTCGCGCCGTTCGCCTCGCAGCACCCGGCCGAGGAGGTGCTGCGCGGGCTGATGCACGCCGGAGGTTTTCTGCGCGGGCAGGTCGGGCGCGAGCTCGGCCTGCGCCATGCACCGCGGTTGGAATTTCTGCTCGATGACACCGCCGAGAAGGCCGCGCAGCTGAGCGGGCTGATCGCCCGGGCGCGTGCCGACGACCAGGCCAAGCACTGAGCCGATGCCGAGCGGGATCGTGCTTCTCGACAAGCCCCTGGGGCTCTCGTCGAATGCGGCGCTGCAGCGCGTTCGGCGGCTCTACGGGGCGGCCAAGGCCGGTCATGCCGGCAGTCTCGATCCGCTCGCCACCGGGATGCTGCCGATCTGCTTGGACGAGGCGACCAAGATCGCCGGGGAGATCCTCTCGAGCCGCAAGCGCTACCGCTTCGCCATCGCCCTCGGGGCGCGCACGGCCACCGGCGATGTGGAAGGCGAGGTGATCGAGCGGGCGGCGGTGCCGCCGCTCGACCCCGGGACGCTCGAGGCGGCACTCGCCGGGCGGCGCGGCGCGCAGCGACAGGTCCCCCCGATGTACTCGGCGCTGAAGCGCGACGGGCGGCCGCTGTACGAACTCGCCCGCGCCGGGGTGTCCGTCGAGCGCGAGGCGCGCCCCATCGAAATCTATGCCCTGACGCTGCTCGAGGCCGGGGCGCAGCGGCTGGAACTGACCGTGGAGTGCTCCAAGGGCACCTACGTGCGCGTGCTCGCCGAGGACATTGCCGCTGCGCTCGGCACCTGCGGCCACGTGGTGCTGCTGCGGCGCGAGTGGGTGGCGCCCTTCGAGTGCGAACCGATGCACACGCTGGAGGCTCTCGAGGCCGCCGGCGCCGATGCGCGGGCGGACGGGCTGCTGGCGCCCGACCGGCCGCTCGGGCACCTGCCGGGGGTCACCCTCGATGCGGCGCAGGCCGATCGGGTGCGCCACGGACAGGCGGTGCCGGTGAGCGTCGCGGCCACCGGCAAGGCGCGTCTGTACGATGAGCACGGCGCCTTCATGGGGCTCGGGGAGCTGGCGAGCGGCACGGTGCAGCCGCGCCGTCTGCTGGCGCTCACCGGGACGCCGCCGGCCTGAGGACCTCGACGGCCCGGCAGGCGCTGCGGTGCGCGGCGGCCTCAGGGCCCCTGGGTCGTCACGGCCGGATCGAGGGCCGAGAGCGCGCGCGCGGCATTCGTATGCCCGGTCTGGCGCAGCTGCTGGCCGCTGTAGCGACGGGTGAACGGCGAGCAGGACGGCGATCCGGGCGGGTGTGCGGCCTGCCCGCAGGCGCCCGCCGCGGCGGTGGCGGTGCCCTTCGGCGCCGGTCCGCCCGCGCAGCCGCCGAGCAGCACCGCGCCGGCGAGGACGATGGGCAAAAGCGGTCGAATCTTCATGGCGCGAGCATATCGCAGCGCCGACCTTGTGGCGAAGGCCCCTCCACAGGTAAAATTGCGGGCTTCCTTAAACGGGCATCTAATACAGTTACTTAGGACCGTCGTGCAATGGCTTTAACCAGCGAGAAAAAGAGCGGGATTCTGACGCAATACCAGCGCGGACCTGCGGATACCGGATCCCCCGAGGTTCAGGTTGCGCTGCTCTCCGAGCGCATCAATGGCCTGGGCGAGCACTTCAGCGCGCACAAGGGCGATCACGCCTCACGGCGCGGTTTGGTGAAGCTCGTCAATCAGCGCCGCAAACTCCTCGATTACCTCAAGGCGACTCAGCCGCAGACCTATCAGGAATTGGTCGAGCGTCTGGGACTGCGCCGCTGAACGAACACCAGGAGGGCCGCAAACACTGCGGCCCTTCGTTATTTTTGTACCTGGTGTTTGCCGCTGAACCTTTTTGCAATTCGAGGACTGGACCTTGAGCGTCAGCAAGTCATTTCAATACGGCTCCCATACGGTCACGCTGGACACCGGCGAACTGGCCCGTCAGGCCAACGGTGCGGTGCGCGTCTCCATGGGCGACACGGTGGTGTTGGTCACAGTGTGCGCGCAGAAGTCGCCGGCCGCGGGCCGCGATTTCCTGCCCCTCACCGTCAACTACGTGGAGAAGACCTACGCCGCCGGGCGCATCCCGGGCGGGTTCTTCAAGCGTGAGGGCCGGCCGAGCGAGAAAGAGACGCTGACCTCGCGTCTGATCGACCGCCCGATCCGTCCGCTCTTCCCGGATGGATTCTTCAACGACGTGCAGGTCGTCGCGACGGTGGTCTCGCTCGACCCGCAGATCGATCCGGATATCGCCTCGCTGCTCGGGGCGTCCGCGGCGCTCGCGCTCTCGGGCATTCCGTTCAACGGTCCGGTCGGCGCTGCGCGCGTCGGCTGGAAGAATGGTGCGTACGTGCTCAACCCGACGCTCGCCGAGCTCGCCGAGTCGCAGCTGCACCTGGTGGTTGCCGGCACCGAGAAGGGCGTGCTGATGGTCGAGTCCGAGGCCAAGGGCCTCACCGAGGAGCAGATGCTCGGCGCGGTGGTGTTCGGCCACCAGCAGATGCAGACCGCGATCAGCGCGATCCGTGAGCTCGCCCGCGAGGCCGGCAAGCCGCGCTGGGAGTGGCAGGCACCGGCCGAGAGCGCCGAGCTCGCCGCCGCCGTCGCCGCCAAGGCCCGCGATGCGCTCGCTCAGGCCTATACCATCACCGAGAAGCAGCAGCGCTACACCCGCATCGGGGAGATCAAGCGCGAGACGATCGCGGCGCTCACCGAAGGCGAGGGCGCGCAGTGGAGTGCCGATCCGGTCGACACCGCGCTGTTCAAGCTCGAAAGCGACATCGTGCGCCAGCGCATCCTCAACGGGGAGCCGCGCATCGACGGGCGCGACTGCGCCACGGTGCGTCCGATCACCGTCAAGGTCGGCGTGCTGCCGCGCACCCACGGCTCGGCGCTGTTCACCCGCGGTGAGACGCAGGCGCTCGTGGTCACGACGCTCGGCACCACCCGCGATGCGCAGATCATCGATGCGCTCGAGGGCGAGCGGCGCGAACCG
Organism: Pseudomonadota bacterium; assembly: GCA_021834525.1. GTDB lineage: Bacteria > Pseudomonadota > Gammaproteobacteria > Steroidobacterales > Steroidobacteraceae > 13-2-20CM-66-19. The sequence goes on along the minus strand of JAKBDK010000026.1, from coordinate 31,920 downwards.
TTCATGCTGCATTACAACTTCCCGCCGTTCTCGGTCGGTGAGACCGGCATGATGGGCTCCCCGAAGCGCCGCGAGATCGGCCACGGCAACCTCGCCCGCCGCGGCGTGAATGCCGTCATGCCCGACATGGCCAAGTTCCCGTACGTGATCCGCGTCGTCTCGGAGATCCTCGAGTCGAACGGCTCGAGCTCCATGGCGAGCGTGTGCGGCTCCTCGCTCGCGATGATGGACGCCGGTGTGCCGATCAAGGCGCCGGTGGCCGGTGTCGCGATGGGGCTGGTGCTCGAGGGCGGCCGCTTCAAGGTGCTCACCGACATCCTCGGCGACGAGGATCACCTCGGCGACATGGATTTCAAGGTGGCGGGCACCAAAGACGGCGTGACCGCGCTGCAGATGGACATCAAGGTCGAGGGCGTCACGCCGGAGATCATGAAGGTCGCGCTCGCTCAGGCGCGCGACGGCCGACTGCACATCCTCGAGCAGATGAACAAGGTCATCAGCACCCCGCGGGCCAACATGTCCGAGTGGGCGCCCTCGATCATCACGCTGAAGATCGATCCGGAGAAGATCCGCGACGTCATCGGCAAGGGCGGTGCGGTGATCCGTCAGATCACCGAGGAGACCGGCACCACCATCGACATCGAGAGCGACGGCACGGTGAAGATCGCCTCGGTCAACGGAACGGCCGGCCGCGAGGCGCAGCGGCGCATCGAGCTGATCACCGCCGATGTCGAAGTCGGGCGCATCTACGAGGGCAAGGTGGCGCGCCTGATGGACTTCGGCGCATTCGTCACCATCCTGCCGGGCCGCGATGGCCTGGTGCACATCTCGCAGATCTCCAACGAGCGCGTCGAGCGCGTCAGCGACAAGCTGAAGGAAGGCGATGTGATCCGCGTGAAGGTGCTCGAAGTCGACCGTCAGGGGCGCATCCGCCTCTCGATGCGCGACGTCGACGTCGCGTAACGCACGCACGCAGACCGATCCTGCACGGGGCCCGCGCCGCAAGGCGCGGGCCCCGTGTCGTTTCAGGGGGGCGCGCGGCGCGCCAGGGCGATCTCGCGGCGGCCGTGGAAGGCCTCGGGCCGCCAGTGCCCGCTCGCCCAGGCGAGCACGAGCGCAGGTGCGGCACCCTCGAGGTCGGCCGGAGGCGCCTGGCCGAGCAGTCGCAGCACCTCGAGCAGTTCGGCACTCGCGTGCCGTGCGTCGAGGGGCGCGGCGTGGTGGCGCTTGGCGAGCTTCGCGCCGCCGGACTCGGTCAGCAGCGGCAGATGGCCGTAGCGCGGCTGCGGCAGCCGCAGCGCCTCCTGCAACGCGATCTGCCAGCCGGTGCTCTGCAGCAGGTCCGCGCCGCGCACCACGTCGGTGATCCCCTGCAGCGCATCGTCGACGACGACGGCGAGCTGGTAGGCAAACACACCGTCGCGACGGCGCACGACCACGTCCCCGAGGCTGCCGGCCGGAGAGCTGAAGGGGCCCTGGAAGCGATCCTCGAAGGTGAAGATGCGCTCGGCATCGATGCGCAGGCGCGTGGCACTGGGGCCCTGGCGTCGCGGTCCGGCGCGGCACAGTCCCGGGTAGCGACTGGTGAGCGCCCCGAGCGCGGCGAGCTCGCTGCGCGAGCAGGTGCACTCGAACGTCGCGCCCGCATCGCGCAGCCGCTCGAGCGCGGCCCGGTAGTACTCGGTGCGTCGGCTCTGCACCTCGAGCGGGCCATCCCATTCGAGTCCGAACGCCTCGAGGGTGCGTAGGATCTGATCCGCGCTGCCGGGAATGCAGCGCGGATCGATGTCCTCGATGCGCAGCTGCCAGCGTCCGCCGTGGTGGCGGGCGTCGAGATAGCTGCCCACGGCCGCCAGGAGCGACCCCAGGTGCAGCGCGCCGGTGGGGGAGGGGGCGAAGCGGCCGACGTAACCGGCCGCCGCACTCGGATCAGCGGTAGCGGTCGTCGCGATCGCCGTATTGCTTCTCGCGCCGCTCGCGCCGCTCCTGGGCCTCGATGCTCAAGGTGGCCACGGGACGGGCCTCCAGGCGCTTGATGCCGATCTCCTCGCCGGTCTCGAGGCAGTAGCCGTAGCTGCCGTCCTCGATGCGCTTCAACGCCTCGTCGATCTTGCGGATCAGCTTGCGTTCGCGATCCCGGGTGCGCAGCTCCAGGCTGAATTCCTCTTCCTGGGTGGCCCGGTCGGAGGGGTCGGGGAAGTTCGCCGCCTCATCCTTCATGTGCGAGACCGTGCGGTCGACCTCGACCATCAGGTCGCGCTTCCAGCTGTTGAGGATGTTGCGGAAGTGCTCGAGCTGCTCCTTGCTCATGTACTGTTCGCCGCGCTTCTGGATGTACGGCTGAACGTTGCGGGGGCCTGCGAGCAGACTGCCCGGCTCGGCCGACTCGCCTTCCTCGGCGTCGATCACAGTCACTGTACGCTCGCGCACCGGTGGCAGATGGGGGGGCGCGACGGGCGCATGGATCCGCTGGGCGGTCGTCTCGGTCTCGGGCGTGTCCGCTTTGCGCGGATGGGCGGTGCTCTTGACCGCCGCGCTCTTGTGCGCAGCAGGGCGGGCTACGCTCTTGTGCGCAGCCGGCGGCCGCTTGGCCGTGACGGACTTCTTCACCGCGGATTTCGCCGGCGCGGCCTTCTTACCCTTCGCAGTTTTGGGCGCGGGTTTCTTGGCCGACATCACTTGCTCCTACGCATAAGGCTCTTGCGGGACGCGCGATTATACCGGCGCCCTTGGGCCTGTACAGCGCTGCGTGCGCCGGGCATCTCGGCCCTACGGCAGGTGGACCGGCGGGGGGGGCTGCCAGTGCGCCGCGCGCCGCTCGGCGATGACCCGGGTGTAGATCCCGCCGCGCACCTTGAAGCGCCCCTCGAGGCGCAAAAAGCGCGGCGCGAGCTCGGCGGCGAGCAGGTCGGCGATCTCGTTGGTGACCGCCTCGTGGAACGCACCGCGGTCGCGGAACGACCAGATGTACAGCTTCAGCGACTTCAGCTCCACGCAGCGCTGATCGGGCACGTAGGCGAGCTTGAGCGTGGCGAAGTCCGGCTGACCGGTCCGCGGACACAGACAGGTGAACTCCGGGATCCGCATGCGGATGGTGTAGTCGGACCCGGGGCAGGGATTGGGGAACGTCTCGATGGACGTGGCAGGCTGTGAGGGCATGGGCAATTACTCTACACTACCGCGCTTCGCTGCGGCGGCCCTCCAGAAGAGAACGGAAGATCAGTAGATGCGGCTGACGAAAATCAAGCTCGCCGGATTCAAGTCCTTCGTCGATCCCACCCAAGTCACCTTCCCGAGCAATCTCACCGGCGTGGTGGGCCCGAACGGCTGCGGCAAGTCGAACGTGATCGATGCGGTCCGCTGGGTGATGGGCGAGCTGTCGGCCAAGCACCTGCGCGGCGACAACATGGCCGATGTCATCTTCAACGGCTCCTCGCAGCGCAAGCCGGTCGGCACCGCCTCGGTGGAGCTGGTGTTCGACAACTCCGACGGCAAGGTCGGCGGCGCGTACGCGAGCTACAACGAGATCGCGCTGAAGCGCCAGGTCTCGCGCGACGGCTCCTCCGGCTACTACATCAACGGGGCGCGCTGCCGGCGCAAGGACATCACCAACCTGTTCCTCGGCACCGGCCTCGGCTCGCGCAGCTACGCGATCATCGAGCAGGGCACCATCTCGCGCATCATCGAGGCGCGCGCCGAGGACATGCGCGCGTTCGTCGAGGAGGCCGCCGGCATCTCACGCTACAAGGAGCGGCGGCGCGAGACCGAGAGCCGCATCGCCGAGACGCGCGAGAATCTCGAGCGTCTGCAGGACGTGCGCGAGGAGATCGAGAAGCAGATCCGTCACCTGCAGCGCCAGGCGGCCACCGCGCGGCGCTACCAGGGGCTGAAGGAGCAGGAGCGACGCATGCTCGCGGAGCTGCTGGCGCTGCGCATGCGCGAGCTCGACAGCGGCGCCGACGTGCACGACAGCGCCACCCGTGCGCGCGAGCTCGAGATGCAGGCTGCCCTTGCCGATCAGCGGGCCGCGGAGGCCGCGATCGAGAGCGCGCGCGAGCGCCACGGTGCGGCCGGCGAGCAGCTCTCGGCGGTGCAGGCGCGCCATTACGCCCTCGGCGCGGAGATCTCGCGCCTCGAGCAGTCGATCCAGCACACCCGCGCGCTGCGCGAGCGCCAGCGCACCGATCTGGCGCAGGCCCACGCCAGTCTGGCGGAGCTCACCGCGCACATCGAGCGCGAGGAACGGGAGCTCGCCGCGGTGCGTGCCGAGCTCGAACAGTCCGCCCCGGCGCTCGAGAGCGCCCAGCAGGCCGAGCAGGCGGCGGCCGAGGCGTTGGAGTCGGCCGAGAGCGAACTCGCCGCCTGGCAGGAGCGCTGGGAGCAACTCAATCACGCCCTCGGGGCCGCCGATCGCACCGCGCAGGTCGAGCGGGCCCGCATCGAGCAGTTCGACAACCAGTTGCGCCGGCTCGCCGCGCAGAGCGAGCGGCTCGCCCTCGAGCGCGAGGCGCTCGAGGCGCAGCAGTCCACCGAGCAGCTCGCGCTGCTGCAGGCCCAGGAGAGCGAGGCGCGCGAGGCGACCGAGGTGCTCGCCGAGCGCCTGACCGGAACGCTCGAGCGCGTGCAGGCGGCCCGCGGCGCACAGCTGCAGGCCGAGCGGGACTTACAGCGCTCGCGCGAGGCGCGGGAGCGCTCGCGCGAGGAGTGCACCTCGCTCGAGGCGGTGCAGAAGGCGGCGCTCTCGAGCAGCGCCGGGCAGGTGCGCGAGTGGCTCGGCGGCGCCGGCCTCGCCGGCGCCGAGCGGCTCGCCGAGCGGCTCGAGGTCGAGAAGGGCTGGGAGCGGGCCGTCGAGACCGCCCTCGGGGATTATCTCGAGGCGGTCTGCGTCGAGGCGCTCGACACGCTGGCCGAACCGCTGCAGTCGCTGCGCGAGGGTCGCCTCGTGCTCGTGCAGGAATCCTCCGGCGGCGCCCCGCGGGGCGCATCCGGGCCGACGCTGGCGGAAAAAGTGTCCGGTTCGGCCGCTGCGCACGCGGCGCTCGCGACTGTGCGCACCGCCGAGACGCTGAGCGAGGCGCTGCGTGCCCGCGCCGATCTCGGCCCGCACGAGTCGATCATCACCCGCAACGGGGAGTGGGTCGGGCGGGCGTGGCTGCGGGTCAGCCGCGGCGTCGATCCGCATGCGGGCATCCTCGAGCGCGAACACCGGCTGAAGAGTCTGCGCAGTGCGGCCGCCGAGGCCGAGGCGCGCGTGCGCGACGCCGAGGGTGAACTCACCGCCGTGCGTGAGGGACTGGCGCTCGCGGAGTCCGAGCGCGACGGCACGCAGAGTCAGATCCACGGCGCGCAGCGCCGCCACGCCGAACTGGCCGCAGCGCTGCAGGCGGCCCGTGCGCGGGCCGAGCAGACCCTCGCGCGGCGCACCCGCATCGATGAGGAGCATGCCGAGCTCGTGCGCGAGCGCGACGCGGCCCGCGAGACGATGAGCGGGGCGCGCGCCTCGCTCGAGGCGAGCATCGAGCGGCTCGCCGAGCTCAACGCCGCGCGCGAGGGGCTCGAGGAGGAGCGCGAAGTGCGCCGCGAGGGCGTGAGCGCGGCGCGCTCGCGCGCCCAGGCCGCACAGCTCGGTGCGCGCGATCTGATGGTGCGCATCGAGTCGCGCCGCTCGGCCGAGAGTGCCGCGGTCACGAGCCTGGCGCGCATGGGCGAGCAGCTGGCGCAGCTCGAGCGGCGCCGCGCGGAGCTCGAGCAGGAACTCTCCGGCGGCGATGCCCCGGTGCTCGAGCTCGAGGCGCGTCTGAACGAGGCGCTCTCGCAGCGGCTCGAGGTCGAGCACGAGCTCGCTGCGGCGCGCGCGGCGCTCGAGGAAGTCGACATCGCGATGCGCACGCTCGAGCAGCAGCGCACCGAGGCGGAGCGGCGCGCCAACCACGCCCGCGAGGCGATGGAGGCGGCGCGCTTCGCGGCGCAGGAGAATCGCGTGCGGCGCGAGGCGCTCTTCGAGCAGTTCAGCGCCACGCACCTGGAGCTGCCCGAGGTCCAGCAGGGGCTCGTCGGCGAGGCCACCGTGGCGCAGTGGGAGCAGAACCTCGCGGAGCTGCGCGCCGGCATCGAGAAGTTGGGCCAGGTCAACCTCGCGGCGATCGAGGAGCTCACCGAGCAGACCGAGCGCAAGGAGTACCTCGATCGGCAGTTCGCCGACCTCACCAGCGCGCTCGAGACGCTCGAGGAGGCGATGCGGCGCATCGACAAGGAGACGCGCACGCGCTTCGAGGAGACCTTCGAGAAGATCAACAGCGGCATGAAGGAGAAGTTTCCGCGCCTGTTCGGCGGCGGACACGCGTACTTGGAGCTCGTCGGGGACGACGTGCTCAATGCCGGGGTGTCGGTCATGGCGCGCCCGCCGGGGAAGAAGAACAGCTCCATCCACCAGCTCTCCGGCGGGGAGAAAGCCCTCACCGCCGTGGCGCTGGTGTTCTCGATCTTCGATCTGAACCCCGCGCCGTTCTGTCTGCTCGATGAGGTGGACGCGCCGCTCGATGAGGCGAACGTCGGGCGCTTCTGCGACATTGTCCGGGAGATGTCCGAGCGCGTACAGTTCATCTTCATCACCCACAACAAGACCACCATGCAACTGGCGGCCCAACTGCTCGGGGTGACCATGCACGAGGCGGGGGTGTCGCGGCTGGTGGCCGTGGATGTGGACGAGGCGGTCCGGCTGGCCGCGGTCTGATGTTTCGGGGGGTCACCGTGTCGCAGTTGCGCTGGACACTGCTCATCCTCGGCGGCGCATTCATCGTTGCGCTGGCGTTGTGGGAATGGCGTCGCCCGCGCCAGGGGCGCGGCAAGCCGCTGGGCGCGGCGCACGCCCCGAGCGAGCCGCAGGTCGGCGCGCTGCCGCGTGCCGCGGCCGGGGAGCCCTGGATCGGCGAGGAGTCGCTCGAGACGGAGCCGGCGGCCGAGGAGTCCTGGCGCGAGAGCGCCGCGCCCGATCCGCTCGGGGAGCTGCCGACGGTGCTGGTCGATGCGCCCGAGGAGGACGAGGCGCCCGTGGCGCCCGTGGCGCATGCCACGGTGAGTGCGCTCGCCGCTGAGCAAGACTGGGACGTGCTCGAGGAGGGCGTCGGATCGGTCCGCATCCTCGGGGCGAGTGAGGCACCGGCCGTCGCCGAATCGCCCGAGCTGCCGGTCCTCGAGCCGCCCGTGCTCGCCCCCTCGGGGCGCGCTCCGCCGGTGCTCTCGCCGCCACCGGCCCCGGCGAGTGCCGAGGCGCCGCCGCGCGTGGAGTGGCCGCCCGATGAGATGCGCCGCATCCTGGCGTTGCGGCTGATTGCCTCGGAGGAGCGCTTCTCCGGCCGACTGCTGCGCCTGGCCCTTGCGGCCGAGGGGTTCCGGCTCGGTCGCTTCGAGATCTTTCACCTGCCGGATGCGCACGGGTGCGCGCTGGTGAGTGTCGCCTCGCTGACGCGTCCGGGGACGTTCGACCTCGACGCCATGGACGGGCAGCGCTATGCGGGCCTGAACCTCTTCACCGTGCTGCCGGGCTCGCTGCCGGCGAGCGAGGCCTTCGAGGCGCTGCTCGGCGCGGCGCTGAATCTCAATGAGCGCCTCCAGGGCGAGGTGCAGGATGAGCGCGGCGAGCCGCTGAGCGAGGCGCGGCTCGCCGAGCTGCGCCAGACGCTGGCGGTGGATCCCGGCGAGGCCCTGTCGTGAGCGGCGGCGCGCGCGAACGCATCGCCGCGCTGCGCACCGAAATCGCCCGCCACGACTACCGCTACTACGGGCTCGACGATCCGGAGATCCCCGACGCCGACTACGATCGGCTCATGAGCGAGCTGCGCGCCCTGGAGGGCGCGCACCCTGAGCTCATCACCCCGGATTCCCCCACGCAGCGCGTGGCCGGTGCCCCGAGCGCCTCGTTCGAGGAGGTCGTGCACGAGGTGCCCATGCTCTCGCTCGACAACGCCTTCAGCGACGAGGAGGTCCGGGCGTTCGACCGGCGGGCCGCGGAGCGGCTCGGGACGGACGAGCCGCTGGAGTATCTGGCCGAGCCGAAACTCGACGGGCTGGCCGTGACGGCGATCTACCGCGCGGGCCTGCTCGAGCGGGCGGCGACCCGCGGCGATGGCTTCAAGGGCGAGGACGTGACGGCCAACGTGCGCACCATCCGCGCCTTTCCGCTGCGCCTGCACGGGAAGGCCCCGGCGCTGCTCGAGGTGCGCGGGGAGGTGTTCATGCCGCGCCGGGGGTTCGAGCGGCTCAATCGTGAGGCCGAAGCCCGCGGCGAGAAGACCTTCGTCAACCCGCGCAATGCCGCCGCCGGCAGCCTGCGCCAGCTCGATCCGCGCATCACCGCCGCGCGTGCGCTGCAGATGTACTGCTACGGACTCGGCAGCGTCAGCGGCTGGGAGCTCCCCGAGCGCCAGAGCGAGCTGCTCGAGGCGCTGCGCCAGTGGGGTCTGCCGGTCTGTCCCGAGGGCCGGCGCGTGCAGAGCGTCGAGGGGTGCCTGCAGTACTACCGCCAGATGGGCGAGCGGCGGGCGCATCTGGCGTATCAGATCGACGGGGTGGTCTACAAAGTCGAGCGCCTGGCGTACCAGACCCGCCTCGGGTTCGTCTCGCGCGCGCCCCGCTGGGCGCTGGCGCACAAGTTTCCGGCCGAGGAGGCCATGACCCGCGTGCGGGCCATCGAGTGGCAGGTCGGGCGCACCGGCGCGGTGACGCCGGTGGCGCGGCTCGAGCCGGTGTTCGTCGGCGGCGTGACCGTGAGCAACGTGACGCTGCACAACATCGATGAAGTGCAGCGCAAGGACGTGCGGGTGGGCGACACGGTCGTGGTGCGTCGCGCCGGGGACGTGATCCCGGAGCTGGTGCGCGTGATCGAGGCGCGCCGCCCGGCCGACACCGAGGCGGTGCAGTTGCCGCGGCGCTGCCCGGTGTGTCACTCCGAGGTGCTCAAGCCCGAGGGCGAGGCGGTGGCGCGCTGCACCGGCGGGTTCAGCTGCCCGGCGCAGCGCCAGGAGGCGATCCGGCACTTCGCCGGTCGGTTGGCGATGGACATCGAGGGGCTCGGGGACAAGGTGGTCGCGCAACTCGTCGAGCGCGGCACGGTGCGCTCACCGGCGGACCTCTACGGACTCGGCGCGGCGGATCTGCAGTCGCTCGAGCGCATGGGCGAGAAGTCCGCGGCCAACCTGATCGCCGCGCTCGAGCGCAGCAAACAGACCACGCTGCCGCGGTTGCTCTACGCGCTCGGCATCCGCGAGGTCGGTGAGGCGACCGCGCTCGCCCTGGCGCGTCATTTCGGTGATCTGGATGCGCTGATCGAAGCGGCGGACGATCATCCGGAGCAGATCGAACGGGTCGCGGACGTCGGTCCGGTCGTCGCCGCGCACGTGCACGCGTTCTTCGCCGCCCCGGAGCATCGGGCGCTGATCGGACGGCTGCGCGATGCGGGGGTCACCTGGGCGCCGTTCGCAGCGCGGCCGGCGGACCTGCCGCTCACCGGCCAGACGTTCGTGCTCACCGGAACGCTCGCGGGCATGACGCGCGAGCAGGCGCAGGAGGCCTTAAGTGCGCTCGGGGCGAAGGTGAGCGGCACGGTGTCGAAGAAGACCCGCTACGTGGTGGCCGGCGAGGCGCCGGGCTCGAAGCTCGAGAAGGCGCGTGCACTCGCCATCCCCATCCTCGATGAGGCGGGGTTGCGCCAGCTGCTCGAGGCGCACCGGCGCTGAGGACGTCCCTCTGCGGAGCGGCTGACGCCGCTCCGCAGAGGATCGATCCGATCGCTCAGTGACCTGACGGGGCCGCCGCCGGGGGGGCGCTCGGCGCGGCGGTCGGGGCCGGTGCCGCCGCCGGGGTCGCAGCCGGAGCCGTCGGGGCCGGAATTGCCGGCATGCCGGCGGTCGGCTTCGCCGAGAGCGAACCGGTCTGCGGATCGAGGTAGGTCTCGACCTTCGCCTTCTTCACCAGCGAGGAGGTGTAGGTCTGGAACTTCTTGTTCTCCACGGCCTGCTTCAGGCGGGCCTTGACCTGCGCGAAGCTCGGGGCGTGCATCGGCCGGGTGCCGAGCAGCTGGATCACGTGCCAGCCGAAGCGCGTGTGCACCGGCGTCTGGGTGACCTGACCGACCTTCAACTTCGCCAGCGCGGCGGAGAACGACGGCACCATGTTGTTCGGCGGGAACCAGCCGAGATCCCCACCGTTCTGCGCCGAGCCCGGATCCTGCGAATCCTTCTTCGCGAGCGCCGCGAAGTTGCGGTCGTGATCGGCGTTGAGCTGGTGGATGATCTGCTCGGCCTCGGTCTGGCTCTTCACCAGGATGTGCCGGGCGTGGTACTCGACCTGGGGGAACTTGGCGAGCTGCTGGTCGTACACCGACTGCAGCTCCGCGTCGGTCGGCCCGGCGCTGGCGAGGTACTGGTTCGAGAGCGCCTGCTCGAGCACGTTCAGGCGCGTCAGCTTCAGCATCGTCTGGGTGTGCGGCTGCTTGTCCAGACCCTGCTTGACGGCCGCCTGGGCCACCGCCTCGGCGCGGATCAGCCCGTCGAGCACCATCGCGCGCTGCTGCGGCGTGAGCTCACTCGGGGTGCGCCCACCGGAGACCATCTTGATGTAGGAGTCGTAGAACTGGCGCGTGATCGGGTGGCCGTTGACCGTGGCGACCGCGGCGGATGCGCCGGCGCTCGAGGTGGATTTGCCGTGGCAGGCCGCGAGGCCGAGCGTGGCGAGCCCGATGCAGAGGATCCTGAGATGCTTCATGAGGTTCTCGTTAGGGTGGTGGAAAGCGAGAGGGCACGGCCCGAGCGGCCGAACCCGGCTCAAGTGACGGGGCGCTGGGGGTCCTCCGGGACGCCCGCGCGAATGTTCAGCGCATGGATGCCCTGGCCCATCAGCGGCTCGAGCGCCTGGTAGACCAGGCGGTGGCACTCGAGCCGGGAGCGGCCGGCGAAGGCCCTCGACACCACGGCCACGCGGTAATGTCCCCCCGAGCGCGCCCCGACATGGCCGGCGTGGCGTGCGCTGTCGTCGAGGACCTCGAGCGCCGTCGGTGCGAGCGAGCGCTCGAGCGCGGCGCGGATGTCATCGAGGGAGACTTTGGGCGTGGGATTCATCCGCAGGGCGGGGGGACCGTTCCAGTTCGTGATGCGGGTATCATAACGCACTCGAGCGCCGATGCTCCCCAAGGGAGCGCGCATCGGATCGGTCGGAAGGAGGCGGGAGCCGGTGAGTGAGTACCTGGAGCTGCATCCGGTGACGCCCCAGGCGCGCCTGATCCGCCTCGCGGCGGACATCGTGCGCGGGGGCGGCCTGATCGCCTATCCGACCGACTCGTGCTACGCCCTCGGCTGGCATCTGGGGGATACCCAGGCACTCGAGCGGGTGCGGCGCATCCGCGCCGCCGACCGCCACCATCATTTCACGCTGGTGTGTGCCGATTTGGCCCAGGTCGGGCGCTTTGCGCGCCTGGAGACCTGGCAGTTCCGCATGCTGCGCACCTGTCTGCCGGGCCCGTATACCTTTCTCGTCAAGGCGAGCCGCGAGACGCCGCGGCGGCTGCAGAACCCCAAGCGGCGCACCATCGGGGTGCGCATCCCGGAGCATCAGGTGCCGCTGATGCTGATGCGCGAGCTCGGCGAACCCCTGATGAGCAGCACGCTGCTGCTGCCGCAGGATTCGGCGCCGCTCACCTCGGCTCGGGACATCCAGGAGCGGCTCGGTCACGAGCTCGATGCGGTGCTCGACGGAGGCGATTGCGGGGTGGTGCCGACCACGGTGGTGGACCTGTCGGTCACGCCGCCGACGGTGCTGCGGGTCGGGCGCGGGCCGCTCGCACCGATCCTCGGGGGCGGGGGCGACACGGTATACTGACCGTTTAGCGGCAAGAGAGGTTCGATGAGCACTCCCAACCCCGGCGGGCGGGTTCTGTCCGGAATGCGGCCCACGGGCCGGCTGCACCTGGGCAACTATCACGGGGCGCTGCGCAACTGGGTGCGCCTGCAGTACGAGTACGAGTGCTACTTCTTCATCGCCGACTGGCACATGCTCACCACCGGCTACGAGGACACCGCGCGCCTGCCGGAGTACGTGCACGAGGTGCTGATCGACTGGCTCGCCGCGGGACTGAACCCGGGCGTCGCGACGCTGTTCGTGCAGTCGCACGTGCCGGAGCACGCCGAGCTGCACCTGCTGCTCTCGATGATCACCCCGCTCGGCTGGCTCGAGCGCGTGCCGAGCTACAAGGACCAGCAGGAGCAGCTGAAGGACCGCGATCTGGCCACCTACGGCTTTCTGGGATACCCGCTGCTGCAGAGCGCGGACATCCTCGTCTACCGCGCCCAGCACGTGCCGGTCGGGGAGGACCAGGTGGCGCACGTGGAGCTCACGCGCGAGACGGCGCGCCGCTTCAACCACCTCTACGGGCGTGAGCCGGACTTCGAGGAGAAGGTCGAGCGGGCCATCAAGGCCCTCGGCGGGCGCAACACCACGCTCTACCGCCAGCTGCGGCGCAAGTTCCAGGAAGCCGGTGATCACGAGGCGCTCGAGCGCGCCCGGGCGCTGGTGAGCGGGGTGAGCCGCCTCACCGTGGCCGACCGGGACCGGCTGCTCGGGTTCCTCGAGGGCGGCGGGGTGAGCATCCTGCCCGAGCCGCAGGCGCTGCTCACCGAGACGCCCAAGGTGCCCGGCCTCGACGGGCGCAAGATGTCCAAGTCCTACGGCAACACCATCGAGTTGCGCGAGGACCCGCAGTCCGTGACGCGCAAGCTGCGCGCGATGAAGACCGATCCGGCGCGCGCCCGGCGGACCGATCCGGGCGAACCGGAGCGCTGCCCGGTGTGGGATCTGCACAAGATCTACTCCGCCGAGGAGACGCGCACCTGGGCCGCCGAGGGCTGTCGCTCGGCCGGGATCGGCTGTCTCGAGTGCAAGCAGCCGGTGATCGACAAGGTCGTCGAGGAAGTCACCGGCATGCGCCGGCGCGCACAGGAGTACACCGACAATCCCGAGCTGCTGCGCGATGTCATCGCCGAGGGGGCCGAGAAGGCCCGCGATGCCGCCCGCGAGACGCTCGAGGAAGTGCGTCGCGCGATGCACCTGCGTACCGACTGATCGCCCCGATGAGCCAGATGAATCCCGAACCGACGGCCGCCGCAGGCGAAGCGCCGTCCGCGCTCCCGCCGATGACGCCGGAGCAGGTGGAGATGCCCTTCGCGATGGTCAACGGCGAGCCGGTGACCGAGCTGCCGCGCGACCTGTACATCCCGCCGCAGGCCCTCGAGGTGTTTCTCGAGGCCTTCGAGGGACCGCTCGATCTGCTGCTGTACCTGATCCGGCGGCAGAACCTGGACATCCTCGACATTCCGCTGGCGGAGATCACCCGCCAGTACATGCGCTACATCGAGCTGATGCAGGATCTGCAGCTCGAGCTCGCCGGGGAGTACCTGGTGATGGCCGCGACGCTCGCGGAGATCAAATCGCGCATGCTCCTGCCGCGCCCGAAGAGTGCCGAGGGCGACGGCGAGGAGGATCCGCGCGCCGAGCTGGTCCGCCGCCTGCAGGAATACGAGCGGTTCAAGCGCGCCGCGGAGAACATCGATGCGCTGGCGCGCCTCGAGCGCGATCACTTCGTGGCGGGCGCGGAGCTGCGCGACCGCCAGGTGGTGCGCTCGCTGCCGGAGGTGACGCTGAAGGAGATGCTGCTGGCGTTCCAGGAAGTCGTGGTGCGCTCCGAGATGTTCGCGCATCATCACATCCAGCGCGAGGCGCTCTCGGTGCGCGAGCGCATGGGCCACATCCTCTCCAGTCTCGAGCACGACGGGTTCGTCGAGTTCGGGCGGCTGTTCAAGCCCGAAGAGGGCCGCATGGGGGTCACGGTGACCTTCATGGCGATCCTCGAGCTGGTGCGCGAGGGTCTGATCGACATCGTGCAGTCCGAACCGTACGCGCCCCTGCACGTACGGTCCGGCAAACCCGCACTGCGCGTGGTGAGCGGCGAGGAGGCGCAAGCGCCCTCCGCCGAGGATGAGCTCGGCGCGTTTGCGGATGAGACTGAGGCCCCCGATAGCGAAGAGAATGCTGATGATTGAATCGTATGTGAGGAATGTGATCGAGGCGGCGTTGCTCGCCGCGGGGCGGCCGCTGACGCTCGCGGAGCTCGGGCAGCTGTTCGATGAATCTTCGCGCCCGGAGGAGGCGACGCTCGCAGCGGCACTCGAGCAGCTCGCGGCCGACTACGCCGAGCGGGCCATCGAGCTCAAGCACACCGCCTCGGGGTGGCGCGTGCAGGTGCGCCGCGAGTTCGCCGCCGAAGTCTCGCGGCTCTGGCCGGAGCGGCCGGCGCGCTACTCGCGCGCGCTGCTCGAGACGTTGGCGCTGATCGCCTACCGCCAGCCGATCACCCGCGGGGAGATCGAGGATGTGCGCGGCGTGGCGGTCAATCCCAACATCGTCAAGACCTTGCTCGAGCGCAACTGGGTGCGCGTGGTCGGCCAGCGCGACGTGCCGGGCCGGCCGGAGCTGCTCGGCACGACGCGGGAGTTTCTGGATTATTTCGGGCTCTCCGGCCTCGATGACCTGCCGCCGCTCGCGGAGCTCAAGGCGCTGACGGATCTGAACCTGCAGCTCGATCTGGCCGCGAGCGCCGCGGCGCCCGAGGGCGTTGCACCGCCGGACGCCGTGCCGGTGCAGGTGGGCGGCGATGGCGAGGCGCAGGTGGAGGCCTCGAGCGAGCCGCCAGCGTCCGAGGCGCACGATGCCGAGTCCGACGAGGCGACGCGCAGCGCGGGGCCGCAGGACCTCGAGGCGGCGGAAGATCCACAGGCGGAGGCGCTCGACCCGGACGCCGACCTGCAGGCCGCGCCGCAGAGCGGCGAGTCGGTGGCGCAGGTCGAGGAGGAGGCCGCGAACGAGGAGCAGGACGCGCCGCCGCGCAAGATGCTGGCCAGTGCGGACGGGGAGCGCGACTGACGTGCGAACCCGACGTCCGTCGCGACGGTCCGCGGCCCGCACCGAGCCGCATGGGACGCCGGAGCGGCTGCAGAAAGTGCTCGCGCAGGCCGGCCTCGCCTCGCGCCGCGAGGCCGAAGACTGGATCCGTGCCGGCCGGCTCACCGTCAACGGCGCGCCGGCGAGCCTCGGGGTGCGGGTCGGACCCGGCGACCAGGTGCGCCTCGATGGCCGCCTGGTGCGCCAGCGCGCCCCGGCCGACGCAGGCCAGGTGTTCATCTATCACCGCTCGAGCGGTGAGCGGCTCGATGCCGCCCCGGAGGATGCGCCCGAGGGCGTCCCGCTGCTCGAGCGCCTGCCGCGCCGGGCCGGCCGACGGTTCGTGCTGATCAGCCCCATGCCGCGCATCGACGGCGGACTGGAACTGCTCTGCGGCGATGGCGAGAGTGCCGCGCAGCTGCAGCGGCGGGTGCGCCACTGGATCAGCGCCTTCAGCGTCCGGGTGCTCGGGGAACTCACCGCCACGCAGCTCGAGGGGGTGCTCGGCGGAGTCCTCGACCGCGGCGTGCAGCTGCGGGTGCTCGGCTGCGAGAGCGCCGGCGGGGAGGGGACCAACCGCTGGTACGCCCTGAAGGTCGAGGGGGCGAGCGGCAAGGACATCCGTCAGCTCTTCGAGCGCCAGGCGGCGCGCGTCAGCCGCGTGCTGCGCACTCAGCTCGGTCCGATACAGCTCGAGCGTACCCTGCCGCGGGGGCACTTCCGGGCCCTCTCGGGCCCGCAGATCGAGGCGCTGCTCGCGCCGCCGGCGCCCTCGAGCGCCCCTTCAGAGACGCTCTGAGGGCGGTTCGGGACCGGGTTCGCCCGTGGCGCCCGCCCGCACGCTGCGCACCGGCTGCTCGATCGGCGCGAGTTCCTCGAGCGGCCCCTCGGTCGGCACGCCGAGCTCGCTGAAGCGGCGCGCCTGCGGCAGCACCTGACGCTCGAGCGAACCGACCGCCGCGTTGTACGCATCGACCGATCCCTCCAGGCGCTGTCCGAGCCGCTGCAGGTGCCCGGTGAAGCTGCCGAGTCGCCGGTACAGTTCCTGACCGAGTGCGCGCACGAGCGCGGCGTTGTCGGCGAGCGCGCTCTGGCGCCAACCGTAGGCCACCGTCTTCAGCAGCGCCATCAGCGTCGAGGGCGTGGCGATGATGATGTTCTGCGCGAGCGCCGCCTCGATCAGCTCCGGCCGCTCGGCGAGCGCGGCACCGAGGAACTGGTCCCCGGGCAGAAACAGCACGGCGAACTGCGGACTGTGTTCGAACTGCGCCCAGTAGGCCTTGGCGGCCAGCTCGCGGATGCGCGCCTCGAGCTGCTGGGCGTGGCGGCGCAAGGCGCTCTGGCGCGCCTCCTCACTCGGCGCCTCGAGGGCCTCGAGGTAGGCATCGAGCGGGGTTTTCACGTCGATCACGAGGTCGCGCGCCTCGGGCATGTGCACCACGAGGTCCGGGCGCAGGGCCCCGTCGGGTCCGGTGAGGTGCGCCTGTTCGGTGAAGTCGCAGTGCTCGCTGAGGCCGGCGAGCTCCACCAGACGGCGCAGCGTGAGCTCGCCCCAGCGACCGCGCACCTCGGGCCGGCGCAGCGCGGTGACGAGGTTGCGCGTCTCGCGCTGCAGCTGGACGTGGCCGCTCGCGAGCGATTCGATCTGCGTGCGCAGCGCGCTGTACGCCTCGCGCCGTTCGCGCTCGAGCGCCTGGACCTGCTGCTCGGTCTTCTCCAGCGCCGCGCGCAGCGGCGCGAGCAGCTGCGCGATGGCCGTCTCGCGCGCCTGCAATCCGCCCTGCGCGAGCGCCTGTTCGCGCCCGAGCGTCTCGCGCGCCACGGCGAGGAACATCTCGCTGTTGTTCTTCAGGGCCTGCGCGGCGAGCGCCTCGAAGCTCTCGCGCAGGCGTCGCTCGGACAGCTCGCTCGCCGCGCTGCGCTCGCTCGCGGCGCTGCGCTCGGCCTGCAGCTGCGCACTCAGCGCCGCGATGCGCTTCACCGCGCGCACCTGCGCGAGTGAAAATCCGAGCAACGCCCCGGTGAGGAGCGCCGCGAGGGCGGCGAGGGCGATGCTCATGCGCGCACGCTAGGCGGCGCGCACCAGTTGCGCGATGTAGTTGACGGACGGATCGCGGCTCAGGCGCGCCGTGCCGAGCGGGCTCAACGTCACGCCGGTGAGCGCACGGGCCTCGAGTCCAAACTCGCGCGCCCAGCGGGTCAGCTCGCTCGGGCGGATGAAGCGCTCGTACTCGTGCGTGCCGCGCGGCACCATCGAGAGCAGGTACTCGGCCCCGACGATGGCGACTAAGAAGGACTTCAGATTGCGGTTCAGCGTCGAGACGAACAGTGAGCCGCCGGGGCGCAGCAGCTGCGCGAGCGTGCCGAGCATCGCGCGCGGGTCGGGCACGTGCTCGAGCATCTCCATGCAGGTGAGGATGTCGAACGCGCCGGGCTGCTCGGCGGCGAGCGTCTCGGCCGAGGCCACCCGGTAATCGATCGACAGGCCGTGCGCCGCGGCATGCAGCGCGGCCACCTCGATCATGCCGGCGGCGAGGTCGATGCCGCAGACCGACGCCCCGGCGCGCGCGAGCGCCTCTGCGACTAAGCCGCCACCGCAGCCGACATCGAGCGCACGCGCCCCCGCGGTGGCACAGCGCTCGGTGATAAAACGCATGCGCACCGGATTGAGCAGGTGCAGGGGCCGGAACGGGCCTTGCTCGTCCCAGAATCGTCCGGCGATGGCGTCGAATTTGCCGATCTCGGCGCTCTCGACGTTCGCTCTGCCGCGCGCGGCGGCGTGCTGCTCGGTTGCGGTTTCCATATTCACCTGCTCAACGGGCCCGGATGAAGCCTGACGGTGCTCGCCCTGCGGCGAGCAACAGCCATTATCGTTCATCTGGCGTCCTTGCGCAGCGCCCGGTGTGCGCCCCGTGCTAACATCGCTCTTTTGGCAGATCCCCCAGGCCCGATGTCCGAAATCGCACGCGAAGTCCTGCCCGTCAGCCTCGAAGAGGAGATGCGCCAGTCTTATCTCGATTACGCCATGAGCGTGATCGTCGGGCGGGCGCTGCCCGATGTGCGCGACGGGCTGAAGCCGGTGCACCGGCGCGTGCTCTTTGCGATGCGCGAGCTCGGCAACGACTGGAACAAGGCGTACAAGAAGTCCGCGCGCGTCGTCGGCGACGTGATCGGTAAGTACCACCCGCACGGCGACACGGCGGTGTACGACACGATCGTGCGCATGGCGCAGCCGTTCTCGATGCGCTATCTGCTGGTCGACGGCCAGGGCAACTTCGGCTCCGTCGACGGGGATACGCCCGCGGCGATGCGCTACACCGAGGTGCGCATGTCGCGCCTGGCGCACGAGCTGCTCGCGGACATCGAGAAGGACACCGTCGATTTCGTCCCGAACTACGACGAGTCCGAGCTCGAGCCCTCGGTGCTGCCGACGCGCATCCCGAACCTGCTGGTCAACGGCCAGACCGGCATCGCGGTCGGCATGGCGACCAACATCCCGCCGCACAACCTCACCGAGATCGTCAACGCCTGCCTGGCGCTGCTCGATGATCCGGCGCTGACGCTCGCCGGCCTGATGCAGCACGTGCCGGGTCCTGATTTTCCCACCGGCGGGATCATCAACGGGGCGCAGGAGATATCCACGGCCTACCGCACCGGCCGCGGCCGGCTGTCGGTGCGCGCGT
The DNA here is from genome assembly GCA_021834525.1 of Pseudomonadota bacterium. Classification (GTDB taxonomy): domain Bacteria; phylum Pseudomonadota; class Gammaproteobacteria; order Steroidobacterales; family Steroidobacteraceae; genus 13-2-20CM-66-19. Next base: position 13,252 of record JAKBDK010000026.1, on the reverse strand, counting down.
GCGTCACGATCGAGGAGGTCGGCCGCGGCGATCGCCAGGCGATCATCGTCACCGAGCTGCCGTACCAGGTGAACAAGGCGCGCCTGATCGAGCGCATCGCGCAACTGGTGCGCGAGAAGCACCTCGAGGGCATCGCCTCGGACGGCCTGCGCGATGAGTCCGACAAGGACGGCATGCGCATCGTCATCGAGCTGAAGCGCGGCGAGATCGCCGAGGTCGTGCTCAACAACCTGTACGCGCAGACACCGATGGAGACGGTGTTCGGCATCAACATGGTGGCGCTCGAGGACGGGCAGCCGAAGCTGATGTCGCTGAAGGACATGCTCGAGGCGTTCATCCGCCACCGCCGCGAGGTCGTCACGCGGCGCACGGTGTTCGATCTGGCCAAGGCGCGCGAACGGGCCCACATCCTGGAGGGACTGGCGGTCGCGCTCGCCAACATCGACTCGGTGATCGCGCTGATCAAGGCGTCCTCCTCGCCGGCCGAGGCGCGCAGCGCGCTCGCGGCGCGCGAGTGGAGCCCCGGGGTGGTGACCGGTCTGCTCGAGCGCGCCGGGGCGGTCTCGACCCGCCCGGCCGGTGCCGAGGGCGGACTCGCCGCCGGCGGCTATCGGCTCTCCGAGGCCCAGGCCCAGGCCATCCTCGAGATGCGCCTGCACCGCCTGACCGGTCTTGAGCAGAGCAAGATCATCAGCGAGTACGAGGAGCTGCTCGCGCGCATCGCCGATCTCACCGACATCCTGGCGCGCCCGGAGCGGCTGACCGAGGTGATCCGCGCCGAGCTGATCGAGATCCGCGACACCTATGGCGATGCGCGCCGCACGGAGATCAATCGCGATCAGCTCAATCTCACCACCGAGGATCTGATCGAGCCGCAGGACGTGGTGGTGACGCTCTCGCACGGCGGCTACGCCAAGTGCCAGCCGCTCTCGGAATATCAGGTTCAGCGCCGCGGTGGCCGAGGCAAGGCCGCCACGGCGGTGAAGGACGAGGACTTCGTGGAGAATCTATTCGTGGCCCATACACATGATACGGTGCTGTGCTTCTCGAACCGCGGCAAGGTTTACTGGCTGAAGGTTTATGAGCTGCCCCAGGCCGGGCGCACCTCGGCCGGCAAGCCGATGGTGAACCTGCTGCCGCTCGAGGACGGGGAGAAGATCAACGCGTTGCTGCCGGTGAAGGAATTCGACGAGCAGCACTTCGTGTTCATGGCCACCAGCCAGGGCACGGTGAAGAAGACGCCGCTCACGGCATTCTCGCGCCCGCGCGCGAGCGGCATCATCGCGCTCGATCTGCACGAGAATGACCGGTTGGTCGGGGTGACGCTCACCGACGGACAGCGCGAGGTGATCCTGGTCTCCAGCGGCGGCAAGGCCATCCGCTTCCCCGAGAGTGAGGTGCGCGCGATGGGCCGCGAGGCCGCCGGCGTGCGTGGCATCAAGCTCGCCGACGGCCAGGAGCTCATTGCGCTGATCGTGGCGGGCGAGGGCGCGGTGCTCAGCGCCTCGGCGAGTGGCTACGGCAAGCGCACGCCGGTCGAGGAGTTCCCGGTGCAGGGCCGCGGCGGGCTCGGCGTGATCGCGCTGCAGACCACCGAGCGCAACGGCGCGACCGTGGCGGCGCTGCGGGTCGAGCCGGGCGAGGAGATCATGCTGATCAGCTCGAATGGCACCCTGGTGCGCACGCCGGTCGATGAGATCTCCGTGCTCGGGCGCAACACCCAGGGAGTGCGCCTGATCCGTCTCGATGAGGGCGAGCGGCTGGTGGGCATCGAGCGCATCGAGGCGCTCGAGGGCGAGGCGGACGAGACGATCGCGGGCGCCGAGGCGCCGGCGGCCGGTCCGGATGCCGGGGGCGAGGCGCCGTAGCGAAAAGCGCTCGGCGGGCCTGCCGGGGGGCGTGCGGCCCCGGCTGCGCTCATGCCCAAAAGTTCTGAAGGCCGCACGGGCAGTTGCTAGTATCTGAAGCCCCCTTTTTTGAGCTTTTGGGCCGGAAGGACACTGTGCGCGTGTTCAATTTCTCCGCGGGGCCCGCAGCGCTGCCGCTCCCCGTGCTCGAGCGTGCCCGCGCGGAACTGACCGATTGGAACGGCAGCGGTCTGTCCGTGATGGAGGTCAGCCATCGCGGCAAGGCCTTCACCGCACTCGCCGAAGCCGCCGAGGCGCGCCTGCGCGCGCTGCTGTCGATCCCGAGTCACTACCGGGTGCTGTTCATGCAGGGCGGCGCCACCGCGCAGTTCGCCGCCGTGCCGCTGAACCTCACCGCGCCGGGGGCCAGGACCGAGTACCTGAACACCGGGGTGTGGTCGGCCAAGGCGATCGAGGAGGCCGGCCGGCTCGGCGTGGCGGTTCGCCTCGCCGCCGATGAGGCCGCCTCGCGCTACACCACCGTGCCCGATCGCCAGACGCTGCGCTTCGATGCCGATGCCGCGTACGTGCACTACACCCCGAATGAGACCATCGGCGGGGTGGAGTTCCCCTACGTGCCCGACACCGGCCGCGTGCCGCTCGTGGCCGACATGTCCTCGACGATTCTCTCCCGGCCGATCGAGGTCGGGCGGTTCGGGCTGATCTACGCCGGGGCCCAGAAGAACATCGGCCCGGCCGGGCTGTGTCTGGTGATCGTGCACGAGGCGCTGCTCGGACGGGCGCGCGCGGACGTGCCGTCGGTGCTCGATTACACGCGTCTCGCGGCGCACGGCTCGATGCTGAATACCCCGCCGACCTTCGCGTGGTACGTGGCCGGTCTCGTGTTCGAATGGATCGAGGCCGAGGGCGGCCTGGCGGTGATGGCCGCACGCAACCGCGCCAAGGCCGACCTGCTCTACGGGGCGATCGATGCCTCGGGGCTGTACCGCAATCCGGTCGAGCGCACCTGCCGCTCCTGGATGAACGTGCCGTTCATGCTCGCGCGTCCCGAACTCGAAGCGACGTTCCTGCGCGAGGCCGCCGCCGAGGGCCTGACGCACCTCGAGGGCCATCGCTCCGTCGGCGGGCTGCGCGCGAGTCTCTACAACGCCGTGCCGCTCGAGGCGGTCGAGGCGCTGGTCGGGTTCATGCGCGAGTTCGAGCGGCGGCACGGCTGAGCGGCGATGCGCTACCGGATCCTGACCCTCAATGACATCAGCCCGCGGGGTCTGGAGCGCCTGCCGCGCGAGCGCTACGAGGTCGCGGCCGGTCTGGCGCACCCGCACGCGGTGCTGGTGCGGGTCGCGGACATGCACGAGCTGACGCTGTCGGCCTCGGTGCGCGCGGTGGCCTGCGCCGGCGCGTCGGTCGATCACATTCCGGTCGATGCGTTGAGCCGGCGCGGCATCCCGGTGTTCCATGCTCCGGGCGCCAACGCCAACGCGGTGAAGGAGCTGGTGTTGGCGAGTCTGTTCCTCGCGGCGCGCAACATCTGTCAGGCGTGGGATTTCGCGCGCGCCCTCGGCGGCGAGGATGCCTCGATTGCCGAGGCGGTGCGCGCCGGGCGGGGCGCCTTCGCGGGGTTCGAGCTGAGCGGGCGCACGCTCGGGGTGGTCGGACTCGGGGCGGTCGGTGTCGAAGTCGCCAATGCCGCCGAGGCGCTCGGAATGCGCGTGCTCGGCTACGACCCGCAGATCACCGTGCAGCGCGCCTGGCAGCTCTCCTCCGGCGTCGAGCAGGCGCTCTCGCTCGATGATCTGTTCGCCCGCTCGAACCTGGTGACGCTGCACGTGCCGCTGAATGAACAGACCCGCGGGCTGGTCGGGGAGTACCGCGTGCGGCTGCTGCCCAAGGGCGCGGTGCTGCTGAACTTCTCGCGCGCCGGCATCGTCGAGGATGCCGCGCTGATCGCCGCGCTCGATGCCGGCTGGCTGCATGCGTACGTGTCGGATTTTCCGAACACGCTCCTGAAGGGCCATCCGCGCGTGATCACGCTGCCGCACCTCGGCGCGCTCACCGGGGAGGCCGAAGCCAACTGCGCGGTCATGGCCGCCGATGAGCTGCGCGATTTCCTCGAAAACGGCAACGTGCGCAACAGCGTCAACTTCCCCGAAGCGCACCTCGCGCGCCGCGCCGGCAGCGCGCGCCTGGCGATCGCCAATCGCAACGTGCCGAATGTGGTCGGCCAGGTCTCCACGCACCTCGCCGGCGCGGGACTGAACATCGCGGCGCTGCTGAACGCCTCGCGTGGCGATTACGCATACACGCTGCTCGACCTCGACGGTACGCTCGCCGCACCGCTGCTCGATGCGGTGCGCGCCATCCACGGCGTGCTCTCTGCCCACCTGATCTGAGGCCGCCCCCCGACATGCCACGCAAGAGTCCCGAACGTCCCCGCGCCACTCCCGCCAGCCCCGCGTTGGCCGCGGTGCGCGAGCGCATCGATAACGTCGATCAGCAGATCCAGCGGCTGTTGAACGAGCGGGCGCGCCTGGCGCAGCGCGTCGGCCTCACCAAGAGCCGCAACGAGGCGGGCGCGGAGTTCTACCGCCCGGAGCGCGAGGCGCAGGTGCTGCGCGCGGTGCGCGAGCGCAACCGCGGACCGCTGCGCGATGAGGAAGTGGTGCGCCTGTTCCGCGAGATCATGTCCGCGTGCCTGGCGCAGCAGGAGCCGCTGAAGGTGGCCTATCTCGGCCCGGAGGCGACCTTCAGCCAGACCGCCGTGCTCACGCATTTCGGGCACTCGGTGCGCTCGCTGCCGCTCGGCTCGATCGACGAGGTGTTCCACGAGGTCGAGTCCGCGGCGGCCGACTTCGGCGTCGTGCCGATCGAGAACTCCACCGAGGGCACGGTCAACCACACGCTCGATCGCTTTCTCGCCTCGCCGCTGAAGGTCTGCGGGGAGGTGGAGCTGCGCATCCATCATCATCTGATGGGGAACATGAACGCGCTCGGGCGCATCGTGCGCATCTGCTCGCACCCGCAGTCCCTCGCGCAGTGCCGGCTGTGGCTGCAGGAGCATCTGCCGGAGGTCGAGCAGATCCCCGTGGCGAGCAACGGCGAGGCGGCCCGGCGGGCGCGCGATGAGCGCGGTACGGCGGCGATCGCCGGCCAGACCGCCGCAGAGGTGTACGGCCTGAAGGTGCTCGCCGGTGAGATCGAGGACCGCGCCGACAACAGCACGCGCTTTCTGGTGCTCGGCCGCAAGCTGCTCGCCCCGAGCGGGCAGGACCGCAGCACGCTGCTGGTGTCGGTCGGGCACACCGATGCCCCGGGTGCGCTGCACCGGCTGCTCGAGCCGCTGGCGCGCCATCGGGTGAGCATGACGCGCATCGAGTCGCGCCCCTCGCACCGGCGCAAGTGGGACTACGTGTTCTTCATCGACATCGACGGGCACGCCGAGGAGCCGCACGTGGCCCGTGCGCTCGCCTCGCTGAAGCGGCGCGCCTCGCTGTTCCGTTTGCTCGGCTCGTACCCGCGCGCCGTGTTGTAGAAGAGAGAATCATGACAGCAGCTGACATCAAGCCGCGCTTTCGCGTCAGTCCCGGCGGGCGCATCGGCGGGGAGTTGACGGTGCCGGGGGATAAGTCGATCTCGCACCGCGCGCTGATGCTCGGCGGGCTCGCCACCGGGCCGACCGAGATCACGGGGTTTCTCGCCGGAGAGGACTGCCTCTCGACGCTGCGGGTGCTGCAGGCCCTCGGGGTGCGCATCGAGCGGCCCGCGCCCGAGCACGTGCGCGTGCACGGGGCGGGCGTCGCGGCCCTGCACGGCTCGAGCGCGTCGCTCGACATGGGCAACGCCGGCACCGCCATGCGTCTGTTCATGGGACTGCTCGCCCCGCAGCCGTTCGACTCGGTGCTGATCGGCGATGAGTCGCTGATGCGCCGGCCGATGGAGCGCGTCGCGGCACCGCTGCGCCAGATGGGCGCGCGCATCGAGACCCGCGAGGGGCGCCCGCCGGTGCACATCCGCGGCACGCCGGGACTGCAGGGCATCGACTTTCGGATGCCGGTGGCGAGCGCGCAGGTCAAATCCGCCGTGCTGCTCGCCGGCCTCGGGGCGCGCGGGCGCACCCGGGTGAGCGAACCGGCCCCGACCCGCGATCACACCGAGCGGATGCTCGGCGCCTTCGGGGTGCAGGTGCAGCGCGAGGGGGCGAGCGTGTCGCTCGAGGGCGGCCAGACGCTCACCGGCACGGCCGTGCGGGTGCCGGCGGACTTCTCCTCGGCGGCGTTTTTCATCGTGGCCGGCCTGATCGGCGCCGAGCAGGGAGTGCTGCTGCGCAACGTCGGGGTCAATCCCACCCGGACCGGGCTGCTCGAGATGCTGCGCAGCATGGGTGCGGACATCCGACTGCACCCGCATCCGGGCGACGGCGCGGAGCCGACGGCGGACATCGAGGTGCACAAGAGCGCGCTGCGCGGCATCCACGTGCCGCGCGATCTGGTGCCGCTCGCGATCGACGAGTTCCCCATCTTCTTCGTCGCCGCGGCGCTGGCGCAGGGGGAAACGACGGTGCGCGGGGCCGAGGAGCTGCGCGTGAAGGAGACCGACCGCCTGGCGGCGATGGCCGAGGGGCTGAGCGTCCTCGGGGTCGAGAATCATCTGCTCGATGACGGCCTGTGGCTGCGCGGCGGGCAGGGCTTTACCGGCGGGCAGATCAACAGCCACGGCGATCACCGGATCGCCATGGCCTTCGCGATCGCGGCGCTCGCGGCGCGCGAACCGATCGAGATCCATGACGTGGCCAACGTGGCGACCTCGTTCCCCGGCTTCGTCGCCCTGGCGCGCGCCGCGGGGCTGACCCTCGAGGCGACCTGAGCGTGAGCGAGGCGGGTATTCCAGTCGTCACGCTCGATGGTCCGAGCGGCTCGGGCAAGGGCACGGTGAGCCGCGCCGTGGCGCGCCGCGTCGGCTGGCACCTGCTCGACAGCGGGGCGCTCTACCGCCTGGTGGCGCTCGCCGGCATTGAACATAAGCTGGCAGCCGATGACGTGGACGGCCATGCCCGGCTCGCCGGCGCGATGCAGGTGCGCTTCGGCACCGAGCGCGAGGGCGAACGGGTGCTGCTCGAGGGGCGCGACGTCACCGCCGCGATCCGGACCGAAACGATGGGACAGGGTGCCTCCCGGGTGGCCGCCTGGCCGGCCGTGCGCGCTGCGCTCCTGGAGCGCCAGCGGGCATTCGCCGAGGCCCCGGGGCTCATTGCCGACGGCCGTGACATGGGCACGGTGGTCTTTCCAGACGCGCTCCTGAAGATATTTCTCACCGCGAGCGCCGAGGAGCGGGCCCGCCGCCGCTATAACCAGTTGAAAGAAAAGGGTCCCGGTGCTAGCCTCTCGGCCCTTTCGCGCGAGATCGCCGAGCGAGACGCGAGGGACTCGAGCCGGGCCGTGGCCCCGCTCGTCCCGGCCGCAGACGCCGCGCGGATCGATTCGACCGACCTCACCATCGAGGCGGCGGTCGAGCGGGTGATCGAGTTGGGCCGGCGCCTGTCGCTGTGGGCGTAGGGCGGTCCTGACGAGACGAGTTTCCGGTCGGCATGCGCCAGGGAGGCGCAGGCCCTGTGTAGCATCAGCCTGGCCCCTAGGGATGTCAGGGGCGCCAGTTAATAAGCACGTCGTCCTGAAGGACCGTGCGAGTGAAGGTATGACAGAAAGTTTCGCAGAGCTCTTCGAGCAAAGCCTCGCCAACCAGCGCATCCGCCCGGGGATGATCCTCACCGGACTGGTCGTTGACGTCACCCCCGATGTGGTCGTGGTCAACGTCGGTCTGAAGTCCGAAGCCGTCATTCCCGTCGAGCAGTTCAAGGACGAGAGTGGCCAGATCGAAGTCAAAGCGGGCGACGAAGTCGAAGTCGCGCTGGATTCGGTCGAGGACGGCACCGGCGAGACGCGCCTGTCGCGCGAGAAGGCCAAGCGCGCCCGTACCTGGACGCGCCTCGAGGAGTCATTCAACAAGTCCGAGATCGTCACCGGCATGATCACCGGCCGCGTCAAGGGCGGCTTCACGGTGGAAATCGACAACGTCCGGGCGTTCCTGCCGGGCTCGCTGGTCGATGTGCGCCCGGTGCGCGACACGGCGTATCTCGAGGGCAAGCCGCTCGAGTTCAAGGTCATCAAGCTCGACCAGAAGCGCAACAACGTGGTGGTCTCGCGCCGCGCGGTCGTTGAGCAGGAGTTCTCCGCCGAGCGCAGTGCGCTGCTGGAGAACCTGCAGGAAGGCGCAGTCGTGCACGGCATGGTCAAGAACCTCACCGACTACGGTGCGTTCGTCGACCTCGGCGGCATCGACGGTCTGCTGCACATCACCGACATGGCGTGGAAGCGCGTCAAGCACCCCTCCGAGGTGGTCAAGGTCGGTGAGGAAATCGACGTGCGGATCCTCAAGTTCGACCGCGAGCGCTCGCGCGTCAGCCTCGGGCTGAAGCAGCTCGGCGCCGATCCGTGGGAGAACATTGCCCGCCGCTACCCGGCCAGCACCCGCGTGTTCGGCAAGGTCACCAACATCGCCGACTACGGCGCGTTCGTCGAGATCGAGGACGGCGTCGAGGGTCTGGTGCACGTCTCGGAGATGGATTGGACGAACAAGAACGTCAATCCGGCCAAGGTGGTGCACACGGGCGAGGAAGTCGAGGTCATGGTGCTCGACGTCGACGAAGATCGTCGCCGCATCTCCCTCGGCCTGAAGCAGTGCAAGGCCAACCCGTGGAAGGAGTTCGCCGAGAACTACAACCGCGGCGATCATGTCAGCGGTCAGATCAAGTCGATCACCGACTTCGGCATCTTCATCGGGCTGTCCGGCAACATCGACGGCCTGGTGCACCTGTCGGACATCTCCTGGGACATGCCCGGCGAGGAAGCGGTGCGCAGCTACCAGAAGGGTCAGCAGCTCGAAGCCATGGTGCTGTCGATCGATCCGGAGCGCGAGCGCATCAGCCTCGGCATCAAGCAGCTGGCGAAGGACCCGTTCTCGAGCTACATCGCCGAGAACCCCAAGGGCACCATCGTGCGCGGCGTGGTCAAGGACGTCGACGCACGCGGCGCCACCATCGACCTCGGCAACGGGATCGAGGGTCAGCTGCGGGCCTCCGAGCTCGGCCGTGATCGCATCGAGGATGCGCGCACCGTGCTGAAGGTCGGGGAGGAAGTCGAGGCGAAGTTCACCGGCGTCGACCGCAAGTCGCGCACCATCTCGCTCTCGATCAAGGCGAAGGAAGCCCACGAGGAGGCCGAGGCGGTGCAGAACTACCGCTCCTCGGATTCCAGCACGACCGGAACGAGTCTCGGCGATCTGCTCAAAGAGCACATCGGGGACCGTGGCTGAGTCCTGAACGTCGCCGCTTCCGCCTCGGCGGAAGCGGCGACGGATTGGCCTGAGACATGACCAAATCTGAGCTCATCGAAATCATCGCGGCGAAGCAGAAGCATCTGCCGGCCAAGGACGTCGAGCTCGCTCTGAAGCAGATGCTCGAGGTGATGAGTGATGCGCTCGCGCAGGGCGAGCGCATCGAGATTCGCGGGTTCGGCAGCTTCTCGCTGCACTTCCGACCGCCCCGCCAGGGACGCAACCCGAAGACCGGGGAAACCGTCGCGCTCTCGGGCAAGCACGTTCCGCACTTCAAAGCCGGCAAGGACCTGAGGGAACGGGTCAACGAGGGCGCCGGACAACCCATCCGCGGCTGATCCGCAGCCTCAGCCCCCTGGCACCGGCGCATGCTACATTGCTCCGGTGATCGCGCTGCCCGCTTTTCTGCTCGCGTTGGCGTTCGCCGTCGTCGGTTTCGCCGCATGGCTACTCGGGCGTTTGACCAGTAACCGCCGCACGGTGCGGCTGCCGCGCGATTACTACGTCGGCCTCGACCACCTGATCAACGATCGTTTCGACCACGCCGTCGAGGTGTTCGCGCGCATGGCGGAAGCGGGCGACGCGGCGGAAATCCAATTCGCACTCGGGAGCCTGTTCCGCCGCCGCGGGGAGGTCGACCGTGCGATCGCCGTGCACACCCGCCTGCGCGAGCAGGGCCGCGGGGCTCTGCGCGACAAGGCCACCTTTGCGTTGGCGTTGGATTATCTCAGTGCCGGTCTCATGGACCGATCCGAGGAGTTGTTCGCCGAACTCGCCGCGTCGAGTGAGTATCGCGACACCGCGCTCGATCAGCTGCTGCGCATCTACGAGGCGCAGGGCGACTGGACTCACGCCCTCGAGACGCTCCAGGCGCTGCCGCCCCGGGTGCAGGCCGAGCGGGCCCGCATCGCGGCGCATTATCTGTGCGAGCTCGCCGAGCAGGCGCTCGCCCAGGGGGATGCCGGGCGGGCCCGGACGCTGCTCGGGGAGGCGCGGACGCGCTCGCGGGACTTGCCGCGCGCCGAGGTGCTCGCGGCGCGCTTGGCCGAGGCGGACGGGCAGTCCGCGCAGGCGCTCGAGCGGTACCTGAACATCCTCGAGGCGCACCCGGTGCTCGCCATCGAGATGATTCCGCGCGCCCTGGCGCTGGCACGGCGGACCGAGGAGCCGCCGGCGCTCGCGGCGCTCTGGGCGCGGCTCGAGCGATCCGGTCAGAGCGGTGCGCGCGAGCTCGCGGTGTTGCTGGCGAGCGCGCTGCCGCCGGAGGAGTTGCAGCGCCTCGCGCAGTCGCATGGCCCGCAGGCGGACTCCCTCGCCGAGGCGTACGCGCTCGCGCTGCTGATGAAGCGCCTGGGGGATGCCGGCGGCCGCTATCAGTGTGGGGAGTGCGGGCTGTTGAGCACGGCCTGGTACTGGCGCTGTCCGAAGTGCAGAGCCTGGGACAGCCTGCGGCCGGCGGCACTGAAACGCGACGGCGGTGCGGCGCGGGTCATCGCCGCGCAGTGAGTGCGAGGGGCGGCGCGACGAGGCGATTTGCGCCGAGGCGCGCGTTACACTAGCGGCATGAGCGACCCCTGGGCGGGTCGGAGCCGACAATTTCCAGGAGCACACCATGCGCACCCCTCCGAAGTCGATCATACGCACGGCCGTATTTCCGGTGGCCGGTCGCGGTACGCGCTTTCTGCCGGCGACCAAGGCGAGCCCGAAGGAAATGCTGCCGGTGGTCGACAAGCCGCTCATTCAATACGCGGTGGAGGAGGCGCTCGCCGCGGGGGCCACGCGCCTGGTGTTCGTCACCGGTGCGGCCAAGCGCGCCATCGAGGATCACTTCGACTCCGACCAGGAGCTCGAGCAGCTGCTCGAGCGCCAGGGCAAGAGCAGTCTGCTCAACCAGATTCGCAGTGTTCTGCCGTCCTACGCCTCGTGCATCTACATCCGCCAGCCGGCCCCGCTCGGGCTCGGCCACGCGGTGCTCTGTGCGCAGCCGGCGGTGGGCGCCGAGCCGTTCTTCGTGCATCTGGCCGACGATCTGATCCGCAGCGACGTCGCCTGTCTGGCGCAGATGGCCGAGGTGTACGACGCGAAGCGCGCCAGTGTGCTCGGCGTGCAGGCCGTGCCGCGCGCCGACACCGACAAGTACGGCATCGTGGCGGTCGAGGCCGACAAGTCGGCCACCGCCCGGGTGCACAGCATCGTCGAGAAGCCCAAACCTCAGGTGGCTCCGTCGAATCTCGCCGTGGTGGGCCGTTACGTGCTCGCCCCTGCGATCTTCGAGCACCTCGAGAAGATCGGCCGGGGTGCGGGCGGGGAGATTCAGCTCACCGACGGCATCGCTGCGCTGATGCGCGAGGAGGCGGTGTACGCCTACCGTTTCACCGGCACCCGCTACGACTGCGGCAGCAAGCTCGGCTACCTCCAGGCCACCGTCGAGTACGCGCTCGGGCATCCGATGCTGGGCAAGGATTTTCGCCGTTACCTGCGCGGTCTGCAGCTGGAGATGGGCGCTGGAGCGCCCGCGCCGCGCAAGAGCAACGGCGCCGCACCGCGGCGGCGCGCGGCGCGGCCGGCGGCGAGTTCGTAAGTTCGACCGCCTACACCGGCTGCATCAGCGGCGGCTGCTCCGGCGTGCGCGCCGTGAGATACGCCAGCGTGTTGATGTTGTCGACCAGGCGGTCGCAGGCGACCACGATGTCCGTGGCCGAAGCCAGTTCGCGCTCCAGGCGGCGCTGGGCGGCGCGGATCGGCGGCAGCGCGTTCGGCTCGCGCCGCACGCTCAGAGCTGCGGCCACCTCCGCGAGCGCCGCGGCGCTCTGATGCAGGAACGGCTCGAGCGCGGCCTGCTGCGGCACGGGTCCCTGGTGTCCGAGCAGCGCCTCGAGCGTCATGACCGTGCGGGCCAGCCGGTTGCCGTTGGTGAGCAGCGATTGCGCCAGTTCCGCCAGCGCCGGTGGCGTCGCCGGCTCGGCGAGCAGGCGGTTGACGGAGGCTTCGGCATTGACGCGCGCGACGCGGGCCCCCTGGCGTCCGTCGCGCCGCTCGTGCACGGTGCCGCCGGCGAGGGACCCGAGGTAGGTCGCGTACGCACGCAGCATTTCCGCGAGCGTCTCGCGCGTGCGTCCCTTCTCCCAGGTCGGCCACAGCGCGTACACCGACAGTGACACCGCACTGCCGATGATGGTGTCGATCAGACGGGCGACGACGGTCGGTTCGGGGCGCTCTCCGGCGAATGCCAGCAGCAGCACCACCATGCCGGTGAGGCAGGCGACCGCAATGCCGTAGTGCACGTTGCCGAAGTAGCGAAATCCCGCGCACAGCACGGCCAGCACGGCCAGGTGCACCCACGCGTTGAGCGGCAGCAGATAGACCAACGCCGTGGTGAGCACCAGCCCGAGGATGGTGCCGACCACGCGCAGCAGTCCGTAGCTGAACGTGGCGGCAAAATCCGCGCGCAGCACGATCGCCACCGTCATCGGGATCCAGTAGCCGTGCACGACCGGCAGAATCCGGGCGAGCCACAGCGCAAACGTGAAGCACACGGCGCTGCGCACCGCGTGGCGGAAGGCGGCCGAACGGGGCGTGAGGTTCGCGCCCAGGATGGCGAGCGGCGATTGCGGGCGCAACGCATGCGGTCGCTGCAGATCTTCCTCGACGGGGCGCTCGAGTGACTGCGTGCCGGCGCGCTCGGCGTTGCGCACCGCGGCGGAGAGCTGACCGGAGAGCGCCTGGAAGTGCCGCCAGGGTCCCTCGGGCAGCTGCGCCTCATGTTCCGCGGCGGCGCGCTCGGCACGCTGCAACCGATCGAGCTCGGTGCGCATGACCCGACGCGGGTCGGCGCCGGCTTCGATCGCCGCGCTGATCGCCTCGAACAGCGCCGCGCAGTCCTGCTGCACGAGCGGCGTGAGGCGCTCCCCGGGATCGGTGACCTCCAGGGCTGTGAGCTCGAGCCGCGAGCGCTCGGCCAGCTCGAGCATCACGCCGAAATGGTCCATGACCGC
>JAKBDK010000089.1:0-8581 GCA_021834525.1 Pseudomonadota bacterium | reverse complement strand
GAGATTGAACCGAATCGTCCCGGAAGAGGACCGGTTCTTTACGACGACCGCCATGACACAGGCGTCGGCAATCTGCCGTGAAGCGGCGGGCGCGAAGCCGCGCCCCTGGAAAAACGCCTCGGTCAGGTCGATCGGCCGCTGGACGAGTTCGACTGCCAGTCCGTCTGGCTGGGCCTCCGACCACTTGGGTGGCGTCGATCGGGGCTGCAGTCCGGAAGCATTCGCTGCTGCCGTCCAGCCTGCAGCCAAAACCAGCGGCAGAACCATCCACGCTATGCTGCAACGGTGCAAGCCGCGGTTTCCGCGCGATACAGCGGTCATGCGCCCGGCGCGGCCAAAAAATCCGCGTGCGCCAGCCTTTTCGAACCCGGATGTCTTCACGGACAAAACATTCCCGTCAGTCGCGGGAACCCGCGGTTTCGACTGGCAGTCCTGACTCGCGCCATTCGGGAAATCCATCCTGCAACCGTCGTGCGCGATACCCCGCCCGGCGCAGTCGCTCCACCGCCTCGAAGGCCAACACGCAGTGTGGACCCCGGCAGTAGGCGACGATCTCCTGATCCTGCGGCAGGTCCTGCAACCGATGTTCAAGATCCTTGATCGGCAGGTTGATGGCTCCCGGCACATGGCCCGAGGCGTACTCTTCCTGCGGGCGAACATCCATGACTGTCACCAGTCCGCGACGCACCCGGTCGAGAAGTTCTGCCCGGGGAATCGGCTCCAGATCGTCCTTGACGGTCAGATAGCTGCGCACCAGGCGATCAACCTCGGCTAGGTGAGTTTCCGCGAGTTTGCGCATGCTTGCGAGCAGCCGGACCACCTCGTCGTCGGCAATGCAATAGAAGACGTGCTGTCCTTCCTTGTGGGCTTTCACGAGGCCGCTTTGGCGCAGTATCTGGAGGTGTTGCGAAGCGTTGGCCACGGAAATGTCTGTAAGTCTCGCCAACGCATCGACGGTGCGCTCTCCCTGAGCAAGATACTCGAGCAGTTCCAGACGATTGCCGTGGCAGACAGCTTTGCCGATGCGTGCAATTTCGCGATAGATCTGTTGCTTAAGCGAGGGGCTTGACATGAGAACCTCTGAAATATAGTATTCAATTGATTAATTGAATTATAGCAGTACGGACTGATTTTTCCAAACGGGCAGTACATTTTCTACTATCGGTAGGGGGCATCATGCTTCAAGCGGTCGTGCAGCACGCCGTGGTTCTGCGGTTAGCCATGTTTTTCGGGATCCTTATGGTCATGATCCTGCTGGAACTTGCCCTGCCGCGTCGTGTACTTTCCTTGCCCCGGCTGCGCCGCTGGGGCAGCAACCTCGGCATCGTGTTCCTCAACAGTGCGTTGCTGCGCCTGCTGCTGCCGGTGGCTGCCACCGGATTTGCGCTGCTGGCGGCCGACCGCGGTTGGGGATTGTTCAACATCCTCGCCGTTCGTCCGTGGGTGGCCGTTCTTGCCTCGGTCATCCTGCTGGATTTTGCGATCTATCTCCAGCACATCATGTTCCATGCGGTTCCGGCGCTATGGCGGCTGCACCGCATGCACCATGCCGATCTTGATTTCGACGTCACCACGGGCGCTCGATTTCATCCGATCGAGATCCTGCTCTCGATGCTGATCAAGTTTGCAGTGATTGCGCTTATCGGTGCTCCGGCGGCGGCCGTGGTGATTTTTGAAGTGGTGCTTAACGCCACGGCCATGTTCAATCATGGCAATGTGCGGCTGCCACTTGGCCTGGACCGGGTGCTGCGTCTGCTGATCGTCACGCCGGACATGCATCGGGTACACCATTCTATCGAAGACCATGAGGCTAACAGCAATTTTGGCTTCAACCTGTCTCTGTGGGACAGGCTGCTTGGTACCTACAAGAGTCAGCCCGACGCCGGTCACGACGGCATGACCATCGGTATTCGCGATTACCGCAAGCCGAAACTCGTAAATGATCTGCCTGGCATGCTGATCCTGCCCTTTCTCGGGCGTATCCGTGGCTACGCCATCAACCGCCGCGAATGGAGCCGGCCGTCGTGAAACGCCAGACAATCACGCGCCTTGCGATATCCGCTGCGCTCGCTGTCGGGATCACCGCAGCGTTTTTCAATCGGGGCGGGCTCAACGCCGCCGCGCTGCAGGCACAGATTGCCGGTGCCGGTGCCCTTGGACCGCTTCTTTTCATCGCGGCCTATGCTGCCGCCACCGTGCTGTTTCTGCCGGGTGCGGTGATCACGCTGGCCGGTGGCGCGCTTTTCGGTCCAGTGTGGGGCACCCTGTACAGTCTCACCGGCGCCACTGCAGGCGCCACGATTGCGTTCCTGATTGCCCGCTACCTCGCGTCCGACTGGGCGCATCGGCGGGCTGGCGGCTGGACCAGGTCGATCATCGACGGCGTTGAAAGGGAGGGCTGGCGATTCATTGCATTCGTGCGGCTGGTACCGCTGTTTCCGTTTAACCTGCTCAACTATGCGTTGGGCCTCACCCGTATCCGGCTGCTTTCCTATATAGTCGGTTCCTTCATATTCATGCTGCCGGGTGCGTTCGCCTACACCTACCTTGGCTACGCGGGGCGCGAGGCGGCGGCGGGCGGCGGCGGTCTGGTCCGCAAGGGACTGCTCGCGCTGGCCCTGCTTGCCATGGTCGCGTTCCTGCCAGGACTCGTCAAGCGTGTGCGCCGCAAGCCCGGGACGAGCAGCATCTCCAGCGACGAACTCAAGAAGCGCCTCGACGGCAACGAAAACTTGATGGTACTCGACGTACGCTCGCCCGCCGACTACACCGGTGAGCTGGGGCACATCGCCGGCTCGCTCAACATCCCGCTCGCAGAACTGGCGCATCGCCTGACCGAGATCGAACTGCAGCGTGGACATCCTCTTGCCGTCATATGCCGCACCAACCGTATGTCCGGCAAGGCGGTCGAACTGCTGCAGTCGGCGGGCTTCTCGCAGACGCTGCTGGTAAGCGATGGGATGGCCGGGTGGAGGAGCCGGGGGTTCGATACTGTACGGGAAGTTACGGCCGTCGGTTCAGAGACATGTCCGGAAAGCACCGGCTCGTTGGCGAAATCGGATTAAGCGGATGGCGATGTCATGTGCGAATTATTCGGATTAAGCAGTAATTCAGCGCTGCAGCCACGGGAGCTGCTTGGCCGGTTCGGAGCGCACGGCGGTGGCGTCGCCGACAACCCGGATGGCTGGGGCCTCGCCTGGGTCGAGGGCGCATCGTTCCGCATCGAGAAGGAACCGCAGCCAGCCGCCAGCAGCGCCCGCTTTCGCGAGTTGTGCGCGCACACGCGCGCGCCACTGATTGTCGGGCACGTGCGCAAAGCCAACCCGCCGACGGCGAGGGTGGCGGCCAACACCCATCCGTTCCGCCGCAGCTGCTGCGAGCGCGAGTGGGTGTTCGCGCACAACGGCGTGATTCCCGAAGCCGCGATGCCCTCGGCATCGCATACCATCCCGGTGTGCGTGCCCGGCGGCGACACTGATTCCGAACATGCTTTCTGCGTGGTGCTCGATCGCATCGCCACGGCGTTTTCGGGATCACAGGCGCACAACGGGGGCCAATGGCTCAATGCGCTTGCCGATGTCGCCGGAATGCTGGCGTCGCGCGGCCGCTTCAATTTTCTGATGTCCGATGGCGAACACCTCATCGCCTACGGCCATGACCGGCTGTGGAGCCTGGACAATGCGTCCGTCACCTGTTGCGGGGGCGCGACATCCGACATTGCCGTCATCGCCACCGAGCCGCTCACCGAGACAGATGTGTGGTCACCCTTCCGACCAGGCGAGCTGCGGATCTATCTCTCTGGACGGCAGATCGCATGCTTCCTTACCAGACCGGTCGGTTTGAAACCGGAATCCGGTGTGCCAGTGCCGGGCGGACTACCGCCGATGGCCTCATGACCGACAATCACATCAGGCGACACACACGTGCCGCCATGCACTGGATATTTATCTGACTCAATTAAAAAAAGGCGGGTGGAATGAGGCTCAAAGTTGCCGTGATCTGGGCGCTGGCGGGGGGCGCAGTGATTTTTCTTGGCTGGCGCATGCTGCGGCCACTGGAGATTTTTTCGATTTCGAAACGCTTCGAAAATCCGCTGCCGGCAACGCCGATTCCGCCTCTCGGAAGCCTCGGTGCACGCAGCTGCGGCAGCTGCCACGTCGCCAATTATCGGGAGTGGCGCACGACCATACACAGCCGCGCCTGGACCGATTCCTATTTTCAGACCGACTGGCGGGTGGAAGGGCGCAAACAGATCTGTCTCGAATGTCACGCACCTTTTGCCACACAGCAGCGGTACCGGGTGCTGGGCTATCATTGGGGCGACCGGTGGGATCCGGTGCTGGCGGTCAACCCGGCCTTCGAGCCGGCGCTGCGCCGGCAGGGGGTGACCTGCGCCGCCTGTCACGTTCGGCACGGCGTCGTCTACGGACCGTTTGCAAAAGTTGACGCGCCGCATCCGGTCGCGCGCTGGAACAATGATAACGAGGCCTGTATCCGTTGCCATGTCGTCAACAATCGTCATCACGACGTGTTTTACCGCCTGCCACCTTGCGGTACCGTAAAGGAGATCGCGCACACGCGCAGACGCTTTCGGCTGGAGGGTCGGGCGATCCAGACATTGCTGCCGGCCCTGGCATCGCAATCTTCCGTCGGTACGCAGGGTCATCGCAAGGGGCAGCAGGCGCGGGGGGCGCCTCCTGCAACCGGTAATGACGGCTACGGCGTGACCATGTCGGCCGGCGCTCTCGCAGCACTCAACTGCGTGCAATGCCACATGCCGTCGGTCAACCGCCCGCTGGTGCCCGGAGGCAAGATCCGGCCATCGCGGCGGCATCTGTGGCGCGGCGGTCACGACCCACGCATGGTACGGAATGCACTCAGCATCAGTTTTGCCCAGCTTGCGGTTGCGCCATCCGGTCGGGAGCGCTACGCGCTGACCATCACCAACATCGGCGCCGAACATTACATCCCCACCGGTGTTCCAGACAGACATCTGACCGTGGAGCTGCGCGTACTCGGTTCCCGCGGACACACCCTCAAGTCACAGGTCTTTACCTTGGAGCGATCCGTGCTCTGGCGGCCATTCATCATTGAGCTGCACGATACCCGTCTGCGTCCGCTCGAGCCACGCACCTACGACATCGGGTTTTCCATTCACTCGCATCCTCGCCCGACAGCTGTCGAGGCGGTAGTGCGCTACTGGTTTATGGACACCTCGCATCGGGCCCATGACCACTATCGGGCACCGATTTCCTATGTGGTGTACCGTCGTCGCATCCCGATTGAACCGCAAAAAAGGTCTGGTGGCACGTGAAGCAGCATGATCTGGCAGTAATCGGAGGCGGTGCCGGAGGGCTCGTGGTAGCGAGCGTAGCGGCACAGCTCGGCCTGAAGGTAACTCTCGTGGAAAAATCCGATCGCCTCGGCGGCGACTGTCTGCACCACGGCTGCGTGCCGAGCAAGGCGCTTATACACGCCGCCAAGGTTGCGGCACTGATACGCGGCGCGGCACAGTTCGGACTGCCGGAACAAAAGCTGCCGGTCGATCTGGAAGCCGTCAATGAACGCGTACAGCAGGTGATCGATCGCATCCAGGACCATGATGATCCCGAGCGCTTTCGCGGCTACGGATGCGAAGTACTGCTGGGCAAGGCGGCGGAATTCGTCTCGCCGCGGGAGTTGCGCGTCGGTGAAAAATCGGTATGTGCGCGGCGCTTCGTCATCGCCACGGGTTCGCGTCCGGCAGTGCCTGTGGTGCCTGGTCTCGAGTCGGCCGGCTATCTTACCAACCTGGATGTGTTCAGCCTGCGCGCACTGCCGCGGCGCCTGGTGGTGCTCGGCGGCGGGCCGATCGGTGTCGAGCTGGCACAGGCATTCGGCCGACTTGGGAGTCACGTCACGGTCGTAGAACGGCTGACGCAGCTGCTGCCCAGAGAGGACAGCGAGCTGTGCGCCATGCTGCGCGATTGCCTGGAGTCCGAGGGCGTCTCTGTCCGCACAGGAGTGGACGTCGAGCGCGTGGAGCTTCGCGGCAAAACGAAGGTTGTCCACTGCAGCGGCGCAGCGGAATTGGAGGCGGATGCCATCCTCGTCGCTGCCGGTCGCCGTTCGAACGTTGAGGGTCTCGGGCTGGAGGCCGCCGGGGTACGGTACAGCACCCACGGAATCGAAGTGGATGGGCGGCTGCGCAGCTCGCAGCGTCATATCTATGCCTGCGGGGATGTCTGCGGTCCGTACGCATTCACGCACATGGCCGAATACCAGGCCGGCATCATCATTTCCAATGCCGTATTCCGGCTGCGGCGAAGGGTGGACTACCGCGTGGTGCCACGGGTGACATTCAGCGATCCCGAACTTGCGCAGGTGGGGCTTTCCGAAAGCGAGGCCCGCAGCCGCGGGATCGACCCGAAGATCCTGCGTTTTCCGTTTTCGCAGATCGATCGCGCCCTTGCCGAGCGCGAAGAGCAGGGGATGCTGAAGCTTGTCACGCATCGCGGCAAGCTGCTCGGTGCCTCGATGCTCGGGCCGCACGCGGGCGAGCTCATTCATGAGATGGTGCTGGCGATGAAATCCGGTGCATCGGTAGCCACGATTGCCTCCACAATTCACGCCTATCCCACGCTCGCTCAGATCCACCGCCGTACCGCAAACACGGCGTTCGCCCAGACGCTTTTCAGTCCGGCCACGCGCCACCTCGTACGCTGGCTGCAACGTTTGATACCATAAAACAGAGAGTTTCCCGCCTCTGCGGCCGGAGTCCGTCCATGCATGCCACACTTTCTTTGCTGAACAATACCGATTTTCCGCAGCTTGCGCGCGGACATCTGGAGACCCTGCAGATCAATCTCGGATACCGCTGCAACCAATCCTGCCTGCATTGCCATGTGAATGCCGGTCCATCGCGAAAGGAGCAGATGTCGCGCGACACCGTCGCTGACGTACTGGCGTTTCTGGACACAACGACTGTCCGCAATATGGATCTGACGGGTGGAGCGCCGGAGCTCAACCCCCATTTTCGGATGCTGGTCACGGAGGCGCGTCGTCGCGACGTTCACGTCATCGATCGCTGCAATCTGACGATCCTGCTCGAACCCGGACAGGAGGATCTGGCTGAATTCCTGGCACAACAGCGCGTCGAGGTCACCGCCTCTCTACCGTGCTACCAGCAATCCAACGTCGATGCCCAGCGCGGGGCCGGCGTCTTTGCAAAGAGTATTGCCGCACTGCAGCGATTGAACGAACTCGGGTACGGCCGCGACGCTGGACTTGTGCTGAATCTGGTGCACAACCCGGGCGGGGCGGCGCTGCCTTCACCGCAGGACGCCCTCGAAGCGGCATATCGGAATGAACTCGGCACGCGCCATGGCATCGTGTTCAGCCGGCTCTACACGATCGCCAACATGCCGATTCAGCGCTTTGGAAGTACGCTAATCTCGCGGGGAAAATTCCAGTCCTACATGGAAACGCTCAGAGCCGCGCACCGGCCGGAAAATCTGGCATCAGTCATGTGTCGTTCGCTTGTGAGCGTCGACTGGGAGGGCCGCGTCTACGACTGCGATTTCAACCAGATGCTTGGATTGCCGATGAGTCTCGGAGGCCGTCCGGGAGTACGCCTGGCCGACCTGATACATACGCGGCTCGATGGCAATCCGATCGCAGTTGCCGACCATTGCTACGGATGTACGGCAGGCCAAGGCTCCGGCTGTGGCGGAGCCTTGAGCGACTGACTGGTTTCTCGGCCGGGGGACCCAGGCGCCGTCGGCGCTGGGTCCCCCGGCCGGGCGCCCGGTAGTGGGTCTTGAGCGGATGCTGCGGGTCTACTTCCTCCAGCACTGGTTCAACCTCTCGGAACCGGCGGTGGAAGAAGCGCCCTATGATTCGCGCGCGATGCGCGCCTTCGTCGGGATCGATCTCGGGCGCGAAGGGGCTCCGGATGAGACCACGGTCTGCAAGTTCCGCCACCGTCTGGAAGCGCACAGTCTGGGCGAACAGATCTTTGCGCTCGTCAATGCGCATCTTGCGGCCTCGGGCTTGATCCTCTCGCGCGGCACTATCGTCGATGCCACGATCATTGACGTGCCTTCCTCCACCAAGAATAAGACCAAGACCTGCGACTCCGAGATGCACCAGGCGAAGAAGGGAAACCAATGGTATTTCGGGATGAAGGCGCATCCTGGGGTCGACAGCAAGACCAAACTCATTCATTCGGCGGGTGGCCACCGCCGCCCACGTGCACGACTCGAAGATCCTGCCTGACCTCCTTGCACGGGGCGGAAAGGCGGGTGTGGGGAGACAGCGCCTACAGCGGGCAGGCTGCGCTGATCCGTGCCGCCGCACCCCACGCGCAAGACTTCACCCGCGAGAAGGGTAGGCGTAACCACCCTCTGACCGATGCCCAGAAACTTAAACGGTCAGGAACGGAAGATGCGAGACCCGTTTTTCCAGCTTTGAACAGACCTGAAACGGGACCTGTCTCGCTCGAACTTGAGCAGGTAGCTGCGATGCATGATGTGACCGAGCATTGGCACGGTCACAACGACATCGCCCGCCCCTCACATCGGTGAGCCCAGGCCCCTTACCA
>JAKBDK010000088.1:0-8688 GCA_021834525.1 Pseudomonadota bacterium | reverse complement strand
CGCCTGTATGACGAGCACATGATCGCCATCGGCAAGGCGGTGAGTCAGCCAACCGGAGCGGGGCACGACGGCGTCGTTAATCGCGATGGCCACGCCTTTGCTTGCGCTCAGACCGAGTTCGTCGAGTAGCTGCGTCAGCGTCGTGGTGTCCGCCACTGCGAGCGATTTGTCATTGACTCTAACCGTCGCGGTGCGTGCCTCGTGATTCCGGCGCGCGGTAGATTTCTCCGCCGGTTTTGCGGGATCAGTTGGCATTGGCCTGACGGTCGAATCGAGCCATGTAGGATGCATGGGACTCTCTCAATGCTCTCTTTGAAGGGTGGTTTTTGGCAGCTCGGGAGACGCTCTCCGGGGCAGCAATCGACCTTCCTGCACCGCTTGGCGCAGGTGCTGGATCTCGGCCTCCGGTGAGGGCGCGTTCATGATGGCGCTGATCACGGCCACTCCTGCTGCGCCGCATGCCATGGCCTGCGAGGCACGGTGCGGGTCCATGCCGGCAATGGCCACCACCGGCAGCGGCAGCAGGGTGCACCAGTAGGCGAGGTTGCCGTTGCCCTGCGCGATCCAGGGCATGCGCTTGGCCGGCGTAGGATAGATCGGACCGCAGGCGATGTAGCTCGGCCGCAGAATCCAGGCGCGGCAGACCTCCCAATAGCTGTGGGTGCTCAAGCCCAGACGCAGGCCGGCACGCGCAATGGCGTCCAGGTCGGCGCTTTCCAAATCTTTCTGGCCCAGATGAACGCCGTAGGCTCCTTCCTCGATGGCCAAAGCCCAATGATCATTGATGAACAACTGCGCATTCGCAGCCCTCGCGGCCGCAATGCTGGCGCGCACCTCGTCTCGCAAGGATGACTGTCCGGAATCCTTGATGCGCAGTTGCACCGTGCGCACCCCGGCATCGAGCACGCGCCGCACCCAGACGGCGCTGTCCACCACCGCGTAGAGTCCGAGGTCGGGATCGCTGAGGCGCGAGAACTTGCTCACTTCAGCCTGGCCCGTTGTGCTCACCCCGGGCAAGTTCTCGCAGACTAGCGCAAAGCCCGCGCCTGGATACACCGGTCCGGCGCCCTGGCCGGCGGCGTGGCCACGGCGCAGGGCGTGCGTGGTCGCCATCTTGGCCAGAACGATGGCATCGATCTCGACGAATCCCCGCGCCATCGCTGCCGCCGCACTGGACGCCAACACGCAGCCGGTACCGTGTTGATGCGGGGTAGCCACGCGTGGCAGGTTCAACCAGCCGCTGGCATACGGCGTCGCTGCGTAGTCTTCGCTCATGGCACCGAGCTCATCGCCACCGGTGATCACCACCGCCTTACAGCCCAGCGCCAGCAAGGCGGTGGCGGCGCGTTCCACGGCGGACCTGCTGTGCAGCGGCGCACAGCCTAGCAGGGCCGTCGCTTCGCTGCGATTCGGTGTGATCAGCGTGGCGCGTGGCAACAGTTCAGTGCGGTAGAGTTTGAGCAAGGTCGCGTCGGCAAATAACGCACCTGAGCTGGAGCGTAATACCGGGTCCACCACCACCGGCAGGGCTGGGCGCTGCTGGCGCAGGCGGTCGATCCAGTGCACCAGTACCTGCAAGTTCTCGGCGCTGCCCAGCATGCCAGTCTTGATCGCAGCCGGCGCCATGTCGTCGGCCAGTGCCGCTATTTGCGCCTCCAGCATGGCGGCGCCGACCGGCTCGATGCGCTGCACGCTGAGGGAGTTTTGCGCCGTGATGGCGGCCACCACGGTGCAGGGGTGCGCCCCGAACGCGTCGATAGCGCGCAGATCAGCCTGCAGACCGGCGCCAGCGCCGCTGTCGGTCCCCGCCACGCTCCAGACCACGTCGGGCGCCGATTTTTGTCTCAGTTCATTGCCCATTTGGTTCCGCGGCTTGGCTCGGCGTCTTCGCGACGGGAATATAGATCTCGCTGCCAGCGGCGCGGAACTCCGCACTTTTTTGCGCCATGCCCTCCTGCGCCGCCGCGTACTCGCGCACTTCCTGCGTGATCTTCATGGAGCAGAACTTGGGTCCGCACATCGAACAAAAATGCGCCACCTTGGCCCCATCGGCAGGCAGTGTTTCGTCATGGAAATCGCGCGCCGTGTCGGGGTCGAGCGAAAGGTTGAACTGGTCCTGCCAGCGAAATTCAAAGCGCGCCTTGGACAACGCCTCGTCCCGCGCGCGGGCACCCGGCTGACCCTTGGCCACATCGGCCGCGTGGGCCGCGATCTTGTAGGCAATGATGCCCTGCTTGACGTCGTCGCGGTCCGGCAGCCCCAGGTGCTCCTTCGGCGTCACGTAGCAAAGCATGGCCGTGCCCATCCAGCCGATCATGGCCGCGCCGATGGCGCTGGAGATATGGTCGTAGCCCGGTGCGATGTCGATGGTCAGCGGCCCCAGGGTATAAAAAGGCGCTTCACGGCAGTGCTTGATCTGCTCGTCCATATTGGCCTGAATCATGTGCATTGGCACATGTCCCGGACCTTCGATCATGGTCTGAACATCGTGCTTCCAGGCGATCTGTGTGAGTTCACCCAGGGTTCTGAGTTCGGCAAACTGCGCTTCGTCGTTGGCGTCGGCGCCTGAGCCCGGCCTCAGGCCGTCGCCCAGAGAGAAGCTCACGTCGTAGCTTTTCATTATATTGCAAATATCCTCGAAGTGTTCGTAGAGGAAACTCTCCTTGTGGTGGGAGATGCACCACTTGGCCATGATCGAGCCACCGCGCGAAACGATACCGGTGCGGCGATTTGCCGTCATCGGGATGAAAGGCAAACGGATGCCGGCGTGAATGGTGAAGTAGTCCACTCCCTGCTCAGCCTGCTCGATCAGCGTGTCACGAAAGATCTCCCAAGTCAGGTCTTCGGCTACGCCACCGACCTTCGCCAGTGCTTGATAGATCGGTACCGTCCCTATGGGAACCGGGCTGTTGCGGATGATCCAGTCGCGGGTCGTGTGGATGTTCTTGCCGACGGACAGGTCCATCACGTTGTCGGCGCCCCAGCGGATGGCCCACACTAGTTTCTCCACCTCTTCCTTGATGCTGGAGGTCACTGCCGAATTGCCGATGTTCGCGTTGATCTTGACCAGGAAATTGCGGCCAATGACCATGGGCTCGATTTCGGGGTGATTAATGTTGGCCGGAATGATGGCGCGGCCCCGTGCCACCTCGTCGCGCACGAACTCGGGGGTGATCAGCGTGGGAATCGTCGCCCCCACGGGATTTCCGCGCAGGCGCGCTGCACGCTCGGCGTCGCCCAGGTACTGCGCCATCCACTCGCGCTTGCCGTTCTCGCGGATGGCAATGTATTCCATCTCGGACGTGATGACGCCGCGGCGAGCGTAATGCATCTGCGAGACGTTGCCACCCACTTTAGCGCGGCGTGGCTGGCGTTGCAGACTCGCCGCTTCAGCACGCAGCGCAGCAATGCGCCGAGCCTCGCGTTCC
Organism: Pseudomonadota bacterium; assembly: GCA_021834525.1. Classification (GTDB taxonomy): domain Bacteria; phylum Pseudomonadota; class Gammaproteobacteria; order Steroidobacterales; family Steroidobacteraceae; genus 13-2-20CM-66-19. The sequence continues at coordinate 5,260 of JAKBDK010000088.1, read as the reverse complement.
TCGTATTTGCTCCCATCGTCCAGGGACCTGCGTTCGCGCCCGGTATAGATCTCGGTGTCGCCGCGCGCCTCGATCCATGCGGTGCGCAGCGCTGGCAGACCGCGCCGGACGTCGATCTCGGCACCGGGATCTGTATAGGGTCCGGAGGTGTCGTAAAGCGTGGTGGATTCGCCGTTGGAAAGGCTCACCTCACGCATGGGCACGCGTAGCTGCGGATGCAGTTCGCCGGTCACATGGATCTTGCGCGACGCGGGAAATGGCTCACGTGTGAGCGAGAGCAGTTGCGCGAATCTGTCGGGAGCGTCCATCAGTATCATCCTTTCGGTGTGTCAGTAACACGGGCGCTCCGAAAGGGGTGGCAGGGTAAAACTCGCGGGGAGTAGTTCCTGTCAGCTCTTCTTACGCCGGTACTAGCCGGGTCAAGTTCACGGGTTTGGGTCTGCCATCTCAGCGATACAGGTCACCATTAACCCGTGTCGCACCCCGGAGCGAGCGCCAGTATAGCCCGGTACGACTTGTCGTGCGAGGGCGCCGGTGGCGCACGGCTCAGGACCAATGTGGATCGCTGCTCCTTACTTTGCGACGACTTCTACCGTCTACTGCTTGCCGGTCTCTCGGCACACGCGTAACTGAATTTCTGCGGACTACAACCGTCGTGGTCGATTCCGGAGTAATCCGGTCTATCACGTGGCGGTCAACTGGAAGGAAGGTGAGCACCCGACGGTGGCGCAGGCGGAACGCGTCGCCGAGCACGTGATGAAGGCGCTGTGATTCGAGGAGTGCGAGGCCGTATGGTCGATCCATCGCTACACCGACAACGACCACGTGCATCTGGTCGTCAATCGCGTGCATCCGACCAAGCTCACCGCGATCAGTGTCCCACGGCGCGATTACTTCTCCCTGGACCGATGCATGAGGGAGCTCGAGCTGGAGTTCGGTTTCAGCCGTGCCCAGGACCCCTACGTCACCATGGCTACGGCGGAGGGACCGAGGATTGTGCGCATGAGCCGCCGGGAAAGACAGGCGCACGGCCTGCTACAGGACCCAGATGGCCCGAGACTCACCGCACGAGCGCAGCGCGCTGAAGAAAATCTTCAGGGGGATTCGTTTCAGAGATGGATCACCGGCGCGCCCGCCGCGGCTTTGCGTCAAGCGATCGAGCAACCCGACGTCACTTGGCAATCGGTGCAGGACCTCTTGGCCGGATTCGGCTGCATCCTACAGCCGAAGGGCAGCGGTATGGTCGTGACCACGACTCTCTCGAACCGTCGGGTACTCGCCGCCAAAGCATCTCTGATGGGCCGTTGGGCGAGCAAAGCAGCGCCTGAGCGGACGCTGGGACCCTACGCGGCAGCGAATCGGGATGCCCCGACGCGGTCCAAACCCGGGAGAGAACCTTACGAGAAATGCATCGAGCGCGAACGGCTTGAGGAGACTGGGCCCCGCGTGGTGCCCGATGATCCGCAGCGGCTCGCGCGGCGTGCAGCGAGAGCCGCGGCGCGCGAGGCTCTGGCCGAGCGGTTTGCACGAGAGCAGGCTCAGAACCGTACGGACCGGTCGCACCAGCATGAGGAACTTCGCAAGCGACAGGAGGAGGAGCGCCGCGCGTTGATTACCGTTCATCGGGATCAGCGCCGGCAGCTGCGCGCGGCGGCACGGGGTCAACGTCGTGATGGGCGAATCGTCTTGTCACTCTGGGCCTTCAAGGCGGCAGCGACGCGCGAAGCCTTGCAGCGCCGCCAGGCGGCGGAGCGCCGAAAGCTCACGGAAGGCGTGCCTCGCCGTGAAGTCTGGCGGCTGTGGCTGGAGCGACGGGCAGATTCTGGCGACGACGCCGCCAAAGCCGCCTTGCGCGGGTTCCGATATCGTCGAGAGCGCAAACGGCATCGTGAGGATGGAATTGAAGGGGACGAGGTCGGTCAGCAACGGCCCCTGACCGTCGGGAACCTGCGGGCCGAGGTCGATGCCGCGCGGCTGGTGGTCATCTATCGCCGAATGGATGGCGCTGAGGTATTCCGGGATACCGGATCCAGGATCGTGATGCGGGATAAGAGTGACGAAAGTCTCGAGACCGCGCTGCGCGTCTGGGCGCAGAAGTACGGCGGGCGCATTCAGATCACGGGGAGCGATGCATTTCGCGAGAGGGCCGCCCGCATGGCGAGTCGCCAGAGTATTGCCGTCGACAACACCGATCTGCAAGGGATCGTCGCCGAGGAGCGACGCCGGATGGTGGAGCGTTGGACCGAACCGCGCAGGCCTCATGATTCCCAACGGCCGAACGATCGGAGCCTCGCACGCTCACGCGATCCAGAGCGCTGACGGGGAATTGCACATGCAGGTAGGCGATCGCGCGTTGCCAGGGCAAGGATTGGTAGCTCGTGACCCCCGTCACGCCCGTGATCGGTAAAGAATCGGAAGCGAAGCCACGATCGGCCGGGGCTGTCGCCCGCGAGCGGCAACTCGAGGCCTTGCGACGGGCGATGGGATCGGAACTCCTGCGACCGTTGGCCGACCCGCGGGTCGTCGAGATCATGCTCAACCCCGACGGCTCCCTGTGGACGGATCGCCTGGGCGTCGGCATGGAGCGCATTGGTACCATCGAGGCGGTGCGGGCGCTGACGATCATCACCACGGTCGCCGCCCTGCTCGACACCGTTGTTACTCAGGATCGACCGATCCTCGATGGGGTCGCTCGGCTCCATGCCAGTCATCGCATCGTCGTCATTGAAGATACGCGCGAACTCCAGGTCAGCGGTCCGAATGTCGTTTTCCTGCGTACCTCGGACACAACCGACATGACGCGATTATTGCGCGCTACGATGCGCCTACGGCCGGATCGCATCGTCGTCGGGGAAGTGCGCGATGCGAGCGCACTCACACTGCTCAAGGCATGGAACACCGGCCATCCGGGCGGAGTCGGCACGGTCCATGCCTATGATGCCGGCGGAGGATTGATCCGTGTTGGACAGTTGATACAGGAGGCCGGCGTGCCGCCGAACCCGGATCTTATCGCTGAGGCGGTCAACGTCATCGCTTCCGCCCGTCGCACGGAAACCGGGCGGCGGGTGGAAGAGGTGGCGGCCGTGCGAGGCTGGACGGCCGGGGGTGGCTTTCACATCGCGCAGCTGGCTTGAGTGCTACCATACAATTCATGGTTACTCCGTCCACAAAGCCTCGATTGAAGGTGGTTGACCCGGCGATCGCGCCGGCCGTTCGCCAGTTTCTGGAGAAGATCTCGCGCTCGTTCAACGTGACCGGAGCCTTGCTGTACGGTAGCTACGCCCGCGGCGACTTTCATGATGAGAGCGATGTCGATGTGGCGGTATTTCTGGACCGCGAGTCGCGAGGTCAGGGCCTCCTTCGTACCGCCTGGGCCATGGGTGACGCGGCGATCGACGTCTTGCTGGACACGGGTGTCTATATCTCGCCGCTACCCATCTGGGAAGACGAGTGGGAGCATCCGGAGAGCTATTCCAATCCTATCTTGCTGCGCAACATCGCGGCAGAAGGCATTCGACTGTGAGCAGCGCAATGGCGCCGAAGGCGCTCTTGGAAAGGGCAGATCAGTCAGCGAACTCTGCTCGCTTGCTCCTGGAGCATGGCGATACGGGCGGCGCTACGAACCGCGCATATTACGCTATGTTCGATGCTGCCCGCGCAGCGTTGGTGGCCACCGGACATGAGCTTCCGAAGACACACCGCGGGCTGATCTCGGCGTTCAGTCTGCACTTGGTGAAAGGCGGGCTGATATCGATTGAGTACAGTCGCGATCTCAACCAAGCCGAGCAGCTCCGTTTGATCGCCGATTACATCGGAGATCCGATCGAACGCCCGACCGCGTCCGAAATGATCGCGAGGGCGGAGCGGTTCGTGGCCCACATCCGTGAGCGACTCGTGCCCGAGCCGGAACCGCAGAAGGGGCGGGCTCCGGAGCAGCCTGCTCGCCGGCGCGATCGAGGCCCCGAGCGTTAGGGATCGCGCGATAGCGACTTGCGCTATCGCCGCGGCTCCGCGGAATTAGAATTCGATAGATCGCCGCCACGCGGAGTGAGCACTCCCCGCGCGTAAAAGGTAATTGCCAGTTTGAGCGCGTCGTGACCGCAAGCGGCATAACCTCGAGGTGACGCGCGCCAGCCGCGCGGCTACCATTTGCCGATGGAGACTCTAACCGACCCCTTGCCAGAAAACCCGTTGAAGGTCGCGGCCGGATGGCTGTCGCAAGCGCAAAGGGACGCATTGCAGCCGAATCCGCACGCCATGGTCCTGGCGACCGTGGATGCGCGCGGGCGGCCGTCGGCACGCGTCGTGCTTTGCAAGGAAATCGACACCGAGACCGGCTTGATCCACTTCTACACGAACTATTTGTCGCGCAAAGGGCGCGAACTGCACGCCAACCCGCGCGCCGCCGTCGTGTTTCATTGGGACCACCAGCACCGCCAAGTGCGTGCCGAAGGACGTGTAGAGCCGCTCTCGGATCGGGAAAACGATCTGTATTTCCGCAGCAGGCCTTGGCAGAGCCGTCTCGGCGCATGGGCGAGCCGGCAAAGCGAACCGCTGGGGTCGCGCGCCGCCCTGATCGCGGCCGTGGCCGCCGCCGCTCTGCGCTTCCGCATTGTATACGACGGACCGGGCGGCGCGGAGCCGGCAAGAATCGCCGCGGAGGTGCCGCGGCCGCCGCACTGGGGCGGTTATCGTCTGGTCGTCGACGCGGTCGAGCTATGGGTGGAAGGCGATTTTCGGATCCATGACCGCGCGCGCTGGACGCACAGCGGCGCAGGCGACGGCGCGGCGTGGACGGCTCAGCGTTTGCAGCCCTAGTGACCGGCATCGACCGCTGTAGTCCGCACAAACTGGGTCATACCGTACTGTTCAAGAACTCCGATCCATTTATGCTGCGGTTCCTTCGTAGAAGCTCGGCATTCCACCAAGGCGCGATCGACAATCGATGCGCGCAGACTTGGACTGTGGAACGTATAGCTGTGCGATTATTGAGAAATGCGTAAGTGAGTGACGCTTTTTCCCGCTCTTGCGGTCCAAGTACTTCGGATGGTTACATTCGAGGTACGGATGAGACACTCACAGAAGCTGAAGGAGCTGGAACGGCGTCGTCGCCGTGGCGCAAGGTTACTCGCAGCCGGCAAGACCCAGGCCGAGGTCGCCCGACAGGTCGGCGTATCGCGCCAGACCGCGATGCGTTGGGATCGTGCCCGACAAGAAGGTGGCGTGGAGGCCTTGCGCCGGGCGCCGCACTTCGGACGTC
>JAKBDK010000087.1:0-8960 GCA_021834525.1 Pseudomonadota bacterium | reverse complement strand
GGCCACTTCGAAGCCGGCCCGCTGAAACAGCGCCTCCATGCGCAGCCGGGCCTTGGTGACCGGATGCAGTCCGCCGCGCTGCTCGCCCCGCCCCGGCAGACTCACATCGATGCGCCCCGCGGCCAGCGCGCGCTCGATCGCCTCGGCGCTCAGTGCCTCGCGGCGCGCTTCGATCGCCGCCTGCACACGCTCTTTGGCCTCGTTGATGCGCTGACCGGCCGCTGGTCGCTCGGCGGCCGGCAGGCCGCCGAGGGACTTCAGCTGCTCGGTGAGCGTGCCTTTCTTGCCGAGCCAGCGAACCCGCACCTCATCGAGTGCAGGCAGGCTCGCGCACCCGGCCACCTCGGCGAGCGCGTGCTCGACGAGGGAGGACAGCTCGTGCATGCCGTCCGGGCCGCCGCTCAGGCGGCGGCCAGCGCGACTTTGGCCTGCTCGGCGATCGCGCCGAACGCGGCCGCGTCGTGCACGGCCAGATCGGCGAGCACCTTGCGGTCGACCTCGATGCCGGCCTTCATCAGGCCGTTGATCATGCGGCTGTAGGACAGGCCATGCACACGGGCGGCGGCATTGATGCGCGCGATCCACAGGGCGCGGAACTCACGCTTCTTCTGCCGACGGTCGCGGTAGGCGTACTGACCGGCCTTGATCACCGCCTGCTTGGCGGTACGGTAAACCTTGCGCCGGGCGTTGTAATAGCCCTTCGCCTTACCCAGAACTTTCTTGTGACGGCGCCCGGCCGTCACGCCACGCTTAACTCGTGCCATTTAGGATCTCGCTCGAATTTACTTGTGATAGGGAAGGAGCTGCACGAGACGACCAACGTCGCTCTCGTGAACGAGGCTCGTTCCGCCCGAGCGGGCATGGCGCTTGACCTTCGGGTCCTTGTGCCCGAGGTTGTGGCGTCGCTTGGAGGCATACCGCTTGAAGCTCTTCGCTGTTTTGCGAAAGCGCTTGGCAGCAGCCCGGTTGGTTTTCAACTTAGGCATATCGACTCCTCAACAATGACTGTAGCCCCGGTCGCAAGGCGCCTTGCGGCACCCGCTACGGGCGAACGATGGGCCGCCGTCCGTCGGCGGCCAACCGTCACTTCTTTTTGGGACCGAACACCATCACCATCTGGCGTCCTTCCATCGACGGATGCTGCTCGACCACGCTGCATTCAGCCAGGTCGTTCACCACCCGATCGAGGAGCTTGCGCCCAATATCCTGGTGCGCCATCTCCCGGCCACGGAACCTCAGGGTCACCTTGGCCTTGTCGCCCTCGGTCAGGAAGCGGATCAGATTACGCAGTTTGATCTGGTAATCCGCCTCTCCCGTCCCAGGACGGAACTTCACTTCCTTGACCTGGATCTGCTTCTGCTTGCGCTTAGCCGAGTGGGCCTTCTTGTTCTGTTCGAACAGGAACTTGCCGTAGTCCATGATGCGCACGACGGGAGGGACCGCCGTCGGCGACACCTCCACCAGATCGAGCTCCGCGGTGGAGGCCATCTGCAGCGCCTCCGCACGGGACATCACTCCTGCCTGCGACCCATCGGCCGCGATCACGCGAAGTTGCGGCGAGCTGATTTCATCGTTCCGCCGAACCCGCTTGGTTACACTGGCTATGCGTCAATCCTCCAAAGTACGGCGCCCGCGGCTCTCAGCTTCGATGCGGAGCCGTTCGCTGAACGTCTCCAGACTCATCGTGCCGAGGTCCTTGCCGCTACGGCTGCGCACTGACAATAAGTTCGCGGCCACTTCCTTGTCGCCTGCGACCAATAGATACGGAACACGCTGCAACGTGTGCTCGCGGATCTTAAAGCCCACCTTCTCGTTACGCAAGTCGGACTCGACCCGAAACTGCTGATTTTTCAGGGTTTCCGTTACGGAACGCACGTATTCGTCTTGCCGGTCGGTAATTCCCATGATCACCGCCTGCACCGGGGCGAGCCACACCGGCAACCGCCCGGCGTGATGCTCGAGCAAAATGGCGAAGAATCGCTCCAGGGAGCCGAAAATCGCCCGATGCAGCATCACCGGGGTGCGCTTGGCGCTGGTCTCATCAACATAATGCGCCCCGAGCCGTCCGGGGAGGTTCAGATCCACCTGGACGGTCCCGCACTGCCAGTCGCGACCGATGGCATCCCGCAGCACGAACTCGAGCTTCGGGCCGTAGAAGGCCCCCTCCCCCGGGTTCAGGATGTACTCGATGCCCGCCGCCCTCGAGGCGGCCTTCAGCGCCTCTTCGGCCCGATCCCAGACCTCGTCCGCCCCGACGCGCTTCGGCGGTCGGTCGGCGAACTTGATGCGCACGTCATCGAAACCGAAATCCCGGTAGATCTCGAGGATCAGCCGCGTCACCGCGACGCACTCCTCGGTGATCTGGTCCTCCGTGACGAAAATGTGCGCATCGTCCTGGGTGAACGCGCGCACCCGCATCAGCCCGTGCAGCGCACCGGAGGGCTCGTAGCGATGGACCTTGCCGAACTCCGAGAAGCGCACCGGCAGCTCCCGGTAGCTGCGCAGGCCGTGCTTGAAGATCTGGATGTGCCCGGGGCAGTTCATCGGCTTGATGGCGTACACGCGCTCATCGGGGGTCTGGGTGAGAAACATGTTCTCCCCGAACTTCTCCAAATGCCCCGATTGCTTCCACAGTGAGGCGTCCATCAGCTCCGGGGCATTCACTTCCTCGTAGCCGGCCGCCTGCTGGCGCTCGCGCATGTACTGGATCAGGCCCTGAAAGACGCGCCAGCCCTTGGGATGCCAGAACACCGCCCCGGGGGCCTCCTCCTGGAGATGGAACAGATCCAGGTCCTTGCCGATGCGCCGGTGATCGCGCTTCTCGGCCTCCTCGAGCCGGTGCAGGTAGTCCTCGAGCTGCTTCTTGTCCGCCCAGGCCGTCCCGTAGATGCGCTGCAGCATCTCGTTGCGCGAGTCCCCGCGCCAATAGGCCCCGGCGAGTTTGGTCAGCTTGAAGGCCTTGAGCTTGCCGGTCGAGGGCACGTGCGGTCCGCGGCACAGATCGACCCAATCGCCCTGTCCGTACAGGCTGATCGACTCGTTGGCCGGAATGCTGGCGATGATCTCGGCTTTGTACTGCTCGCCGAGACCCTTGAAGAACGTGACGGCCTCATCGCGCGGCATCACCCGCCGGGTGACCTTCTGGTCGGCCTTGGCGAGCTCGCTCATGCGCGTCTCGATGGCCGCGAGGTCCTCCGGGGTGAAGGGCCGCTGGTAGGCGAAGTCGTAATAGAAGCCGTCCTCGATCACCGGACCGATGGTGACCTGCGCTTCGGGGAAGAGCTGCTTGACCGCCTGGGCGAGCAGATGTGCGGTGGAGTGCCGGATGACCTCAAGACCCGCCGGGTCCTTCTCCGTCACGATCGCGAGCGACACATCGCGGTCGATCAGATAAGAAGTGTCGACCAGCTGGCCATCGACGCGTCCGGCGAGTGCCGCTTTGCGCAGCCCGGCACCAATGTCCGCGGCCACGGCATCGACCGTCACCGGATGGTCGAAGCGCCGCTCACTGCCGTCCGGCAAGGTGACCACTGGCATGTCGAAGCTCTCCCGATCGGATCGGCTCTTGGAATACCGGCGGTCGCCCCCGGAGGGTACCGGAGGCGACCGCCTTCAATTCTGGTAGGCGCGAGTGGGATCGAACCACCGACCACCACCATGTCAAGGTGGTGCTCTACCACTGAGCTACGCGCCTATAAAAGGAATTCTCCCGAAGGAGGGCCGCGAAAGATACAAGAGCGCCACGGTGCGTGCAAGCCAATCCGAGCCTGGCCAAGCGCTTACGCCTCCCCCCGTCCGGCCGGCTCACGCCAGGCCGAGCTCGAGCTGCTTCAGCCGCGCGATGTCATCGCGCAGGCGGGCGGCCGTCTCGAACTCGAGGTTGCGGGCCCGCTCGAGCATCTCGGTCTCGAGTTTCTTGATCTGGCGCGCCAGCGCCGCCGGCTCGAGCGTCTCCGGGACGACCGGGGACGCACCGCGGCCGCGCTCCTTGCCGGCCGCGCCCCGCCGACCGCGGGCCGCCGGGGCGGCGCTGCGGGCCCCTTCCATGATGTCCGCGACCGACTTCTGGATGCCCCGCGGGGTGATGCCGTGCGCCTCGTTGTACTCGACCTGCTTGCGGCGGCGCCGATCGGTCTCGTCCATGGCGCGACGCATCGAGCCGGTGATCTGATCGGCATACAGGATGGCCCGGCCGTGCAGATGGCGCGCCGCGCGGCCGATGGTCTGGATGAGGGAGTGGTCCGAGCGCAGGAACCCCTCCTTGTCCGCATCGAGGATGGCCACCAGCGACACCTCGGGCATGTCGAGTCCCTCGCGCAGCAGATTGATCCCTACCAGCACGTCGAACTTGCCGAGCCGCAGGTCGCGGATGATCTCGGTGCGCTCGACCGTCTCGATGTCCGCATGCAGGTAGCGCACCCGCACCCCGTGCTCGTGGAGGTACTCGGTCAGATCCTCGGCCATCCGCTTCGTCAGCGTGGTGATCAGCACACGCTCGTTGCGCTTGACGCAGTGGTGGATCTCCGAGAGCACATCATCGACCTGGGTGGCGACCGGGCGTACCTCGACCTGCGGGTCGAGCAGGCCGGTCGGACGGACCAGCAGCTCCACGGTCTGCCCGGCATGGCGAGACTCGTACTGCCCGGGTGTCGCCGACACGAAGATCATCTGCGGCGCGAGCCGCTCCCATTCCTCGAACTTCAGCGGCCGGTTGTCGAGCGCCGAGGGCAGCCGGAAGCCGTACTCGACCAGCACCTCCTTGCGCGAGCGGTCGCCGCGATACATCGCGCCGAGCTGCGGGATGGTCTGGTGACTCTCATCGATCACCAGCAGCGCATTGCGCGGCAGATAATCGAACAGGCACGGTGGCGGCTCCCCGGGGGCGCGTCCGGAGAGATAGCGCGAGTAGTTCTCGATGCCCGCGCAGTACCCGACCTCCTGGATCATCTCCATGTCGTACATGGTGCGCTGCTCGAGCCGCTGGGCCTCAAGCAGCTTGCCCGCCTCGCGCAGCTCGGCGAGCCGCAGGCGCAGATCGTCGCGAATCCGATCGACCGCTCCGAGCAGCCGCTCCTTCGGCGTGACGTAGTGAGTGCCGGGATACACCGTGAAGCGCGGCACTTTGCGCGCGATCGCGCCGGTGAGCGGATCGAACAGCGCAAGGGACTCGATGCTGTCGTCGAACAGCTCGACCCGCACGGCCTCGCGCTCCGATTCGGCCGGAAAGATATCGATAACATCGCCGCGAACCCGGTAGGTCCCGTGCGTGAGATCCAGATCGTTGCGCGTGTACTGCATGTCCGCCAGGCGGCGCAGCAGACGCCGCTGATCCAGGTGATCGCCGCGCACGAGGTGCAGGATCATCGCGAGGTACGCCTGCGGGTCGCCGAGACCGTAGATCGATGAGACCGTCGCCACGATGATCGCATCGGGCCGCTCGAGCAGCGCCTTGGTGGCCGAGAGGCGCATCTGCTCGATGTGTTCGTTGATCGAGGCGTCTTTCTCGATGAACGTGTCCGAGGAGGGAACGTAGGCCTCGGGCTGGTAGTAATCGTAGTACGACACGAAGTATTCGACGGAATTGTGCGGAAAGAAGCCGCGAAACTCGCCGTAGAGCTGAGCGGCCAGCGTCTTGTTGTGCGCCAGCACCAGCGTCGGGCGTTGCGCGCGCGCAATGACCTCGCTGATGACGTAGGTCTTGCCGCTGCCGGTCACCCCGAGCAGCGTCTGCGCACTCAAGCCGTCGCCGAGTCCCTCGATGAGCTGCTCGATCGCCCGGGGCTGATCGCCCGCAGGCTGAAATTCCGCTTCGAGTTTGAATGGAACGTGTTCCATGCTACCGACGTATTCCTCGTGAGCGCCGCCCGCCGGATGGTGACGATGACGCCGATGGCTTAATATAGCGGCGCCAGTTGCTTTGGCGCATCACAGGATTCCCAGTGACCGTAACCGTCTCGCGGCGCGTCCAGCGCGTCAAGCCCTCGCCCACGCTCAACGTCTCGGCCCGAGCGGCGCGCCTGCGCGCCGAAGGCAAGGACGTGATCAGCCTCGGCGCGGGCGAACCGGATTTCGACACTCCGGAGCACATCGCGCACGGCGGGATCGAGGCGATCCGCAAGGGACTGACCCGCTACACCCATGTCGAGGGGACCAATGAACTGAAGGATGCCATCATCGCGAAGTTCGCGCGCGACAACGGTATCCAGTACGAGCGCTCGCAGATACTGGTCACCTCAGGCGCCAAACAGGCGATCTACAACCTGTGCATGGCGGTGCTCGACAAGGATGACGAGGTCATCATTCCGGCGCCCTACTGGGTGTCCTACCCGGACATGGTGCTGCTCGCCGACGGTCAACCGGTCATCGTCACCGCCGGTGCCGCCCAGGGCTACAAGATCACGCCGAAGCAGCTCGCGGCCGCCATTACGCCGAAGACCCGCCTGGTGCTCCTGAACAGTCCCTGCAATCCCACCGGCGCGGCCTACACGCGCGCGGAGCTGCGCGCACTCGGTGAGGTACTGATCGACCAGCCGCGCATCGTGGTCGGCGTCGATGACATTTACGAGAAGATCTACTGGGGTGCAGAGCCGCTCAGCAGCCTGCTCACGGTGGTGCCGGAACTCTACGGGCGCACGGTGACCATCAATGGGGTCTCGAAGTCCTATGCCATGACCGGCTGGCGCATCGGTTATTGCGGAGCCCCGAAGGAGCTGATCGCCGCCATGGCGACGATCCAGGGCCAGTCGACCTCGAACGCCTCGAGCGTCTCGCAGCATGCCGCAACCGTGGCGCTCGCGAGCGATCAGAGCTGCGTCACGCAGATGAACGAGTCATTCAAGGCGCGCCACGATTACCTGGTCGGTGCGCTGAACGAGCTGCCCGGGGTGAGCTGCCTGCCGGGCGCCGGGACGTTCTACGCATTCGCGGACGTCACCGAAGCGATGGCTGCCCTCGGGTGCGCCTCGGACACGGACTTCGCTGAAGTGCTGCTCACCGAGGGCGAAGTCGCAGTGGTTCCGGGCTCTGCCTTTGGCGCACCGGGTCATATCCGTCTGTCCTTTGCCTGCAGCCTCGAGACGCTGCAGAAGGCCCTCGAGCGCATCACCCGGGTGCTCGCGCGGGGAAGTGCTGCACGGAGCGCCTGAGCCCATGCTCTGGCGGGTGCTCGCGAACGGGGTGGTGGTCCTGCACCTGACGTTCGTGGCGTTCGTCATTTTCGGCGGGTTCCTCGCCTGGCGCTGGTCGAAAGTCCTCTTCGCGCATCTCCCGGCCTTCGCCTGGGGACTCTGGGTGGAACTCTCCGGACAGATCTGCCCGCTGACGGCCCTGGAGAACCATCTGCGGCGCCTCGCCGGCGAGGCCGGCTATCGCGGCGGGTTCATCAGCCACTATCTCCTGAGGGTCCTGTACCCGCCCGGCCTCACCCGGCCCGATCAGTGGGGACTGGCCGTCCTGCTCGTCGCCCTGAACGCACTCGCCTACGGCCGAGTGCTGCGCCGGCTCGCACTCGCCCCGCGCACCGGAACGGAGCGGCCGCCCTGAACCCGTCCGACGGAGGTCCGCAGGGGGCTCAGAATCGAAAAAATTTGCACCGGGTTTCTTGACGCGCGCGGGTTTGCACCGCAAAATTCGCGCCCTTTCGCGGATCTCGCGAATCGGTTCCCCGGTAGCTCAGTTGGTAGAGCGTCGGACTGTTAATCCGTTGGTCGTTGGTTCGAGTCCAACCCGGGGAGCCAATAAATCAATATGTTAGCGCGTGCGACGCGAGAGGAACCTCTAACTTTTCGCTCCTCGCGTTCTTGCCGCTTTCTTTCCCGGGGAATCCTGTCCTTGCCGGGTCCTTTCCAGCACCGGCCGCGCTGAGACGTGCCCTCCCACTGCGGGACCATTGGCCGATATGCCGGTCCGCAGGGGAGCCCTGAGTCTGCGTCAGACCCCGAGAACGCGCAGATCCAGCAGCGCGGAAAAGTCGCGATCGTGAGTGATCAGCGCATCCGCGCCAATCGTCAGCGCACACGCCGCCTGCACCGCGTCCGCGAGTTTCAGTTTGCATGTGGCTCTGAGCCGCGCGGCGCTTTCGGCGATCGCAGCATCGAGATCCACGACAAACGAGGACCTGACCGTGCTGCGGTAGCGCTCCGCCAGCACTTCCTTGCGCTCAGCCAACGGTCCGGTAAAGACCTCTGCCAGCGTCACGGTTGTGACCGCGAAGCGCGCACGGCCCTTGGCGTGGGCTTCGAACACCGGCCTGAAGACGGGGGCGAGTTCGGGATGATCCTCGAGCACGTAGATGATCGGCGCGGAGTCGATCAGGAGGAGCGGGTTCTGTGGCAGTCCCTTGAGGCTTACCGGCTCCATTCATCTCTCAGGCGGCGCAGCGTCGCCCGACTATCGCGCCCATAATGGACGCGACCGCTGCCGGCCAGCGGCAGCAGTGAGCGCTGCATGCTGGCTTCGGGGTGTTCTGAGATCGGCGTCAATATCGCCACCGGCCGACCGTGTCGGGTGATGATCGTCTGCCGGCCTTGCTGAGCAGCGATCAACAACCGCGGCAGCTCATTGCGCGCTTCCTCGGCGCCCTTTCGCAATGGTTTCGTCACAGCGCTCTCCCCAATGCGGAAAGTGTACAGTCTGTACGGTTCCAAGTAACACGGGAACGACCGGCAGGCGAAGCTGCCCAACTCGCCTTTCAGTACTGCCGTGGCGCTTGTCGGCCACGACCGGTCACGCAGCCACTCAAACCAAGGGCGGTCATGCGGCCATTCCGCCTGGACGTCCCGACAAGCTGACGCGTCTGCATGAGCGGGCCCCAATTGAGAAATCGCACCGCAATTTGGCATCGACGGTGTAAGAATCTCAAGCCCGCTGAAGACGACCTGGATCGTGGCCAACGCACTTCAGATCCCCAGCATCGCGCAAGCGCCCGGTGGACCGGAATCCCTCGATTAAGCTTATCGGTA
>JAKBDK010000086.1:0-8999 GCA_021834525.1 Pseudomonadota bacterium | reverse complement strand
GGCCGGCGCCGGCGCGGCGCCGCCGGTGAGGGCCGCGGCGGCGGCGGCGCACACCGCGCCGGCGCGCGGACTCATCGGGGCGTGCCGACGGGGTGCTTTGCCGGCGAGAACAGCGACAGCGGGATGGCCGCCGCCATGGCCCGATAGCCCGCGGGGTTCGGGTGCAGGTGGTCCCCGGAGTCGAACGCAGGGCTCAGCCGCTGCGGATGCTGTCGGTCGCGCACCACCTTGGCGAAGTCGACGACGGCATCGAAGTGTCCGGGCGCGCGGATCCAGGCATTGATCTCGCGCCGGTCCCGCTCCGTCGCGGCCGAGGGGTGGTAGTAGGTCGAGCCGCCGAACGGGGTGATCGTGCCCCCGATGACTTTGATGCCGTGCGCGTGGGCGCGCAGGATGATCTGCCGGTACGCACCGATGATGTTGCGCACCAGCGCGGCGTGCTGCGCGGCGGAAATCCGCCCGTGGAAGGTGGCGACGCCCAGATCATTCACGCCCTCGAGCACGATCAGGTCGCGCACGCCCGTCTGGCCGAGCACGTCGCGGTCGAAGCGGGCGAGGGCATCGGGTCCGAGTCCGTAGCGCAACAGGCGGTTGCCGCCCGTGCCCACGTTGAGCACGCTCAGCTGACGCGTGGCCGGCGAGGCCTGCAGCCGGCGGGCCAGATCATCCGGCCAGCGGGTGTCGCTGTTGTTGGGTGTGGCATGACCGTCGGTGATCGAGTCCCCGAGCGTGACGATCGCCGCGGCCGGTCCGTGCACCTGGACGTCGACGCCGGAGAGGAAGAACCAGTGGTTGAAGCGCATCGCGCCCGGCAGGCTCGCCGCGGCCACGTGCTCGCCGTGCAGCAGGAAGGACGTCTCGCGAGAGCCGGGATGGCTGGTCTGGCGTTGTGGTGGCCTGCGCAGATAGATCGTCACGGCGAGGTCCGAGAGCGGCGCGGCGTGGAAGGCGACCGGATCGCAGTAGTAGGCCGCTCCCGGGGGAATGCGGATGCCGGGACGGCCGCCGAACGTGAGGCGGGTGTCGGTGGCCGGGTCGATCGCCCCCGTGGTGCGCGAGACCGGCACCGCGATGTGCGCGGCCAGGATGTGCAGCGGCGTGGTGCCGAAGACGTTCGAGAAGCGCACGCGCAGTTCGCTCCCTCCGACGCTCAGGTGCACGATCTGACGCAGCGTCGCTCGGGTGAGCGCCGCGCTCGGCAGCGTGTTGCCCGGCTCGGGAATCTGCTGCGAGGCGGCCCAGGTTCCGAGCCAGTGCGCCGTGGCCCGGGCCGGCGCGCGCGCCGGGGCCGCCGCCGCGGTCTGCGGACCGTGACCGCCACCGGCGCCACAGGCGGCCAGTGCGGCACAGACCGAGAGCGCACCCAGGCGCGGCAGGAGGCGTTGGATCATCGTCGACATGGCATTCCCCTCATTCTTCGGCACGCCGCTCGCCACCGGACGGCTGCCGGCGCGGAGCCCGTGGACATGGTAGCGATATCACGTCGGAGCGACAACCGAAGATCCGGGCGACCCGAAGGGGATTTCGATCCGCCACAAAATTGACACCGTGGAAGTGGTATCGCTACCATCTGACGACCTTCAAGACGGGAGCAGCGCTCTGTACCTCGGAATCGACATCGGCACCTCCAGCGTCAAAGCGGTGCTGCTCGAGGCGCACGGCGGCATCGCCGCGCACGCCTCTGCACCTCTCGAGGTGAACCGTCCCGCACCGGGATTCTCCGAGCAGGATCCGCGCGCCTGGTGGCAGGCGAGTGTGCAGGCGGTGCTCGCGCTGCCGGCCCCGCTGCGCGCCGCGGTCCGGGCCGTGGGCCTCTCCGGGCAGATGCACGGTGCGACGCTGCTCGATGCCCGCGATCAGCCGCTGCGTCCGGCCATTCTCTGGAACGACGGGCGTTCGGCCGAGGAGTGCCTCGAGATCGAGCGGCGCGAACCGGCGGCCCGCACCATCACCGGCAACATCATGATGCCGGGGTTCACCGCCCCGAAGCTGCTCTGGGTGGCGCGGCATGAGCCGGAGGTCTTCCGCCGCACCGCCCACGTGCTGCTGCCGAAGGACTACGTACGGCTGTGTCTGACCGGCGAGCGCGTCAGCGACCTGTCCGATGCCGCCGGCACCGGCTGGCTCGATGTGGCGCGGCGCGAGTGGTCGGATGCGATGCTGGCGGCGAGTGATTTGACGCGGGCGCACATGCCGCGCCTGGTGGAGGGATCGAGCCCGTCCGCCACGCTCACCGCCGCGGCCGCCGAGCAGCTCGGACTGCCGCGGGTGATCGTCGCCGGCGGCGGCGGCGACAATGCCGCGAGCGCGGTCGGTCTCGGCGTGGTGCGACCCGGTCAGGCGTTTCTCTCCCTCGGCACCTCCGGGGTGCTGTTCGTCGTGACCGACCGGTTCCGACCCAATCCCGAGCGTGCCGCGCACGCGTTCTGTCACTGTCTGCCCGACCGCTGGCATCAGATGTCGGTGATGTTGAGCGCGGCCAATACCCTCGACTGGATCGCCCAGGTGGTCGGCGGCGCGGATCTCGGTGCGCTCGCGGCCGCGGCCGAAGCGCAAGGGTTGACGCGACACTCCCCGCTGTTCCTGCCGTATCTCACCGGCGAGCGGACCCCGCACAACGATCCGCATGCGCGCGGCGTGTTCTTCGGACTGCGGCCGGACACGGCGCCGGCGGAGCTCACCGCCGCGGTGCTCGAGGGAGTCGCCTTCGCCTTCGCGGACGGACTCGACGTACTGACCGAGCAGAGCGACTCGGTCGGGGAGATCAGCGTGACCGGCGGTGGGGCGCGCGTCCCGTACTGGGGCCGGTTGATCGCCGCGGCGCTGCGCCGGCCGCTGACGTATCGCGAGGGCGGGGAAGTTGGTGCCGCGCTGGGGGCAGCCCGTCTGGCGCGCCTCGCGGCCGGTGAGGGTGATGAGGCCGAGGTCTGTGCCGCACCGCCGGTGGCGCGGATCGTGCACCCCGATGCCACCCTCGCCGCTCTGCTGGCGAGCCGCCGCCGCACGTTCCAGCGGCTCTACCGCGACCTCAAGGGCGCATTCGCGGAATTCGCCTAGCCCGGCGGCGCGTCGCGTGGTGTGCAAGGCGCAGGGGCCGACAGGCCCCGCGCCGTCCGTTCATCGAGTGCGCCGCAAGGCCGCGCCCGCCCGCCGAGCTCCCTCCGCTCCGATCTCGAACGCGCTGACGAAGCCGTGGGGCCGGCAGCGGCGCCGCCGCTGGCCTCGGGGCTGCGCGTCCGACGTCCGATGAAGATGGGGTGCGGGCCGTGGCCGATGCGGCCCGGAAGGGTCGGCCGGGACGTCGCGGGCAAACACCCGCCGGTGATCCCCTGTCGGGCCGGGGAGAGAAAAGCCCGAGGGGATCACCGGCGAGACAAACCGACCGATCAACTCGCCAGGTGCAGCAGCGCGGACTTCAGATGCACCGAATCGGCGCCGACCATCACCTGCACCGTGCCGGGTTCGACGACCTTGCGCATGTTTTCGTTCCAGATCGCAAAGACCCGCGGCTCAAGCGTGAAGCGCACCTGCGTGGCCGCGCCGGGTGCGAGCCACACCCGCTTGAAGCCCTTGAGCTGCTTGACCGGTTCGGTCACCGAGGTCACCAGCTCGTGCACGTACAGCTGCACGACCTCGCTGCCGGCGACCTTGCCCGTGTTGCGCACGTTGACCGTGACGGTCACGGTGCCGTGCGCCCGGAGGGTCGGCGCCGACAGCTGTGGGCGCCCGACGTGGAAGGTCGTGTACGACAGTCCATAGCCGAACGGGAACAGCGGCGAGTTCCGGGTGAAGAGGTAGCCGCGATGCGCGCTCGGCTTCTCGTCGTAGTTGTACGGCACCATGCCGACCGAGCGCGGGATGGTCACCGGCAGCTTGCCACCCGGATCGGTCTTGCCGAACAGCACATCCGCCATCGCGGTGCCGCCGGCCTGACCGAGATACCAGCCCTCGAGCAGCGCGTTGGCGCGCGGCAGGATGCGGTTGACCGTCACCGGGCAGCCGTTGATCAGGACCACGACCACCGGCTTGCCGAGGGCGAAGAGGGCACTCGCGAGGCGGTTCTGGTCGGCGCGCAGGCGCAGCGTGTCGCGATCGCCCAGGTGATAGTCGGCCCAGCCCTCACGGCACATCGCACCGCTGGTGCCGAGCACCAGCACGATCGCATCGGCGCGGCGGGCGACCGCCACGGCATGGCGGATGCGCGGCAGGTTCGCCGCGTGCGACTCGAGCACTTCGCGATTGGTGTCCTGGTTGCCGTAGGCGAGCAGCTTCACGCCGCGGGCATACACCACGTGCACCCGCGCTCCGACGTAACGGCGGATGCCCGTCAGAATGCTCACCGGGTGGCTCGGGATGCCCGAGTAGCCGCCGAGGCGCACCGGCGCGGCGTTCGGGCCGATCACGGCCAGGGTCTTCAGCCGGCTCACCTGCAGCGGCAGCGTGCCGTCGTTCTTCAAGAGCACGATCGCTTCCTGCGCCGACTTCAGCGCGAGGGCGCGCGCCTGCGGATCATCGGTGATCGCGCGCGCCTTGCGCACACTGGCATAGGGATGGTCGAACACCCCGGAGAGAAACTTCAGGCGCAGCACGCCGGCGACCGCCGCGTTGATCTGCGACATCGACACCTGACCGGCCGCCAGGGCCTGCGGCAGGTGCGCGAATGCCTGGCCGTCGGGGAAATCGACATCGACACCGGCATTCAGGGCGCGAGCGGCGGCATCGGTCAGATTCGGCACGACGTGATGCAGCGTCATGAGCTGCTCGATGCCCAGATAGTCGCTGACGACCACCCCCTTGAAGCCCCAGTCTTTGCGCAACACCTGTTGGAACAACCAGGGATTGGCGGTGCACGGGATGCCGCCGATTTCGTTGTAGGCGGCCATCACCACCTGGGCGTGGGCCTGGTCGATCGCCGCGTGGAATGCCGGCAGATACATCTGCCGCAGCGTGCGGCGCGTCAGCTCGACCGGGCCGACGTTGGTGCCGGCCTGCGGCACGCCGTAGCCGGCCATGTGCTTCAGCACGGCGAGCACGTGTCCCGGGGTCAGAGGCAGCGACGGGCCCTGCAGGCCGCGCACCTCGGCGACGCCCATCCGGCCGACCAGGTACGGATCCTCGCCGAAGGTCTCCTCGATGCGCCCCCAACGTGGATCGCGGCCGAGATTGATCACGGGCGTCAGCAGCATGTCGACGCCGCGGGCGCTGGCCTCGCGAGCCACCACGCCGAACACCCGAGTGATCAGCGCCGGGTCCCAGGTGCTCGCCAGTCCGATCGCCTGCGGGAAGCTGGTGGCGCCCCGGGCCACGTACCCGTGCAGTCCCTCCGCATGGAACAGCGTCGGGATGCCGAGGCGCGTATGGTCGATGTCGTAGCGCTGCACGGCGTTCACGAACTGGATCGTCTGCGCGAGGGTGCGCAGTCGGAACTGATCGGGTGCGTAGTCGCCCGGTCGGGCGAGTTGGCCGATGCCATAGGGGTCGTTGCGGGCCGCCTTGGCCGGATCGAAGTCCCCGGCGGCGTTCTCGATCTGCGGCTTGTCGTCCCAGAGCGAGGTGATCTGCGCGATCTTCTCCGGCAGCGTCATGCGGCGCAGCAGATCCTTCACCCGGGCGGCGATCGGGGCGTGCGGATCTTTGTAGAGCGGCGCTCCGGCCGCGTGCGCGCCCGGAGCGGGGAGCGAGGTGAGCAGCGCCGCTGCGGCCAGGGCGCCGAACGCGCGCGCGCGAGTACTGTAACCCTTCACTGGATGATCCCCCCGAAACCCATGACTGGTATCGCTATCATAACTGACCGGCCAGATTCGTAAACAGAATTCGCGTGACGGAGACCGCCGAAAAGAATCCGGGGCGAAGTTGCGAGCCGAAAATGGGAGCGTTACCATCGACCACCCCTTCGGTATGGGACACGTCCGAGTATGGCCGTCGAGCCTCAGTCAGTGCGGGACTGCACCGGTCGCCTCGGCGCGTACCGGTGGCGAATCTGCGCACTGTTGTTCTGGGCGACCACGCTCAATTATATCGACCGCCAGGTCCTCGGCGTGCTCGCGCCGGCGCTGGGTCATTCGCTCGGTTGGACCCAGGTCGACTACGGCGACATCGTCGCGGCGTTTCAGATCGCGTACGCACTCGGCCTAGTGTTCGCCGGGGCGCTCATCGATAAGCTCGGTACGCGACTCGGCTACGCGCTCGCCATCGCGCTGTGGAGCTGCGCGGCGATGAGCCATGCGCTGGCGCGCACGGTGTTGGAGTTCGCGGCGGTGCGCTTCCTGCTCGGGCTCGGGGAGTCGGGCAACTTTCCCGCCGCGGTGAAAACCGTCGCGGAGTGGTTTCCGCGCCGCGAGCGAGCATTGGCTACCGGGCTGTTCAATGCCGGCTCGAACATCGGCGCATTGATCGCCCCGCTGGTGGTGCCGGTCGCGGTGTCGCTCTGGGGGCTGCGGTCCGGATTTCTGCTCACCGGCGTGCTGAGCGCGCTGTGGCTGATCACCTGGCTCATCGTCTACCGCCCCGCGGGCGAGCATCCGAAGGTCAGCCCCGAGGAGCTGGCCTACATCCGCGCCGATGACGGCGAACCGGCAGGACCGGCGCGCCGGGTGCGGTGGCGCGAATTGCTGCGGCACCGACAGACCTGGGCGTTCGTGGTCGGCAAGTTCCTCACCGACCCGGTGTGGTGGTTCCTGCTGTTCTGGCTGCCGAAATATCTCGCTCACCGCTATGGGCTCGATCTGACCGACCTCGGTCCGCCGCTGATCGCCGTGTACGTCATGGCCGATGCCGGCAGCATCGCCGGCGGCTGGATGGCCGGATGGCTGATGCGCCGAGGCTGGAGCGTCAATGGCGCTCGCAAGGGAGCGATGCTGCTGTGCGCGATCGCCGTCGTGCCGGTCGTGTTCACCTCCCAAGTGCACTCGCTGTGGGCCGCGGTGGCGCTGATCGGATTGGCCGCCGCGGCGCACCAGGGCTGGTCGGCGAACCTGTTCACCACGACGTCCGATCTGTATCCGAGCGCGGCAGTGGCCTCTGCCGTCGGACTCGGCGGTTTCGCCGGCGCCGTCTCCGGCGCATTGGTCTCCACCGCGGTCGGCTACCTGCTGCAGGCGACCGGTAGCTATTCATTGCTGTTTACGCTGGCCGGCGGCATGTACATCATCGCCCTCGGTCTGTTCCAGCTGCTCGCGCCGCGGCTGACTCCTGTGTCTCTGGCAGAGGCATGAGGGCGGTAGCGGCTCGGGACCTCTCACCTGCCGCCGCGCCGAGGGCGTGGCCGCACCGTCCGTCTTGGAGATCGCACCTATGACCCACGACCCCTCCTTACCGCAGGGCTCGCACCGCGACCGGGAGATCATCGCCGCGCGAGTGATCGTCACCTCCCCGGGGCGCAACTTCGTGACGCTGAAGATCCAGACGCGCTCGGGCGTCTGGGGCATTGGCGATGCCACGCTCAACGGCCGCGAACTCGCAGTCGCCGCGTACCTCGAGCATCACGTGATTCCGAACCTGATCGGCCGCGACGCCGGCCGCATCGAGGACACGTGGCAGTTCCTCTATCGCGGCGCGTACTGGCGCCGTGGACCGGTGACCATGACCGCGATTGCGGCGGTGGACGTGGCCCTGTGGGACATCCTCGGCAAGATGGCCGGGCTGCCGCTCTATCAACTGCTCGGCGGGCGCAGCCGCGAGGGCATCCTCGTCTACGGTCACGCCAGCGGGCGGGATGTGGAGGAGGCCAGTGCCGAAGTCGGCCGCTACCTCGAGCAGGGTTACCACGCGGTCAGGGCCCAATGCGGCGTGCCCGGACTGGCCAAGCCGTACGGGGTGACGCGCTTGAAGAACGCGTACGAGCCGGCGGAGAGCGAACTGCCGCTCGAAACCGTGTGGTCGACGCCGCCGTACCTCGAGATCGTGCCGCGCCTGTTCGAGCGCCTGCGTGCCGATCACGGCTCCGCGGTCGAACTGCTGCACGATGTGCACCACCGTCTCAGTCCGATCGAGGCGGCGCGTCTGGCCCGGGACCTCGAGCCGTACCGGCTGTTCTGGCTCGAGGACGCCACGCCGGCCGAGAACCCCGAGGGCTTCGAGCTGATCCGCCGCCACTCGGTCACCCCGCTCGCGGTGGGCGAGGTCTTCAACTCCATCTGGGACTGCCGCGCGCTGCTCGAGCGGCAGCTGATCGACTACATCCGCACGACTCTGGTGCACGGCGGGGGCATCACGCACGTGCGCCGCATCGCGGATCTGGCCGCCCTGCACCGGGTGCGCACCGGCTTTCATGGTGCGACGGATCTCTCGCCGATCACGCTCGGGGCGGCGCTGCACTTTGATACCTGGGTGCCGAACTTCGGCATCCAGGAGTACATGCGGCACACCGAGCAGACCGACGAGGTGTTTCCGCACGACTACACCTTCCGGGACGGCTGCCTGCATTGCGGGGAGAGTGCCGGTCACGGCGTCGGACTCGACGAGACGCTGGCCGAGCGCTTTCCCTACAACCCCAAGCAACTGCCGGTGGCGCGTCTGACCGACGGCACGATGTGGGACTGGTGAGCCGGGGCGCAGAGCCCTTCGAGTCCGCGCAGCGCAGCATTTTTACCAAAGAGAGGGGACGGGCATGATGAGGCGAATCCATCGAGCAGCGGGCCTGCTGGCCGCACTGTGCGCGGTGCTGTGCGCGGGGACGGCTGGCGCTGCGCCCGCCCGCACCGCGGTGCGCCCGTACAAGAACTTCAGCGTCGCGGTGTACATCCCCGTCACCTCGACTCGGCAGCTCGCCAACCCGCAGACGCTGCGTCGCCAGTTCCAGCGCATCTGGAGCCAGGTGCACTTCAACAAGGTGTACCTCGAGGTGTACCGGGACCAGGTGTTCGCCGACCCGGCGACGCTCGATCGGATCGCGGCTTTCTTTCGCCGGCGCGGCATCACGGTCGATGGTGGCATCACGCTGTTCGCCGGTCGCAACCAGTACAATCAGTACAACTCCTTTGACTTCGAGAACCCGCACG
>JAKBDK010000085.1:0-9172 GCA_021834525.1 Pseudomonadota bacterium | reverse complement strand
AAATCCCAGCAGCGACGCGTCACATAGGGCGTATGCGACCCGTAATGATGTTTCTCGTTCGGCACCACCAGCATGCTGAAGTTTTTATTCGCATTCATCAGCGCATTGACCATCAGAAAGGTATTGCTGGGCGGAACATTGTTGTCAATCGAGCCCGTGACCAGCATCAGGCGTCCCTTGAGATTCTTCGCCAGCAGCTCGCTCGCCTGATTGTCGTAGTTGGTCGTGCCATTCTTGTGCTTGATGAGCAAGCCCTGCCACTTCTCGCCCCAGCCGTAGTAATAGTCACGGTTGTCGTAATTGCCGCTCTCGGCCCAGCCGACCTTGAAGAAATTCGGGTAATGGAGCATCGCCGATACGGTGGCATTACCACCACCGGAGTGGCCCCAGATGCCGACGCGGTGAATGTCCATCCACGGGTGTCGCGCCGCCAGCTGCTTGATCGCGGCAATCTGATCCGGGATGGTGTCATCGCCCATGTCACCGTACCAATATCGCTGAAAACTCGCCGAACGATACGGTGTTCCCATGCCATCCACGGCGACAACGATGAAACCGAGCTCGGCGAGTGCTTGGTTGCCCCCGTTCTCGGAGCGGAAGCTCCAGGTGGCGATCGATCCGATCTGCGGGCCCGGGTACACGAAGTCGATGACCGGGTACTTCTTGTCCGGGTTGAAATTGGTCGGCTTGTACAGCATTCCGTAGAGTGTGGTCTTGCCATCCCGCGCCTTCACGGTGAACGGAACCGGCGGCACCCAGCCCATGGCCTTCAGCCTAGCAATATTGGTTCTCGCCACCGTGGCGATCACGTGCCCCGTCAGCGAAGCGCACAGCAGCGCGACCGGCGGGGTTGTCGGCGTGGAATAGGAATCCACGAAGTACTTCCCGTGCGGCGCCATCGTCACGATGTGGTCGGCATTCTCAGGCGTGAGCAGCGTCGTCTTACCGGTGAAGAAATTCACCTTGAACAGCTGCCGGTAATAAGGGTTCATTCCGGCCGTGCGTCCGACACCCACATACCACAACGTGTCGCTCTTACGGTTGACGTAGGGCACCTGTATGACGTCGCCCCTTCCCCGCGTGATCGGGTGGAGCATCTTGCCGGTCTTCAGACTGTACAGGTACAGATTCATCCAGTTGTTCTGTTCGGTCGGCCAGATGATCACGCCCTTCTCGGGCAGATACTGCCAATCCGGTCGACCGTACCACCCTTGATAGTAGTCCTTAGCGGTGTATTCAAAGACCGTGCGTACCGCGCCCGTGGTCGCATCGGCAACCCGAAACCACTCGTGCTGATCGTTTCGCGACGTCGACACCAGCGCAAACGTTCTCCCATGCGGCGACCACTGCGCGTCGTTCCAACTACCCAATCGCTGCTCGGGCGCCATCCGCAGCGGCACGACCCTGTGCCTCACGATGTCGATCACCGCCGGGTGCACCATGAACACATGCTTATCGCCCGGCAACGGGTACGGCCACGTCTGCAGCGTCGGATGCCCGACCCGGGTCACAACCGTATACATATCTTTGACTTTCCGCTGGTCGATCCGAAACGCCACCATCTGCTGCGAATCCGGCGACCAGCGTACGACGGCGTCGCCGTCCTTCTTCATCCCGTAACCGTAATTCTTCACGCCATTCGTGGTCAGCTGCGTAGCCTTTCCGGTGGCAACGTCTCGAACCCAAAGGTTCCAATTGCGGATGAACACTCGCAACTTCTTGTTCGGTGCACGCGAATGCGCCACGTAATGAAATTTCACGTGCTTCGATGAGTCCTCTTTTCTCAACGTGCACACACCGGCTCCGGCGAGACTGCACCGGTAGTATTTCTTCCCGAGATGCACCTCGAGCAGACCATCTTCACTGTGATGAAAATCGAACCCGAATGCCGGCCACTTATTGGCATTCATTGGTTTGCCACGCGCCTTACCCAACGCCGCGGCCAATTTCTGCACATCGAACGCGGGCGACACTTTGCCGGTCACGGCGTCCATCTCCAGAATCTTGTCGCCCGCGACACCATGATCGCGATACCAGAAGTGGGTTGCGTCGAGCCACTTGACCCGCCGCACCTCGTGATCGACCCGCGGGTCGACGAAATGCCCAACCAAAGGATCAGTGCTGTCGAGGAGAAATTTCGCGGCCCGCGCGTAATCCGCGTCGGTGAGTTGCCGCGCATGAACGAGCATCGGCGCCGCTGCCGCAAACGCAGCCGCTGCCACCAGAGTGAAACGAATCGATTTCATGCGCAGCAGACCTTGTGATGACCGAAGTTTCTTGTGATCGACACGACGCTGTTCGGCGCCGTGGCCGCCGGGAATGAACCCGAATCGTTGCCAGAGCTTACTGGAAACGAAGATGTTGGAACAGAGGATATCCGCCGCGTCGAGAGCGATCGAACTTCCTCCGCTATGATCTGCATCAGGGAGGGAATTATTCCCGCCCGCGCACTCAACGTCGAAGCGCGCAAACATCCAAAAATATATTGGCACATCCCGGCCTCACATGACCTACACCTCAACGTGGCGACTGAACGTGTCGTCGCATTTTGTGCTCTAATGTCACGTTGTTCGCTTGTTCAATCACGAGAGAGTGCCGCATGCCACGCCTGATTGCCCTGCCGTCTCTGTGCCTGCTGCTGGTGTCCGTGACCGCATTCGCCGCGCCCGCGAAGCCCACCAAGACACCGTTCGTGCCGATACCCAAGGAACGCGCGGTCAGCACCCAGCACAGCGTGATGATCGGCGGCCAGACAATTCACTACACCGCCACCGCCGGCACGATACTGTTGCGCAACAAGGCCAATCAGCCGGTTGGGAGCATGTTTTACGTCGCTTATACCGAGAACGGCGTCCGCAATCCCGCCGATCGTCCGGTGACGTTCCTCTACAACGGAGGTCCCGGCGCATCCTCCGATTGGATTCAGATGGGTGGTCTCGGTCCGTACCGCGTGAACATGACGAACGGCAAAGCAACGCCGCCGGCACCCTATTCGATCACGCCGAGTCGCTACAGCCTACTTAACAAGTCCGACCTGGTCTTCATTGACGCGATTGGAACCGGCTACAGCCGCGTCGTGGGCAAGGGCACGGGCAAGATGTTCTGGGGCGTTGATCAGGACGTGAAGTCCTTCGGCCAGTTCATTTACCGGTATTTGAAGAAATACAACCGGTGGCAGTCGCCGAAATTTCTGTACGGGGAGAGCTACGGAACGACACGTTCGGCAGCGCTCGCCGACTATCTCCAGAATCAAGGCATCGCGCTCAATGGAGTCATCCTGCAGTCGTCGGTCCTGAACTACTTTGATTGGATGCCGGGCTCGGACAACAAGTACGTCTTTTATCTGCCCTCGTATGCCGCGATTGCGTGGTATCACGACCGATTGGCGCGCAAGCCCGCGAGTCTGTCCGCGTTCGTACAGCAGGCTCGCGAATTCGCGGATGGACCGTACGCGCAGGCATTGCGCCAGGGCGATCGCCTGCCGAAGAATCAGCTCGATGCGCTCGCTCAACAGCTGCATCAATTCACGGGGCTGCCGGTCGAGTATCTCGAGCGCGCCCATCTGCGCGTCACGCCTGCGCATTTCCGCAAGCAACTGCTGCTTCCTGAGGGAGAGCATATCGGCCGGTATGACGCCCGTTTCGCCGCCTCGGATAAGAGCGAGGTGAGTTCACGGAACTCGTTCGATCCGTCCAATCAATTCACCGGCGCACCGTTCACAGCCGCGTTCGAGTGGTACCTGCACAATGTCCTGAAGTACCACTCGGTCCGCATGTACAAGGAAGAGAGCAACCAGGCATTCAAGAAGTGGGATTGGAAACACGACCACCTGCCGATGCCGTACGTCGCGGGTAATCTGGCCTCAGCTCTGCGCAAGAATCCCTATCTGCGGGTGCTCTCGGAAAATGGCTATTTCGATCTCGCCACGCCGTTTCATGAGACTGAGTACGATTTGGATCACGCCATGCTGAGTTCGAAGCTGCGCAAGCACATCACATTCGCGTATTTCAAATCGGGACACATGATTTATCTGAATCCCAGCGCGCTGAAGGCGATGCACGCAGTCTTGAATCACTTCTACAGCAGTACTCTGAAGGCCGATCGGGTCGACGCTGCACATTAATTTCAGGAACAGACGCTCTTGCATTCGCCTCGGGTTGCGGGGTGGCACATCCCGTGCCGCCCCGCAACCCGATTGCGCGCACATTCCGCTGATTTGGACCCGCCCGCAGACGCCGGGGCGCACCGCGTCGCAATCCAAGCCCATCCACGCAAGTACCTCGAGCAGCCGCCTGCCGGAGCCATCCCCATCGCACGGGCCGGATGAGGCCGTCATCTCGGATTGCGCTGCCATGGCCTTGGGGCAACAGTGCTATGCGTTTGCGATCGCCCTGCTCTGCTCGTAGTGGCGTGCATGCACGTAGGATGAGTGTAGAGACATCCTGAGGCCCAGACCTCGCGACTGCCTCCGTACCTGAGCCGCCGACGCCCCATCCAGGATCACCGCGACGAACCTATTTGGACGGCGGCCGACGTAGCGACCCGCGCAGCGCTCGCATTGATCCAGTGCATCCGACGCGTAGCTGTATAGGTCAACCGGCCATGACCGTCGGGCTCGCCGACCGTGACTCACGATTGTCATAAATTGCGGATATCGTGGCGCGCAGCACCGTTTACACAGAAAGGTGCTGGTTTTCTACGACAGACGAGGCACTTCAAGTCTCTGCCGAGCAAGGGCCATGGGGTACCGAATACAAATGGACTTCCCGCGTCCACAGCACATGGAGAGCGCGGCGGTGATGTCCCCGCCGGCAAGTGTCCTGAGCGAAGCGCTCCTGCAGCACTCCCCTGCGAACCTGCAGGACCCCCTGTGGTCTAACCGAACACTCCCGGCGCATCCGGTGTACTCGCATCGCTCCCAAATGATTCACAGCACCCGCTCCGCGGACCCTCGCGATTGGATACTTTGCAGGGACGCGCGGCAAAGGCAGCAGGTGCGCCGACGTCGCAGCTGCCCAATAGCGCAGATCAACTGTCTGCGGGAGCAGACACTCGGCTCGGAGCCTGCTCCAAAATTCCGCTTCGGAATCCCGCGTTCGCCGCCATCGGCACGCCACGCGATTCACCGAGCCGCGGCGGGGCAGGAATACGGCGCGAATCCACTTCCCACGATCCGACGCTTCGGTATCCTATGACCCTCCCCTGCGCGCAGCCGATTTCGGCGATGACGTCGACGGTATCGCCGCGGGAGTCGATCCGACGAATCCCTGTTGAACCGAGCGGACCTGCCCGGCTTTCACGCCAGCCGCTCCCGCCCTATCGCGTCCATTGAAAGTCGAGAACCATGCGTTTCATTCAAATCCTCCGCAGCAGTGCTCCTATTCGAGTTTTTCTGGTCAGCGCCACGGTGATCCTGGGTGCGCTCGGGAGCGCACACGCTGCAAGCCTGCCGCAAATCGTGCACGCCCGTCAGGAACATTTCCGAATGCTCGGTCGAACCGCCAAGTCTCTGCGCGACCAGTTCGGCCGATCGCGCCTGAATTGGGCCGCGATCGGCAGCGACGCACAGGCGCTCGATCGTCTCGCCTCCGAGTTGCCGAGCTGGTTCCCGCCGGGCAGTGGCCAGGGGCATGGCGTGAAGACCCGGGCACGCGCAGTCATCTGGACGAACCCTCAGGCGTTCGCCCAGGCGGCACACATGCTGCTGTTCCGCGCGCAGGGCCTCACACAGGCCGCCGCACACCATGATCGGCGCGCATTGATGCTGAATGCCCGGGCGCTCGGTCACGCCTGCGGCAGCTGTCACAGCCGATTCCGCGCGCATAGCGGCTGGTGGTAACCCGTGGCTGATCAGATGCCGGCGGCTCGGCGAATCCGGGTCTGGGATCTGCCGACCCGGATCGCGCATTGGTCGATCGTGAGTCTATTCGCGGTCTGCTGGTGGACCGCGAAGAGCGATCACATGCAATGGCACCGCCTCGCCGGATACGGGATGCTCGCCGCCGTGTGGTTTCGACTCGCCTGGGGGTTCTGGGGCGGGGAGACCGCCCGGTTCGGGCACTTCGTACGAGGCCCCGGCACCACACTCCAGTACGTCCGCAAGCTCTTCGCACGCGGCGACGACGCCGCTCCGGCGCCCATCGGCCACAATCCGCTCGGTGCCCTGAGCATTCTCGCCATGGTCGGTCTGCTGCTGACGCAAACGACGTTCGGCCTGTTTGCCGTCAATGTCGACGGTTTTGCCTCCGGGCCACTATCAAGATGGGTGTCCTACAGCGCTGGCCGTCGCTTCGCCCATTGGCATGGCGCAAATTTCAATCTGCTACTGGTGGTCGTTGCCATACACCTGACAGCCATCGGATTTTATCGCTGGGTCCGCAAAGAACGGCTGATCGCGGCGATGATCCATGGTCACAAGACGGTGAGCGCACCGATTCAGGAACCATACTTCGTACCCTGGTGGCGCGCCATCGCTCTGGCCATCGGCATCGGCCTCTGCGTAGCGCTCATCGCCAACATTCGCTCACTCGCGTAAAATTTCGCCTTCAGCGCTCGAGGGCCGGCGTCGAACGGAGAGCGCAGGGGCGTTGCCGGAAGCTGGGCCAACACCATTGCTGACGGCGCAGTCGTCTCGGAAGCGCCACATCGCAATAGGGCATCGACATCGCATGGGCTCGTCACTACCCTCACCGCCCCGCGGCCCAGCATGATCACGACGAGAATTGACTTCGTAAATCCGCCGCTGCGCAGGCACCGCCGAGACGTCCGCTGTGAACACCAATGGCATTGCCAGCAACGCGTTCACCGGAGGGATGATCGGGTGAGATCGAGGTCGGACCTACGCTGTCAGACTCACGTCATCGCGAGATGAGGTTCGGACTGTGCCCCGCGGAGAACGCCGAACGCGTTCGCGACAGCTTTTTTAGTCGCAAAGCACATAGTGCCGGACATCTGTGCTGCGGATGACTGACATTGCAGCGCGACGTCACTGCCGGAGGCGTCCCTGCGGAACGTTCAAGAGTTGCTCTGATGCCTCTCAGAATCGGCCTCGTTGCGACGCAAGCGTCCGGCGGCCGGCAGATGCCAGCCGTGCTCGATGGCCATGTAGCGCAGCGCAAAGCATAGCAGTCCACCAACGATTGCCGTGGGCACCGGCGCAAGCGCAAGCCTCTGGCCTCCAACCGCCACTGCTGCTCCGGCGAGTGCCGCCAGCGCATAGAGATCCGCACGCAATACCGTAGGGATCTGGTTCACCAACACATCTCGCACCATGCCGCCACCGATACCCGTCAGCATGCCGAGCAGGGCCGCCATCACGGGATTCAGGCCATACACCAGTGCCTTCTGCGCGCCTGCCACCGCAAAAAACGCCAGACCGATTGCGTCAAACCAGAGCACCGGATTACTGAGCCGCGCAAGAAGTGGATACCAGAAGAAGACCACGAACCCCGCGAGAACGGACACTCCGAGGTACTTCCAATCAGCGAGCGCGGCCGGTGGCGTTGCTCCGATCAGAACGTCGCGGGTGATGCCGCCCGCATTGCCCGCAGCGAACGCCAGCACCATGATGCCGAAAATGTCGAGCTTGTGCTTAACCGCGGCGACTGCGCCACTGAGGGCAAATACGAACGTACCCCCGAGATCCAGGACCATCAGCAGAACATGTGTCACACGCATACGCTCCCCTTCGCGTTCATCGCCTGCCCTATGATGCGCTATCCGGCGCTCATAGCCTTCAGGCCGGCAACCACGCCAGTGTAGAGACCACCAACGCCTCCACGCCCGTTTCGAGAGTCGGATGGATCACCGGCAGAAATCGGGGATTGTGGTTCGTCGGGATTTCATTGATCCGATTCGCCGCCTTGGCCTTCGCGTAAGTTTCGGGATCGGTGCCGCCGACGAACCAGAAGACCGAAGGCGCCTTCCATTCAGCTCCGAACGACCCGAAGTCCTCGCTGGCCGTCGCCGGGCCGGTTTCCCTGACGCGGTCGGAGGAGAAATGCCGTCGGAAGGCCGCTGCGACCCGCTGACTTGCGTCTGGATCATTGACAGCGAGGGGGTACCGATCGAGCAACGTGATCTCTGGGGGCCGCGGCGCACCGGAGGCCGCCGCCTCGGCGTTGACGATCCGCTCGATGGCGGCAAGGACGCGCTTGCGCACATTTTCATCATAGGTCCGTACATTGAGCTTGATGATGGCCTCATCGGGAATGACATTTTCCTTCACACCAGCCTGAAGAGCGCCAATGGTGACGACGGCCGCCTCGGTAGCGGCCACCTCGCGCGACACAACGGTCTGCAGCCGCATGACCGTGGCGGCCGCCATCACGACGGGGTCAATGGCTGCCTGGGGCATTGAACCGTGGGCACCACGGCCAAAGAGCCTGATTTGGAGACTGTCCGCGGCGGAGGTAATCGGTCCGGCGCGACTGGCAACCGTACCCGCGGGGCCCACCATCACGTGCTGACCGAGGACCACATCGGGCTTGGGAAATCTCTCGAAGAGACCATCGTCGATCATCGCCTGCGCACCCTGCGCGGTCTCCTCCGCCGGTTGAAATACCACGAGCACCGTTCCGCGCCAGAATTTTCGGCCTTCGCCGAGCAGCGTCGCCGCCCCCACCAGCCACGCCACGTGCATGTCATGACCGCAGGCGTGCATCACCGGGACATCGTTCCCATCTGCGTCCTTCGCCTTGGCTGTGCTCGCATATGGAACGCCCGTCATTTCTTCGACGGGCAACGCATCCATGTCGGCGCGCAGCATGACCGTCGGCCCATCGCCATTTCGCAGGAGTCCGACGACACCGGTTTTCCCGACTGCGCTCGTTACTTCGTAGCCACTGGCACGCAGGCGCTTCGCCGCCAACGCCGCCGTGCGAGTCTCCTGCATCGAGAGCTCCGGGTGCGCATGTACGTCCCTGTAGAGGGCCTCGAGATCCGGAAGCAGATGCTCCAGATTTTCCAGCACTGACCTGGAACGTTCGGGAGATTCAACGCTCATGCGATTCCTCCTATACCGGGGCCGCGGAGCGTGCCCGTAGGCATGGCACGTGTACCACGGCATGTGAGATAGTTTAGTCCCGTTCGCGCGCCGCCGGCCGGTACACTGCAGTTCACCTGGACCAATCGATTCTGCACCGCACTCAAAGGCGCTTCTGGGGCGCTGCAA
>JAKBDK010000084.1:0-9232 GCA_021834525.1 Pseudomonadota bacterium | reverse complement strand
CTCAACGGACGCGCTGGCGTCAGTGCCGAGATGGCACTGCGGCTCGAGGCGGCACTGCGCACGAGCGCGGAGATGTGGATCGGGATGCAAACGACCTACGATCTTTGGAAGGCACGTCAGAAGCCGCCGCCGAAGGTGCGCGCGATCGCGGCGTGAGCTGTTGGCCTTGGAGAATGCGCATGTCGAGAACGCCAGAAGTACGGGCCTACATCCGACGAAGCGAAAACCCGTATGCAGCCGCGGATCTCGAACAGTCGCCCGATAGCCATCACAGGGCTTGCACCGCATCGCGCGCTGCCGACCGCGCGGAATTTCGAGCGCGAGAGATTCAAAAGGCATAGCCCCCCCTGTGCAGGGTCGCGTGACATCCTCGAATAACCTGGATCGGGTTACAAGCGAAGCGAGTTGACGCGGCCGATTAGAATTTCAGCGTAGATTCGCGTTGATCCCAATCAAGGGACTCACTCACAATCGAATCGATTCCAGCGCGCTGCAGGCTTGGCCGCGCACAATCCGCCCCTCGGGCCGTCGCGCCGTTGGCATTTTCAGCACCTTGTGGCACCGTTGGCCCAATTCGCGACCCGAGGCTCGCTGGCTCACGTTCACGATGAAGATCGGCTACGCACCGAAGGCCGAATCATCCCGGCATCGGCATCCGCCGCACGGCCAGGCGTGCGACGTGCTGTCCCACGATCTCAGTTACAACGAAGTGATCACCGCGATCGAACGGGTGGAGATTCCGGGCGGCGGGGAGATCGCGGCCTCGACGCTCTCGGATATGATCGCCAAGAGATGCCGCGCGATGATCCAGCAACCGATTCGCAACCAGACTCGCCGCCAGGTTCTCCACGACATCTTTCGACTACTCGAGCGGCCGAAGAGTTTGCACGGATCGATGCGAACGCAAGTGTTGACGGCACCCCGCAAGAAAACCGAGAGTCGGGGTATCACCGTGAAGCAAACCAGCTTGCGCGATCCCGCAATCGCCGAGCGATGCAAAGCCGAATATGATCGCGTCCAACAGGAAATCCTGAGCGAGCTTCCCGAGTTCGATTACGCGTACCCGAGTGGTATGCGATTTTTATGAAAACTTGCCGTGGCACTGACGCAAGAAGCATGATCAACCAGAGGCACGGCTGGCATCATGCGGATACAACATTGCAGCGGGCAGCGAAGCGATGAGCGGTCGCCGCCGGCGTCGTCGGTTTCCAACACCCAAGCTAGACAGCAGAATCAGTCTACAGCGCCTCATTGGGGACGGGACCTGTCGGCGCGCGGTGCCGGGGGAGACGGCGTGACCACGCAAGCGGTTCCTCGCGAGATATCTAACCAATGGGCAAAAACGAAGCGTGACAGCGGGCATGCGGACGCTTGGCATCCGCTTCTCCTGCACATGCTCGATGTGGCTGCTTGCGCGGATGCAATCCTCGCACGTGAACCGTTGAGTACACGCGAGCGCTTTGCGGCAGCGCTGGGCTTGTCTTGGGGCGCGGCGAGACCGTGGCTGCTGCTTATCATTGCGTGTCACGATCTCGGCAAGGCTTGTCCGGCGTTTCAGTGCAAGTGGAAGAATTTGTCCGGACTAGACACCGGTCCGAGCCCCGATACGACCGCCAATCACGCGTTCGTCAGCCAGCTTGAGGTGCAGGAACTGTTGGTCAAACTCGCGTGGCCCGAGGAAACGGCGGAACTGATCGCCGATGCAGTCGGCTGCCATCACGGCGAGCGGGCGAGTCCGACTACACTTGACCAGTTGGCAGGCAGTTCCCGGGCTCTAGGGAAGCCTGCGTGGTATGACGTGCGGCGCTCGCTGTTCGAGGCGTTGCGTGCGGTGCTCAAACCGGCCGCGGCGCCGACCAAGCCCACGCTCTCCGGTCCGGAGTTCATGCTGCTCGCAGGTCTGACTAGCTTCGCCGACTGGATAGGCTCCAATGAAGTGTTTTTCCCGTTCGGCAAGCCGAAGGAGTGCGAAGATCTTGCGGCGTGGTTCGCGGATCGCCGCGCGCACAATGCCGAAAACGCCCTGGATCAGATCGGTTGGTTGCCGCGCCTGCCGCTGGCCGACGCGCCGCGCTCGTTCGGTGCGGTATTCGGCTTGCAGCCCCGTCCCCTGCAGGCGGCGATGGCTGACGCGTTGG
This sequence comes from Pseudomonadota bacterium, assembly GCA_021834525.1. GTDB lineage: Bacteria > Pseudomonadota > Gammaproteobacteria > Steroidobacterales > Steroidobacteraceae > 13-2-20CM-66-19. The sequence continues at coordinate 7,094 of JAKBDK010000084.1, read as the reverse complement.
CCGCTGTCGACCGTCCCGCGATCCTGCTGGTCGAGGCGCCGATGGGCGAGGGGAAGACCGAGGCGGCGCTCTACGCCCATCTGGAGTTGCAGCGGCGGCTCGGGCATCGCGGCCTTTACGTCGCCTTGCCGACTAAGGCCACGGGCAACGCGATGTTCCGGCGCGTGCTGACGTTTCTGCGAAGCCAACGCGGCGACCGTCGCCTGGATTTGCAGTTGTTGCACGGCGGTGCGCTGTTGAACGAGGATTTTCAGACGCTCAAGCTCGGTGGCATCCATGACGCCGTGAAGGGTGGTGAAGTGCGCGCCGGCGAGTGGTTTACCCACAAGAAACGCGCGCTATTGTCGGAATACGGTGTTGGCACCGTCGACCAAGCACTACTGACCATCCTGCCGGTACGACATCAGTTCGTGCGCTTGTGGGGGCTGGCGAACCGAATCGTGGTGTTTGACGAGGTTCATGCATACGATGCCTATACAGGCACTCTCTTGCTGCACCTAGTGCGCTGGCTGCTCGCGTTGGGTTCATCGGTGGTGCTTCTCTCGGCGACGCTGCCGCCGCGGATCCGTGACCAACTCGCCGAGTTGGTCGGCCAGCAGCCGCCCGAAGGGAGTGCCGGCTACCCGCGCATCTCCGTCTACCGGCCGGGCGATGCCGTGTGGCAGCGGCACTTTGAGGGTGATTGTGCGCGCCGTTTGTCGGTGCGCATCCAAGCCGTCGCGGCCGAACTGACGGCGATAAAGGCGGCGCTCGATGAGAAATTGTCCGGCGGCGGTTACGCGCTCGCGCTGACCAACACCGTGCAACGCGCGCAGGACTTGTATCGGGATTACGGCGAGGGCGATTTGCTGCGGATCGGCGGCGAACCGGTCGGTAAACGGCTGCCCGATGGCACCGAAATTTACCTGTTTCATGCGCGCTTCCCTGCTGAGGCACGACAGCGTCGCGAAGATGCCGTGTTGTCGATTTTCGGTCCACCGACCCCACATACGCCCACGCCGCGCGCTGGCAGAAAGATCCTTATCGCGACTCAAGTCGCCGAGCAAAGCCTCGACCTGGACTTCGATCTCATCGCGACCGACCTCGCGCCCATCGATCTGCTGTTGCAACGCGCCGGGCGGCTATGGCGGCACGCGCGAGGCGCGCGCCCGCTGGTCGAGGCGATATTGATTGTCGCCGGCCTGCTGGAAGACCCGCCGCCGGCGTTCGGCGCGCCGCTGTGGTGGGGCGCCGTCTACCGCGAGGATGTATTGCTTCGATCCCGTAGTTTGTTACGCCGCAAGACCCGACTGGACCTGCCGGACGAAATCGACGGGCTCGTGGCGTCCGTCTACGAGGAGACGGTCGAAGTCGAAACGTCGCTCGCAGCGCGCCTCGAACGCGCCATGCAAGACGCCTTGGGTAAGGAGTATGCCCGCGTCGGCGAGGCCCATCAGGCCATTATCGGTCTGCCAGACGATGCGTCGTGGAAAACCAACGCGCGTTTCACGCTGTATGACGAGGACGAACGAGGTGTCCACGCCAGCCTCAAGGTCAGAACACGGATCGGCGAGGATTCTGTCTTGGTCATTCCGCTCTTCGATGCGGACAATTTTGATCCAGCCGTTACGCCGACGTTCGCACAGGCCAGAACCTGGTCTCTGCGCGCCATGAGCCTCACGCGCAAAGGCATCGTCAAACCGCTGCGAGCGCAAGGCGTGCCGGCAGGATGGAGCCAAAGCGCCTTGCTGCGAAATGCCTATCCGCTGCGTCTCGATGCGAACATGCGCTGGATGGAAAACGGTCGGGTGCGACTTTCGGACGAGCTGGGATTGATTTATGAAAACACGGAGCCCGAATGAGTGCGTTCAACCTGATTGAGGAACCCTGGATTCCCGTTCGTCGGCTTGAGGGCGAGCGCGTCGAGCTCGGTATCCGCGACACGTTGCTGCAAGCACAGAACATCGCGGGGATCGAAGACCCTTCGCCGTTGGTCCTCGCAGCCCTGCATCGCTTGCTACTTGCCGTGCTCTACCGCGCGCTAGAAGGTCCTTCGGACATCAATCAGGCCAGAGCCTGGTTCAAGTCTGGGCTGCCGGCCGAGCGCATCCACGGGTATCTCGATCGATGGCGTTCGCGGTTTTGGTTGTTCGACGACGATTATCCGTTTTTCCAGATTCCACGTTGGGAGCCGAAAACGTGGCGTGCGTGGACGGCACTCGCCGCTGAACACAACGCCGACAACGCCAAAGTGCTTTTCGACCACGTCGATGTTACCCGCCCCGATGCCGTAGGCGGGGCCATCGCTACGCGCTGGTTGCTAGCTTCTCAAACATTTGCGTTAGGAGGTGGTAACAGCGATTTCCGCTATACCAAAGCCGCGCCGTCCGCCACGGCGGCTATGGCGTTGCCTCTGGGCCGACAACTGGAAGACACATTGCTGTTAAATCTTGTCCCGCAGAATCGTGCGGTCATCTCGGGCGATCTGCCCGTGTGGGAGCGCGAGCCGGAATCGCTGCAGAGTCTCAAAGACGGTTCTACCCGCGCCACGGCAGGATTCGCGGACCTCTATTCCTGGCGAGCCCGGGCGATCCGACTACGGCGCGATGCGTGCGGAGGCGTGCGTACGCTCGCCTTCGCATCCGGCGTGGAGTGCTCCTCGAAGGAGGCTCTCGATCCCATGCTCGGCTACCGCGTCGACGACAAGAAGGGGAAGCTGCCGATCCAGTTTCGCGAACGCGGGTTGTGGCGAGATTTCGATTCGCTGTTGCCGGATGACGCCAAGCTCGCGCCCGCGGTGATCGAGCATGCGACGGCGCTGGCGCGCGCTGACCAAGCGCGCTTTCCGCGCTCGGTCATGGTACTTGGACAGTCTAACGATAAGGCCAAGATCGAGTTCTGGCGACTGGAGCGCTTCGCCCTGCCGGCGGCGCTGCTCGGCACTCGTTCCGTCCGCTCGGAAATCCACGAGTTGCTCGCCGCGGCCGAAGAAAGTCAGCAAGCCGTTTGGCGCGCCTGTCGTATCTATGCGCGGAATCTTCTGAGCCGAGGAGAGCGAGACCCGGACGCCAAGGACATCAGTCAATTCGTCAAGCAGATGCCGGTCTCTGCCGTTTACTGGTCCTCGCTCGAAGCCGCGTTTCACGAAGTACTAAGCCGGTACGCGGCCGAATCCGACCCGGACGACATCCGCTTCGAATGGCTTCGAGTCATACGTTCGGCCCTGCTCGATGCGTGGCGGCAGCATGCTGTGTCGGTCTCGACGAGCGACGCGTGGGCCATCAGGGCGCTGGTGCGTGCCGAAGCGCTTGTCGACGAGCAACTTGGCGTCTTGGACAAGGACATTCAAGAATACAAAACCTATCGCCAGTCTCAGGAGGCAACAGCATGAGCGGCTTCATTGCGTGGCTGGAAAACTCAAACGAGCGCGACGCGAAAGTGCGGGCCGTGCTCCGGCGCAGTTTGGCGTTCGAGGCCGGCGCATATATCCCAGCCTACCCTTACATCGAGCGCTTCCTGACAGGAGCGGTCGACGATCAACGCAGACAGATGCACTACCTCGTCGCGGGCTTGTGGGCTGCACACTGGCGCGAAGGCCGAACCGGACCGACGACATCCATTGCCACCGCGTGTGCCCGACACCTACTCAAGAGCCAATCGTCGAGCACCGAGCGACGCTTTATTCATTTGCTGGACGCGGATCTCGATCAACTCCCGCACCGTCTGCGGCAGATGATCGCGTTACTGCACGAGGAGCCGCTCGACTTCCAAACCCTGCTGAACGACTTGCTGTGCTGGAACCGCACCGATAAACGCGTCCAAAACGCCTGGGCACGCGCTTTCTATCGCGTCGTCAACCACTCCAAAACCGGCGAAACCCAAACGGAGATCATCGCGTGAAAACACTGATCGAGATTCACGTCCTGCAGAACTTTGCACCGTCCAACCTCAACCGCGATGACACGGGTGCGCCCAAGGACGCCATTTTCGGCGGCACGCGCCGAGGACGAGTGTCGAGCCAGTGCAGTAAGCGCGCGATACGTCAATATTTCGAAGAACAGGTGCGTGAGGGGATTTTCAGCGAGGATGAACTCGCCGTGCGCACGAAGCGCGTCTATCAGGCGATCGCGGACGCGCTCAAGGGCAGGCGCGACCCCACGGAGGCGCGTGCTAAGGCCGAATGCGCACTCTCGTACGTCAAGCTCAAGGCGACGGACGAGGGCAAAACGCAGTACCTGTTGTTTCTCGGTAAACGGGAAATTGCAGGACTGGCGGACACTGTTGATCGGAACTGGGACTCGATCGTCGACACCGATGAGCGGCAGGCTGAGAACGGGGCGGGCACGAAGAAGGGGAGGTCGAAGAAGGATGCCGTCGGCGGGGCGCCCAAGGAAGTGAAAGACCAGATCGAGGCGATCTTCAACGGCGGCAAGGCAGTGGACGTGGCGATGTTTGGCCGAATGCTCGCGGACATGCCTGAGAAGAACCAGCATGCCGCCTGTCAGGTCGCACACGCCATCTCGACCCACGCCGTCGAACGGGAATTCGATTTCTACACTGCGGTGGATGACCTGAGACCCGAGGACACCGCCGGCGCGGACATGATGGGGACCGTCGAATTCAATTCGGCGTGTTACTACCGGTATGCGGTCGTCAATTGGAACCAGTTCGTCGGCAATCTTCACGGCGATACGGAACTCGCGACCCGGGGACTCCGCGTGTTTCTGCGGGGCTTCGTGCTCGCCGAACCGACGGGAAAACAGAACAGTTTCGCAGCGCACAACCCACCAGAATTCGTTGTCGTGTCGGTGTGTAGTGATGCTGCGCCGCGCAATCTTGCCAATGCATTTGAAATTGCGGTTCGCGCGAAACCTGACGAATCGATGACGCGCAATTCGGCGGAGGCGCTGGCGGCGAAGGCGGCCGCGCTGGACAAGGCCTATGCGCGCAACGGACAGACCTTCGTGCTGAATCTCGCGAGGGCTAAGGTCGATGGCCTGGGCAGCGAGCGGGAATCGCTCGACGCCGTCATCGACGCTACGCTCGACGCCGTGCGAAGCTGAGCTATGTCGACCTTGCTCTTGCGGCTGGCGGGACCGATGCAGTCCTGGGGCACCACCAGCCGCTTCGACCGGCGCGATACCGGTAAGGAGCCTAGCAAATCGGGCGTCATCGGCTTGCTGGCTGCCGCGCTCGGCATCGATCGCGCGATCTGGGACGCGGATCTGCAATCGCTGGCGGCGCTGGTGATGGGTGTGCGCCATGACCGCCCCGGCGTGTTGAGGCGCGACTACCAGACCGCGCAGCACATCATCTCGGCCGACCGATCGAAGGTCCATGAAACTGCGGTCACGACGCGCGATTACCTCGCCGACGCCGTATTTCTGGTCGGCCTGGAAGGCCCGAACTGCAGCCTCCTCGAGCGCGCCCAGGATGCCTTGCAGGACCCGGCCTGGCCGCTTGCGTTGGGGCGAAAGTCCTATGTGCCTTCCGATCCTGTCTGGCTGCAGGACGGTCTGGTGGATGCGCCGCTTCTCGCCGCGCTCGCGGCCCGGCCGTGGTTGGCGATGCCGCGCCGGGGCGAAACTACGCCGAACCGGTTACTGGTGTCGCTGGAGTCGCCCGACGGCAGCGGCGCGCTGCGGATGGATCAACCGTTGTCGTCATTCGCAGAACGCCGATTTGGTGCGCGTCATGTGCGCTCTGATTGGATCGCGTTAGGAAAGGGAATCAGCGATGCTGCTGTATAGGATCCATTTGAACCCGCGCTGCAAGTTGGCCCGAAGCGACCTCGCCGATCCCTATCAGATGCACGCGACGCTGTGCCGTGTTTTCACGCCGCCGGAGACGCCGTGCCCGCCGGGCGCGTTGCTGTGGCGGCTTGAACCCGAGACAGATGCTCAGGGCCGGCCGCGCGTGCTGATCCAGTCCCGTACCGGGCCGGACTGGTTTCGGCTGCGCGATCCGGATTGGCTTGCCGGGGCGGACCCGGGCGTCGATCTTGTGCGCGCACTGTCACTCGATTCGCTCGCTTCCGGGCAATCGTTCCGGTTCCGCCTGCGTGCCAACCCATGCAAGACGACGCAGGGAAAGCGCACGGGGCTGGTTCAGCCGGACGCGCAGCGAGTCTGGCTCATGCGCAAGGGCGAGCAGCACGGTTTCGCCCTGCGCCGTACCAAAACGCCCGGTGAAGCAGAACTTGTCGTGAGCCTCGGCGGCCGCTCATATTCCGATGTGCGCTTATCGCAAGATCAGATGCTGCTAGGACGACGCCACGACAGCACCGCCATTCGCGTGTTCTCGGTACTGTTCGATGGTCTATTGACAGTGAGCGACGCAGGCAAATTCCGCGCAGCGATCGCATCCGGCATCGGGCACGGCAAGGTGATGGGGTTGGGTCTGCTATCCGTCGCGCCACTGCTCTCGTGAGCGGCAGAGACGAGAATGCCTGACCGGCTGCCGTCCCTGAAACCCATTCCCCTCAAGGAGAGGCTGTCCATCCTTTTTATCGAGCGCGGCCAGCTGGACGTGCTCGACGGTTCGTTTGTGGTCGTGGACAAGAACGGTGTGCGCACGCATATCCCCGTAGGAGGTGTGGCCTGCCTGATGTTGGAGCCCGGCGCTCGCGTCTCGCACGCGGCTTGCGCACTCGCTGCACGCGTCGGCACGCTCCTAGTGTGGATTGGCGAGGCAGGCGTGCGACTCTATTCCGCCGGCCAGCCGGGAGGAGCTCGTTCCGACAAACTGTTGTACCAGGCCAGATTGGCATTGGACGACGCCCTCCGACTCAAGGTCGTGCGCAAGATGTATGCGCTTCGCTTTGGCCAGGATCCGCCACAGCGGCGCTCGGTCGAGCAACTGCGCGGAATCGAAGGCGCGCGTGTGCGCGAAACGTACAAGCGCATCGCGACCAAGTACGGCGTGACCTGGAGGGTGCGCAATTACGACCTCGACAATTGGGACAGTGGGGATCTGCCCAACCGTTGCTTGTCCGCGGCTACCGCTTGCCTGTACGGCGTGACCGAGGCGGCTGTTCTCGCCGCCGGCTATGCGCCTGCGATCGGTTTCATTCACACCGGCAAGCCGCTTTCGTTTGTCTACGACGTGGCGGACGT
>JAKBDK010000025.1:0-41955 GCA_021834525.1 Pseudomonadota bacterium | reverse complement strand
CGGCGCGCCGCCCGGCACGGCCGGCTCGCGCGCCGCCTGCAGCAACTCGCGCGTGTAGCGCTCGCGCGGTGCGTGGAACACCTGCGCGGCGCTCCCGGTCTCGATCACCCGGCCGGCGCGCATCACCGCCACGCGATCGGCGAGGCCGGCCAGCGCCGCGAAGTCGTGCGTCACCAACACCAACCCGAGGCGCCGCTCGCGCTTGATGTGCGCCAGCAGCGCGAGGATCTGCGCCTGGATCGTCACGTCGAGCGCGGTCGTCGGCTCATCGAGAATCAGCAGCTGCGGATCGCACGAGAGTGCGATGGCGAGCAGCACGCGCTGGCGCATTCCGCCGGAGAGCTCGTGCGGATACTGCTGCAGGCAGCGCGCCGGGGCCGCCAGACGCACCTGCTCGAGCAGCTCGAGCGCCCGGGCGCGCGCGGCGCGCCGGCTGCAGCCGGTGTGCCGCAGGATCGGCTCGGTGAGCTGCGCACCGATGCGCAGGTGCGGGGTCAGCGCGCCCATCGGGTCCTGGAACACCAGCCCGATGTGCCGGCCGCGCAGCGCATCGAGTGCCCGCTCGGTGCACCCGATGAGTTCGGTCGCCCCGAAGCGCGCCCGGCCGCTCACCGCCGCGGCGCTCGGGGCGAGTCCGAGCGCGGCGAGGAAGGTGAGGCTCTTGCCGGCGCCGGACTCCCCGACCACCCCGAGACACTCCCCGGCGCGCACCGCGAGCGACACCGCATCGACGACGGGCACGCCGGCGAAGTGCACGCTGAGGGCGTGCAGCGCGAGCAGCGCCGGTGCCTCGTGCGGCGCGCCCAGCGCCTCAGCGCTGGTGGGGATCGAGGACATCACGCAGCGCATCCCCCAGGACGTTGAACGCCAGCAGCAACACGATCAGCACCACCGCCGGCACGAGCAGCAGCCACGGGGCACTCAGCATCTGGCGCGCCCCGGCGTTGATCAGGCTGCCGAGACTGGCGCGCGGGGGCTCGACGCCGAGCCCGAGGAAGCTCAAAAAACTCTCGTACACGATCATCTGCGGCACCATCAGCGTGGCATACACCACGACGGTGCCGGCGAGATTCGGCAGCACGTGCCGGCGCAGCATCTGCAGGTCGCTCAAACCTCCCGCGCGCGCCGCCTCCATGAACGGCTGGCGCTTCAACGAGAGCGTCTGGGCGCGCACCACCCGCGCGAGCGTCAGCCAGCCGACCGCGCCGATCGCCACCAGCAGCACCGCGATGTTGCCGCGCCCGAACAGCGCCGCGAGGATGAGCACGATGAACAGGTACGGCAGCGCGTAGAGCACATCGACCACGCGCATCATCCCGGCATCGACCCGCCCGCCCACCCAACCGGCGCCCGCCCCCCACGCGACCCCGATCAGCACACTCACCCCCGTGGCGAGCACCCCGATCAGCAGCGAGAGGCGCAGTCCGCTCAGCGTGCGCACGTAGAGGTCGCGCCCGAGCGCATCGGTACCGAGCCAATGCTGGGCGATGAACCCGGGCGGCACCGCCAGGTGCCGCCAGTCGAGCGCACGGTAGGAGTACGGGCTGGCCGCCGGTCCGAACAGCGCGAGCAGCACCAGCGCGCCGAGCACGAGCGCGGCGAGCCGTGCGCGCACGCGCGGCTCACGGAGCCTCATGGCGCACCCGCGGATCGAGCCAGGCGTGCAGCAGATCCGCCCCGAGGTTCGCCAACAGGGTCAACGTGCCGTAGACCAGCACCATGCCCATCACCAACGTGTAGTCCCGGTCGATCGCGCCCATCACCAGGTAGCGGCCCGTCCCGGGCAGTTCGAACACGCTCTCCACGACCAGCGAGCCGGTGACCAGATAGGTCGCGGCCGGCCCGAGATAACTCACCACCGGCACCAGCGCCGGCCGCAGTGCGTGGCGCCACAGGACCCGCGCGCGACCGAGGCCGCGCGCGCGCGCGGTGCGGATGTAGCTCGCGTTGAGCACCTCGAGGAGACTGGCGCGCGTCAGGCGCGCGATCGAGGCGATCAGCGGTAGTGCCAGGGTGATCGCCGGCAACACCAGGTCGCGCGGCGTGTCGGGCTGCCAGCCGGCCACCGGCAGCCAGCGCAACCACACCCCGACGATGAGTGCGAGCAGCGGACCGATGACGAAGCTCGGCAGCGCGAGCGTCACGGCCGCCAGGGGCGCAAGCGCCCGGTCGATCACCCCGCCGCGGCGCAGCACCGCCGCCATGCCGAGCGCGATGCCGCTCAGCGCGCCGAGCGCGAGCGCCGCGGCGCCGAGTTCGGCACTCACCGGCAGTCCAGCCCCGATCAGTCCGGCGACCGGCTCATCGCGCAGGCTGTAGGAGCGGCCGAGATCCCCGTGCGCGAGCGCGCGCAGGTACGCCGCGTACTGCACGGCGAGCGGCCGATCGAGTCCGTAGCGCTGGCGCAGCTCGGCGCGGGTGCGCGCCGAGAGCGCCCGCGCCGCCGCGAACGGTCCGCCGGGGGCGAGGCGGATGACGAAAAACGATACGGTGAGCAGGATCAGCAGGACCGGAACGATCCCCGCAATACGGCGCAGCGCGTAACCGAGCATGACTCAGTTTAGCGCGATCCTCTGCTATATTGGCCGGACTCTCTCGAGACGATGGCGAGATCATGAAACGCATACTGGTCGGTATCAAGCGCGTCGTGGATTACAACGTGCGCATCCGCGTCAAGCCCGACGGATCGGGCGTGCTCACCGACGGGGTCAAGATGAGCGTCAACCCCTTCGATGAGATCGCGCTCGAGGAGGCGCTGCGCATCAAGGAGCGCGGTGCCGCCGAGGAAGTGGTGGTCGTGACGGTGGGGCCGGCGGACTGCCAGCCGCAGCTGCGCACCTGCCTCGCCATGGGCGCGGATCGCGCGCTGCACGTGCAGACCGACACCCCGCTCGAGCCGCTCGCCACCGCCGGCGTGCTGCGCACGCTCATCGAGCGCGAGCAGCCCTTCCTGGTGCTGCTCGGCAAGCAGGCCATCGATGATGACAACGGTCAGACCGGGCAGATGCTCGCAGCGCTGTGGGATCGGCCGCAGGCCACCTTTGCCTCGAAGATCGAACTCACCGAGGGCAAGGCGCAGGTGACGCGCGAAGTCGACGCGGGACTGGAGACCCTCGAGGTCGACCTGCCGGCGGTCGTGACCGTGGATCTGCGCCTGAACGAGCCGCGCTACGTGAAGCTGCCGGACATCATGAAGGCGAAGAAGAAGCCGCTCGACACTCTCACGCTGGAGTCCCTCGGCATCACGCCGCGCACGCAGCTGAAGACGCTGCGCTATGAACCGCCCGCGCAGCGCAGCAAGGGTGTGCGGGTGAACGATGCCGCCGAGCTGCTCGCGGTGCTGAAGCACAAAGGACTGCTGTAAATGAGCCAGAACATTCTCATCGTCGCCGAACACGACGGCCGCACCCTCAGCGTCGCAACCGCCAAATGCGTCGCCTGCGCCGCGACGGTGCCCGACGCGACCATCACCATCGTCGTCTGTGCTGCGGACACCACCGCTCTCGCCCAGCAGGCTGCAGCGCTCGCCGGCGTCGGCACGGTGCTCACCGTCGAGCATCCCGTGCACGCCCATCCGCTCGCTGCCGCCCTCGCGCCGCAGGTCGCGGCCCTCGCCGCACCCTACACGCACGTGTTCGGACCCTCGAGCACCTTCGGCAAGGATCTGATGCCGCGCGTCGCGGCGCTGCTGAAGACCGTGCAGGTGAGCGACATCATGGCGGTGGAGAGCGCGACGCGCTTTCGTCGCCCGATCTACGCCGGTAACGCCATCCTCACCGTCGAGGTGCTCGACGGCGCCAAAGTAGTCGGCACCGTGCGCACCGCGTCCTTCCAGCCGGCGGGCGGCGGCGGCACGGCGCGCATCGAGGCGGCCACACCCGGGGTGGCACCGCCCACCCACACCCGCTTCGTGTCGGTCTCGGCCGCGCGCAGCGACCGGCCCGACCTGCAGAGCGCCGCTCGGGTGGTCTCCGGCGGGCGTGCACTCGGCAGCGCGGAGAACTTCCAGCTGCTCTACGGTCTCGCCGACACCCTCGGGGCCGCCGTCGGCGCCTCGCGGGCCGCCGTGGATGCCGGCTATGCGCCGAATGAACTGCAGGTCGGCCAGACCGGCAAGATCATCGCCCCGGAGCTGTACCTGGCGATCGGGATCTCCGGAGCCATCCAGCACCTGACCGGCATCAAGGACGCCCGCACCATCGTCGCAATCAACAAGGACCCGGACGCGCCGATTTTCGAGGTCGCGGACTTTGGTCTGGTCGGCGATCTGTTCGAGATCGTCCCGCAGTTGCAAAAGCTCCTCGGCTGAGCCGAACAACCCCCACGAAAAAGGGGGTTCGCCTCGCGGCGAACCCCCTTTGTGCATCACGGCGGCCCAGCGCCGCGCCTCGCCGGCTCAGAGCTGGCTCAGCACGTGCTCCGCGGCCGACACCTTGAACTGGCCCGGCGCCTCGATGTTGGCGTAGCTCACCACGCCGTCATCGATCACCAGTGCGAAGCGCTGACCGCGCAGCCCGAGCCCGAAACCGCGGGCATCGAGCTCCAGACCGAGGGCCTTGGCGTAATCGCCATTGCCATCGGCGAGCATCAGCACCTTGTCCGCCACGCCCGAGGCCTTGCCCCAGGCATTCATCACGAACACGTCGTTCACCGCCATGCAGGCAATGGTGTCCACGCCCTTGGCGCGGATCTGATCGGCCAGCTGCACGAAGCCCGGCAGGTGCTTCGCATCGCAGGTCGGCGTGAACGCGCCGGGCACCGAGAACAACACCACCTTCTTGCCCTTGAAGAGCTCCTCGCTGGTGAGATCCTTCGGTCCTTCCGCGCTCATCGTCTTCAACACGCCCGCAGGCATGTGGTCCCCGGCTTTAATCGCCATGCAATTCCTCCTGATCGATCAGACGGCCTGGCCGGCGGGCATCAGCCCGCCGACTTCGCCTTCAGACTCCACAGCTCGGCCAGACGCTGAAGCGTCGGGTCGCCCCTGACGCTGTTGAACGCATTCAGTGCCGCCGCCTTGTTGCCTGCCTTCAGCTGCGCAATACCGAGCAGCAGATGGGCCTCGGCCGGACGGGCGAGCCCGCCCTTGGCGATGCCCTGGGTGAACATCTGCACGGCCTTGTGGAAGTGCTGATAGCCGTAGTACGCAACGCCCACACGGATCTCCGAATTGCCCTTCGCCTGCTTGGCGGCGAGCTCCGCGGTGTGGCTCAGCGTCTTCTGGTCCGATGCGGCACGCTTCTCGGCATCCTGCAGGATGCGCTCGGCCTTGGCCTTCTGGTGCGGATCGGTGAACACGTTGTTCTTCAGCGCCGAATTCAGCACCAGCTCGGCCTCACCCGGGGAGCCGGCCTCGATGGCGAGCTCAGCGTAGCTGGTGAACTCGTGCGCCTGCTGCATCACGCCCACGTCGAACGCCAGTCGATAGGCCTCGAGCAGGTTCGCATCGCTCTTGATGCTCTTGAACGTCTGGAACAGCAGGTACTGCCAGTACTGACGCTGCGGGTAGTACACCACCAGCTGCTCGAGCGCATTCAGCAGGCAGGCCTGGTCGTGCAGCTTCATGCACGAGCTCTGGATCAGCTGCAGCGACTGCTGGCTCGGCTTCTGGCCGGCCTTGATCGCCCCGTTGGCAATCCCTCGCTCATAGGCGATGGTCTGCTTCCAGTTGCCCTGCAGGTAGTACGCCTGGCCGACCAGCGTCTGCATCGCCGATCCGGCGTAATGCTTCTGGAGCGCCTCGGTGCCGTACTGGATGGCCTTCGGGTAGTTGTGCAGCTGGTAGTAGATCTGCGCCAGCGCCACCGTGAACTGCTGCGTCTGCGCCGCGGTCACGTACGGGTCCGACAGCAGCGCCTCGAGCTTCGGGGCGAGCTTGGGATAGTTGTGCGTCTTCTCGTACGCGAACACATACAGCTGATTCAGGATGTGCATCGCATACGGGCTCTTGTGCGCCGCCGGCATGCCCGCCACCTGATCGAGGTCCGCCAGGCCCACGGGGAAATTGCCCCCCTGGATCGCCTTCTGCGCCGCCTGCAGCTTCAGCGCCACGGGGCGCGTGATCGCCTTCGACGGACCCGCGGCGGCCTGCGCCGGCGTCACGTGCAGCACGCTCACTGCACCCACCAGCAAGGCGCCGAGCGCCGCTGCCGCAACAATGCCCTTGAACTTCATGAAACTCTCTCGCATGGATGAATGTTCCAAACGCGCCTATTGCGCGAATTCGGAGGTATTGACGAAACCGATCTTGGTCATTCGGTTGCGCTGAGCATCCGCCAGCACCCGCGCCACGATGCCGTACTTGGCCATACCGTCGGGGTTCAGGTGAATCTCCGGCTGCGGGCTCTTCGCCGACTCGCTGGCGAAGTAGCCGTCCAGCACCTGCATGTTCGGCACCACGGTGCCGTTCCAGGTGATGGTGCCGTCGAAGTCGATGCTGAGGTTGATCACCTCGGGCGGCTTGCTGGGCGGCTGATGCTGATTCTGCGGCAGATCCATCTTCACCGAATGGGTCATCACCGGCAGCGTAATGATCAGGGTCACCAACAGCACGAGCATGACGTCGATCAACGGCGTGGTGTTGATCTCGACCATCGGCCCAGAGCTGGATCCCATCGACATGGCCATAACTTCAAATCTCCTCGAGCGCCTTGCGGCCCCGATAAAAATTGATCACTGCGCGGAGAGCGCGTTCGCGTGCGGCTCGGTGATGAAGTCCACCTTCACCATGCCGCCGCGCTGCAGTTCATACAGAACGTGCCCGATCGACTTGTAATCCGTATCGCGGTCGCCGCGGATGTGGATCGACGGCTGCGGCGTCAGTATGGCCACCTGCTCGATCTTCTGCAGCAGCACCGTGTCACTCTGCACCGCGGTGTTGTTCCAGAAAATGTCCCCGTTCTTGGTCACCGCGATCGTGATGTCCTGCGGCTTGGTGTGCGTCGGGATGTTATTCGCCTTCGGCAGCTTCACCGGCACCGTCTTGGTGATCACGGGAATCGTAATGAGAAAGATGATGAGCAGCACCAACATGACGTCGACGAGCGGCGTCGTGTTGATGGTGGCCATCACGCCCGGTTCTTCGTCCGAGCTTCCGACATTCATCGCCATTTTCGACAGCTCCTGACATCCGGCGCGCGGCGCACCGGGTTTCGGCATTCGAGAACGTGCCCCGCTGCTGCGGGGCACGTCTTGCGCATCCGAAGTAACTCAATCAAAGGTCCGGCGACCTCGACTTACTTGCGCACCGGAGCCGCAGCGGCCGCCGGCTTCGCACCGCCCATCTCCGGGCTCGGCACGCGCGCACCGCTCACCATGTAGGCGTGCAGGTCGCTGGCGAAATTGCGCAGCGCATCCTGCAGGACCTTATTGCGGCCGAGCAGCCAGTTGTAGCCCCACACCGCCGGCACTGCGGCCGCCAGGCCGAGCGCGGTCATGATCAGCGCCGAGCCGACCGGACCGGCCACCTTGCCGATGCTGGCCTGACCGGCCAGACCGATCGCGACCAGTGCGTTCATGACGCCCCACACCGTGCCGAACAGACCGACGAACGGCGCCGAGGAGCCGACCGTGGCGAGCAGCGCCAGGCCCTTGCTCATCTCGCCGGAGACCTGGTCGACCGAACGCTGCAGCGACATGGTGATCCACTCGTGCAGGTCGATACGGTCGGTCAGGCGGCCGTCGTGGTGCGACATCGCGCGCATGCCGTCCTCGGCGATGGTGCGGAAGGAGTTGTCCTTCTTCAGCTTATCGATGCCTTCCTTGATCGACGGAGCCGACCAGAAGGACTTCTCGGTCTCGCGCGCAGCCTTCTTCAGGCGGTGCTGGTCCCACAGCTTGGTGAGAATGATGAACCAGGTCGTGAGCGACATCAGGAGCAGCAGCAGCATGACGGACTTGTCGATGATGGTGCCGTTGTTCCACACGCCGGCAATGCCGTACGGGTTGTTGACGGATGCGGTAGCTTGGATAGCCATAGATTTCCTCAGATCACAAATATGCCGCGTTGGATGGCGGTGTCAAAGTTGAAAGAGACAGGGGCATCAGAAGTCGTTCAGCTGGAACTTGATGGGCAGATGGCCACAGAAGTTGATCGGTCTGCCATTGGCCCGCTCGGGGTTCCAGTGTCCGGAAGTAGCACGCGCGTACCGCAGGGCCGCACGGTCAAGACGCGGGCTGCCCGAAGAGGTGACGACGCGCGGTGCGGCCGACAGCCGCCCGTTCGGTCCGACGCACACCTCCACGATCGCGGTGCCCTGCTCGCCCAGACGCTGCGAGGACTGCGGATAGTAGTCCTGCGTCGCCGGGAAATCGCCCGAGGGGCTCAGCGGCGTGTAGCGCACCGCAGCCGGCGGCGGCGGGGCGGCCCGGACCACGTGGTGCGTCACGGTGATGGCATGGCTCTGGGACTGCGCCGGCACGTTGATCTGGATCATCGGCGGCGGCACCTGCACCTGCTGCTGCACGAGCTGCGGCGGCGGGGGCGGGGGCGGAGGCAGGTGCTTGCGCACCTGGCGGACGATGGTCGTCTTGATCGGTGGGGCGACGAGCTGTACGACTCGGCTGGCCAGACCTGCCTCGAGCGCCCAAAGAATGAAGATATGCAGCACGATGATGGCCGCGAAGACGGCCGTGCGGCGAGTAAAGAATTGTGTGTCGTGTACGTAAGCGCTCATGTGTGAATGCTAAGGCGTGGCTGTTGCCTATTCGAAAACACCGGAACGAAACGAGAGTGGCGCAAGGTAGCGGTCTTTCCACCTGCCCGCAAGCGGCTCAATCCGGACCCGAGCTCGCCGACGGGAGGTCCCGCCGGATCTGTCATACTTTTTTGCACGTGCGTCTGCCCTGCGCGGGCTATCGCTCGTGTGGCTCAATCCCCCTAGCTGGTTCGGTGTCACGGCGACTCGAGGGCGGAAAGCCAAGCGTGCGCGCCATGTGCATCCGAGGATGCTGCCGCGAACTGTAACCGCTACCCGCGGCGCTGACAACTGCGCAAGACGATCAATCCGATAAATGGCCGCAACGCTCATGGGCGGCACTAGCAGCGCGAGCTCGAGCGCGGCGAAACAGCCCTGCAGGTGGACGGGGTCGGACGGCTCACATGCGTGCGCGCCGCGGCGTGCAACGGCCTTTGCCGCGGGCGCCCCAGCGTCGCGCCGACGCCGACGGCCGTGCGCTCGGCCGCGCACGGCGCACCGTACTCGTCCCCCGCGAACCGCTCGGCGGCGTCATTTTTCTGCATGCTGTTCATCACGACGTTGCATGGTCTCTCAGACTGATGTCATTCCCGTGAAAATCCGTACGCTCGGAACGACACAACGCGACGAACCGTGGGTTGGGCAGCGACGAACCGTGTGGCCGGCTCAACCGAAGCGCTCGCGCAGCAGCCGGTACAGCGCCCGCACGCACTGCGCCTCGGCGCCGACGGCGCGGCCCGGACGCTCCTTGCCGTTCCACGCATATAAATCGATGTGCAGCCAGTCGGTGGCGCCGCCGATGAAGCGCTGCAGGAACAGCGCCGCGATGATCGAACCGGCGAATGGCGTCGATGCAACATTACCGAGGTCGGCGATTTTGCTGGACAGGTCCTCTTCGTAGCCTGCCCACAACGGCATCGGCCAGAGCGGATCGCACTCCGCCTCGCCGATCTCGCGCAGCCGCTCGGCGAGCGCCGGTCGGTTGCTGTAGAGGGCGGGCAGCTCCGGACCGAGCGCGGTGCGCGCCGCCCCGGTGAGCGTCGCCAGGTCGATGATCAGTTGCGGGCGCTCCTCCTCGGCCGCCGCCAGCGCATCGGCGAGGACCAGCCGCCCCTCGGCGTCCGTGTTGCCGATCTCGACCGTCAGTCCCTTGCGCGAGCGCAAGACGTCGCTCGGCCGGTAGGCCGCGCCGCCGACGCTGTTCTCCACCGCCGGGATCAGCACGCGCAGCTGCAGCGGCGCCTCGAGTCGCATCAGCAGATCCGCCAGCGCCAGTGCGCAGGCGGCCCCGCCCATGTCCTTCTTCATCAGCGCCATGGCGCCGGCGGGCTTCAGATCAAGCCCGCCGGTGTCGAAGCACACCCCTTTGCCGACCAGCGTCACGCGCGGGGCATCCTTGTCCCCCCAACGCAGATCGATCAGCCGCGGCTCCCGCACGCTGCCGGCACCGACGGCGCGCAGCAGCGGAAAGCCCGCCAGTTCCCCGCCGCTGAGCACCTGGCAGCGCGCACCGCGCTCGCGGGCGAGCGCCACGGCGGCATCGGCGAGCTCCTGCGGTCCGAGATCATTCGGCGGGGTATTGATCAGATCGCGCGCCAGGGCGCTCGCCTGCGCCGCGGCGAGCGCGTAGCGCACGTCCGCCTCCGCCGGCGCGATGAGTGCGGCGCCCGGACCGTACGAGGCGTCCAGCCGATAGCGGTTCATGCGGTAGCCGCCGAGCAGCCAGCCGAGCACGAAGTGCGTGGCGGCGCCCGCCGGCAGCGCCGTGCCGAGCCGCCAGGGCAGCGCCGGGAGCCGCTCGGCGGCGCCGGCGGCATGCCAGGGCCCGAGCTCGGCGGCCGAGCGCAATGCGCCGAGTCCGAGCAGTGCGCCCGCGACGCCCTCCTCGCCCGGCAGCGTCAGGACCCGGTAGCGCTCGCCCTGAAACCCGTGCGCGCGCACCCAGCCGGCGAGTGCGCCGTCCTGGCGCGCGAGCCAGGCCTGTAGTTCCCCCTCGGCGAGCAGCCACAGCGGGCGGCTCTCCCCCGGATCACTCTTCAACAACATTTCGTGTGACACGTCGCGAAGCATAGCGCGGGGCGCGCACGAGCCGCCAGCGATGTGCGCAGGCTGCGTTGACAAACGCAGGCTGACTGTGCTCCTATCGGGCTCATCATCTCCACTTTAATCTCGTCCCGGCACCCAAAGCCCGTGGTACCCGCAGCCAACATGGTCCGAACCCCTCCGGCGTCGCGCACGCCGCTGGCGCTGTTTGGCCGGCTGCCGGTACTCCTTATCGGACTGCTGCTCCTTACGAGCAGCCGGTGCGGGGTGCTCGCAATCGCCTGAGGACAGACAGGCAGGGGCGAGAGAAGACACCAAAACCCCGCACCGGCACTGAAGGCCGCTGCGGGGTTTTTTGTGTGCGTCAACGTACGACTGAAATCTGACATCCGGGCCATCGGGCCGATTTGGAGTATCGAGAGATGAAGCTGTATTCGCAAAAAGACGTCGACCAGAAGGCCCTGCGCGGGGCGCGCATTGCGGTCATGGGCTACGGCAGCCAGGGCCGCGCTCATGCACTGAACCTCAAGGACAGTGGGTTTGACGTCATCGTGGGCGCCCGCAAGGGCGGACCCGGATGGAAGAAGGCCAAGCAGGACGGTCTCGCGGTCGCCGAGCCGGCGAGCGCGGCGACGGACGCCGACCTGATCGCGATGCTGGTGCCTGATCTGGCGCAAAAGGCGCTCTACGAGAGCATCGAGCCGGCGATCAAGCACGGCGCGACGCTGCTGTTCGCGCACGGGTTCAACATCCACTTCAAGCAGATCAAGCCCCGCAAGGATCTCGACGTGGTGCTGATTGCCCCGAAGGGGCCGGGCGATCTCGTGCGCCGCCAGTACCAGCAGGGCCGCGGCGTGCCGTGCCTGATCGCGGTGGAGCAGAACGCCACCGGCCAGGGCAAGAAGCGCGCCCTCGCCTATGCGCACGGCATCGGCGGTACGCGCGGCGGGGTGCTCGAGACGACTTTCGCCGAGGAGACCGAGACCGATCTGTTCGGCGAGCAGGCGGTGCTCTGCGGCGGGGCGACCGAACTGGTGGTGCGCGGCTGGGAGACGCTGGTCGAAGCCGGCTACCAGCCCGAGGTCGCCTACTACGAGTGCCTGCACGAGCTGAAGCTCATCGTCGATCTGCTGCACGAAGGCGGCATCACCAAGATGCACGAGTTCATCAGCGAGACGGCCAAGTACGGTGATCTCACGCGCGGCCCGCGCATCGTCGATGCGCGCGTGAAGAAAGAAATGGGGAAGGTGCTCAAGGAGATCCAGAGCGGGGCTTTCGCCCGCCAGTGGATCCGCGAGAACGCCGGCGGACGCAAGCGCTACACGAAGCTGCTGAAGAGCGATCTGAAGCACCCGATCGAGAAGATCGGCGCCAAGCTGCGCGCGCGCATGCCCTGGCTGAACGATCGGCGCGCCTGAGCGCCCGCCCTCCCACCGTCCCCCAAGGAGACTGTCATGGCAGCCGAACCCGACCAGGTACTGATCTTCGATACGACCCTGCGCGATGGCGAACAGGCCCCGGGATGCAGCATGACGCAGCCGGAGAAGCTGCGCGTGGCCCGTGCGCTCGCCGAGCTCGGCGTCGATGTGATCGAGGCGGGTTTCCCGGCCGCCTCCAAGGGGGACTGGGAGAGCGTACAGGCCGTCTCGCGCACGATCGACGGCCCGATCATCGCGGGACTGGCGCGCTGCAACCGCGAGGACATCGAGCTCGCCGCGCGCGCCCTCGCCGATGCGCCGCGGCGGCGGCTGCACGTGTTCCTCGCCACCAGTGCCATTCACCGCCAGTACAAACTGAACATGGCCGAGGAGCAGATCCTGCGCACCGCCGTGGAGGGCGTGCGCCGCGCTCGCGAGCTGTGCGAGGACGTGGAGTTCTCCCCCGAGGACGCCTCGCGCACGGAGCTCGAGTTCCTGGCGCAGGTGGTCGAGGCGGCCATCGAGGCCGGCGCGAGCACCGTGAACATCGCCGATACCGTCGGCTACACGGTGCCGGATGAGTTTGCCGAGCTGTTCCGCTACCTGCGCAAGAACGTGCGCGGCATCGAGCGGATCCGCCTCTCGGTGCACTGCCATGACGATCTCGGCATGGCCGTGGCGAACAGCCTCACGGCCGTGGTCGCCGGCGCCCGGCAGATCGAGTGCACGATCAATGGGATCGGCGAGCGCGCCGGCAACTGCTCGCTCGAGGAAGTGGTGATGGCGCTGAAGACGCGCGCGGCGTTCTTCAACGTCACCACCGGCATCCAGACCACGCGGCTGTATCCGACCTCGCGCCTAGTCTCGAGCATCACCGGGATGACCGTGCCGCGCAACAAGGCGGTGGTCGGGGAAAACGCGTTCGCACACGAGGCGGGCATCCATCAGCACGGCGTGCTGAAGCACCACTCGACCTACGAGATCATGCGTCCGGAGGACGTCGGGCTCGCGCGCAGTCATTTGATCCTCGGCAAGCACAGCGGTCGGCACGCCTTCCGTGATCGGGTGCGCGCACTCGGCTTCGAGCTTCAGGAGCAGGAGCTCAACGAGGTGTTCGAGGAGTTCAAAGCACTCGCGGACCGCAAGAAGGAGCTCTTCGACGGGGACATCGAGGCACTGGTGCTGCGTGCCGGTGGTGCGGCGAACGGCCCGTGGAGCCTCGCGGGACTCGAGACGCGCGCGGTGATGCAGGGCCCGGCCACGACGACGGTCCGGCTGCGTCACAGCGACGGGCGGCTGGTCGAACAGACGACCGAGGGCGACGGACCGGTCGATGCCGCCTTCAAGGCGATCGAGGCGGCGACCGGGCTCGGGGTGATGCTGCGCAAGTTCGAGGTCCGCGGCGTCACCGAGGGCGAGGATGCCCAGGGCGAGGCCGTGGTGTACGTGGAGTACAATCAGCGCACCTATCGGGGCTCGAGCGTGAGCACCAACATCGTGGAATCGAGCAGCAAGGCGTTCCTCGAGGTGATCAACCGCATCGAGCAGGCAGCCGCAGGCAACCGCTCGCGCGAGGAGCGCGGCGCGGGTGCACAGACCGCTTCGACGCTTTGACTGGCAGAACGCCAGGGGAGATGTTTCATGCCCATTCCGGCCACTCAGTACATTTGGTTCAACGGCAAGCTCGTTCCGTGGGAGAAGGCCACGGTGCACGTGCTGAGCCACGCGCTGCACTACGGCTCCTCGGTGTTCGAGGGGGTGCGCGCCTATCAGACGCACAAGGGCGTGGCGATTTTCCGCCTGCGCGATCACTCGCGCCGCCTGTTCGACTCGGCGAAGATCTATCGCATGAGCATGCCGTTCACCGTCGGGCAGATCGATGAGGCCTGCCACGCGGTGATCGCCGCCAACGGCCTCGCCAAGGGCGCCTATATCCGCCCGGTCGCCTTTCGCGGCTACGGCGAGATCGGCGTGACGCCGAAGAATGAGCCACCGACCGAGGTGGCCGTGGCCGCCTGGGAATGGGGCAAGTACCTCGGTCACGAGAGTGAGGAGCAAGGCGTGGATGCCTGCATCTCCTCCTGGCATCGCGTCGCGCCGAACACGCTGCCGGCGCTCGCCAAGGCGGGCGGCAACTATCTCTCGAGCCAGCTGATCGGCGCCGAGGCGCGCCGGCTCGGTTTCCACGAGGGCATTGGACTGGCGCCCGATGGCACGCTCAGCGAGGGGTCGGGGGAGAACCTGTTCGTGGTCAAGGACGGTGTGCTGCTCACCCCCGCCCTCGCCCACTCGGTACTCGGGGGCATCACGCGCGACTCGGTGATGCGCCTGGCGCGTGAGCGGGGCATCGAGGTGCGCGAGTGCGCCATCCCGCGCGAACTCCTCTATATAGCGGATGAGGCGTTCTTCACCGGCACGGCGGTCGAGATCACCCCGATCCGCTCGGTCGACCGCCTCATGGTCGGTGCCGGCAAGCGCGGCCCGATCACCGAGACGCTGCAGAAGGCGTTCTTCGGCCTGTTCTCCGGCGAGACGCCCGATCAGTGGGGCTGGCTCGATCACATCGACATGGCAGCGCCTCCCGCTGCGGCGGCGCGCTGATGGCGGCACCGCAGACGCTGTTCGAGAAGGTCTGGCGCGGTCACGAGGTGAGTGCCGAGACCGCCGACACCCCGGCGGTGCTGTACATCGATCTGCACCTGATCCACGAGGTCACCTCGCCGCAGGCCTTCACGGTGCTGCGCCAGCACGGCCTCGGGGTGCGCCGGCCCGAGCGCACCTTCGCCACCATGGATCACTCGACGCCGACGCGCACCGAGCAGGTCTTCGGCGGTGCGCCCATCACGCTCGAGGATGCGGCGCGTCAGGTCCGTGAGCTCGAACGCAACTGCGCCGCCTTCGGCATCGAGCTGCTCGGTCTGCGCGATGCGCGCCGCGGCATCGTGCACATCATCGGGCCGGAGCTCGGTCTGACGCAGCCGGGCAAGACCGTGGTCTGCGGCGACAGCCATACCAGCACCCACGGTGCGCTCGGCGCACTCGCCTTCGGCATCGGCACCACCGAAGTCGGACACGTATTCGCCACCCAGTGTCTGCTGCAGCGCAAGCCGCGCACGCTCGCGATCAACGTCAACGGCGCTCTGCAGCCGGGCGTCACGGCCAAGGATCTGATCCTCGCCATCATCGGGCGCATCGGCGTCGGGGGCGGCACCGGACACGTCATCGAGTACCGCGGGGAGACGATCCGCGCGCTCGACATGGACGGGCGCATGACGGTGTGCAACATGTCGATCGAAGCCGGCGCTCGCGCCGGCATGATCGCCCCGGATGAGACCACGTTCCGCTACCTCGCCGGCCGGCCCCGTGCGCCGCAGGGCGAGGCCTGGGCGGCGGCCCTCGAGCGCTGGCAGCAGCTGCCGGGCGATCCGGGCGCGCGCTTCGATCGTGAAGTGGACATCGACGCCGCGGCGCTCGAGCCGATGATGACCTTCGGCACCAACCCCGGCATGGTCATCCCGATCGGCGGGACCATCCCGCAACGCAGCGACGATCCGGTGTTCGCCAAGTCGCTCGCCTACATGGGCTTCGCCCCCGGGGAGCGCCTCCAGGAGCACCCGGTGAACGTGGTGTTCATCGGCAGCTGCACCAACGGCCGGCTCTCGGACCTGCGCGCTGCGGCCTCGCTGCTGCGCGGGCGCAAGATCGCCTCCGGCGTGCACATGCTCATCGTGCCCGGCTCGCAGCAGGTCAAACGCGAAGCGGAAGCCGAGGGACTCGATCGCATCTTCCTCGACGCCGGCGCCGAGTGGCGCGAGTCGGGCTGCTCGATGTGCCTCGGCATGAACGGGGACCTGGTGCCGAACGGTCACTACGCCGTCAGCACCAGCAACCGCAACTTCGAGGGCCGCCAGGGGATCGGGGCGCGCACCCTGCTCGCCAGCCCGCTCACCGCCGCCGCCTGCGCCGTGCGCGGGCGCGTGACCGATCCGAGGGAACTGTTGTAATGGAACCGATCCGCACCCTGCGCTCGCGCACCGTGGTGCTGCCGGCGAGCGATGTCGACACCGACCAGATCATCCCGGCGCGCTTTCTCACCACCACCACCCGCGAGGGCCTCGGCCGACACCTGTTCGCCGACTGGCGCTACGCACCCGACGGCAGCGCGCGGCCGGACTTCGTGCTGAATCAGCCCGAGGCCGCCGGCTGCACCATCCTCGTGGCGGGCCACAACTTCGGCTGCGGCTCCTCGCGCGAGCACGCCCCGTGGGCGCTCACCGACTTCGGCGTGCGCGCGGTGGTGAGCACTCAGTTCGCCGACATCTTCCGCAGCAACGCGCTGAAGAACGGCCTGCTGCCGGTGCTGCTCGAGGCGCCCGCGCATCGCTGGCTGCTCGAGCACCCGGGTGCCGAGGTCACGATCGATCTGGAGCACACCACCCTCACGCTGCCGACGGGCGAGGCGGTGCGCTTTCCGCTCGAGCCGTTCGCACGCTACTGCCTCACCCAAGGGGTCGATGAGCTCGGCTTCCTGCTCGCGCGCGCCGCGCAGATCGAGGCGTACGAGTCGCAGCGGAGCCGGCCATGAAGGCGCATATCGCGGTACTGCCGGGCGATGGAATCGGGCCGGAAGTCACCGCCGAGGCGGTGCGCTGCCTGCAGCGCATCGCCGAGCGCCACGGCCATCAGTTCACCCTCACCGAGCGGCCCTTCGGCGGCGCGGCCATCGATCTGACCGGCGAGCCGCTCCCGGCGCAGACCCTCGAGACCTGCCTCGCGGCCGATGCGGTGCTGCTCGGGGCGATCGGCGGCCCGAAGTGGTCGGCGCCGGAGGCGACGGTGCGCCCCGAGCAAGGTCTGCTCGGCCTGCGCCGCGCGCTCGGGGTCTACGCCAATCTGCGCCCGGTGAAGGTCCACCCGGCGCTGCTCGGCGCCTCGACGCTCAAGCCCGAAATCCTCAAGGACGTCGATCTGGTGTTCGTGCGCGAGCTCACCGGCGGGATCTACTTCGGTGAGAAGCGCCGCGAGGCCGATTCGGCCACCGACGTGTGCACCTACACGGTCGGGGAAGTCGAGCGCATCGTGCGCGTCGCGGCACGCCTGGCGCAGCAACGCCGCGGCACGCTCGTCTCGATCGACAAGTCGAACGTGCTCGAGACCTCGCGCCTGTGGCGCCAGGTGACCAGCCGGGTGATGCGCGAGGAATTCCCCGAGGTGTCCCTCGAGCACATGCTGGTCGACTCCGCGGCCATGCACCTGATCCGCCGTCCGCGCGAATTCGACGTGCTCGTCACCGAGAACATGTTCGGCGACATCCTCACCGATGAGGCCTCGATGCTCGCCGGCTCGCTCGGTCTGCTGCCCTCGGCCTCCCTCGGGGACGGTCGGCGGGGTCTGTACGAGCCGATCCACGGCTCGGCGCCCGACATCGCCGGCCGCGGCATCGCCAATCCGTACGGCACGCTGCTCAGCGTCGCGCTGCTGCTGCGCCATTCGCTCGGGCTCATCGCCGAGTCCGAGGCGCTCGATCAGGCCGTGTCGGCCGCGATCGAAGCCGGCGCGCGCACCGCGGACATCAGCGCGCATGACCCGCCGGCGACGACCCGGCAGGCCGGCGAGGCGGTGCTCAGTCGGCTCTGACTTCGAAACGGTGTCACGGCGGCGGCGGGCGCCGCCTCAGGAGCGGTGGGATGCGTACTGATCGAACTCGCTGGGGCTGGACGCTGGTCGCACTGGGGTTGAGCGCGTGCGCGGCGTCTCCGCCGCCGCGCACCGTGTCGCGCAGCGATCACGCACCGTTCCTGAGAGTGGCGCAGGTGACGCGCCACCTGCGCGCGTACATGACCGTGCACTACCGGCCGGCCCAGTTGCCCCGGGGCGTGCGCCGCGCCCTCACGCGGGCCGGGAGCGCCTCGGTTCCCTTTCACCGCCTGGTGGTCACCCGCCAGTTCGTACGCCACGACCGCGCACGCGGCACGAGCGCCACCGCGCGCGTCACGGACACCTTCATCCCGATCGGTGACGGCTACCTGCAGGACCGCGAGCGCGTCTCGATCAACACCATTCCGGTGGCGCTCAATCTGAACCTCAGCTATCTCGGGCTGCTCAGCCTCGAGCACCAGCACCTGCGCGAGCGATCCGGCTTCGTGCGCGCCCCGCAGCGTCTGCAGCAGCTCTCGGGCCTGACCCCGGGCATCGCACACCCGCAGCCGGGTCATCACTACCACATGACGCTGCGCTGGCTCGGGCGGCGCACCGAGGAGACCTGCATCGCGCGGCGGCACGAGCAGCCGGCGAGCCGGCTGCTCGCCGAACTCCCGGGCCGAGCGCTCACCCTGCGCTGCACGATCGAACGCGGCGGCATCGTCCGCTCGCGCAACCGGATGGTCTATCTGAGCGCGTACCGGATTTTCCTCATCCTAGGGCGCGACACCGCATCGTTCACGGTGCGCGGCAGGATCGAGCGCATCACGGCCGGTTAGCCTGCCGCGCGCGCCCGGGCCAATCCCGTGGCGAGATCGCCGCGCAGATCCTCCAGCGCCTCGATCCCGACCGACAGCCGGATCAACCCGTCGGTGAGTCCCGCCTTGGCACGCGCGGCCGGGTCCATGGCCGCATGGGTCATGGTCGCCGGATGCGCCACCAGACTCTCCACCCCGCCGAGCGACTCGGCGAGGGAGAAATACTCGAGCCCCTCGCAGAAGGCGCGCACCGCGGCGAGCCCACCGGCGAGCTCGAGCGTGACGATCGCACCGAACCCGCGCTGCTGACGGCGCGCGAGCTCGTGACCGGCATGGCTGGCGAGACCCGGGTAATACACGCGCTGTACGCCCGGCTCCCCGGCGAGCCACTCGGCGAGGCTCTGGGCGTTGCGCCCGTGATGCTCGAGCCGGGCATGCAGGGTGCGCAGCCCCCGCAGCGTGAGGAAACTATCGAACGGCGAGCCGGTGAGTCCGAGGCAGTTGGCCCACCAGGCGAGCTCATCGTGCACGCCGCGCTCGCGCGCCACCACGGCCCCGCCGACCACGTCGCTGTGGCCGTTGAGGTACTTGGTCGTGGAGTGCACCACCACGTCGGCGCCGAGGGCGAGCGGCTGCTGCCAGGCCGGGGACAGGAAGGTGTTGTCGACCGCCACGCGGGCGCCGGCGGCATGGCCGAGCGCGGCGACCCGCTCGATGTCCGTGATGCGCAGCAGCGGGTTGCTCGGCGTCTCGATCCACAGCAGCGCCGCCGGACGCGCCAGCGCCGCACGCAGCGCCGCTTCGTCGGCGAAATTGACGAACTCCACCTCACGCTCACCGCGGCGCCGCCAGGCATCGAACAATCGGTAGGTTCCGCCGTAACAGTCGTGCGGCGCGACGATGCGCCCGCCGGCCGGCACGAGGTACCCGGTGAGCGTCACGCCGGCCATGCCGGTGGCCGTGACGACCGCACCGGCGCCGCCCTCGAGCTGCGCCAGCGCCGCGCCGAGCAGATCGCGGGTGGGGTTGCCCGAGCGGGTGTAGTCGTAGCGGCCCTTCTCGCCGAAGGCGCGGAACGCGAACGTCGAGCTCAAATGAATCGGCGGCACGACCGCCCCGCTCGAGGGGTCGGACTCCAGGCCCGCGCGCACGGTGCGGGTCACTTGTGATGTCGAATCGGGATTCGGGCTCATTCAGCAGGTGCTCTCAAAAAGCGGCGCAAACACGCCGCGAAGCTGTTGGGTTTCCTTCAGGAACGCATCGTGGCCGTAGATCGAGGAGATCTCGCACAGCCGCGCCGCGTGCAGCCGCGCCACCAGGGCGCGCACCTCGGTGAGCGGCACGAGCATGTCCTCGCGCACCGCGACCGCGGTGGTCGGCACGCAGATGCGGCTCGCCTCGACGCGGTGCAGATCGATCGACTCCGAGAGGCACAGGAACGCCTCGGGACGGTGCTCGGCGGCGTAGCTCGCCCCGCGCGCAGCCAGGTAGCGCTCGACCGGCAGGCGCACACGCCCCTCCTCGAACACCGGCGGGCCGGCGAAGCGCGCGGCGAACTCCTCGCCGCTGCGGTAGGTGGACATCGCGAGCGCCCGGGCGAGCGCGAGTGCCTCGCCGGGGCGGCCGGCCTGCAGTCCGAAGCGCACGATGTCGCGCTGCACGGCCCGCCAGGCCGATCCCAACGGGTGCGGCCGGTCGGTGGCGCACAGCACGATCAGCGCCCCGACGCGCTCGGGAAAGCGCTCCCCGAAGGCGAGCGCGACCATCCCGCCGTAGGAGCCGCCGGCGATCCCCCGCAGCGCCTTGATGCCCAGATGATCGAGCAGGCGTGCGAGCACTTCGGCCTGATCGTAGGTGGAGATGCTCGGGAACGGCTCCCCGGGACACGGCCCGGTGCTCTCGCCGCTGCCGCCGAGATAATCGAAGCTCAGCACCCGACATCGCTCGGTGTCGAGCGGGCGACCCGGACCGGCCATCTCCCCCCACCAGCTCTGGCGAGGCTGCTCGGTGAGACAGACGCGCCGATGGGCGGAAATCCCCCCGAGCGCGCAGACCACGGGCGCCGTGGCCGCACCGGCGAGCCGCCAGGCGATGCGCACGTCGGGCAGCCGCCCGCCGTGGTGCAGGTGCAGCCCGCCGGGCATCTCGAAAATCCCTTCGCGCACGGACTCACTCGGGGCACCCCGCAGGGGGGACTGCGCCTCGATCGGGCGAACCTCGGCAATCGCGTTCATGGATGGCTCCGCTGTCCTCTCGTGTCACCGAGCACTCGCGGAGCGACCTGCCAGGGGTCTGGCAAGCAGGCTGCGTCCATCCCCGCACGGGTTCGCGCGGAGCTACACAGTTCGCTCATCTGTCGATGCCGTCCGCGCCCGCAGTCGGGTCCGGATGCATCGCAGGAGTTGGCACCTTTACAGACGGGTTAGGTCTGGCGGTTGCCCCGGCGTCTAAGGGCCTATCCCTCAGCCGGTCTCGATGAGTTGAGCGAAAAGTGTAGGAGGAGCGATGCGTCCGGTCAAGCCAGCCGGTGCAGCGAGCCGCCTTCAGCCCAGTGCTTGCGGCGGAATGTGGGCGCGCACGACCTCATCGCCCTGGTGCACCAGGTCCTTGTGCACCTCCGCGACCACGCAGCGCTCGAGCTGTACCGGCAGCGTTGCGCGCAGCATCCCGAGCACGCGCGGCTGGGCCATCAGCACCAGCCGCTCGAACCGTCCCTGCTGGTGGGCCTGCTCGAGCTGCTCGACGATGCGCCGGACGAACACGACCGTCGCCTCGCGCCGCGCCGAGCGCTCCCCACCGGCGTCGTGATGGGCCACTGCGCCGCGACGGGCGCCGGCGACCGGCGCCCGATCGAACACCCGCCCCGGGCGATCGCTGACCAGGTCGCGCTCGTGCAGACGCGCACTCGGATCGAGCAGTCGACCGCTCACCCGCAGGGTCGTCTCGGGCGGCTCGAGATCGTAAAAACGCGCCTCGGCCTGATCGGCCACCACGATCCGGACACGCATGACGTTGTGCTCCGCGGCGGGCCTGCCCCAGGCTCCGATGGCACCACTCTACGGGCCGCCGCACGCCTGCCAATACGTACATCCCGGCCACAGCGCAGGCTGCGCCGCGCACCGCACAGGCGGCCGGCTGCGCCCGGTTCGCCTGCCCGAGTGCCGCGGCCGTGGGCGCGTCCCGCCGCGCGCGCTGGCGCTCCTTCGATCCATCGTGCTATTGTACTAGCACGCTAATACAGTGAACCGGCATGAAGACACACCGCAGCCTCACGCCCCGCCAGGAAGCGCTCGCCGAGCGCAATCTGTACACCGCCATCGCCGCCTTGCGCGACGCCGAGGAGGTCCGCGCCTTCTTCCGCGATCTGTGTACGCCGGCGGAGCTGCAGGCGATGTCCGATCGCTGGTCGGTGGTCGATTACCTCAGTCGCGGCCTGCCGTACCGGGAGATCCACCACCTCACCGGCGTCAGCGTCACGACCATCGGCCGCGTGGCACGCTTCCTCGCCACCGGCAACGGCGGCTACGGACTGGTGGCGCAGCGCCTGGGCAAGTGGCACCTGCACGCCGCGCGCGCCGCCGCCTCGGCCTCGAGCGAACCGACCACCCCGCCGCGCCGCCGGGAAGGAGCCCGCAATGGATGAGCCACGCCTGAAGCTCGCGATCCAGAAATCCGGCCGCCTCACCGACCCGTCGCTCGATCTGCTCACGCGCTGCGGCCTGAAGATCTCCCGCGGCAAGGACCAGCTGATGGCCTTCGGGGAGAACATGCCGCTCGATGTGCTGTTCGTGCGCGACGATGACATCCCGGACCTGGTGCAGGAGGACGTGTGCGACCTCGGACTGGTCGGTCTGAACGTGCTCGAGGAGAAGCGCCACGAGTTGGCTGCGCGCGGGCACCCGGTGCGCTTCGAGACGCTGCGCACCCTGGATTTCGGTCGCTGCCGCCTCTCCCTCGCCGTGCCCGAGGGCCAGCCGTTCGACGGGCCGCGCAGCCTCGAGGGCAAGCGCATCGCGACCACCTATCCGTACCTGCTCGAGCACTATCTGCGCGAGCGCTCGATCAGCGCGCAGATCGTCACGCTCTCCGGGGCGGTGGAGATCGCCCCGCGTCTCGGGCGCGCCGATCTGATCTGCGACCTCGTGTCCACCGGCTCGACGCTGCAGGCCAACCACCTGCGCGAGGTCGAGACCGTGCTCGAGAGCCACGCGGTGCTGATCCGCACGCCGGTCACGCTGCCGCCGCTGAAGAACGAGTGGGTCGAGCGGCTGATGATGCGCATCGAGGGCGTGCAGCAGGTGCGCGAGAGCAAATACATCATGCTGCACGCCCCGCGTGCGGCGCTCGAGGAGATCCGCCGGCTGCTGCCCGGCAGCGAATCCCCGACCATCATTCCGCTCGAGGGCTTCCCGGACAGAGTCGCCGTTCACGCCGTGTGCCGCGAGAACGTGTTCTGGGAGACGCTCGAGCGGCTGAAGCAGGCCGGCGCCAGCGCACTGCTGGTACTGCCGGTGGAAAAGATGCTCTCCTGAACCGATGCGCATCCTCCACTGGAACGCGCTCAACGAGAGCGAACGACGCGCGGCGCTCGAGCGACCCGTGCAGCAGGCCCGTGCCGACATCGAGGCGCTGGTGCGCGAAATCATCGCGGCGGTGCGCGTGCGCGGCGATGCGGCGCTGCGCGAGTACACGCGCCGGTTCGACCAGACCGAGCTCGAAACACTGCGGGTGAGCGCGAGTGAGTTCGCCGCCGCGCACAGCGCCCTCGACGCCGATCAACGTGCGGCGCTCGAGCGCGCCATCGAGAACGTCGAGCGCTTTCACCGCACGCAAGACCTCAGCAGCGTCAGTCTCGAGACCGTCCCCGGAGTGCGCTGCGAGCGGATCTACCGGCCCATCGAGGCCGTCGGTCTGTATGTCCCGGCGGGCTCCGCGCCCCTGCCCTCGGCCGTGGTGATGCTCGCCATACCGGCGCGGATCGCCGGCTGCCCGCAGCGCGTGCTGTGCACCCCGCCGGATCGCAGCGGCCGGGCGCACCCGGCCGTGCTGCTCGCCGCCGAGCTGTGCGGGATCGAGCAGGTGTTCAAAATCGGCGGTGCGCAGGCGATCGCCGCGCTCGCCTACGGTACCGAGAGTCTCCCGAAGGTCGACAAGATCTTCGGCCCCGGCAACGCCTGGGTCACCGCCGCCAAACAGATCGTCGCCACCGATCCGCTCGGCGCGGCGTGCGACATGCCGGCCGGCCCCTCGGAAGTGATGGTGATCGCCGATGCCGACGCCGATCCGAACTTCGTCGCCGCCGATCTGCTGGCGCAGGCCGAACACGATCCGCGCGCCCAGGCGCTGCTCGTCACCCCGAGCGCCGCGCTCGCGCAGGCCGTGGCGGCGGCCGTCGCGCGCCAGGCCGCGACGCTCTCGCGCCGGGCCATCCTCGAGCATTCCCTGCGCGCCAGCCGAGCGCTCGTGGTCGCGGACCTCGAGAGCGCCGTGGCCGTGGCCAATGCCTACGCCGCCGAGCATCTGATCCTCGAGGTCCGAGAGCCACGCGCGCTGCTGAAGCACATCATCAACGCCGGTTCGGTGTTTCTCGGCGCCTGGTCGCCGGAACCGATGGGCGATTACTGCTCGGGTACCAACCACGTGCTGCCCACCTACGGCTACGCGCGCGCCTACAGCGGCCTCGGCGTGCTCGATTACCTCAAGCGCATCACGGTGCAGGAGCTCACGCCCGACGGCTTGCGCGCGCTCGGTCCGACTGCGGTCACCCTGGCGCGCCTGGAGGGGTTGGATGCGCATGCGGCCGCCGTCACCTGCCGGCTGCAGGCGCTCGCGGCGGGCAGCCCCTCATGAGCTGGGTCACCGAACTGGCGCGCGCGGACATCGTGGCGCTGCGCGTGTATGAGCACGCCGCCTGGCGCCCCGAACTGCAGCGACTGCACGCCAATGAGCTGCCGTGGGATCCGACCGGCGGTGACGGACGCGACGGGCTGAACCGCTACCCACAGCCCCAGCCGCGGGCACTGGTGCAGCGGCTCGCCGAGCTCTATGGGGTCAGCCCCGCCTCGGTGCTGCTCGGGCGCGGCAGCGATGAGGCGATCGACCTGCTCTGCCGCGCGTTCTGCCGAGCCGGCACCGACGCGGTGCTCGTCTGTCCGCCGACCTTCGGGATGTACTCGGTGTCCGCGCGCATCCAGGGCGCCGAGGTGATCGAGGCGCCGCTGCTCGCCGAGCAGAGCTTTGCGCTCGATGAGGCGCGCGTGCTCGAGCGCTGCACGGCGACGACCAAACTGCTCTTCCTGTGCTCACCGAACAACCCCACCGGGAACCTCCTGGAGGAGGCCGCGGTGCTGCGCCTCGCCGCGGCGCTCGCCGGCCGGGCACTGGTGGTGCTCGATGAGGCCTATGTGGAGTTCTCCGGCCGTGCCAGTCTCGCCGGGCGGCTCGCGCAGTGTCCGAACCTCGCGATCCTGCGCACGCTCTCGAAGGCCTACGGCCTCGCCGGCGCACGCTGCGGGGCCCTGCTCGCCGATCCGGAAGTGATCGCCCTGTTGCGCAAGATCATCCCGCCCTACGCCATTCCCCGGCTCACGCTCGATGCGGCCCTCGCGCGCCTGGCGCCGAGTGCGCTCGCGGCCCTGCAACCGCAGCTCGCCACGCTACTCACCGAGCGTGCACGCCTGCAGCGCGAGCTGCCCGGGCTGCGCGCGGTGCGGCGCGTCTGGCCGAGTGATGCGAACTTCATGCTCGCCGAATTCGAGGATGCCGGCGATGCACTCGAGCGCGCCGCCGCGGCGGGCTTGCTGGTGCGCGATGCGCGCGGCTACCCCGGACTCGGCCGCGCTCTGCGCATCAGCGTCGGCACGCCCGAGCAGAACAGCCGACTTCTGGAGTCCTGGTCATGAGCGCCCCGGTGCCCACTCTGTTCGTCGACCGCGACGGCACGCTGATCGAGGAGCCGCCCGATCACCAGGTCGATGCGCTGGAGAAGGTGCGCTTCATGCCCGGCGTGTTCGCCGCACTCGAGGCGCTGCAGCGCCGCGGCTACCGTCTGGTGATGGTGAGCAATCAGGATGGACTCGGCACGGCGTCCTTCCCGCGAGCGAAGTTCGACACCGTACACGACTTCGTGCTCGAGACCTTCGCCGCACAGAACATCCGCTTCGAGGCGGTGTTCATCTGTCCGCATCGGCCCGAGGACGGATGCCACTGCCGCAAGCCGGCCACCGGTCTGCTCGAGGCGTACCTGCGCGAGGGGAGCGTCGAGCGCGCTGCGAGTGCCGTGATCGGCGATCGCGACACTGATTTGGCCTTTGCCGCGAACCTCGGTGTGCGCGGGCTGCGGGTGCGCCGCGAGGGCGCGCCGCACGAGACCTGGCCGGCGGTCGTGGCTGAACTGACGGCCCGCCGCGCGCAGATCACGCGCCGTACGCGCGAAACGGACATCGAGGTGCGGGTCGACCTCGATGCCACCGGACCGCACCGCATCGCCACCGGCCTCGGCTTCTTCGATCACATGCTCGAGCAACTCGCCGCGCACGGCGGCTTCGCACTCGAGCTGTCCTGTCGCGGCGATCTGCACATCGATGAACATCACACGGTGGAGGACTGCGCGCTCGCCCTCGGCGAGGCGCTGCGCCGCGCGCTCGGCACCAAGGCGGGAATCGCCCGCTACGGGTTCGTCCTGCCGATGGACGAGGCGCTCGCACAGGTGGCGATCGACCTCTCCGGTCGTCCGCTGTGCCGCTTCGAGGGCCGCTTCGAGCGCGAGCGCGTCGGTGAGCTGCCCACCGAACTGGTGCCGCACTTCTTCCGTTCGCTCGCCGATGCGCTCGGTGCCGCGATCCACGTGAGCGTCACCGGGGAGAACAGTCACCACATGATCGAAGGCTGCTTCAAGGCCGTGGGCCGTGCGCTGCGCCAGGGGCTGCGCCGCGACGGCGAGGTGCTGCCGAGCACCAAGGGCGCGCTGTGAGCGGCACGCTCATCATCGACAGCGGCGGGGCGAATCTCGCCTCGCTGCAGTACGCGCTCGAGCGACTCGGGGTCGCGGCCCGGGTGAGCGCCGAGGCGCGCGAAATCGCCGCGGCCGACCGGGTGGTGTTGCCCGGTGTCGGCTCGGCGGCCGATGCCATGCAGCGATTGCGCGCCGCGGGCCTCGCCGCGGTGCTGAGGCAGCTCACCCAGCCGGTGCTCGGCATCTGCCTCGGCATGCAGCTGCTCTTCGAGCGCTCGGCCGAAGGGGACACCGAGTGCCTCGGCATCCTGCCCGGCACGGTGCGCCGACTCGAGCCGAGCACGACGCGGCCGGTGCCGCACATGGGCTGGAACCGTCTGCAGGGACTCACCGACGATGCGCTGCTGAAGGGGCTCGGCACCGAAGCGTATTTTTATTTCGTGCACGGCTACGCCGCGCCACTCGGCGCCTTCACGCGGGCCCGGACACACTACGGGGAGGACTTCTCCGCCGTGGTCCGTCAGGGCAACTTCTGCGGCGTGCAGTTTCATCCGGAGCGCTCCGCCGCCAGCGGTGCACGCGTGCTCGAGAATTTTCTGGGACTGACCTGATGCTGCTGATTCCCGCCATCGACCTGCGTGCCGGCCGCTGCGTGCGGCTCTATCAGGGCGACTTCGATGCCGAGACGCGCTATCCCGTCGAGCCGCTCGAGCTGCTCGGGCGCTACCGTGCGTTCGGCGCAAGTTGGGTGCACGTCGTCGATCTCGACGGGGCACGCGACGGTGAGCTCGGCAACCGTGCCACGATCAGCGCTCTCGCCGCCGAGCCCGGCGTGCGCCTGCAGGTCGGCGGTGGCATCCGCTCGGCGCAGCGCATCGAGGACCTGCTCGCCGCCGGCGTCGAACGCGTGGTCATCGGCAGCGCCGCGGTCGAGCGTCCGCAGGAGGTCTGCGCGTGGCTCGAGCGCTTCGGCGCCGAGCGGATCTGCCTCGCGCTCGACGTGCGCCTCGATGCCGAGGGAGCCGCGAGGGTCCAGACCCGAGGCTGGCGTGAGGCGGCGGCGGTGACGCTCTGGGGCGCGCTCGAGCGCTACCCGGCGGGCACCGTACGCCACGTGCTGTGCACCGACATCGAGCGCGACGGTGCGCTCGCCGGCCCGAACCTCGAGCTGTACACGGCCGCCCGTGCGCGCTTCCCGCAGATCGCCTGGCAGGCCTCCGGCGGCGTGCGCGATGCCCGGGATCTGCATCAGCTCGCCCACGCGGGTGCCGCCGCCGCGGTGAGCGGCAAGGCGTTGCTCGAGCAGCGTATTCCTCTGCAGGAGTTGTCCGCATTCTTACCCGACGCATCATCCCCTGCCTAGACGTCCGCGACGGTCAGGTCGTCAAGGGCGTGCGCTTCCGCGACCACCGCGTGGTCGGGGACATCATGACGTTGGCCCAACGCTATCGCGATGAGGGCGCCGACGAACTGGTGTTCTATGACATCACCGCGAGTCCGCAGGGCCGCTCGGTCGATCGCAGCTGGGTGCAGCGCATCGCGCGCGTACTCGACATCCCCTTCTGCGTCGCCGGGGGCATCCGCTCGGTGGCCGATGCCGAGGCGGTCCTCAACGCCGGTGCGGAGAAGATCTCGATCAACTCCCCGGCGCTCTCGGACCCGGACCTGATCGATGCGCTCAGCCGTCGCTTCGGCGCACAGTGCGTGGTGGTCGGCATCGACAGCGAACGGACCGCGGCCGGCTACCGCGCCTTTCAGTTTACCGGCGACCCCGGCCGCACGCGCGAGTCCGGCCGCGACGTGCTCGAGTGGGTGCGGGAAGTCCAGGAGCGCGGCGCGGGGGAAATCGTGCTCAACTGCATGGGCAGCGACGGGGTGCGGCAAGGCTATGACATCGAGCAGCTGCAGGCGGTGCGCGCGGTGTGCCGCGTGCCGCTCGTGGCCTCCGGCGGCGCCGGTGCGATCGAGCATTTTGCCGCGGCGTTTCGCGATGCGCGCGTCGACGCTGCGCTCGCCGCCAGCGTGTTCCACAACGGCGTCATCGCGATCGGGGCCCTGAAGCAGGCCCTGCGCAGCGCCGGAATCGAGGTACGGCCATGAACAGCGCATGGGCTCCCGGCACGCCGCTGAACCCAGCGGACATCGAGCAGCTCGATTTCGACAAACAGGGCGGCCTGCTGCCGGCGATCATCACCGATGCGGCCGGCGGCGTACGCATGCTCGGCTACATGAACCGCGAGGCGCTAGAGGAGACATTCCGCCGCGGCCGCGTGGTGTTCTACAGCCGCAGCCGCGCGTGTCTGTGGGAGAAGGGGGAGACCTCCGGTCACACGTTGGAATTCCTCGAGGCGCGTACCGACTGCGACCGCGATGCGCTGCTGATCCGCACTCGCCCGCTCGGGCCGGTCTGTCATCTCGGCACGAGCGGCTGCTTCGGCACGACCGAGGCGCCCCTCGCCTTCCTGCACGAGCTCGAGGATGTGATCGCCGAGCGCATCGCGTCGCGACCCGAAGGCAGCTACACCGCGAAGTTGTACGAGCGCGGCACGACCCGCATGGCGCAGAAAGTCGGTGAGGAGGGTCTTGAGGTGGCGCTCGCCGCGGTGGCCGAAGGTGAGGAGAAACTGCTCGCGGAGTCCGCCGACCTCCTCTATCACCTGACGCTGCTGCTGCTCAGCCGCGGACTGTCACTCGAGCGCGTGAGCGCGGAGCTACGCGCGCGGCACGCGAACCGCGGTTGAGCGAACCGCCTCAGCGGCGCGGCGTGCTCGCCCCGGCGGGCAGCCCGACCGGGCGCGGCGCCGCGCCCCACTCGTGCGTCTCACTGCGCTCGCGCTGCACAAGGGCCTCGCGACGATCGAACTCGGCGCGGGCCGCATCGAGCTCGGCCAAATGACTGCGCGCCCAATGCGCCAGCTGGGTCACCGGCTGACGCAGTGACTGCCCGAGGGCGGTCAGTTCGTACTCGACGCGCGGCGGCACGACGGGGAACACGGTGCGTTTGACCAGTCCGTCGCGCTCCAGGCCCCGCAGGCACAGCGTGAGCATGCGCTGGGAGATGCCCCCGATCGCGCGCTTCAGATCCGAGAACCGGCGCGGGCCGTCGGCGAGCATGATGATGATCAGCACGCTCCACTTCTCCCCGACGCGGGCCAGCACCTGGCTGATCTTCGGGCACTCGGTACTTTGGGGACAGCCGTCGGTGCGCTGCGCGCCCTCCTGGGTTACGCCGGTTTCACTCTGTCGCATGACTGTGCCTTCTTGTGTTCGTGCCGCGCGGACTTACATACTTAGCCTTGGTACTGATTTTATACTATACCGAGGCCACCCATGAAACTCCTGCACATCGACACCAGCATTCTCGGCCAGAACTCCGTCAGCCGCCAATTGACCGCCGCCATCGTCGCGCGCCTGCAGGCCGTGCACCCGGCGCTCGAGATCCGCTACCTGGACCTCGGTGCCGAGCCGCTCGCACACCTGTCCGGCGCACACCTCGCCGCCGCGCAGGGGGCCACCCCGGAGTCGGCCGCGCTGGCGCTGGATCTGCAGCGCGGCCGCGAAGCGCTCGAGACCTTCCTCGCTGCCGATATCATCGTCGTCGGCGCGCCGATGTACAACTTCACCGTGTCCTCGCAGCTCAAGGCGTGGATCGATCGGGTGTGCGTGGCCGGCAAAACCTTCCGTTACGGCGACACCGGACCGCAGGGGCTCGCCGGCGGCAAGAAGGTGATCATTGCCTCCTCGCGCGGCGGGTTCTACGGCCCGCAAACCCCGGCCGCCGCCCTCGAACACCAGGAAAGCTACCTGCGCGGCGTATTCGCCTTCCTCGGGATCACGGAGGTGACCTTCGTGCGTGCCGAGGGCGTTAACATCAGCCCCGATCAGCGTCAGGCCGCGATTACGGCCGCCACGGCCGAAGCGGCCCAACTGGCCGCCTGAGCCCAGATCGAGCGATCTCACCCCGACCGGAGAGTGCCGATGAATACTCCTGCGAACCGCAGCGTTGAGCGCCTGGTGCGCGGCATGCCCACCTCGGACGGCGCCGGCGTGAAACTGACGCGCGTGATCGGCCAGCCGCAGCTGGCCGATCTCGATCCGTTCCTGATGCTCGATGAGTTCGGCACCGACAATCCCGGCGATTACATCGCCGGTTTTCCGGATCATCCGCACCGCGGCTTCGAGACCGTGACCTACATGCTCGATGGGTGCATGCGTCACCGCGACAACCACGGGCACGAAGGGGTGCTCGTTCCCGGCAGCGTGCAGTGGATGACGGCCGGACGCGGCATCATCCACTCGGAGATGCCCGAGCAGCAGGAAGGACGCATGCGCGGCTTTCAGCTGTGGATCAACCTGCCGGCGCGCGAGAAGATGACCGCCCCGCGCTACCAGGAGTTCGATCCGCAGCGAATCCCCAGAGTCGAGACGGCCGCGGCGCGCGTGAAGGTGATCGCCGGAACGGTCGAGGGCGTGACCGGCCCGATCGCGCAACCGGCGACCGAGCCGACTTACCTCGACATCGAGCTCGTCCCGGGCGGGCAGTTCACCCATGCGCTGCCCGCCGGGCATGCGGCGTTCGTCTATGTCTACGAAGGCGCGGTCGCCATCGGTGCGGGCGAGACTGCCACTGAGGTCGACAGTCACGACCTGGCGGTCCTCAGCGACACCGGCGCGGTGCGCATCGAGGCACGCGCCGGTTCGGGCACGGCGCACGCCCCGGCGCGGCTGATCCTCGTGGCCGGCAAGCCGCTGCGCGAGCCGGTGGCCAAGTACGGCCCGTTCGTCATGAACACCCGCGAGGAGCTGATGCAGGCCTTCCAGGACTTCCAGAGCGGGCGGTTCTGATCCCGTGGCGCGCCGCTTCGGAGGCGCGCCTGCGATCCTCGCGGCTCGGGCACCGGTTCGCGTCCTATACTGGGGCGATGAACCTGCACCATCTGGCCATCTTCGCCACGGTCGCCGCCACCGGCAGCCTCACCGCCTCGGCGCGCAAGCTGCACGTCTCCCAACCGGCGCTGTCGCGCGAATTGAAGGCCTTCGAACAGCGGCTCGGGGTGACGCTGTTCGAGCGCCACGCCAAGGGCATGCGTCTGACGCAAGCCGGCGAAGTCCTCAATCGCTATGCGGTGCGGCTGTTCGAACTGGAACGCACCGCCGAGGCGGCGATGCAGGAGATCGCCGGGGCGCTGCGCGGCCGGCTGACCCTCGGGGCGAGCAACACCATCGGCACCTACGTGTTGCCGCCGCTGCTCGCGGCGTTCCGTCGGCAGCGACCGCGGGTCGAGGTCTCGCTGTTCGTCGGCAACACCGAGCAGGTCTCCCAGGGCGTGGACGACATGCGCTTCATGCTCGGGTTCATCGAAGGGCCGCTGCACCTGCAGGGTCTGCGCAGTACCGTGTTCCAGCACGATGAAATCATGCCCGTCGCCGCCCCGGATCACCGGCTGTTCGCTCGCCAGACGCTCGAGCCTGCGGATCTCGCCGGGGAGCCGCTGCTGATGCGCGAACACGGCTCCGGGACCCGCGAGCTGATCACTGCGGCTCTGCAGCGCCAGAACATCACCCCGGGGGACACGATGGAATTCGGCAACACCGAGGCGCTCAAGCGCGCTGCGGTTCACGGTGGCGGCATCGCCTGGCTGCCGCGCATCTGCATGCTCAACGAGCTCGCCGACGGCAGCCTGCGCACGCTGCCGGTGCGCACCCTGACCATCACCCGCCCGCTGATGATGGTGCAGCGCGAGAGCGCGCAGCTCGAGCCGGCCGCCGAGGCCTTCGTGCGCCTGCTGCAGCAGCCGATCGCCAGCGCGGTTTAAGGACGCTCGGGGCCGCCGGACGCGGCACCGATCAGGCCGAGGATCTTCTCGATCGAGTGCGGGTCGGTGGACTCGACCTCGATGGACGCAAGCCCCTCATCCGCAGCCGCCCACTCGAGCTGCTGTCGTTGCCACTCGAGCACCGCGGTGTCGGCCTCCGAGGGATCGTGTCCCTGCGCGGCGCGCGCCCGCAGGCGCTCCTGCAGCACCGAGAGCGGCGCCGTACAGCGGACCCAATAGGTCGACGTCTGCGCCCGCGCGCCGAGTTCCCCGAACCGTTGCCGCTGCGCTCGGCGCAGGAACGTCGCATCCACGATCACGGTGTAACCCCCGAGGAGCGCATCGTAGGCTTCCCGCGCCAACTCGTCGTACACCCGTTCGCTCACTTCGGCGGCATACAGCCCCGTGGCGAGTCCCGAGCCGGACGGCTGCAGCGGATCGAGGCCGGCGAGGCGCTTGCGCTCGACGTCCGACCACAAATGCACCGCATCGAGGCGCTCGCTGAGCTGCCGGGCGATCCAGGTCTTGCCGGACCCGGACAGCCCGCTCATCAGCACCAGGCGCGGCTCTCGCACCGCCAGCGCGGCTGCGGCGTGGGTCACCAGCCGCTCAAACTCCGCACGCAGCACCGAGCGTCCGCTCTCCAATCGCGCGGCGGCCGACAGCGCCGCGACCTTGGCGCGGACCAGCGCCCGGTGCGCCTCGTACAGGCGCAGGACGCGGCAGGCGTGATAGTCGCCGCAGCGCTGCAGATACGCGCTCAGAAAGGCGTGCGCATGCCGCCGATAGCCGCGCGCCGTCAGATCGCTCGTGAGAAACGCGATCTCATCGGCCACGTCGATCCAGCGGAATGCCGGCTCGTACTCCAGACAGTCGAACGGCACGAGACGCCCCTCACGCACGATGATGTTGCGGCTGTGCAGGTCGCCGTGACACTCGCGCACCCGCCCACTCGCCCGACGCAGCGCCATCGCCGGACTCGCCTCGGCCAGGCGCTGCTCGAGCGCGACCTCGAGAGACGACACGGTCTCCCGCCGCCCGAACACCTCGGCGGCCTGCGCACACTCGCGCAGGTTCGCCCCCAGCAAGGTGCGCACGTGCTCCGGCCGGCCCCAGGCGCTCTCCTCCGTGACCGACGGGAGCGTGGCATGAATGTCCGCCAGGCTGCGGCCGAAGCTCTCGAGCGCCTCGAGCGCCAGACGACCCTCCGCGAGACGCTGATCGAGCTCGTCGGCCGCATCGAATCGCTGCATCCGCACCGCGTATTCGAGCACCGGGTGCGCATCGGCCGAATCGCATCGCATGCGCAGGTGCGTGCCGGCCGCGACGATGCGACACACCCCGAGATACAGCTCCGGAGCGAAGCGGCGGTTGAGACGCAACTCCTCCTCGCACAGCCACCGGCGATACTCGAGCATGCGCTGATCGACGAACGGATAGCGCACCGGGCGTTTGATTTTGTAGGCGAACGCACCGGCGAGCAGCACCCAGGAAATGGGGGTCTCGATCACCGCGACCCCCTCCACCGGATGGGGATAGGCGTGCGGGCTCAGCAACCCACTCAACTCCTCGGGCAGCAGTTCGCCCGCGCCCTCGGCAAGCACTCGATGAGATACCCGTGCGGCTGTCATGGGGTCCACGTCCTTCGTTGCGGATACGATGCGGATCAACGCAGACCGCGACGCCGGGTGGCGCGCACGGCCCGTCCTGTGCCCCGACGTCCCAGATCGTTGCGGACGTAGGGCTCCCCTTGCGCGGCACACCGGCACCCGAAGGCGGGCAGCGGCTCTCCCCTGCGGGCATCGCCAAGACCGCGACGCTCTGCATCCGGCCCCTGGGATGGCACCGATGGCCATCGGGCGCCCGGGCGCACCGGCACCTGCGTCTCGGACCTCGTGTCGAGGCCGCCGTCGGCGCACAGGGACTGATCGACCACGGCACCCCGCGCTCGACGCGCAGCGACCGCCTCACCCCTCGTTCGGGTCCCGATCCGCACGCCCTACTTCGGCGGGGATTCACCCTGTGCCCGGGTTCGCGCCTCCATCTGCTGGCGATG
Source organism: Pseudomonadota bacterium (assembly GCA_021834525.1). Classification (GTDB taxonomy): domain Bacteria; phylum Pseudomonadota; class Gammaproteobacteria; order Steroidobacterales; family Steroidobacteraceae; genus 13-2-20CM-66-19. The sequence goes on along the minus strand of JAKBDK010000025.1, from coordinate 7,514 downwards.
TTCGGCGCGGATGTGTTCGCGTTCCTGAACCGTGCGTGCCGCCCCCATCTGCGCCTGGTAGTGTGCGACTTCCTGGGGCGTCATCATCGAATAACCGTAGATCTGCTCCCGTTCCTGCTGGCGCACTCGCTCCTGGGCACGAATCTGCGCCTCGCTCGGCGCCGCTCCGAGATGCTCATGGCGTGCCTCGGCGCGCTGCTGCATCTGATGCTGATGCGCCATGCGGTACTGAACACGTTCCTGTTCCGTCGCCAGCGATCGCAGATGCGCCTCGTACTGCGTCCGCTCGGCGCTGCTCATCAGGTTCGCACCAAAGATGCGGTCCCGGTCCTGCTCACGCTTGAGGTCTCGGCTGTACAGACGATCCAGGCGCCGCTCGTGCAACCGATCCTGGTCATGGGTCGTCAAGCGGCTCTGCTGCTGCAGCCGTGTCGCGCTGCCGATGGGACTGCGCGCCGGCGCGCCCGCGCCACGGCCTGCGTTCTGCGCAAACACCGTCGACGAGGACAACAGTGTTGCGAACAAAAATGCCACCGGAGTGGAAGTCGATCGGTTCATCAGAGTCTCCTCGGAAGGCCGCTGACCACCGATGCACTCTCTCAGACCGGCGCGTGCGAATGCATTCGCACAAGCCCCTAGGTAAATCCCCTCCCCCCGTGGCGATCATCGGGTGGGTAGGGGCACCAGATGCATGTGTGCGAACAGCCGCGTGACGTCCGGATCGATCTTCGTCGCAGCCGCCAGATCGGTGCGACCGGCGGTGATCTGCTGCGCGCGCAACTCGGCGAGCCCGCGGCCATAGAGCGCTACCGCCAGTTGCGGCTGCCTGCTCAAGGCCTGATCGTCACTCGCAATCGCTCGGCGCAGCTCCCCGAGCCGCAGGTACACCAGCGCCCGATCCTCGAACACCCCCGCGTTCTGCGGCAACCGCCGGACCGCCCGCGCACAATCGCGCAGCGCCCGGTGCAGTTGCAGATTGCCTTCGGCCCGAATCCAACAGCGCGTATTCCAGCCGAGCGGCAGGAGCGCATCTCGACGGTGGTAGTAGATCCACAGGTCGATCGCCCGCAGCGCATCGGAATATCGGCCGATCCGCGCGTATAGATCGGCGACCTGCAGGCGCTGGATCGACGCATCCGGCGCCAGGAGCGAGGCAATATTGATGTCCGCCGTCGCTCGCCGGCGGGCGTTCGCCGGCGCGCCTTCCCAGGAGAGCAGCAGCTGCGCGCGGGCCAGATGCGCTGGGTAAAAATTCGCGCGCGCGCGGATCGTCGCATCGAAGTCCTTCAGCGCGAGGGCCGGTTGCCCGTGCGCCCAATAGACTCGCCCGCGCCGCAACCGATAATGGACGTTCTGAGGCTCCAGCGCGCAGGCGCGATTCAGATCCACGAGCGCCCGTCGGTACTGTCCTTCGGCCGCGAGCGCCATACCGCGGCGCATCGCGCGGCTGGCGACCTGCGAGGCCTCCTGGCGGCGCACCGGTGCGCCGCCAGGAGGCGAGGACGCCGGCACACCCGGACCGGCCTCCACCGGCGCCCCTCCGCCCTGTTCGATCAGATATCGATGGCCCAGATCGAAGACCGGCCCGCCGTTGTACGTGAAGTACATCATGTGACGGCGCTTGGAGATGATGATGCGATGCGACAGGAAGAAATCCGCGCCCAGCACCATGTCGATATGCAGACCCGGCAGCCGGAAGTTGCTGAGCAACACCTTGGTGTGCTCAATTTTCTCATCCCCGATCTGCACCTGTGCCAGCGGCACCACCCAGGAGCGCGTCCAGCGCCGCCCGACGCCGGTGACCGGCCCGGCGGCCCGCACGTCCGGTGCGGCGAACGGAATGCCGACCCGGCGCGCCGCGCGCAGCGCCAGCATCGAGCGAGGCGAGCCGCTGTCGAACAACACCCGGATCCGCCGGCCATTCACTCGAGCGTGGCCGATCAGAAACGGCCGCCGCGCACTGATCGGCCTCAGCTTGACCGCCCCGACACTCTCACCGTGTGCCCAGTACGCCAGCGGGATGTGGCCACAATGCTGGGCGATGACGAAGCGCATCTGGCCGTCGCCGAAGTTGTACTCCACGTCGGCCAGATGCAGGATGGTGCCGCCGAGCAGCCCGGCGGCACCGGATTGAAAGTCATTGCCGCCGACCAGAAACTGGGCGTTGTGGAAGGGAACGTTCAGAAACCTGAAGACGCGCACCGAAGTGACGTACGCGGTGATGCTGCCGTTGAATCCATTGAGCTGCAACCCCCTTCCAGGGGTGTCATCGGACAGTCCGTACTCCGAGCGCGCCTGTGGTGTCAGCATGCTCCAGAAGGCGCCGGTATCGATGATGAAGCGGGCTTTGCGCCCATTGATCTCGGCCGACACCATCGGCCTGAGATCCCTGAAAGTGACCGGGACCGCCGGCAGCCGTTCGATCCGACAACCGCCTGCTGCCGCCGACCCCATGCCCAGCGCCGCGAGCGCCAGAGCGAACGCCCATCCCCGGTACCGCATGCCCCTCGTCCGTCTGCTTCCGTCTGCACCCGGTTGACTCTGAGGCCAGCCTACCCGAAGCCGCCAACCACCTGCAACCGAAGCGCGGCCGATCGGATCAGAAGCGTACGCGTACCCCGCCGAACACCTCGAGCGGCGCTGCCGGACTGATGAACCGATTGTTCACGCCCGGACCATTGGTCTGCGCATTCACCGGGATCCCCGGTGCACCGACTCCGGTCGGATCACTCAGAATGCCCCACGTGGCGTAGTGACTGTCGAGCAGGTTCTCAATGGAGACAAACAGCCGCACGTGGTGGCGCGGCCGATAGCTCGAATGCAGTTCGACCACGGTGTACCCCGACAGCGGCGCCAGCTGATTCGACTCATCGCCCACGTAATAGACGCTGCTCACGATATTGACGCTCGTCCCGATGCTCCAGGAGGGCGACAGCGAGACGTCACCGCCGAATTTCCAGCGATTCTCCGGGATCCCGGGAAACTGATCGCCGGGCTGCACGCGGATCGTCCCGTTCGCACTCTGGAACGGGTTCGACGTCGATGGAATCAGCAGCGAGGTGAGAAAGGTCGCCCGCACGAGGCTGTAATGCAGGTAGGCCGACCAGCGCGGGGCGCTGAAATTCACGCCCGTCTCCAGTCCCTGACGGCGCGTGTCGCCGATATTGGCGAAATATCCCGAACTCAGTGACGTCGCGACGCCATGGATGTCATCGTGCAGGACGGTTCGAAAGACGCTGAAGTTCCACCGCAGCGCCGCCCCCAGAACCCTCACTCTGGCCACGGTCCCGCGCAGACCGATTTCCGTGGTATGCGAGACCACCTGGCGCAGATTGGGCGGATCGCCGGAGAGACTGGCCGGCAGGAGACAGGGTGCCTGGGGATCGGAACACTCGATCTCCCCCGGGGTCGGAACGCGGTTGTTCACCGAATAGCCGCCATAGAGCGTGGTCGCAGACCCGAGGGCATACGTCGCGCCGATCGACGGATTGAAGTGAACGAAACGATTGAAGCCACTGAGCCGCGTGCCGAGCTGATCGGCGAGATTCACGTGCGCGATGTTGTAGCGCCCGCCGGCGGTCACCGCCAGCGCGGAAGTCACCTTGAACGTATCGGTGAGGTAGGCGCCGAACGCCTTGTTGACCGAATCGACGTTCACCGGTACCGCATCGCCGTTTGCCAGGGCCCCGGCGGAATTCTCCGGGGTATTGACGAACAGCCCCGAGGGCTGCACGACGAGTGCGGCATTGAGCACACCGACCTGGGCACCGGCGTAGTAGCCGCTCGAGGCGTAATCCACCGCCGCACCGACGGTGAGGTGATTGTCGTGACCGAAGAGCGCCGCGTCGTTTGCGACCTGCAGCGTCGCACCGCGACCCCAGCTGTGCAGCAGTTCGAAGTCGTTCTCGCCGATGTAGCGCGTGCCGCCGGCGGAGATGTCCGGCAACGGCTGTCCTGCCGCATTCGTCAGCGGCGTGACGCCGTCGGGCTGACACAGCACGCCCGGCATCGTGCGACAGGCGATGTAATGGGTGCCGTTGCCATTGGCAACGGCCTGGGCGAAGTCCCGGTAGTAGAGGACGGCCGCCAGCGTCCAGTGGTCCGGCAGCTTCAGCCGGCCATTGAGCGTGAGAAACTTCAGGCGATTGAGATTGGCCTGCGGACCGGTGAAAACCAGCGAGCGATTGATCGCGAGCTCCTGCACCGGCGCGGAGCTCTGGCCTTTGAGGGTGTTGTCGTCCCAGGCATAGCTCAGATCGAGCGATCCGGCCGCTCCGTGCACACTCGCCACGGCGTACAGATCGCGCAGCTGATCGCTCGAGAACTCGCGCCAGCCGCGCCAGTTCAGCCCGCGTCCGGCCACGTAGAACCCGAACATGCCCGAATGCATCCCGTACTGTGCGCTGATTTCCTGACGATGAAAGGATCCGCCGGACAGCTGCACCTCGCCGCCGTCGTAGGTGAAACCGTTCTTCATCGTCAGCGAAATCGCTCCGCCGAGTGCATTCAGTCCGTACACCGCGCTCGCGCTGGTCAGCTCGACCTGCTGGATCGCCGCGGGCAGGATCAGGTCCCAGTTCACCGTGTCGCCAAACGCCTCGTTGATCCGCACGCCGTTCTCGTACACCGCGAGCCCCTGTGGGGTGCCGAGCACGGGCGAGGCCTCGAAGCCACGATACAGAATGTCCGGCTGGAAGGGATCGACGACGTTGTCGTTGATGTTGATGCTGCTCAGCTGCGCGTTGAGCGCGCCGGTGAGACTGGCCGTACCCTGCGCCGAGAGCGAAGCGGCGCTGAGAACCTGGACATTTGCCGGAATCTCATCGAGCGGCACCGCGGACCCGGCGAGCGGTGCGGCATTGATGACGATTGCCTTGAGCGCTCGATGCGAGCGCGGACGAGCGAGGTGCGGCGCCGGTGGACGATCGGCGCCTCGAGCCACAGCGCCCCAGCTCACCAGCAGACCGCACGCCGCAACCCACGTGACCGTCCGCCCGCACCCTCGAGTTTTGCGCACCGCACCGTGCATCGAGCCTCCCGTCAAGACGTTCACTCCGGCACTGGAGGCCTCGGCGCGTCGCTCTGGTCGTTATGGCTGCGCATCCTCACCGCTCCTGGCGCGCATCGGCAAGGGATTTCTTCCTGAATTCCCCCGCCGACGCATTGAGCCTAAGGGCTGTGCCGAAATGGAACAGGTCGCCGGGACTTCGTGCGCCCCGGTGCGATGCGCCCCGGGCGCGAAACGTCGCAATCCTCGCCGACTCCCCGGCCGCGGCGCTACACTGCTGCCTGTTCAGACGTCATTGCGCAGCGCACGCCATGTCGATGCCAGAGCCCGCCAGTCCCACGACGATCGCACCCGGCGCTGCGCCAATCCGGAGCTGCGAGGCGGCGGGGCGGGTGCCCGGTGGCGCTGCGGATCCCTCGGGACGACGCCCCCCTCCATTCCGCTCGCACCGCACCACCCATCGTCGTGACGCGTGGATCGTGGTCGCCGTCACCCTCTCCGCCTGGGTGCTCTGTGGCGTGTTCAACGTCACGGAGGCTCTGCAGCGACTCACCGCACCCTATGAGCGCTATCAGCTCGACGAGCTCCCCACCGTCCTGCTGGTCCTCGGCCTCGGGCTCACCTGGTTCGCAGCGCGGCGCTACCAGGAGGCCAAGACCGAAATCGACCTGCGCCAATCGGCACAAACCCAACTGGCGGCCGCCTTGGCGGACAATCGACGGCTGGCACAGCAGTATGTCGCACTCCAGGAAGCCGAGCGCAAAGCACTGGCGCGCGAGCTGCACGATGAGCTCGGCCAGTATCTGAACGTCATCAAGCTCGACGCCGTTGGAATACGCGATGCGCGCACCGCCGACGCCGAGACCGTCCAAGCCCGTGCTGCGGCCATCGTCGAGCACTGCAACCACATTCACACCGCCCTCGCCTCGCTGATCCGCGAGTTGCGTCCACCGGGATTGGACGAACTCGGACTTGCCGCCGCGCTCGAGCATTGCGTCCAGCTCTGGCGGGTACGCCTGCCCACGCTCGCGCTGCGTCTGGTCATCGAGGGCGAACTCAGCGATTTGCCCGAGGAGATCGCGGTGACCCTATTTCGTTTGGTTCAGGAGGCGCTGACCAACGTCGCGAAACACTCCGCGGCCACCCGCGCCGAGGTGCGAGTCACCCGCAGCGGTCAGCCCCCCCCGACACCCGCAACGACTGCGTCCGTCCTGATCACGATCACCGATGACGGCATTGGGCATACCGAGGAGCAGGACCACACCGGGCTCGGCCTGATCGGCATGCGCGAGCGCGTGCAGGCGTTGCGCGGCTCGCTCGAAGTCTCCTCGGCCCGGCATTCCGGGTTCACCCTCAGCGCCCGCATCCCCTTGCCCGAGGAAGCCCCGACACCATGACGGAAATGATCTCGGTTTTGTTGGTCGATGACCATGCCATCGTGCGCGAGGGCTATCGGCGGCTGCTGGCGGAACATCCCGCGGTGCGGGTCGTCGGCGAAGCGGCCACGGCTCCGGAGGCGTGCGAGCAGGTGCTCACGCTGCACCCTGACATCGTCGTGATGGACATCGCCCTGCCCGGCATGAGCGGAATCGAGGCGACGCGGCGGATGCTGAAAAGCGCCACGCCACCCCGCGTACTGATGTTCAGCATGCATGAAGATGCGATCTACGCAACGCGCGCCCTGCAGGCCGGCGCGCTCGGCTATCTCAGCAAGGCCAGCGCCCCGGAAGTGTTGCTGTCGGCGATTTACGCCGTCTGGCGCGGCGAGCGCTACCTGAGTCCGGACGTCGCGGCGAATATGGAGCGCGCGGCGCTGCCCGAGCATAGCCTGGAGTTCGCACCGCTCACGCCGCGCGAGTTTGAAGTGTTGCGATTGCTGGTGCGCGGTGAGACGGTCAAGAGCATCGGCGAGACGCTCGGACTGTCGGAAAAGACCATCGCCAATCACCAATCGGCCATCCGCGAGAAGCTCGGGGCGAAGAACAGCCTGCAGTTGTCGCTGCTCGCCGAACGCCATGGCTTACTGCCCTAGGTTTCGCACATCTCCAAAAGCGGCCGTTCACCCCTTGCAGCCCTGAATACGGCGAGGCGCAAGGATCGTGTCCCGTCCGATGGGGATCCTGTGGTGACACCGATACGATCGCTTCGGCACCTGCCGCGCTGACCTTCCGTCACGCGAGCGCCTCTCGAGATATTGCAGCCGCCAGAGCCTGCTGCCGGCGGGTATACCTCCAGGTACACCCCCCGGCCGTGGAAACGCTTATAGGACTCCAGGCCGGGTTTGAGCGCGCAGATCGCACGATCGGTGCCCTTCTCGACAGGTCCACGTGTACCGTCTCAGGGTCCTACCCTCACAATGAGGATTCCCTAAAAAACTCCGCCAAGCCGCGCGCGGGCGCCCTTGTGTACAGAAACTCTCTGCACGGCGGTATAGTCGCTGCGTTGAGGGCAGCGGCCGGATGCTTTTTGGTGGCCTACCCCGTAAAAAAACATGGTCCAGGGATCT
>JAKBDK010000024.1:0-42995 GCA_021834525.1 Pseudomonadota bacterium | reverse complement strand
TCACCGGAAACAGTCCCTCCGGATCCGCCCCAGAGCGGGTGAACTCATCCGTGTGGCACACCCCGCTCGCCTTGATCTCCACCAGTACCTCCCCGGCCTTCGGCCCCTCGAGGTCCACGGTCACCACCTCAAGCGGCTGGCCTGCTTCAAATGCAATGGCGGCTTTGGATTTCATGTTCGTGCTCGCGTATCAGAATGGGCCGCAGCGGCAGGGGGCGCAGTCTACGCGGGCCGCAGCGACCCACAGCGTTCCCCGGGGCCTCACGCACGCTCGTACCGCCGCACTGTCCCGTTTCGGAACACATTGGACCGGGGCTGTATCAAAGTCGGTCCTGAAAGGTTGCACGACGCCCCAAGCGGCGCATAATTTGTCCTCGACGGATGCAATGGGGGGCTGGATATGCTGCGGGCCATCGACAATCGTCACCGCCACCCACAGGGGGCACCGCGCAGAGCACTGCGAGTGGAGGATGCAGGCACCCCGGAGTACATCCGCCGGTCCTGGCTGCGCTGCCTCAACCAATATCACCTCGACCCGAAGTCCGAGCGCGAGCCGTACGTGCTGGCGCGACAGGAGCGACTCGAGCGCAAGGAGCACAATCGCGATCTGCTCGCGCTCGCCGACGCCGAGATGGCTCATCTGTATCACCAGCTCGCCGGCTCCGGCTACTCGATCATTCTCACCGACCGCGACGGCGTACTGCTCGATTACTACGGCGATTTCAGCTTCCGCAACGCGGCGTTTCGTACCGGTCTGGTCCTCGGAGCGATGTGGGACGAGGAGCACGGCGGCACCAACGGCATGGGCACCTGCCTGGTCGAGCGCACGCCGCTGATCGTGCACCGCGATCAGCACTTCTTCTCGCGCAACAGCGGCCTGACCTGCTGTGCCGCGCCGATCTTCGATCACCGCGGCGAGCTGATCGCCGTGCTCGATGCGTCCGGGGAATCCGATCGCGCCCAACAGCACACGCTGGTGCTGGTCAACATGGCTGCGCAGATGATCGAGAATCGCCTGTTCCTGCATCACTTCCGCGACGCCTTCGTGGTGCGCTTCCACAGCCGCCCGGAACTGCTCGGCACCTGGGGCGAGGGCATCATTGCGCTCGACGGCAACGGTCTGATCAGCGCCCTCGACCGCAATGCGCTGTTCCAGCTCGGGCTGAAGTCCCCGGCGGAGCTGCTCGGCTCGCCGCTCGAGCGGGTGTTCACGGTCTCGCTGAACGCGCTGCTCGCGCGCAGCCAACGCAAATCCTTCCACCCGCTGACGCTCTACGATGCTCACCACGGCGGGCGGATGTTCGCCATCGCCCAGGCGCCGCAGTCCAAGCGCGGCGGCAAGCCGCGCGGGGCGGGTCCGGCCGGGACCGAGGCGCTCGACCCGGACCGCGGGCCCCTCGAGGAGCTCGACTTCGGCGATCCGATCATGGCGCGCAACATTCAGGCCACCCGACGTACGCTCGCGCGCGAGATCCCGATTCTGCTGATCGGAGAGTCGGGCACCGGCAAGGAATGCTTCGCGCGGGCGCTGCACGCCTCGAGCGAACGGGCCGAGAAGCCATTCGTCGCCCTGCACTGCGGTGCGCTCGCGGACGGCGAGCCCGCCGGTGCGACGCTCACCGAGCAGATGCACTCGCGCGTCGTACAGGCCAACGGCGGCACGCTCTTTCTCGATGACGTCGGGGAGCTGCCGACACCCCTGCAGGCCCAGGTCCTGCATCTGATCGAGGAGCGGTCGCTGCCGGCGACCGCCGGCGCCGAGGCGGTTCACATCGACGTGCAGCTGGTGAGCGCCACGCGCCGCGATCTGAACGAGCCGGTGCAACGCGGGGCGCTGCGCGAGGACCTGTTCTACCGCCTGCAGGGCCTGGTGCTGACACTGCCGACGCTGCGCGAGCGCAAGGACAAGGCGGCCGTGATCCGCCACATCTTCGCCCAGGAGAGCGCCGCGACACCTGCGGTCAGCATGGGCGAGGACATGATCGATGCACTCAAGGCGTACAGCTGGCCCGGCAACATCCGCCAGCTGCGCAACGTGCTGCGCGGCATGATCGCGATGCGCTCGAACAATCAGCTCGACGCCGGCTGTCTACCGGCCGAATACGGCGCCGGTGAGGTGCATACCGAGGAAACGCTGAGCACCGAGGCACAGCGCCTCAATCCGCTCGAGCGCGCCGAGCGCAGCGCGCTGCTGCACGAGATCGAGCTGCACCAGGGCAATCTCAGCCGCGTCGCACACTCCCTCGGCATCGGCCGCAATACTCTCTATCGCAATCTTCGCCGGCTGCACATCAGCCTGCCGGTGCGGCGCTGAGCCGCGCCGACTGGGCCGCTTCCCCGGCCCGCCAGGTCTGAGGCTCGATGCCGTGCCGCTTCATTTTGCGGTACAGCGTGTTGCGGCTCACGCCGAGGGCGACCGCCGCGCGGCTCATGTTGCCGCGATTGACGTCGATCACGCGCAGCAGTGCGGCACGCTCGGCACTGCCGAGCAGACCCGCACGGCGGGTCGGCGCCACGGCGCTCGACGCACCCCGGGCGGCGACGATCTGCGCCGGCAGGTCACACTGACGCACGACGCCGTCGTCACAGATGGCGACGGCCGTGCGGATGACATTGCGCAATTCTCGGATGTTTCCGGGCCAGGGATAGGCGAGTAAGCTCGCCAGAGCGTCCGGCTCGATGCGCCCCGCATCGAGCTGCCACGCCACGGGCAGCGCCGCCCGAATGACCTGCTCCTTGTCGGTGCGCACGCCGAGCGCCGGCAGCTCGAGCGTCAGGCCGTTGAGCCGGTAGTACAGGTCCTCCCGGAACGCCCCGCAGCGGATCATCTCGCGCAGGTTGCGGTGCGAAGCGGCAAGTACGTGCAGGTCCACCGCACAGGCGCTGTCGCTGCCGAGCGGCAGGATCTGATGCTCCTCGAGCACCCGCAGCAGCCGACTCTGCAGCGCCTGTGGCATGTCGCCGATTTCATCGAGGAACAGCGTACCGCCGGAGGACTGCGCAATGCGCCCGCGCAACCCCTCGCGCCGCGCCCCGGTGAACGCCCCGGAGCGATAGCCGAACAGCTCGCTCTCGATGAGCGTTTCGGGAATCGCCGCGCAGTTGACCGCGACGAATGGCCGGGCCGCGCGCCGGCTGACCCGATGGATGGCCCGGGCAAATGCCTCCTTGCCGCAGCCGGTCGGCCCCTGGATCAGCACCGGGATGTCGGTATCGGCGATGCGGTAGGCGCAGTGCACGTTGTGCAGCATCAGCGGGTCATCGCCCGCGAGCTCCTCCAGGCTGAGCTCAGCGCCACACGGCGCCGGGTCCAGAACCACGCACTCGACGGAGACGTCACCGACGATCAGCCCCCGGGAATCGTCTGTTGTGCCGATCATACGCTCGCCCCCTGCGCCGCCGCGGCGCTGCGTCATGTGTGTCATGTCCCAGCGTGACAGTGTCACGGAACGAAGCAGGTTCGGGCCCGCACGCCGTCCATCGCCGCGCTAGTGTGCGCGCCGCGCCGCGCCCCCGACTCGCCCATGCGCGCGTCCAGCGCATTCAGCGGCGCCGGTTGTTCCGGAAGCGTGACAGGGTGTACCGATCGCCGCCGCCGGCCGGCGCTCGGCGGTGCGCGGGTGCCGTTTGGGCGTATGCGCCGCGCAACGAGTAGGCCCGCGTACCGGCGTGGCACGGCGATTGCTCTGCGCGGGAGTGACTCAAACGTATAACGCAGGGGGCTCTTCAATGAGATTTCGCAATGCGACTGTCCTGGCCGCCGTCCTGTGCGCCGCACTCAGCGCGCCGGCAGCACACGCCATCAGCGTCAAGGCCGGAAAATGGAAGCTGTCATTCAACGGCAACGTCAACGCGAACTACATCTATTCACAGTGCGAGAAGCACCCGAGCGTGGTGGCCGGCGGCCTCGCCTGCGTGGCGAGCAGCGGATCCTCCTCGGTCTCGAACGGATTGCTGCCGGCGGCGCTGACGGTCAGCGGCTCGACCCTGCAGGATGGCTACCACATCGGCTTCACCTTCGGCTTGTACCCGGGCATCAGCACCAACGACGGCGGCAGCCCGAACCTGCAGGTCGGCAGCGGCAACTTCGGTCACACCGCCCTCGGCACCGCCGGACTCGACGTCCGCCAGGCATTCCTCACGGTCGGCAACAAGCACTTCGGTACCATCATGGCGGGCCGCAACATCGGCCTGTTTGCCTCCGATGCGATCCTCAACGACATGACCCTGCTCGGGGTGGGCGCCGGCAACGGCAATTACGCCGCGCCGGCCAATACCTCGCTCGGCTCGATCGGGCTCGGCTACATCTACACCGATTGGCTCGCGCAGATCGACTACACCACCCCGACGGTGCACGGTGCGAACGTGACGGTCGGAATCTTCGATCCGCTGAACACGCTCGGGCAGGTGCCGGCGAATCACTCCACGCCCGGGTTCCAGGCCAAAGCGACCTACACGCTAGGGGATCTGTATCTGTCGGTGAGCGGGCTGTATCAGCGCCAGGCGATCGCCTGTTCCGACCCGTCGCTGAACGCCACGGCGTGCGTGATCGGCACGAACAACCTGCACTACAGCAGCGCCGCGTTCGACATCGGCGGCAAGTACACCGCCGGGCCGTTTCAGATCATGAGCTGGTACTACCGCGGCACCGGCGTTGGCACCACGGGCCTGTTCGTGAACTCGAACGACTCGCTCGGCCGCCCGCGCGCCTCCGAGGGGTTCATCGCACAGCTGACCTACACCTACGGCAAGACCAAGTACGGCATCAACTACGGGGAGAGCAAGCTCGATCCGACCGCGCTCGACCTGGCGAACGGTACGCTGGTCGAGATGAACAATAAGTGGACCGCAGGCATCTATCACCACCTGACCCACAACCTACTCCTCGACGGGGAGTTCAGCCGGCTGCAGTCGACCAATGACATGGGTCAGAAGAACGCCAGCTGGAACATCAATGCCGGCCTGTTCCTGAGCTTCTGACAGGCCGACAGTGCGCCGCCAGTGGTCCGGAAACGGACCACTGGCCGGTGTTTGCCCCTTTTTTTGATTGAGCTGGGTACAATCCCCCCGGGTGAGCGGTACGGTGCACTTCCGGCGGCGCCCGCGGGGATCCCCGGACTCCGTCAGCGGAACGATACGAACAGCCATGTCCTCAACACTCCGCCTGTCCCTCAGGCCCGGTCAAGGCCGGCCTGGCGCACGCACCGTCTGTCTCACCGCTGCCGCTGCGGCTCTCGCGGCGAGCGGCATCCCGGCACGCGCCGCGCCCGCACGGCGTCTGACGGACATCGTGGTGACGGCCACCCGGATCGCGATGCCCGCGTTCGACGTGCCGGCCTCGATCACCAGCGTCCCGGGCGCCGAATTGCGCGATGACGCCCTCGGGATCAATCTCGCCGAGGGCGTGCGCTCGGTGGCCGGCCTGCTGGTGCGCAACCAATACGATTACGCCCAGGACCAGCAGGTGTCCATTCGCGGGATCGGCGCCGGCTCGGCGTTCGGCGTGCGCGGCGTGCGCATCTATCAGGACGGCATTCCGCAGAGCGGACCCGATGGTCAGGGCCAGGTCTCACAGTTCAACCTCGGCTCCGCGCAGCGCGTCGAGGTGCTGGAGGGGCCCTTCTCCGCCCTCTACGGCAACTCCTCCGGCGGTGTGATCCAGATCTTCACCGCCTCGGGCAAGGCGCCCGGCTCGCTGCGCTTTGATCTGGGCTTCGGCAGCTTCGGCGCCGTGCGCGCCGGCGTCGATGCCAGCGACGCGATCGGCAAGTTGCGCTACAACCTGAACTTCACGCACTTCTCCTGGCAGGGCTTTCGACCGCAGCAAAAGGCGCGCAGCGAATCCTTCAACGGTAAGGTGAACTACGCCCTCAGCGCGCGCAGCTCGCTCACGTTCGTCGCCAACGTGCTGTCGCGGCCCGATTCGCTCGATGCCCAGGGGCTCACCGCCGCACAGTTCGCCGCCAACCCGGACCAGACCGGCGCCGGCGCCCTCGCCTTCCATACCCGCAAGACCCTCGATCAAGAGGAAGGCGGACTGATCTTCAAGCACGAGCTCGGTGCGCACCAGCAGCTGCGCCTGATGGGCTACTACGGGCACCGCAGCGTGCTGCAGTATCTGTCCATCCCCGTGGGCGCGCAATTCGCCCCGGCGAGCTCCGGCGGCGTGGTCGATCTGCACCGCGACTTCGGCGGCGGCGATGCCCGCTGGAGCCTCAAGACTCACCTCGCCGGGCACGCACTCGCCTGGGTCGCGGGGGTGAGCTACGACACGCAGAACGAACAGCGGCGCGGCTACGACAACTTCATCGGTCCGACGCTCGGCGTGCTGGGCGCGTTGCGGCGCAACGAAAACGACATTGCGCGCAACATCGATGAGTACACGCAAGCGAGCCTCTCGCTCTGGCGGCACTGGAGTCTGATGTTCGGCGTGCGCCACAGCGAAGTGAAGTTCATCACCCAGGACCACTTCATCACCCCGGGCAATGGCAATGATTCCGGCGGGGTGACCTACACGGCGACCTCACCGGTCGCCGGTGTGCTGTACGCACCGCTGCATTGGCTGCACCTGTACGCCGCCTTCGGTCAGGGATTTCGCACGCCGCTCGCCTCGGAGCTCGCCTACCAGCCCGACGGGGCCCCGGGCCTGAATTTCGCGCTGCGCCCGGCGCGCAGCAACAACGGGGAGATTGGTGCGAAAGTGCGCATCGGACGGACGCTCAACGCCTCCGTCGCCGCCTTTCTCACGCACACCAACGACGAAATCGTCGTGGTCACCGACAGCGGTGGGCGCACTACCTATCAGAACGCCGGGCGGACGCGCCGCAGTGGCATGCAGGCCTCGCTCGCGTATCACTTCCTGCCACTCTGGCACCTGCAGTTCGCCTACACCTACGTCGATGCGGTGTACCTCGATGCATTTCGCACCTGTACCACCGTGCCGTGCGCGGTCCCGACGCAGCTGATCCCGGCCGGCAATCGTCTGCCGGGCGTGCCGCGCAACAGCGCCTATGCGAAGCTCACCTGGGGTCACCGGCGCGGCTGGCACACGAGTTTCAGCGGGCAGTACCTGGGGTCGATTGCGGCGAATGAAGCCAATACGGCCCGCGCCAGCGCCTACTCGGTGTTCAACGTCAGCGGCGGGTACCGCACGGCTTTCGGCTCGCAGCGCCTGGAGGTCTTCCTGCGGGTGAACAATCTGCTCAACCGGCGCTACGTCGCCGCGGTGATCGTCAATCAGTCAAGCGGCGCGTACTTCGAGCCCGCACCCGGCATCAACGTACTGGCCGGTGTCAGCCTCACCTTACGCTGAGTCCTGGGGCCGCAGCGCGCGATAGATCGTGTTGCGTGAGACCCCGAGCGCCCGGGCGGCGGCCGAGACGTTGCCGCCGTTGCGCTCGAGTGCGGCGATCACCGCGCTCGAACGCAGGGACCTCAGATCGCCCGCCGCGGCGCGCGGCCGGCCCACGCCCTCGGGCGGCAGGTCATCGAGAAAGTCCTCCGGCAGCTGCTGCGGGCCGACCCACCCCGACTCCTCGGCCATGATGCTTGCGGTACGCAGCACATTGGCGAATTGGCGGATGTTGCCCGGCCAGCGATAGCGGTGGAACGCATCGAGCACCTCCGGGGCGAACTGCGGTACGCAGGAGGTCTGCTCGCAAATGATTCGCGCCATGAGCGTCTCGAGATCCGTCCGCTCACGCAGCGCCGGCAACCGGACCGAGAGGCCATTCAGGCGATAATACAAATCCTCGCGAAACAGCCCACGGCGCATCATGTCCTTCAGATCGCGGTGCGTCGCGCAGATCACCGCGATGTCGACCGGTCGCTCGCGTTGCGCACCGAGCGGCAGGACCGCGCGCTCCTGCAACACCCGCAGCAGGCGGGTCTGCAGTGCAAGCGGCATGTCGCCGATCTCATCGAGAAACAGCGTCCCACCGTCGGCGAGGACGATCTTGCCCGGGTTCCCCCGGCGCCGCGCTCCGGTGAAGGCACCCTCCTCGTACCCGAACAGCTCGGCCTCGATCAGCGACTCCGGGAACGAGGCGCAGTCGACCGCAATGAACGGACCGGTGCGCCGTCCGGACTCGTTGTGGATGGCGTGCGCCAGCAGTTCCTTGCCGGTGCCGGTCTCACCGAGGATGAGAATGGGAATCGCGTGGCCCTGGACCTTGCGGATCTTGCCAATGACCGCGGCGATCGCCGGATCCCCGGTGTCCAGATCCGCCAGCGTCGGCGCAGGGTCGGACGGGACCTGTGCGTCGTGTCGCGGCGCCGGCACCGTGGTCACCGAGCGGCGAGCGGCCAGCGCATTCGGCTCGACGCGTGCCAGCACCGCCTGCCCGGTGCGCAGCGTCAGGCGCACCAGCGTCCCGGCCGCACCGCGCCGCGCCAAGAGGGACGGCACGTCGATCTCGAAGAGCGAATGGAGCGAGCACGGCGTGAGTTCCTCGGCGGTGAGGCCGAGGAGCGCGCGGGCATTGGCGTTGGCCGCGAGCATCCGGCCCGCCTCGTCGAATGCCGCAATACCCTCGAGCAACGTGCCGAGCAGCTCGGTGCGCGGATGAAAGTGGATCCGCAGGCTCTGCCCGAATTCATCGACGAAGAGCTGATTCTCGATCATGTGCGTCGAGATGCGCACCAGGCCCATGGTGTGCGGGTGATACCCTTCCTGGGGTCCGGACACATCGAGCGCACCGATCAGCTCTCCGCGCGGCCCGTGGATCGGACTGCACGAACAGGTCAGAAAGCGATTGACCGTGAGGAAATGCTCACTGCCGTGCACCAGCGTGGCGCGCCGCTCGACCAGCGCCGTGCCGATCGCATTGGTGCCCTTGCTGTCCTCCGACCAGAGCACTCCGGGCTTCAAGGCCACCTGCTCGGCCTTCTCGAGAAAGTCCCCGTCGCCGAGGGCATGCATGATCAGACCGCGCTCATCGGTCAGCAGCACCATGCTGTGGGTGTTGAGAATCTGCTGATGGAGCAGCTCCATCACCGGCAACGCATGCAGATACAGCGCCCGATGCTGCTCGGCCAACTCGCTCAGTGCGCGACGACTGAGGGCACTGAAGTCCGGACACCAGCGCTCGCTCAAACCCGAGCGACGGACCCGCTCGTGCCACAGCGACACGACTTTGGAGCGCTCCGCGACGTTCAATTCGTCGGCCGCATGCAGCGCTGACTGCAGCGCAGCGGATTCGTCTCTCATCCGATCCCCCCTCAGCGTAGCCCCCGGCACGACTGGCGGATTTTCTCTTGTCCACTACCCTAGCGCGATCGCGCGGCACGGTACAGTACGGCATACCGAGACCCGCAGTGCCCCCCCTCGGGCGGGACCGTCACGGGGTGGGCCGCGCCGCCTGGGCTAGTCGGCTGGGGGAGCTCTCCCTGCCCCGGGCAGGACCGCGACCAACGCCTTGCAATGCGGCGAGGCCGCCGGCGGGCTCGAACGGGGTGCCGAGGGCCGCGGCCCACAGCCCCCGCCCGCGCGCCTCGTCGACGGGGGCCGTGGGCCGTGATAGAGCAGTGGCACGGCACTGGTGCTCGCCATCGAATGGGTCAGCGCCGTCCGGCCGGCGGGAAAGCCGTTCTGCTGCAGCAGGAACGACATGATGTCCACGTACTGCTTCGGGGTGAGCGACCCCGGCGCATAGGCCGGCATGTTCACGGAGAGGAACAGGTAGATGTCCCGGACCTTGTAGTTGGCCTTGGGCGAGGCGAAGATCGGCCCGCTCAGCGCCGGACCGACCAGCCCCTGCTCCTGCTTTCCATGGCACGCCGCACAATGGTGCTCATAGGCTCGATGTCCCGCGCGGGCCTGCGCTGCGGTATACAGCGCCGGCACCGCTGCCTCGCCGCGCGGGACACCCCACGCGGCGAGGCTCAGGGACAACACGAGCAGCGCTCGAGATCGGCGCATCGGCCAGGCGCCGCGCTCAACGCAGCGCAAAGACATACAAGTGCCCGCCGCGCGGAATGTTCTTCACGACCGGGACCATCTTGCCGCCCCAGATGGGCGTGCCGCCGCCCCAGCCGGCGAGAATCGCCACGTACTGCTTACCGTTCACCATGAAGGTCGACGGCGGCGCAATCACCCCGGAGGACAGCTGCGGGCTGCGCCACAGCACCTGGCCGGTGCGCGCATCGAAGGCATACAGATGCCCGCGGGCCGAGCCGCTGAACACCACACCGCCGGCCGTGCTCATCGCGCCGGCATCCCATGGCAGGTTGCTCTCGTGATTCCAGACCTGGCGACCGGTATCCAGGTCGATGGCCTGCAAAGCGCCCCAGTGATGGTCGGCCGGATCATGCACGACCTGGAAGCTCTCCCCGAGGTAGGGCAGACCCGGATGATAGAACGTGGGCGCGCCCTTCATGGTCATGCAGGTGTGAATCGTCGGCACGTACGCCAGGTGCGTCAGCGGGTCGACGGAGATCGGCCACCAGTTCTTGCCGCCGAGGAAGCTCGGGCAGGTGAACACCTGTTTGTTCATCGCCGGGCGCAGCGCATTGTCGGTGTACGGCAGACCATTCTTGAAGCCCGCGACCGACGTCGCGCGCGTGAACTGTCGCGCATAGATCAGCTTGCCGTTCAGCCGATCGATGGCATAGAACCAGCCATTGCGATCGGCATGGACGATGGCCCGGTAGGTCGTGCCGTGATAGCGCAGCGTCGTGATCACCGGGGTATTCACCCCGTCGTAGTCCCACGAATCATTCGGGGTGTACTGGTAGTACCACTTGATCTTGCCGCTGCGCGGGTGCAGGGCGAGCAACGAGTCGGTGAACAGATTGAGCCCGGGGCGCAGCTTGGCGAGCCACGGCGCCGGGTTGCCCACGCCCCAGAAGAGCGTATCGGTGCTCGGATCATAGGTCCCCGTGATCCAGGCCGAACCACCGCCGTGCCGATACATGCCCTTCGGCCAGGTGTTCGCACCGAGATGCCCAGGCGCGGGCGTCGTCCAACGGCGCCACAGGAGTGCACCGGTCCTCGCGTTCAGCGCCTGGATGAAATCGCGTGCACCGTACTCCCCGCCGGACTCCCCGACGATCACCATGCCTTTGAGGATCATCGGTGCGAGCGTCATCGCGTAGCCGACGTCGGCGGGCTTCAGTTGCCGCTGCCAGACCACCTTGCCGCTCATCGCATTCAGGGCGACGACATAGTTGTCGAGCGTGGCCATGTAGACGTCGTCGCCATAAAGCGCGACGCCGCGATTGACCACGTCGCAGCAGACGGTCTTGAAGCCGACGCCCGGCATGGGCCGCACGTACTTCCACAGAACTTTGCCGGTCACGGCATTCAGCGCGATCAGATGATCCTTCGGGGTCGTGATGAACATGTACTGTCCATTGACCATCGGCGTCGACTCGTAGCCCTGCTTCAGGTGGCTTCGGTAGCTCCACACCAAATGCAGATTCTTGACGGTGTGCGTGTTGATCTGCGTAAACGGCGCGAAGCTGTTGCCGGCGTAATCGCGCCGGAACATCAGCCAGCCGTTGTCCGTGGCGGCCGCCGCGAGCCGAGCATCGGTCACGGTCGGATAGCCGCCCGCACGGGCGACGCCTGTGAACGCCAGCGCCACGAGTAGCCCCGCGGCACTGGCGCGGCGGACTCGGTGCGACAGGGCATGGATGGTCGTCATATGAAATGCTCCCCCAATTTAGTTCGCTGACGTGCGGCGGAATCGGCTCGCAAGCGTCGCTCCACCTGATGCGCCCGACTGCAAGGGCCATGCCACGGTGCGCCCGGTCCGTCGCCGGCCGTGAGACACCCGGCGGGCGCGCATGACCGTGCCGCGCGCGGCGGCGGGTCTCCACAGGGCGCAGCGCACACCGGATCCCAACACCCAACCCGATCGCCCGCCCCGTGGGCGCGAAGCGATCCTCGCCGGTTCGGCGGCGAAGGACATCGGGCTGAGCCGTGCGAGATTCCTCCGAGCCTTCAGCGCACCTACCGGGGCGAGCGCACCGCCCGGCCCGTCCGCCGCGGGTCCGCGCTCACCGCGCTGCGCTGTGCAGGTTGCACGATCAGGTGTTCCGTTTTGGAACAGTCCGGCGTTGCGTTGTGCAACACGGCGCACTGTGCAACGCCGCTGAAGCGATGTTTCGGGTTGCGCTTCGGATGGCATGTGCCTTGCAGTAGGATTCTCCAGACCGAATCCACTGCGAGGCATTTTCCATGTCCATCCAACCCAGCACCCATGGTCGCGTCAAGATTGCGCTCAAGGCGCGCTACGAGAACTACATCGGCGGCCGATGGGTCCCGCCGGTCAAGGGGGAGTACTTCACCAACCTCACACCCGTCACCGGCGCGGGCCTGTGCGAGATCGCGCGCTCGAGCGCCGCGGACATCGAACTCGCGCTCGATGCGGCGCACCGGGCCCGGGCCGCCTGGGGTGCGACGTCCCCGGCCGAGCGCGCCCTGGTGCTGAACCGCATGGCCGATCGCATGCAGGAGAAGCTCGAATACCTCGCCACCATCGAGACCTGGGACAACGGCAAGCCGATCCGTGAGACGCTCGCGGCGGATCTGCCGCTCGCGATCGATCATCTGCGCTACTTCGCCGGCTGCATCCGTGCGCAGGAAGGGGCGCTCAGTCAGATCGACGAGGACACCGTCGCCTACCACTTCCACGAGCCGCTCGGGGTGGTCGGACAGATCATTCCGTGGAACTTCCCGCTGTTGATGGCCACCTGGAAGCTCGCCCCGGCGCTCGCGGCCGGCAATTGCGTGGTGCTGAAACCGGCCGAGCAGACGCCGCTGTCGATTCTGCTGCTGCTCGAGTTGGTCGGGGACCTGCTGCCGCCCGGGGTGCTGAACGTGGTCAACGGCTTCGGCGTCGAGGCCGGCAAACCGCTCGCCTCGAGCGCACGCATCGCCAAGATCGCCTTCACCGGAGAGACCACCACCGGCCGGCTGATCATGCAGTACGCGGCGCAAAACCTCATCCCGGTGACACTCGAACTCGGCGGCAAGTCCCCGAACGTGTTCTTCGCCGACGTCTGCCGGGCGGATGATGATTTCCTCGACAAGGCCATCGAAGGCTTCGTCATGTTCGCTCTGAACCAGGGCGAGGTGTGCACCTGTCCGTCGCGGGCGCTGATCGAGGAGTCGATCTACCCGCAGTTCATGCAGCGGGCCTTGCAACGCGTGGCGCAAATCAAGCAGGGCGATCCGCTCGACCCGGCGACCATGGTCGGCGCCCAGGCCTCCGCGGAGCAGATGGAGAAGATCCTGACGTACCTCGAGCTCGGCAAGCAGGAAGGTGCCGAGTGCCTCGCCGGCGGGCAGCGCACCCGGCTCGCAGGGCCTCTCGCCGAGGGATACTACATCCAGCCGACCGTCTTCAAGGGCCACAACCGCATGCGCATCTTCCAGGAGGAGATCTTCGGCCCCGTGGTGTCGGTCACGACCTTCAAGAACATGGACGAGGCACTCGCCATCGCCAACGACACGCTGTACGGACTCGGCGCCGGCGTGTGGTCGCGCGAGGCGAACACCTGCTACCGCATGGGACGGGCCATCCAGGCCGGTCGCGTCTGGACCAACTGCTATCACGCCTACCCGGCGCATGCAGCCTTCGGCGGCTACAAGCACTCGGGGATCGGGCGGGAGACCCACAAGATGATGCTCGATCACTACCAGCAGACGAAGAACCTGCTGGTGAGCTACTCCCCGAAGGCCCTCGGGTTCTTCTGAGGCGCACCGTGACGAGCGAACGGGTCAGCGCCACCGCTGCGGCGCTCGAGCTGATCGGGCAGCTCGTGGCGCGCCACGGGGCGCTGATGTTTCACCAGTCCGGCGGCTGCTGCGATGGCAGCGCGCCGATGTGCCTGGCACGTGGGGAGCTGCAGATCGGTGCGCAGGATGTGTACCTGGGGCAGATCGGCCAACAGCCCTTCTACATCGGCTCGGCGCAGTTCGAGTACTGGCAGCACACGCACCTGATCATCGACGTCGTGCCCGGTCGCGGCGGGATGTTCTCCCTGGAAGGTCCCACCGGGATGCGCTTCATCACCCGCTCGCGTCTCTACACCCCGGAGGAGGAAGCCGCGCTGCCGCCGGTGCGGTGCGGGCCGGCCGGCTGAGCGGCGCCGGCCCGCGGCGGATTTCTGCGATAATGGAGCCCATGGAGGGATTCACGCTGCTGTTCATTCTGATCGTCGCGGGTGGCACGGCGCTGGAGCTGTGGCTCACCACCCGGCAGAGCGCCGCGGCGCGCGCGCATCGCGATCAGGTACCCGAGGCCTTCGTCGGCCAGGTCTCCCCAGAGGCCCACCGCAAGGCGGCCGATTACACCGCCGCCAAGGTGCGCCTGGCCCGCATCGGCACCGTGCTCGATGCACTCCTGACGCTCGCTCTGACGGTCGGCGGCGGCATCACCGCGCTCGATGCGCTGTGGCTGCGCACCGGGGCATCCGAGCTGTGGCGCGGCACGGCCGTGATCGCCTCGGTGAGCGCGCTGGTGATGCTCGCCCATCTGCCGCTGTCGCTGTGGCGCACGTTCGTTCTCGAGGCGCGCTTCGGCTTCAACCGCACGACGGTGCGGCTGTATCTGCTCGATGCGCTCAAGGGGCTCATGCTCGCCGTCGTGCTCGGGGTACCGGTGGTGCTCGCGGCGCTGTGGCTGATGGTGCGGGCCGGCAGCCTCTGGTGGCTGTGGGCGTTCGGCGGCTGGGTGGTGTTGACGCTGCTGCTCAGCTGGGCCTGGCCGGTGGTGATCGCACCGCTCTTCAATCGCTTCTCGCCCCTCGCCGATGCGGCGCTGAAGGCGCGCATCGAGGCGCTGCTCGGGCGCTGCGGCTTCACCTCGAGCGGCGTGTTCGTGGTGGACGGCTCGCGCCGCTCGGCGCACGGCAACGCCTACTTCACCGGTTTCGGGCGTCACAAGCGCATCGTATTCTTCGACACGCTCATCGAGCAGCTCGCACCGGTCGAGATCGAGGCGGTGCTCGCGCACGAGCTCGGCCACTTCCGTCTGCACCATGTGCGCTCCGGGCTCGCCGCCTCGATCGCCGTGATGTTCGCCGCGCTCGCACTGCTCGGCTGGCTCGCCCGTCAGGCCGCGTTCTACCACGCCCTCGGCGTGGCGCAGCCCTCGGCGCACGCGGCCTTGCTGCTGTTCGCATTCGCCGCACCCGCAGTGCTGTATTTCGCGACGCCGCTGACTGCGCTCTGGTCGCGCCGCCACGAATACGCCGCCGACCGCTTCGCCGGCGCGCATGCCGATGCGCACGCCCTCGCCACCGCGCTGGTGAAGCTCTACGGCAACAACGCCAGTACGCTCACGCCCGACCCGCTCTACAGCGGGTTTCACGATTCGCACCCGCCGCCGCTCGCACGCATTGCACGCCTGAGCGGCGCTTGAGACGCGCGAGTCATCGACCTGCAACATCGGCTGGTTAGACTGCGCTCGCCGTGAAGGTCGCGGCACAGGCGGTGCCGCCGCGCACGCCGGTGCCGGGGACACCGCGGCAGTGAAACGCCCGATGTCATCCCCAGCCTCACGCGGAGGCCCGAGCGAACGGTGCATAGCAATCCTGGCGTCCCGGACAGCGCGCCCCGCGCCCTTTTCGCGGTGAGTTCGCTCGGACTGGGTCACGCAACCCGCACGTTGGTCGTGATCCGCGAGTATCTGCGGCGCGGCTACGTCGTCACGGTCGTGTGCGCCGGCAACGCACTGGCGTTTCTGCGCCTGGAGCTGCAGGACGAGGCGGCGGTGCAGCTGTGCGAGATGCCCGATTACCCGCCGCTCGAGCGCGGCAGCGGCTGGCGGCTGTATGCCTACCTCGCGCTCGATCTGTTCAAGACCTGGCGCGTGATCCGCCAGGAGCGGCGCACCGTGCGCGCCCTCGCCCCGGACTACGACCTCATCTTCAGCGATGGCCGCTACGGCTTTCACAGCCGGGCCACGCCCTCGTTCATCCTGACTCACCAGATCGCCTTCCTGCCCCCACGCGGGCTGCGCGAGGCCTCCTGGCTCACCGGCCACATCAACATCGTGGCGCTGCGCCGCTTCGATTGCGTGTTCATCCCGGATTTTCCCTACCCGAGTGCGAACCTGGCCGGCAATCTCGCCCACTCGCACAACCTGCATCGCTGCCGGCACACGTTCGTCGGCATCCTCTCGTCCTATCCGCAGCGCAGCGCGGTGACCGATATCGACTACCTCTTCGTGATCAGCGGCTACCTGCTCGAGCACAAAGACGCCTTCGTCCGCTCGCTGCTCGCCGAGGCGGCCGAGTTGCCCGGACGCAAGGTGTTCATCCTCGGCAACGCCGCCGCCGACACGGCCCAGTACGCCGCGCTGCAGCGGGAGGATCTGACGATCCACGCAGTGGCGAGCGGCGAGCAGCGCCAGGAGCTGTTCAGCCGCGCCCGCTGCGTGGTCACGCGAGCCGGCTACACCACGATCATGGACCTCATCGAGCACGGCAAGCGCGCGGTGCTCATCCCGACCCCGAACCAGACCGAGCAGGAATACCTCGCCTACCACCTGGCCAGCCGGGGCTACTTCGTCAGCCGCACCCAGCGCGCCCCGGATCTGCGCCTCGCCTTGCACGAGTGCGCGCGCACCGCGCCGTTCGAGCCGCCGTGGCGCACGGCGGACTCGCTGCGCCGGCTGTGCGAGGGGATCGAGCCGTTCGTGCACAAGAACTTCATCTCCGTGATCGTGCCGGCGCACAACGAGGAGAAAGAACTCGCCGCGACGCTGCGCGCACTGCTGGCGCAGCGCTATCCGGTCGGGCGCATGGAGATCATCGTGGTCGAAAACGGCTCCGATGACGCCACCACGCAGATCGCCCTCGGGGTCGCCGCCGAGTCGTCCGCCGCGGGCCGCATCCGCGTGCTGCGCAGCGAGCGGGGCGTCTCATTCGCCAAGAACGCCGGACTGCGGGCGCTCTCGGCCGAGTCGCAGTGGACCGTGTTCTGCGATGCCGATACCCGGCTCGGACCGCACTTCCTGCATCAGCTGAACACCTGGCTGAATCGACGCAGCGAAGCCGGTCTCGGCGTCGGCACCACCGCCGTTCGCCCCCACCCCGGTGAGCCGCTCTACGCACGCACGTGGTTCGCGCTCTACGACCTGATCCACCGCCTCACGCGCAGCTCCTACTCGATCCAGATCGCCCGCACCTCGATCGCCCGCGGGGTCGGCTTTCACGAGACGCTGAACTTTGCCGAGGATCTGACCTTCATCCACGAGTGCCGCCGCTACGGGCGCTTTTTCTTTCTGCCCACGGACCAGGTGAGCACCTCGACGCGCCGGTTCGCCGCGCGCGGCTACCTGCGTCAGGGTCTGCGCTGGCTGTTCGAGGCGCTCCTGCCGCTGCGCTGCAAGATCCACCGCGCCTACGATGTCGTCCGCTGAGCCCGGCGCGCTGACCGCACTGCTGGCATTTCTCGCCGCCCACCGGCCGTGGGCCTATCCGGTGCTGTTCCTGGGGGCGTACTTCGAGACCGTGTTGCCGTTCTCGCTGTTCGTTCCGGGCGAGGCGTTCCTGCTCGGCGGGGCAATGCTCGCCGGTGCCGGCGCGCTCGACCTCGGCGCGGTCGCCGCGGCGCTGTGCGCCGGAGGACTGCTCGGGGATCATTCGAGCTACTGGCTGGGTCGGCGCTGCGGCGCCGGCCTACTCGCGCGGCCGAGCGGCGGGGTGGTGCAGAGAATCCGCACGCGCGGCTGCGATTTCTTCCGCCGCCGCGGCGCCAGCGCGGTGTTCTGGGCACGGCTCGCCGGCCCGCTCTCCTGGGTCACCCCGACGCTCGCCGGGGCGTTCGAGCTCGATTACCGCACGTTCCTCACCTTCAACACGCCGGGCGTGCTGCTCGGCATCGGTGAGTTTCTGCTCATCGGGTACTGCTTCGGGGCGCACCTCGGCGCGCTGTGCGCGACGCTCAAGGCCTCAGCGCCTGCGGTCGCGGCGGCCACCGCCGTCCTGCTCGGACTGCTCGTCCTGGCGCGCCGCCGGCCGCAGCGCCTCAACCGAACGGATGACGCAGCACGATGGTCTGTTCGCGATCCGGTCCGGTCGAGATGACATCGATCGGCACGCCGACCAGGTTCTCGAGGCGCTCGAGGTACTTGCGCGCGTTGAGCGGCAGCGCCGCGTAATCGGTCACCCCGACGGTCGACTCGCGCCACCCCGGCATTTCCTCGTACACCGGTTCGAGTGCGGTGTAGCCCTCGAGGCTGAGCGGCGGCTCGCTCACGATCTGCCCGCCGGTGCGGTACCCGACACACACCCGGATCAGTTCCAGTCCGTCGAGCACATCGAGCTTGGTGATGCACAGCCCCGAGACGCTCGAGTGCACGATCGCCCGGCGCAGCGCCACGGAATCGAACCAACCGCAGCGGCGACGCCGCCCGGTGACCGAGCCGAACTCGTGACCGACCCGCGAGAGATGCTCGCCATAGTCATCGAACAGCTCGGTTGGGAAGGGCCCTGCGCCGACGCGCGTGGTGTACGCCTTGACGATGCCGAGCACGTAGTCGAATGAACGCGGTCCGAGGCCCGAACCGGTACCGGCGAAGCCCGCGGTGGTATTCGAGGAGGTGACGTAGGGATAGGTGCCGAGGTCTACATCGAGCATGGCGCCCTGCGCGCCCTCGAACAGCGCGTTGGCACCCTCGCGCCGCAGCCGGTTCAGATCGAGCGTCACGTCCGTCAAGAGCGGCGCGAGGGTCTCGGCGTAGGCCAGCTGCTCATCGAGGGTCTTTTGGAAATCGACCGGGTTCTGGCGGAAATAATGCTGCAGAACGAAGTTGTGGAAGTCGAGCACCTCGCCGAGCTTGGCGGCGAAGCGCTCGCGCTGGAACAGGTCCGCCACGCGCACGGCGCGGCGTGCGACCTTGTCCTCATACGCCGGGCCGATGCCCCGGCCGGTCGTGCCGATGGCGTTGACGCCCCGGGCGCGCTCGCGCGCCTGGTCGAGCAGCACGTGCGAGGGCAGGATCAGCGGGCACAGCGGGGAGATTCTCAGCCGCTCGAACACCGGCACGCCCTGCTCGATCAGCATGCGGCTCTCCTTCAGCAGCGCCTCGAGGGAGAGCACCACGCCGTTGCCGATGAAGCAGCGCACGTGTTCGCGCAGGATCCCGGAGGGGATCAGCGAGAGGATGGTTTTCGTCCCGCCGATGACCAGCGTGTGGCCGGCGTTGTGCCCGCCCTGGAAGCGAACCACCGCCGCAGCGCGCTCGGTGAGCAGGTCGACGACCTTGCCCTTGCCCTCATCGCCCCACTGCGTGCCGATCACGACAACGAATCTGCCCACTTCAGTTGCGCTCCTCAATCAGGAATCCGGATGTTGTGTCTCGAGAATCTCGACCCCCGGGGTGCGCGCGAGCGCCAGCACCTCGGCATCGGGAAGTTGCACGGACAGCTCGATCGAGCCGTCCTCGGCGGCGTGCTCGGCGCGCACCACCTTGGCGGCGTACAGGCTCGCGCGCAGCGCGCCGGCGCCCGGCGGCAACCGCACGCGCGCATCCCGCGTGCTGCGCGCGAGCCGCTCGGCGAGCACGCTCGTGAGCAGATCCATGCCCTCGCGCGCCTGCGCCGAAATCCACACCGCACTCGCCGCGCCCTGCGCGTCGCGCTCAACGCCGGCCGCGCGGCCCAGGCGATCGATCTTGTTGTAGAGCAGCACCTGCGGGATGTCCTGCGCACCGATCTGCGCCAACACGTCGTTGACCTGCGCGATGTGCTCATCGCGGCGCGGATCGCTCGCATCGACCACGTGCAGCAGCAAGGTCGCCTCGCGAGCCTCGGTCAGGGTCGACTGGAAGGCCGCGACCAACTCATGAGGCAGATCGCGGATGAACCCCACCGTGTCGGCCACGACCACCGGCGTCCCGCCCGGCAGCGCGATGCGGCGCACCGTCGGGTCGAGCGTCGCAAACAGCTGATCGGCGATGTACGTCTCGGAGCCCGTCAGCGCTCGAAACAGCGTGGACTTGCCCGCGTTGGTATACCCGACGAGCGCCAGCGACGGCACCGGGATCTCGGCGCGCACGTGCCGGCCCGTCTCGCGCTGCTGGCGGATCTTCTCCAGCCGGCGGGTGAGCAGCCGCACGCGTTGGGCGATGAGCCGCCGATCGGTCTCGAGCTGCGTCTCGCCCGGACCGCGCATGCCGATGCCGCCCTTCTGGCGCTCCAGGTGCGTCCAGCCCCGCACCAGGCGCGTGGCGATGTGGCGCAACTGTGCGAGCTCGACCTCGAGCTTGCCCTCGAAGCTGCGCGCCCGCTGCGCGAAGATGTCGAGGATCAGCCCGTTGCGGTCGAGCACACGGCGTCCGGTGAGCTTCTCCAGGTTGCGCTCCTGGCTCGGGGAGAGCGCGTGATCGATGAGGATCACCTCCGCGTCCCCGGCCTCGGCCGCCTGGCGCAACTCCTCGGCCTTGCCGCTGCCGACGAAGAACCGTGGATCGGGCCGCTCGCGCCGCCCGGTCACCGTGCCGACGGGCTCGGCGCCCGCCGATCGGGCGAGCTGGCCGAATTCGGCCAGATCCTCCGGATCGACCGGCCCGCCGAAACCGACGCGCACCAAGAGTGCGCGCTCACCGGAACGCGGGCGTTCGAACACGATTCAGTTCCCGGCCTGTGCGCGCGCGTGCGCAGCTCACTCGGCGGCAATCTCCACCGCACCCTCTTCGTCGGAGGACAGGCGCACGTTGCGCGCCGGCACCACCGTGGAAATGGCGTGTTTGTAGACCATTTGGCTGACGCTGTTCTTCAGCAGTACGACGAACTGGTCGAACGAGTCGATCTGGCCCTGCAGCTTGATGCCGTTGACCAGATAGATCGACACGGGGACCCGTTCTTTACGCAGTGCGTTCAGGAAGGGATCTTGGAGCGACTGGCCTTTGGCCATCGGGTTCTCCTTATTCTCACAGATTGTAATTTTTGGGCGTTTAAGGATCGCCGAGGCGACCCTACGGGGAGTGATGCAAGCGCCTGCCTTCGCAGCAGGCTGAAGCGATACGGAAGCTCAATATTATCATCACGCGTCGTGTTTCACAGCGCGAGCGCCTCGATGCGTTGCCGGACGTCGCGATTCCACGACAGCGCATGCGCCTCGGGATCGAGCCACTCGGCAAAGCCCTCCGAGCGCATCCAGGTGAACTGCCGTTTGGCCAACTGGCGGGTCGCGGCAATGGCCCGCTGAACCGCCTCGGCCCGGCCGTAGTCACCGGCCAGATGGCCCCACAGCTGCCGATAGCCGACCGAGCGCATGGCCGGGTGGGCGGCCGTCAGATCCCCCCGCGCATAGAGCGCGCGCACTTCCTCGAGCAATCCGGTATCCATCATCGCCTCGAAGCGCTCGGCGAGCCTGCGGTGCAGCACGGCGCGCTCCGGCGGTGCGAGCGCCCAGCTCCACACCGTCATGTCCTTCAGGGGCGGCTCGGTCCGTGCGTGCAGGTCCGAGAGCCGCTCGCCGGTGAGCCGGCAGACCTCAAGTGCCCGCTGGATGCGCTGCGCGTCGTTCGGATTGATCCGCGCCGCGGCCGCCGGATCGAGCCCGGCGAGCTCGGCATGCAGCGCCGGCCACCCCTCGCGCGCGGCGCGCGCGTCGAACGCCCGGCGCAGCTCCGGGGATGCCTGCGGCAGCGGCGCCAGACCGTGGAGCAGCGCTCGCAAGTACAGCATCGTGCCGCCGACCAGCAGCGGGAGGTGCCCGCGGGCCTGGATGAGGTGGATGGCGGCGAGCGCCTCGGTCACGAACCGGCCGGCGGAGTACCCCTCCGTCGGGTCGCAGACATCGATCAGGTGATGGGGGATGCGCGCCCTGAGCGCTAACGATGGCTTTGCCGTACCGATGTCCATCCCCCGGTACACCTGCGCCGAATCGACACTGACCAACTCCACCGGCGCCTCTTCGGCCAGACGCTCGGCCCAACCGCTCTTGCCGCTGCCGGTCGGTCCGGTGAGGATCAGCACCGGCCGCGCCGCGCCCGGCGCGCTCATCAGCGGCCCCGCAGGAAGAGCTGATCGAGCTCGCGCAGCGTCAGGCGCGTCCAGGTCGGCCGACCGTGATTGCATTGATTGGCCCGATCGGTGCGCTCCATCTGCCGCAGGAGCGCGTCCATCTCGGCCAGCGTGAGCCGGCGCCGGGCGTGAATGGCCGTACGGCAGGCGAGCGTGCCGAGAAACCGATCATCGAGGGCATCGAAATGGTGCCCGGGATCGTCCCGACCGAGGTCCTCGGCCATCGACTGCACGATGCGCACCACCTCGGCCCCGGCCAGCAGCGCCGGCACCCGCCGCAGCGCGAGCCGGCTCGGCCCGAGCGCCTCCAGCTCGAATCCGGCCGCCTCCCACAGACTGCGCTGCGCCAGTAGCCGCTCCAGATCGACGGGCTTCAGTTCGACCACCAGCGGCTCGAGCAACTGTTGGGCCGCGGGCGGGCCGGTGCCGCGGGCCGCCTTGAACTGCTCGTAGAGCACTCGCTCGTGCGCCGCATGCATGTCGACGACGATCAGCCCCTCGGCGGTTTGCGCCAGGATGTAGATGCCGTGCAACTGCGCCAGCGCCACCCCGAGGGGCGGCTCGCCGGCCGCGCCAGACCCTTCGACTTCCTGCGGCGCTGAGCGATCGCGCACGGCAGCTGCGAGCGCCCAGTCGCCGTGCGGGTGCGTGGCCGGCGCGAAGTGCGGTGCGCCGAACTCGAAGTGACCACTCGCGCGCGCCGGTGAGGCCATCGGCGCGCCGGCCCCGATGAGCGGCGCGGCCGGCACCGCCGGCGCGGCAGCGGACTGCGGCCGGGTCGCAGCGAGCGAGCGCTCCAGGGTATGCATCACGAACGCGTGGATCTGCCGGCTGTCGCGAAAGCGCACCTCGAGCTTGGCCGGGTGGGCGTTGACGTCGACCAGCCGCGGATCGAGGGTCAGGTAGAGCACATAACTCGGGTGGCGGCCGTGATAGAGCACGTCCCGATAGGCCAGCCGTGCGGCGCTCATCAACAGCTTGTCGCGCACCGGGCGGCCGTTGACGAACCAGTACTGCTGGTCCGGTTGGGCCCGTGCGGTCGTCGGCAGCCCGATCCAGCCGGTGAGCTGAACCGGACCGGCGGCATGATCGACCTCGAGGGTGCTCTCGAGGAACTCCCGACCGAGCAGCTGCGCGATGCGCTCGGCCGGCGCACCCGCCGGCGCATCGATCAGCATCCGCTCCCCGGCGCGCAAGCGCAGCGTCACGTCCGGGCGCGAGAGCGCGAGCCGCTCCAGCAGTCGCGCGATGTGGCCGAGTTCGGTCGCCGCGGTGCGCAGGAACTTGCGCCGCGCCGGCACGTTGTAGAACAGGTCGCGCATCTCGATGGTGGTGCCGGGGGGCTGCGCGGCCGGACGCACCGCGC
Source organism: Pseudomonadota bacterium (assembly GCA_021834525.1). Lineage (GTDB taxonomy): Bacteria > Pseudomonadota > Gammaproteobacteria > Steroidobacterales > Steroidobacteraceae > 13-2-20CM-66-19. The sequence continues at coordinate 19,642 of JAKBDK010000024.1, read as the reverse complement.
CCATCGAGCCGCCCTCGACGAGGATCTCCGTGCCGTGCGCCGCGTCGGCCGTTCGTGAGGCAATCCGCAGCCGCGCCACCGAGCCGATCGAGGGCAGCGCCTCGCCCCGAAACCCCAGCGTCCCGATCGCCTCGAGATCCTCGAGCGAGGCGATCTTGCTCGTCGCGTGGCGCGTCAGGGCGAGCGGCAGAGCCTGCGGCTCGATCCCGCAGCCATCGTCGCGCACCCGCACCAGGCCCACCCCGCCCTGTTCCACGTCCACCTCGATGCGCCGCGCGCCGGCATCGAGGCTGTTCTCGATGAGTTCCTTCACGACCGACGCGGGCCGCTCGATCACCTCACCGGCGGCGATCTGATCGACCAATTCGTTGGGCAGGACGCGGATGGGCATGAGGACTCGGAGGGGGCGGTTCGCACGGCCGTTCGGCCGCAAAGACTAGCAGGCTTGGCGCGGCCCCGGACAGTGCCCACTCACCCGTGCACGAGCTTCAGCAGCAGAGCGACCGCCACGCTCCACATGACCAGCGCGATCAGAGTATCCAGCACGCGCCAGGCCTGCGGACGGGCGAACAGCGGGGCGAGCAGGCGCGCGCCGAATCCCAGCGTGACGAACCAGCCGAGGCTCGCGCTGCACGAGCCGGCCAGAAATGCCCCGCGCAGCGCACGGGGCTGCTGCGCGCCCACCGAGCCGATCAACAGGACGGTGTCCAGGTAGACGTGGGGGTTCAGCAGCGACACGGCGAGCGTCTGCGTCAGGGCCTGGCGCGCCCCTCGCGGGCTCCCGCTCGCCACGGCGAGCGCCGAGGTTCCCGAGCGAGCCCGACGCGCCGCGGCCAGCCCGTACCACCCGAGGAACCCCGCACCGGCGAGGGCCACGCCATCGAGGGCCCAGGGCGTGCGACCGAGCGCGCTCGCAACGCCGCTGACCCCTACGGTCATCAGCATCGCATCGAGCAGCACGCACACCGCCACCACCAGGCGCACGTGGGAGCGCGCCAACCCCTGGCGCAGCACGAAGGCATTCTGGGCCCCGATCGCGATGATCAGCGAGATCCCGAGGGACAGACCGGTGGCGTAGGCGCGAAGGGATCCTGCGAACATCTCGCCAGTGTCGGTCCGCCGCAGCGCTTCGACCAACGACATTTGCTAATCTTGCATAAGTTTCTCTAATGTCTGCTGCGGGGGCGACTCGATGCTGGACGAGACACTGCTCGCGGCCCTCGCGGCCGTCGCCCGCGAGGGCAGCTTCGAGCGCGCCGCGCGATGGCTGCACGTCACGCCCTCGGCGGTCTCGCAGCGCGTGCGGCTGCTGGAGGAACGTGTGGGCGCCACGCTCATCGTGCGCGGACGCCCGTGCGTCGCCACGGAAGTGGGCGCCCGCCTCTGCCGCCACGCGGAACTGATCTCGGTATTGGAAGCGGAATTGCGCCGCGAGCTGCCGACGCTGCCGCGGGAGTCGATCGGCGCCCCGCACGCCAACCTGCGGATCGCCGTGAATGCAGACAGCCTCGGCACCTGGTTCATCGGTGCGATGAAGGACTTCGCGGCCCATCACGACACGCTGCTCAACCTGACACTGGATGACGAGGAGCACACTGCGGAGTGGCTGCGGCGGGGCCAGGTGCTGGCGGCCGTGACCTCACTGCGCGCCCCCGTGCAGGGGTGCCGCAGCCGCCGGCTCGGCGCGCTGCGTTACGTCGCGACCGCCAGTGCGCATTTCGTCGAGCGCTGGTTCCCCGACGGCGTGACCGCAGACGCCCTGGCCAAGGCGCCGAGTCTGGTGTTTGACCGCAATGACCGCTTGCAGGAACAGTGGGCGCATCGGCGGGTGCATCGCGACGTGCCACTGCCCGCGCACCGACTACCGTCGAGCGGAGCGTTTCTCGACGCCGCGCTCGCAGGACTCGGGTGGGGCATGAATCCGCTGGCGATGGCGCGCGCCCATTTGCAATCCGGCGCATTGGTCGAGCTGGCCGCCGGCACGGCGCTCGACGTCGCACTCTACTGGCAGGTGACTCGATTGGAGGTGCCCGTGTTGGCGCAACTGACCGAGAGCGTCATGCGCGCGGCCCGGACACTCGAGCCGGCTTAAACGACGCGGCCGGGCCGGAACGCTCGTTCCGGCCCGGCCGCAGGGCTCGACAGACCCGAGGGCCTCTCGCCTCAGCCGTTCGCTGCCGCCTTCGCCTGGCTCGCCGCGGCAATCACCTCGTCCGCCACGTTCTTCGGCACCGGCTCGTAGTGCGAGAATTCCATGGTGTACGAGGCGCGACCACTGGTCATCGAGCGCAGCTGGCCGATGTACCCGAACATCTCCGACAGCGGCACGGTGGCCACGACCGCGATGTTGGCACCGCGTTCGAGCTGATCCTGGATCATGCCGCGACGACGGTTCATGTCGCCGATGACATCGCCCAGATAGTCCCCCGGGGTCACCGTCTCGACCTTCATCACCGGCTCGAGCAGGATCGGGCCCGCCTTGCGCATCGCTTCGCGGAAGCAGGCCTTGGCGGCAATTTCGAAGGTCAGTGCGTTCGAGTCGACATCGTGGTAGCTGCCGTCCGTCAACGTGGCACGGAAGTCCACGGTCGGGAAGTGCGCGAGCACGCCGTCTTCCTTCTGCAGCTTCAATCCCTTCTCCACGGCCGGCACGTACTCACGCGGCACCGAGCCGCCCGAGGTCGAATCGACGAATTCGAACCCCTGGCTGCGCTCGAGCGGCTCGAACGTGATCCACACTTCGGCGAACTGACCGGAACCGCCGGTCTGCTTCTTGTGCACGTACTGCTCGTCGATCTTGCGCGTAATGGTCTCGCGGTAGGCGACCTGCGGCTCGCCCATGGTGCCCTCGACGTTGAATTCCGTGCGCATGCGATCGAGCGTCACCTCCAGGTGCAGCTCGCCCATGCCGCGCAGAATCGTCTGGCCCGTCTCGCGATCGGTCTCCAGATGCAGCGAAGGATCGGCGCGAACCATCTTCGCCAGGGCGGCACCGAACTTCTCCTGATCGCCCTTGACCTTCGGCTGCACCGACACGCTGATCACCGGATCGGGGAAGCGCATGCGCTCGAGGATCACCGGATTGGCGGCGTCACAGAGCGTGTCGCCGGTCTCCGTTTCCTGCATGGAGACGAGCGCGATGATGTCACCGGCGCGCGCCTCTTCGATCGGGTTGGCTTCCTTGGCGAACATCTCGACCATGCGGCCGATCTTCTCGCGCTTGCCGCGCGTGGAGTTCTGCACCGAGGCGCCCCGGGTGAGCACGCCGGAGTACACCCGCACGAACGTCAGGGCGCCGTACGCATCGTTGATGACCTTGAACGCCAGCCCGCTGAACGGCTCGTCGTCCGAGCACTTGCGCTCGCCAGTGACGTTACCGTCCTCGTCCAGCGTCTTGATGGCCGCGACGTCGGTCGGCGCCGGCATGTAATCGATGACGGCGTCGAGGACCTGCTGCACGCCCTTGTTCTTGTACGAGGAGCCGCACAGCACCGGGTTGAACGCCCCCGTCACGGTGCCGATGCGCAGACACTTGCGCAGTACTTCGGCCGACGGCGCGTGACCGTCCTCGATGTACTTGTGCATCGCCTCGTCGTCCATCTCGAGGCAGGTGTCGATCAGCTCCGTACGGTACTTCTCAACATCGGCGAGGATCTTGCGATCGGTCGGCACGTGGATGTCGAGCTGATCGGCCAGATCCGGCGTGACCTCGAGCGTCTGCCACTCGGCGTCCTTGTCGTCCGAGCTCCACACCAGGGCCTTCATCTCGACCAGATCGATCATGCCCTTGAAGTTGTCTTCGGAGCCGATCGGGATCTGCACCGGCAGCGGACGCGCGCCGAGACGCTTCTTGATCATGTCGACGCAGCGCGTGAAGCTGGCACCGCTGCGATCCATCTTGTTGACGTAGCAGACGCGCGGCACGCCGTAGTTGTCCGCCAGACGCCAGTTGGTCTCGGACTGCGGCTCCACGCCGGCGACGCCGTCGAACACCACCACGGCGCCGTCGAGGACGCGCAGGGAGCGATTCACCTCGATGGTGAAATCGACGTGCCCCGGGGTATCGATCAGGTTGATCTTCTTCCCACGCCAGAAGCAGGACACCGCGGCGCTTTGAATCGTGATGCCACGCTTCTGCTCCTGCTCGAGGTAGTCCGTTGTGGTCGAGGTCTTCAGATCCTTGGTGTCATGGATGTCGATGATGGTGTGCTTGCGCCCCGTGTAATACAGGATGCGCTCCGTCGTCGTCGTTTTGCCGGCATCGACGTGGGCGATGATGCCGATGTTGCGGATATCAGAAAGCGCGGTTGTGCGAGGCATGGCAAGTTTCCGTATCGAATTTTCGGTTCACACTGTCGAGCAGCCGGGCGAACGGGCCCGGCACATTCTGTCCAAAATGGTCTGCGCTGAAGAGAGCAGCGCCCTCCTCGATCCCCATACCTGGTCTGGGTACATCCGGGACTCGAGGGCAGAAGGGGCCGGCATCGTATAGATATCGCGTCAAAAGTTCAATCGCATCGTGCTCGCCTGCGGACGGGCAGGGGCCGGTGACCGCCCGCCGGGGGGCGTGCGCCAGAGCGCTCGCATCCGCGGCGAGAGATCGCCAATTTTACGCCCTGAAACAATCGCCTATACCGATTTCGCCCCCTCTGTCGCGGCGCATCCGGCACCCCTCCGTCGCCGCAGAACGAACCGGAATCTCAAGCGTCGCAGTGAGGGATTTACGCCGTCGAGCGCGGCCCACCGCTCCGTCCGGTCTTGCCCCGGTCGTGTTCCCGCTTCTCAAACTGGATGGATGCACAGACTTCATCACCGGTGCTCCGGCGATGCCACCGGACGCACCGCGCCGAGCGCAGAGGACCGCCCGACCCGCCGCGCACCCTCGGTCCCACCGCCGCGCCGCGCGCTGCGCACGAGACGGTCTGACGGATCGAAGTCATCCGTGTGCTGTTATGAACCACGTGACGCACAGCTGAGTCTGGGCTTTGAAAAAGCACCAGGTCTCGCGCTGCGCACGCCAGGCGAACGTCACGTCCGAGCGGACGAAACAGAGTAGAGTGTCGCGGGAAATGCCATTTTAAGAAGTGACGCGACCGAGGAGTCTCAGTGCCGAAACCGAACTATCGCCTGGCCAAGAAGCAGAAGGAACAAAGCAGGGCTGCACGCCAGCTCGAGAAGCAGCAACGCCGGGCCGCCCGCGCCACCAGCCCCACCGAGGATGCCGCACCGTCGCAGGATCCGGCCGCGGGTCCCGCTGACCCGACGCCCATGAGCGGCGCATGAAGCTGGCCAACACTCGCGCAACGCCCACGAGTCAAGACCGCGCCGCGCAGCTGCGGCGCGACCAGGAAGCCGCTCCCAAATTGCGCACCCTGTTCCCCATGGTGGAACAGCTGCACTTTGATCTGCGCTTCGAGGGGGGCGGGTCCAGCACGCCCGTACCGCAATCGCGCATCCTGCACCCGCCGGCGCGCGCCCATTTCACCTTCCCGTGCCCCTACAGCGACTGCAACGGCGGTTTCGACCTGGCCGCAAACGTGGACACGGCCATCGCCAGCCCCTCGCGGCGGATCGAGGGCGTCATGGAATGTCCGGGTATGCGCGGCGGCGACTCCGGCTCGAAGGTACCGTGCGGTCTGCGCCTTCGTTTCACCCTGATGGCCGTGTGTTCGCCATCGCACTGATGAGTGTTATTTGCGCCGGCGTGCGCTGGTTTCCACGGCCGCGGCCTGCGGCCGCGTGAAATCGATCGCGAAGCGATCGCCATCGAAGTCCGCCACCTTGCCGATCAGATCGGGACGGACGAAATAGCCGCCCGCCTTGCCCGTCTTCTGCCGCTGCTCAAAGGTGACGACCATCCGGACCGGCAAATCGCCCTCGCGCGCGCGGGTCAGATGTTCGCTCAGTGTTTTGAGCACTCCGGCGCCGGCCTGTTCGGCGGAAATGCAGGTCTCGTAGCGCAAAACCCCGGACGAGGGGTGAGAAAAATGCGCCTGGCGGCAATTGATCACCAACGCGCCGTCGTTCGCCATCGCGGAGAGGCTGCCGAATCGGCTGGTCGGCTTGGCGCCGAACTTGCCGAACGCGTCAAATAGAGAAAGGTTCATCACGCGAATCGGCTCCTGAGTTTGATCCGTTGGAAGAATGCCCGAATCGACCGCCGCACCCGTGGGCCGGCCGGCCCGAACCCGTCGTTTTGACGTGCCGCGCCGTACCGTGCGACGGCCAACCCGCCTCGGATGAAGACGGCGGCAGCTTAGGGGCGCAAGCCATACCGGCCGGACTTCCCGCCAAAGTCCGCCCCCCATCTCTTGTCGCACAACATCGTCGTGGTGGCCGGGTGCGATTGACGAGCACCCGCTCGGGACGGCTCGTGTATCGGCGCCGTCGCGCGCGAACGAGTTGAACCAGCATGCGCGCACCGCAACGCCGACGCAAGCGAGAACTCGTGGCGAGTGCCGCGCGCGGCGCATAAAAGTTTGGCAGCCCGGCTGCGATCCTGTAGCCTGTCAGGCGGCTCGTATCTTTTCGGCTTGTCTGCCTTGGCGTCACGCGCTGCTCTGCCGCGCGCCCCACCTGCCAATGTCGCCACCCGCGCAAAGCTCCGCGAACCACGTCGCAGGAGATGCCTGCGGCTCCACACCCGTTATTCTCAAGAGTATCTCGCAGTGACCAAACTTTACGTTGGAAATCTCCCCTTCACGGCCACCGAAGAAGCCGTCAATGCTCTGTTCTCGCAGCATGGAACGGTCGAGAGAGTCTCCATGATCACCGACCGCGAGACGGGTCGGCCGCGCGGCTTCGCGTTCGTCGAGATGCCCAACGCCGATGCGGCGCGCGCGATGCAGACGCTCAATGGCGCGGACTTCGACGGCCGCCCGCTGCGGGTCAACGAGGCGCAGGATCGCGAGCGTTCGGGCGGCGGCGGCGGCGGCAACCGCGGCGGCGGCGGCGGCGCTCGTCGCTACTGAGCTTTGCCCATTGCAGCCGCCCCGGCCGTCACGGTCGGGGCGGCTGCGATGAATATCGTCGCTGCGAGGTCCGTGCCATGGCGTGGCGCAAGACGGGACGGTACCGTTCCGCGGAAGAAATTCTGGTGATGACGTGCGACGTCTGCGAACGCGACGTCGGCTTCGAAGATGGACGGCGCCCGAACGAGCACTTTCGGTTGAGCCGCCATCCCAATCGGGGCACACTCGATGACCAGGAGGCGCCCGTCATCATTTGCTCGCGCGACTGTCTGCGCGCATTCGCCACCCAAGTCACCGGCCCGGACCGTACCGCCTCGCCGAAGAACAGCGGCAGCGACTGAGTGCGGCGCACTGAGAGTCCGCGCACGCCGGCGGGCTTGCTCGAGAGGCCCGGCCACCTGCCCCGATCCGTCACGCCCATGAGCGAGTACGAATTCACCGTCTCTTTGCGGATCCGTCATCCGACACTCGATCCGCACACGATCACCGCAGCGCTCGGCATCGAGCCGCAGCATGCGTGGCAGGTCGGCGAGCCGCGCCGTGACGCCGCGGGCGCGCTTCTCGGCGGATCGCACCGCGACAGCTACTGGATGGGACGGTTGATGAGCGAACCGCAGCTCTCCGGCGACGGGGTGACGGTCGAATCGGTGATCTCGAAGACGCTCAATCACCTGCGTCGCGCGCAACCGTTCCTGAAGCGGCTGAGCGAGGACGGCGGCGTCGCGGAATTGCTGGTCAGCCTGTTTGCGCGCGAGATGTTCAGAATCGAACTGCCGCCGGATGACGTCGCCGCGCTCGGCTCGCTGCGCTTGGCGATCGCCCTCGACGTTCATCCCCACTCCCCGTTGAGCGCACCGGGGTCGAGACCGAATTGACGCCCGCCCGGCCGACAGACTGCACCATGCTCAGACTCGCCAAGCGACCCGCAGGGGCTGCGCCCACCCGCGGCGCGGCGCGCGCGCTTGGCGTGTTGAACGCTCGAGCGCGCTGAGTGATCACGCTCACGTTTTGGGAACTGAGCAACGAGTCCATGACTTTCGTGCGCGGCGCCTATTTCAGGATTTGCGCCGATGCGACGCTGCGCGGACCCGACAACGCCGTCGCGGCCCGCTACACCGGTGGCCTCTGGCAGGTCGCACGCCGCAACCACAGAGTGCTCGAGTGCCGCGCCGCGCTGTACCTGCGCGTGACCGGCGCGGACGGCCAACGCCAGAGCATCGGCCCGTTCGAGGGCCTGAAGGTCACGGGCGGGGATCTCTTCGCCAACGACCTCTATCTGGGCACGCACGCGCCGAAGGAATCCCGCCGGCCGCAGGCGCCCGTCTGGAGTGAGATTGCACTTCTGACTGACGTTTGATCGAGGCGAGTCTCTCGCCGCGGGACGCTCCACTGGCGCGGTCGGCTGGCACGTCTCAGCGCACCTTGAGGGCCCCCCGCGCAGGCGCCGCGACGAGCGCCTCAGTGCGCGTTGCGCGCCACGAGCATGCGCAGTCGAGCCGCACGTTCCTCGGCGAACAGCGTGCCGGCCGGCGGATGGTTGCGGAAATACGCCAGGATGCCGCCGAAAATCGCATTGGCGATGCGCTTCTGGTACCAGGGCTGGCGCAATTTGGCCGCTTGGCGCGGATCCGACATGAAATCCGTCTCGACCAGCATCGAGGGAATGGTGGGCGACTTCAGCACCACGAACGCCGCCTGTTGCACCGTCATCTTGTTCACCGGCACCGAGCGGTCGAGCGCGAGCAGGACGTCGTGCGCCGCCACCACGCTGTGCGCGATGGTGGTGGTCTGGGAGAGGTTCAACAGCACGGTGGCGAGCGTGTGCGATTTGTTGCGCAGACGGACCCCGGCGAGGTCATCGGCGGCGTTTTCCCGGGCCGCGAGAATGCGCGCCGCTTCGTTCGAGGCGCCGTGCAGCGACAGGATGTACACCTGAGCGCCCTCGACGTTCGGATCATCACAGTCGTTGACGTGAATCGAAACGAACAGATCGGCATGATCGCGGCGTGCGATGCGCATGCGGTCGCGTAGTGTCAGGTAGACGTCGCTGTCGCGGGTCATCGTCGCGCGCATCCCGCGCTGCTGATCGATGCGCTGCGCGAGCAGCCGGCCGATGGCGAGCGTGATGGTCTTTTCCATCGTGCCGTTCGGCCCGATGGTGCCCGAATCGATGCCGCCGTGGCCCGGGTCGACGGTGACGATGATGTCGCGTCCGTCATCGAGCGGTCCCAGCCGGGTGCGGATGGCGCGCGGCGGACCGACGGCACGGCGCGGCGCGAGCGGACCGAAGCCATTCAGTCTGATGAGCAGTTGCCGCCCGGCGCGCGTCGGGTGCAACCACACCAGGCGCATGTGCGCCGCCGAGCCGGTGATGAACACCAGGCGCAGTGCGCCGTTGGGCTGCAGGCCCATGCGCACCCCGCGCAGCCAGCCTCGCGTCTGCGGCAGACGCAGCCCGGCGCCGGCGCGCGTGCCGAGCAGGTCGATGACCTCCCGGTCCGGGTGCGTCAACCGGAAATAATGGGCCTGCGTGAAGCCCCCGAGTGCGAGCCGCACGGTGGCGGCCTGGGCCGAATCCGACACCCACAGCCGATCCAAATGATCGACTCCGGCGTGCGCCGCGCCGGTCGCGACGACGCCCAGCGTCGCAATGCAGATGTAAAATACCTTTCTGATCATGAGGTTCGCGGCATTCGTTGAGGCGTAATCTACGAGCCGCGCGCCCTCATTTCAACTCGAATTGCGTGCGGCGCGTGCCACCCAAGCTTCACCTGCAGCGGTGCCGTACGTAATGTCGGCCTCGTGCCCGGTCCCGAGGACGCTGAGCGCCACGGTCACATCGGGCGGCGGCAGGGCACTTTCGGCCCGTTGCGGCCACTCGATCAGCCACAGACATCCGGGCAGGGCCCACGCCTCGAGCCCCAGGTGTTCGAGCTCCTCGGGCGCACGCAGGCGGTACAGATCCAGGTGCGCCACCGTCTGCCCCTCGAGCGGATACAACTGCACCAGCGAGTAGGTGGGACTGCGAACCGGACCGGTGACGCCGCAGGCGCGCAGAAACCCCTGCGCCAACGTCGTCTTGCCCGCGCCCAGATCGCCGCACAAATACACCACCGTGAGTGGCGCGCGCCCGTCGGGCCGCGCGCGCGCCAGGCGCGCGCCCAGCGCTTCGGTGTCCGCCGCGCTGTTCAGAAGTTCACGCAGCGGCGCAACTCCTCGATCAGATCCCCGGCGAGCAGTCCGCGCTGCCCGCCGCGCGCCGCGGCATCTCCGGCCCGTGCGTGGGCGAGCACCCCGGCGCGCGCGGCGCGCCACGGGTCGCGGCACTGGGCGAGGATCCCGGCGATCAGTCCGGTGAGTACATCGCCCATCCCGGGACTGGCCATGCCGGGATTGCCCAGCTCGCACACGGCCGGCACGGCCCCCTGCCGGCCCACCAGCGTCCCGGCGCCCTTCAGCACCACCACCCCACCATAGCGGGCGAGCAACGTCTCGAGGGCGCCGAGCCGGTCGCGCTGGACCGCTGCGGTGCTCGTGGCGAGCAGGCGGGCGGCCTCCCCCGGATGCGGCGTCAGAACCCACCCTGCGGCCGGTGCGCCGCGCGGCGCGGCCGCGAGCAGGTTCAGCGCATCCGCATCGATCACGAGCGGCTTGCCGCAGTCGAGCGCCGCCTCGAACGCCGCGCGCGCCCAGGCGTCCTGCCCGAGCCCGGGGCCGACGGCCACCAGATCACAGCGCGCCGCGAGGGTGCGCACCGTCTCGGGTGGCTCGAGCGGCACGCACATCAATTCGGGGCGCCCGCTCACGACGGCCGCCAGGTTCTGCGGGGCGACCGCGACCGTGACCCTTCCGGCACCGGCGCGCAGACAGGCTTCCCCGGCGAGCCGCGCCGCTCCGGGCATGCCCGGACCGCCACCGACGATCAGAACCTGACCGAAATCCCCTTTGTGCGCCCCGCGGACGCGGCGCGGCAGCGCCTGCTCCAGATCGGCCTGCACCAGCCGCTCGAGGCGCGCCGTCGGCACGTCGGACAGCCGGCCGGTGAGTCCGAGGTCATCGAACATCAGCACACCGCAATGCTCGGGTCCCTCCCCGAGCAGCAGCCCGCTCTTCAGCGCCACGAACGTCACCGTGCATTCGGCCCGCACCGCCACCCCGAGCGGCAGGCCGCGGTCGGCATCGAGACCGGAGGGCACGTCGAGTGCGAGGATCGGCCGGCCGCTGGCATTGAGAGCACGGATGACCTCGGCCAGATCCGCGCGCACCGCGCCGGAAAGCCCCGTGCCGAGCAGCGCATCGACCAGCACCTCGCTCTGCGGCAGCGCCTGCGCCGCGAACGGCTCGATCGTCCCGCCGGCCGCACGCCAGGCCGCGCAGGCCTCGAGCGCCTCCCCCCGCAGACGCTCCGGTGGACTCGCCGCGAGCACGGTGACCGCACAGCCGGCGGCGCGCGCCAGCCGCGCCAGCACGTAGCCGTCCCCGGCGTTGTTTCCCGGGCCGCACACCACCGTGATCCGCCCGGCCGCCGGCCAGCGCTCGCGCAACGCGCGCAGCGTCGCCGCGCCGGCCCGCTCCATCAGCGCGTAGCCGGTGAGGCCCAGCTGCGCGATTGCGGCGCGATCCATGGCGCGCACCTGGGCCGAGGTATACAGCGGGACGGGCAGCGACATGGGCTTGATTATACTGGCCCCGTGAGGCCCCCATGAGCGAACACATTCCCCCGCCCGAGGTCCTGAAGGGCGAACTCGCCGAGCGCGCGCGCGCACTCGGCTTCACCCGCCTCGGCATCGCCGGGGTGGAGTTGGCCGAGGACGAGCGCCACCTGGTGCGCTGGCTCGAAGCGGGCATGCACGGGCACATGCAGTACATGCAGCGTCACGGCACGCTGCGCAGCCGGCCCGCGGAGCTGCTGCCCGGGGCGCTGCGCGTCATCAGCGTGCGCATGGATTACTGGCCGGCCGACGCGGCGCCCGCCGAGGCGGTGCTCGCCGATCCGCTCACCGGCTACGTGTCCCGCTATGCGCTCGGGCGCGATTATCACAAGGTGATGCGTGGAGCGCTGGCGCGGCTCGCCCGCGAGTTCGCCGCGCAGATCGGTCCGTTCGGCTACCGGGTCTGCGTCGACAGCGCACCGGTGCTCGAGAAGGCGCTCGCCCGCGATGCCGGTCTCGGCTGGATTGGCAAACACACCAACCTGATCGCGCGCGAGGCCGGTTCGTGGTTCTTTCTCGGCGAGATCCTCACCGACCTGCCGCTCCCGCTCGATGCCCCCACGGGCGCGCACTGCGGCTCGTGCTCGGCCTGCATCGAGGCCTGTCCGACCGCAGCCATCGTCGCGCCCTACCGGCTCGATGCACGTCGCTGCATCTCGTACCTGACCATCGAGCTCAATGGACCGATTCCGCCGCCGCTGCGCGCCGCGATCGGCAACCGCATTTACGGCTGCGACGACTGCCAGTTGGTCTGTCCGTGGAACAAGTTCGCGCGCGCCGCCTCGCACCCGGACTTCAAGGTCCGCCACGCGCTCGATGCGCCGCAGCTCACGGCACTGTTTGCCTGGAGCGAGGCCGAGTTCGAGGCGCGCATGCAGGGCTCTGCCATCTACCGCATCGGCTACGAGCGCTGGTCGCGCAACATCGCGGTGGCGCTCGGCAACGCCCCGCCCGATGCCGAGGTACGCCAGGCGCTGCGCTCGCGGCGCGAGCACGCCTCGGCGCTGCTGCGCGAGCACATCGACTGGGCGCTGCAGCGCCAGAGTCGCCCCTAGCGCTCCACCTGCACGTTGTCGATCAGGCGCGCTTTGCCGAGGTGCGCGGCGGTCAGCACCACCCAGTGCCGGGTGTCGGCCTGCGGCGGACCGAGATCGGCGGCCCGTTTGACCGCGAAGTAATCGGGACGGAACCCCTGCTGGGTCAGCGCGCGCAGCCCGTCGCGCTCGATCCCCGCCACCTCGAGGTCGCCCGCGGCCAGATGCGCTGCGGCCGCGCGCAGCGCCCGGTGGATCGCCGGGGCCCGAGCGCGCTCGTCATCGGTCAGATACTGGTTGCGCGAACTCAGGGCGAGTCCGTCGGCATCGCGTACCGTCGCCGCCGCGACGATCTGCACCGGCATGCACAGCTCGCTCACCATGCGCCGGATCAGCGTCAGCTGTTGGAAATCCTTCTCGCCGAACACCGCCGCATCGGGCGCGACGATGTGCAGCAGCTTGCAGACGACGGTCGTGACGCCCTGGAAATGCCCCGGGCGAAACTCCCCGCAGAGGATGTCCGAGAGCCCCGGCACCTCGACGCGCGTCGCCGCCGCGGAGCCGTACGGATACATCTGCGCGACTTCCGGCATGAACATCAGGTCGCAGCCGGCATCGCTCAGCATGCGCTCGTCGCGCTCGGGCGTGCGCGGGTAGTGCGCGAAGTCCTCGTTCGGACCGAACTGCATGGGGTTGACGAAGATGCTGGCGACGAAGCGCTCGCCGTGGGCACGGGCCGCCTCGAGCAGACTCATGTGCCCGGCGTGCAGATTGCCCATGGTCGGCACGAACACCACGCGCTCACCGGCCCGGCGCCATTCGCGCACGGCCTCGCGCACCTCGGCGATGCGAGTCACGTTGCGCATGGGTTTCAGAAGCAGTGCTCGGCAGCCGGATAGGCGCGCTCGCGCACGGCCGCGACGTAGCGCTTGATGGCCTCGAGGTTGTCCCCGGCACCGGTCATGAAATTGCGCACGAAGCGCGGTTTGCGCCCGGTGGTGATGTCCAGAATGTCGTACAGCACGAGGATCTGGCCGTCGGTGTCGGGCCCGGCGCCGATCCCGATCACCGGCACCGAGAGCGCCGCGGTGATCTGCGTGCCGAGCGCCGCCGGAATGCACTCGAGCAGCACCACGTCGGCACCGGCCGACTCGAGCCGCTTGGCGTCCTCGATCAGCTGGTGCGCGGCGGCGTCCTCGCGGCCCTGCACGCGAAATCCGCCCGTCTTGTGCACCGATTGAGGCTTCAGCCCGAGGTGGGCGCACACCGCGATGTCGTGGCTCGCCAGAAACTCCACGATCTCCACCTGCCCGCCACCGCTTTCGAGCTTGACCATCTTCGCCCCGCCCTCCTGCATCAGCCGCACCGCGTTCTCCAGCGCCCGCTCCTTGGTCGGATAGCTCATGAAGGGCAGATCGGTGATGAGAAACGGCCGGTGCAGGCCGCGGGCGACCGCGGCACTGTGGTAGACCATCTGGTCCATGGTCACCGGCACCGTGGTATCGCGGCCCTGGATCACCATGCCGAGGGAGTCGCCCACCAGCACCACATCGACGTCGGCGGCATCGAGCAGGACGGCGAAGCTCGCGTCGTAGCAGGTCAGACTCACGATTTTCTCGCCCTGCGCCTTCATGCGCGCCAGCGTGGCGAGCGTGACGGGCGGGCGGTCCGAATCGCGCAGCTGCAGATGCGTATACATCGCCTTAGTCTACTAAATCGCCCGCGCACCCATCGGGTTGTAGTACAGCCGCCCGCGTTTCATGCGGCGAATCGCTGCGAACAGCTCGTCGTAATCGGTCGGGTTGTTCACCGGATCGATGCCCGCGGCATTCACGATGAGCAGCGGGGCGGCCTCGTATTCATGGAAGAAGCGCGCGTACGCCTCATTGAGGCGCACCAGATACTCGCGGTCGATGTACTGCTCGTAGCCGATGGCGCGCCGTGCAATGCGCTCGAGGAGCACATCCACCGGGGCCTGCAGATAGACCACCAGATCCGGCTTCGGCGCCTGGATGTCCAGGCGCCCGCTCACCTGCTCGTAGAGCGCAAACTCCGCATCATCGAGGGTGACGCGGGCGAACAGCCGGTCCTTCTCCCAGAGGTAATCCGCAACGCGCACCGTGGCGAACAGGTCCTTCTGGTTCAGCGCCGAGAGCTGCTGCCAGCGCTGGAACAGGAAGTGCAGCTGCGTCGGCAGCGCCCCGGCGCGCGGGTTCTTGTAGAACCGCTCGAGGAAGGGATTGGCCGGGGCGTCCTCGAGCACCGGCTGGGCGGCGAGGCTCTGGGCGAGCATCCGCGCCAGGGTGCTCTTGCCGACGCCGATCGGACCCTCCACCACGATGTACTGGTGATCGGCAGCGGGCTTCGGTTCAGTTGCGGCGGGCATGGGGTTTCATTGTTCGGGTTCGATTCGCCACAGCCCTTCGGGCGCAAGACGCGTCTTGAGCTCGGACACCCGACCGAGCCCGGGCACGTCGAGGTCCGGGGCAATATCCGCCAGAGGATACAGAACGAAATTGCGCTCCACTATACCGGCGTGCGGC
Organism: Pseudomonadota bacterium; assembly: GCA_021834525.1. Lineage (GTDB taxonomy): Bacteria > Pseudomonadota > Gammaproteobacteria > Steroidobacterales > Steroidobacteraceae > 13-2-20CM-66-19. Next base: position 4,382 of record JAKBDK010000024.1, on the reverse strand, counting down.
AGCGTCAGCGTCCCCTGCGCGCGGCGCTCGCGGCCGAGGACGAGCAGATCCAGATCGATCCGCCGCGGCCCCCAGCGCGGTCCATCGCGACGTCGACCGAGCGCGACCTCCGTGGCGAGCAGCGCCTGCAGCAGCGCCTCGGGCTCGAGCTGCGTCAGCAGCCCCGCGACGGCATTGACGAAATCCGGCTGGGCCACCGGTCCCATCGGACGCGATCCGTACAGGGGCGAGCGCAGGAGGGCGAGCGTGTCCGGCAGTGCTCCGAGGCGCTCGAAGGCCCCGAGCACCTGCCGCTCGGGATCCTCGAGATTGCTGCCCAGGCCGACGTAGGCCGGCCGCCACCGCGGCATCGGGTCGGACCGCTTCAGCCGGCGCCCGGTGCGCCGCGACGCCGGCCACCGCGGTGTCGGCGGCGGCTCTTCTGCCCGGGGCTGCGCTCGCTGCCGCCGCTGGCGATCGCATCGGCCATCGGCCCCTGTTCGGCTTCCGGAGCGGCCTGCAGATCGGTCCACCACTGGGCCCGTTCGGGGTTCGCCAGACCGAACTCGGCACGCAGCAGCAGCAGGTCGTAGCCGGCGCGAAAGCGCGGATGGCCGAGCAGGCGCAGCGCACGGCGGCCCCGCGGATGCTCGAGCCGCGGCTGCAGAGCGAACATCTCGCGCAGCCCGAGCGAGAAGCGCTTGGGGATGGACAGGTGCCGCTGGGCATCGCGCACCGCCTGGTCGCAGGCGTCGAGGATCGCCGCAAGCTCGTGCCAGCGCGAGGGCGGCATGGCCTCGATCAATGCCGCGATCGGGCCGTAGAGCAGCAGCGCGAGCAGGAACGTCGGGGTGACGGAGCGGCCCGCCTTGACGCGCGCATCGGTGTTCTCCAGGCCCCGGATCAGCAGTTGCTCGACCAGGCTGCCCGGATGGGCCGCAAGGTAGGCCTCGGTGCTCGGCAGCAGCGCGCCGAGCAGACCGCGGCGGCGCAGCACCGGAAGACTGCGTGCGCCGTGGCCGGTCAGGAACAGCTTGAGCATCTCATCGAACAGGCGCGCCGGTGGCACGCCACCGAGCAGAGCACGCAGCCGCTCGATCGGCTCGGCACTGGCCGGATCGAGTTCGAAGCCGAGCTTCGCCTCGAAGCGCGCCGCGCGCAGCATGCGCACCGGATCCTCCCGATAGCGCGTCTCCGGATCACCGATCAGCCGCAGCCGCCGGGCCGCGATGTCCTCGGCACCGCCGGTGTAATCCCAGATCGAGAAGTCGGCGATGTTGTAGTAGAGCGCATTCGCCGTGAAATCCCGGCGCCACACGTCATCATCCACCGTGCCGTAGATGTTGTCGCGCAGGATCCGCCCGGTCGCATCGAACATGCGCTCGGTGTCGGCATCGACGAGTGTCTCGCGGGCGCTGTGTTCCGCCTCGAAGCGCGCCGCGCGCGCCTCGGTGACCGGCCCGCCCTGATCGATCAGATCGGTCTCATCGCCGTCGAGGTCGGCCTCTTCGGCCTCCTCCTCCTCATCCTCGATCGGCTCCTCACCCGGTTCCGGCGCACTCGAGGCGCGAAACGTCGCGACCTCGATGATCTCCGGGCCGAAGAAGACGTGTGCGAGACGGAACCGTCGACCGATGAGGCGGCAGTTGCGAAACAGGCGCTTGACCTGCTCCGGCAATGCATCGGTGGCGACATCGAAGTCCTTCGGCTCCAAGCCGATCAGCAGGTCGCGCACGCAACCGCCGACTAAGAAGGCTTGGAAGCCCCCGTCGCGCAGTCGGTACAGCACCCGTAAGGCATTCGGGGAGATGTGGGCACGAGAAACGATGTGCTCGGCCCGGGGAATCACCCGGGGCGGCTGGGCGGGCGCTGTGGGGCGCGGGTCGGAAGAATTCAATTCAGTCTGCGCTTTCTGCTTGAGGAAACATTCAGGATACCTATAATACCGCGCTCCTGGCTCAGGTCCCCCAGCGCTCCCTTCGTCTAGAGGCCCAGGACATAGCCCTCTCAAGGCTGTAACACGGGTTCGAATCCCGTAGGGAGCGCCAATAAATCAATGGCTTATGAATACAACTCACGTGAGCCGGGGATCGTCGGACAGTTTTCGGCCAGTCTTGGGTGCGATTTTTTTTACTCCGCTGAATCGCATGTGAGCCTGTCCAGGAACCGCTCCGCCCGAAGTCCATGATCCGACCATCGCCACGATACGGCGCGTAGCGGCGAGGCGCTGGACGTGAGCTCGTTTATCCTCGGGGAGCAAGTCTGCGGCGATCTCCGTACGTAATGCCGAGCTCGCCGGCCACGGATTCGGCCACCGCTCTTGCATCGCCGGTCAGGAGCACTGTCCGCGCGCCCATCGCCTGTCCCGCAGGCGCCCGCGACGATGATGACGGAGATGGTCGAGCGGATGTGGTGCGTCAGGAGGTAGGTGAGCAGCGCCGCCTTGGCCGACGAAGGAATTCCCACCGATCACCGTCCCGTCCACGGGAATCCGGCCACCGGGATTGACGAGCACGGCACCGCCCGGCGTGAGCTCCCCCGCGTCGACCTCGGACACACCGCCAGAGCGGCGAACTGCGATGGCCCTGGGTAGGAAATCCAGCAGATCGCGGACGGCACGACGCCCGCGCGAGACAGTCTATGCTTTCGAGGACCTCGGCGACCAGAACGAAAAGCGTGATGACGAGGGCGGTGAAGAACTGCGAGATCGCGGTCGTGATCGTGATGATGCGCGGAAGCGCCGTCCCCGCCAGGACCCGCGTGGGCCGCAGGCACGGTACAGCGCTGCATGCGGGCGGTAGAAAGGATCGGTGGGTATGGTATTGACGGCAAGCCCACTGGTGGGTATAGTACCTACCGTGCACAGCGCCGACCTCATCAGGGAGCTTAAGAAGGCCGGTTGGTACGAGGACCGCGTAGTCGGCAGCCATCATATTTTGAAGCACCCTGGCCGCCCCGGACACCTTACGGTACCCCACCCAAAGAAGGACCTCGGTAAAGGGCTGATGCACAAGATCAGGAAACAGGCAGGACTCGAATAGTAAGGAAGCGGGATGTGCTGCTGCGAATTGAAAAGGTGTGCTGAAGGGCGCGAGAGATAAATGAAATTCACGATTGCGATCGAGGCCGGGACGAAAAGGGCCGCTTTTGGCGTGGCTGTGCCTGATCTACCCGGCTGCTTCAGCGCGGGCGACACCGTCGAGGAGGCTTTCGACAACGCGCGTGAAGCGATCGAGGCTCATTGCGAGGTGCTCGCAGAAGAGGGGAAGAGCATTCCGACACCGAGGCCGATGAGCACGTGGCAAAAGGATTCGGAATATCGAGGCTGGACTTGGGGTATGGTCGATGTGTCTGTCGACCGCTTCTTCGGGCCCGCTGAGAAGATCAACATCACGGTTCCGGGCCGGCTGCTGAAGCAAATCGACGAGTATGCAAAGTCGCACGGACAAACCCGCAGCGCCTTCCTCACCAAGGCCGCGCTCGAAGCGATGCGGCGGCCGAACGGCTGAGCGGATCGCCGGTGCGCGATACCCGTCGGTGACTGGCCTCTCAAGGCTGTAACACGGGTTCGAATCCCGTAGGGAGCGCCAATAAATCAAGAAGTTGCGAATGCTACCGACGATACCTGAGGTCGTCGGAGAATTTTTCGCCTGGGCCGCTTCGCGCGGCCTCCTCCGGGGTCACGATCGCCTCCTCCACACGGAATCCGATCGATTCACTTCCTTCATGTAGTCGACGAAGGCCCGGACAGCCGGTGCCAGTTCGCGCCGCGAGGGGAAGACCAGATTCACCTCGACGGAGGCGACCGACCATTGCGGGAAAAGGTGGACCAACCGTCCCGCCGCGATTTCCGGCCCACAGATATACCCCGTCAGGATGCCGAGGCCCGCACCATTCATGACGAGCCGATGAATCGTCAGCGCTTCGTTGACCGAGACGCGCGGGGCCAGCTCGAGGCGGGTCGTCTCCTGCCCACGGGAGAAGATCCATGGCCTGATGCGCCCTTCCGGTGACGGCATGTCGATGGTGTCGTGGTGCGAGAGCTCCTCGAAGGACTGCGGCGTTCCGCGCCGTTGCAGGTACGCGGGCGTGGCACAGAGATAGCGGTGCATCTCGCCGAGCTTCACGGCGACCAGGCCGGAGTCCGGGAGCGGGCCGAGGCGAACCGCGACGTCGATCGCCTCGCCGACGAGGTCCGCCGTCCGGCTTTCCAGATCGAGCGCGACGTCGATGTCGGGGTAGCGCAGTAGGAAGTCGGGCAGCTGCTCGGCCAGGACGTTGACGCCAAACCCCATCCCCGCGCTCACCCTGAGCACCCCGCGGGGTTGCCCCGAGAGCCCCCCCACATAGGCCAGCGTCTCGTCGAGCGCGCGAGTGATCTGCGCGCTGCGTTCGAGCAGGGC
>JAKBDK010000023.1:0-43088 GCA_021834525.1 Pseudomonadota bacterium | reverse complement strand
ACCGGGCGCGAGGCGCACCAGCAGCGGGTCGGCGAGTTTGCGCAGGAAGCGGCGGTAGTCCGGATCGTCCACATCGTTTTGATGCTTTCGATACTCGGCGAATTCCGCATCGCGGGAGGGATGCTGGCGAGGATCTAAAAAGCGTGCCGCACACCGCGCACAGTTCCAATAGTCGCGCCCGTCGATCGACAGCAGTGCGGCGGGCGAAGCGGCAAGGCACACGGGGCACGCCTGCGGTGCCGCAGAAGTCGCCGGTCCGTGCATGTCGTGCCTTACACCCACTCACTCGTCCTGGGGGCGCGCCCGCGACGGAACGCCATGGGCTTCAGTGCGCGCCCTCCTGAAAGTTCGGCGAGGTCGGCCGCAATCGGTCGGACCCGAGGACGATCGGGGGCGAATATGCCGCGTCGGCTCCGCGATCCAGGGCCCGGCTGCCGCTGCGCTGAGCGGACATTCCTCACGATGTGCGGCGTCGGATGAGCTTCGTCACTCCCACTCGATCGTGGCGGGGGGCTTGCCGCTGATGTCGTATACGACGCGCGAGATGCCGTCCACCTCGTTCACGATGCGGCGTGAGACCAGATCGAGAAACTCATAGGGCAGCCGTGCCCAGTGCGCGGTCATGAAATCGATGGTCTCCACCGCGCGCAGCGCCACGACGTAATCGTAACGGCGCCCGTCGCCCATGACGCCCACTGAACGCACCGGTAGAAATACCGCGAACGCCTGGCTGGTGCGGTCGTAGAGCTCGTGCCGGCGCAGCTCCTCGATGAAGATCGCGTCCGCGCGGCGCAGCAGGTCGGCGTACGGTTTGTGCACTTCACCGAGAATGCGCACCCCGAGTCCGGGGCCGGGGAAGGGGTGCCGGTAGACCATCTCGCGCGGCAGTCCGAGCTCGATGCCGAGCCGTCGCACCTCGTCTTTGAACAGCTCGCGCAGCGGCTCGACGAGCTTCAGGTTCATGTTCTCCGGCAAGCCGCCGACGTTGTGATGCGACTTGATGACGTGTGCTTTGCCGGTGCGCGCCCCGGCCGACTCGATGACATCGGGGTAGATCGTGCCCTGGGCGAGGAACGTCACGCCGGTGAGCTTGCGCGCCTCCTCGTCGAAGACCTCGACGAAGGTGCGGCCAATGATCTTGCGTTTGGCCTCCGGGTCGGCGACGCCGGCGAGCGCACTGAGAAAGCGCTCTTCGGCGTCGACGCGGATCACGCGTACGCCCAGATGCTCCGCGAAGGTGGCCATCACCTGATCGCCTTCGCCCAGACGCAGCAGACCGTGATCCACGAATACGCAGACCAGCTGCGTGCCGATGGCGCGGTGCAGCAAGGCTGCGACGACGGAGGAGTCGACGCCGCCGGAGAGTCCGAGCAACACCGCTCCGGTTCCGACCTGGGCCCGAACCCGCGCGATGGCATCCTCGATGATGTTCCCGGTGCTCCAGAGCGCCGCGCAGCCGCAGATCTCACGCACGAAGCGCTCGAGCAGCCGTGTGCCCTGGGACGTGTGGGTGACCTCCGGGTGGAACTGCACGCCGTAGAAGCGTCGGCGTTCGTCGCACATCGCCGCGTAGGGGATGCTGGCGGTTGCGGCGAACCCGCTGAAGCCCTCGGGCAGCTCCTCGACGCGGTCGCCGTGGCTCATCCACACATCGAGCACGGAGTGGCCCTGGGTGTCGTGCCGGTCCTCGATGCCCTCGAGGAGGCGGCAGGACGCCGTCAGGGTGACTTCCGCGTAGCCGAACTCCCGCTCGGCGGAGCCCATGACCTTTCCACCGAGCTGGTGCGCCATGGTCTGCATGCCGTAGCAGATGCCGAGCACCGGCACCCCGAGGGCGTAGACCGACTCCGGCGCCCGGGGGGACGCGGCAGCGACGACCGACTCCGGTCCGCCTGACAGGATGATGCCGCGCGGTCTGAACGCGCGCACCTCGTCCTCGGAGATGTCCCAGGGGTGAATCTCGCAATACACCCCGAATTCGCGCACGCGCCGCGCAATGAGCTGCGTGTACTGCGCGCCGAAGTCGAGGATGAGGATACGGTCTGAGTGGATGTCCTGGTGTGGCGCGGCGGCCGGAGCGGATGTGTTCATGCCGTATGCGGCTCGGCCGCGGTTCTGGTCGGTGGTGTGCAGGGCATCAGGATCAGGACACCCGGTAATTGGGCGCTTCTTTGGTGATCGAGACGTCGTGCACATGGCTCTCGCGCATGCCGGCGGTCGTGACCCGCACGAACACCGGGCGGGTGCGCATCTCGGTGATGTCGCGGCTGCCGGTGTAGCCCATCGCGGCGCGCAGTCCGCCGGCGAGTTGCTGCAGGATGGTGACGACGCTGCCCTTGTACGGCACGCGTCCCTCGACGCCCTCGGGGACCAGCTTCTCGAGCTCGGTGGCCGCATCCTGGAAGTAACGGTCGGCCGACCCGTGGCGCTCGCCCATTGCGCCGAGAGAACCCATGCCGCGATAGGACTTGTAGGAGGCCCCTTGGTAGAGCTCAACTTCGCCCGGGGATTCCTCCGTGCCGGCGAACAGGCTCCCGATCATGACCGTGTGCGCACCGGCGACGATGGCCTTGGCGATGTCACCGGAGAAGCGGATGCCGCCGTCGGAGATCACCGGCACGTCGCTGTCGCGCAGCGCCTCGGCCACGTTGGACACCGCGGAGATCTGCGGGACGCCTACGCCGGCAACGATCCGAGTCGTGCAGATCGAACCCGGCCCGATCCCGACCTTGACGGCATCCGCACCGGCATCCACCAGTGCGCGCGCCGCTTCGGCGGTCGCGATGTTCCCGGCGATGACCTGCTGCTCGGGCCAGCGCTTCTTGATCTGTGCCACGGTGTGCAGGACTCCGCGCGAGTGACCGTGCGCCGTATCGACGACGACCACATCGACGCCGGCCTCGCGCAGCGCGGCGACCCGGTCCAAGGTATCGAGGGTGGTCCCGACGGCCGCACCGACGCGCAGCCGGCCCCCCTCGTCCTTGCAGGCGCGGGGGAATTCCTTCGCCTTCTGGATGTCCTTCACGGTGATCATGCCGGCGAGTTCCTGCTCGCCGTTGACCACCAGCACCTTTTCGATGCGGTGCTTGTGCAGCAGCGCCAGCACTTCTTCTCTCGGCGTCGTCTCGCGTACCGTGATCAGGCGCTCCTTCGGCGTCATCACCGAGGACACCGGGGCGTCGAGCTTCAGCTCGAAACGCAGGTCGCGGTGGGTGACGATCCCGACGACCTTGCGGCCGAGCACCACGGGCACACCGGAGATGCCGCGCGCATGCGTCAGGTCGAGCACTTCGCGGATGGTCATCGTGGGCGGGACGGTGATCGGATCCGTGATCAGGCCGCTTTCGAACTTCTTGACCCGGCCGACCTCGCGCGCCTGGGCCTCGATGCTCATGCTCTTGTGTACGATGCCGATGCCGCCTTCCTGGGCGATGGTGATCGCCAGGCGCGCCTCGGTCACGGTGTCCATGGCCGCCGACAGCAGCGGCAGGTTCAGGCGGATGCGCCGCGTGAGCTGGGTGGACAGGTCCACCTCGCGGGGCAGAATTTCCGAGTAGGCGGGGACGAGTAAGACGTCGTCGAACGTCAGGGCTTGTTCGAGAATTCGCATAGCTAATTCTACGCATCGGCAGCCCGCCGGTAAACCTCGGTGGTATGGTTCGCCCATGTCCAGCGCCGATGTCACGGGTGAGAGCGCCGCAGCGCCCACCCCCGCAGTCTTTACCGTCGCCCGGCTGAACCGGGAAGTGCGCACCCTGCTCGAGCGTGGCCTCGGTGTGGTGTGGGTCGAGGGCGAGCTGTCCAATTTCGCCCAGCCCGCCTCGGGGCACTGGTATTTCTCCCTCAAGGACCGCGAGGCGCAGGTGCGCTGTGCCATGTTTCGCATGCGTGCCTCCGGGGTGGCCTTCACTCCGAAGGCCGGGCAGCAGGTCCTGGCGCGCGGTCGGGTGAGCCTGTACGAGCCGCGCGGGGACTATCAGCTCATCGTCGAGCACCTCGAGGAGGCGGGTGTCGGGGCCTTGCAGCGCGAATTCGAGCGGCTCAAGGCAAAGCTTGCCGCCGAGGGGCTGTTCGCGCGCGAGGCGAAGCGCGCGCTGCCACGCTTTCCCCGACGCATCGGCGTGGTGACCTCACCCACCGGGGCGGCGATCCGCGACGTGCTGCAGATCCTGGGGCGGCGCTTCCCGCCGGCGGCGGTGCGCATCTATCCGGTTCCGGTGCAGGGCGCAGCGGCCGCCCCGGCGATCGTCGAGGCGCTCGCGCTCGCCTCGCAGCGTGCCGATTGCGACGTGCTCATCCTGGCGCGCGGCGGTGGTTCCCTCGAGGACCTGTGGGCATTCAACGACGAGCGCCTGGCGCGCGCCATTCGCGCCTGCGTCGTGCCGGTCGTGAGCGGCGTGGGCCACGAGATCGACTTCACCATCGCGGATTTCGCGGCCGATGCGCGCGCACCGACGCCCTCGGGCGCCGCGGAACTGGTCGCGCCGGATCGACAGGCGCTGCTCGAGGCGCTCGGCCGTACGGGCGCGCGCATCGGTGCGACCATGACTCGCGAGCTGCGCGCGGCGGTGGCGCGGTTCGAAGCGGCGAATGCGCGCCTGACCCGGGCCGATCCGGGGCTACGCCTGGCTCACCAGGCACAACGGCTCGATGACCTGGAGCAGCGTTTGACGCTCGGCGTGCGCAGCGCCGTGCAGGACGCCCGCCATCGTCTGACGCGCTGCGAGGCTCGGCTCCTGCCGCATTCCCCGCAACGGCGCGCGGGCGAGCTGTGGGCACGCATCGATTCGCTTGCGGCGCGGCTCGAGCGGCAGATGAGCACGGAGCTCTCGCGGTTGGATCACCGGGTGATGCTCGCGCACCGCACGCTGCAGACGGCCAGTCCTCTGGCGACACTGGCGCGTGGCTTCGCCATCGTGACCCGTGCCGACGGCTCGCTGCTGCGGGACGCTGCGACCGTGAGCCCAGGCGAGCCGATCGAGGCGCGCCTCGCGAGCGGACGCCTGCAGGCTCGGGTCGGGCGCGTGCTCGGACCTGACGAGGAGGGCTGAACGTCGTGCCGAGCGACATCGAGTTCATGCGGCTGGCGATCGAGCAGGCCGAACGGGCCGGCCGCGAGGGTGAGGTGCCGGTGGGCGCGGTGCTGGTGCGGGACGAGGCAGTGCTCGCTGCGGGCGCCAATCGTCCGATCGGCGCCCACGATCCGACGGCGCATGCGGAGATCGAAGCGCTGCGCGCCGGAGGACGCGAGCTCGGCAGTTATCGCCTGACCGACACGACGCTGTACGTCACGCTCGAGCCGTGTGCGATGTGCGCTGCGGCGATCGTGCACGCACGGGTGCGGCGAGTCGTGTTCGGCGCGTGGGATCCGAAGGCCGGGGCGGCCGGCAGCATCCTGAATCTGTTCGCGGTGCCGGCGCTCAATCACCGAGTCGACGTGTTCGGCGGCGTACTGATGCAGGAGTGCAGCGCACTGCTGCAGTCTTTTTTCGCCGCGCGCCGCGCCTAGCGCCGCCGCTCAGCTGCCGGAGAGATCGGCCACAGGCGCGTTTGCATTTGCGTCGGCCGTCTGCACCAGCACGCCGCTCTCGGGGGCCCACTCCAGCAGGCGCAAGAATTCGCGCACGCGCGCCACGTACTCGACCGGCTGCCAGCCTTGGGCGTAGCCATATTTGGCCTGGTCGTACCAACGCGGATCCGTCAGCAGCGGCAGCACCCGCCGCACGGCTGCCCAAGAGTCCGGGTTCTTGCCCATCCGCTGGGCCAGCACGCGCGCGTCCTCGACGTGGCCGAATCCCACGTTGTACGAGGCGATCGCGAACCAGGTGCGGTCCGGCTCCGGAATGTGTTTCGGAATCATCTCCAGGACCTGTTTGAAATAGCGCGCGCCGGCGAAAATGTTCGCCTTCGCGTCGGCCCGGTCCTCGATGCCCATCGCCTGGGCGGTATCGGACGTCAGCATCATCACCCCGGCCGCCCCGGTGGTCGAGATGGCCGCCGGGTTCCAGCGCGACTCCTGGAAGCCGATCGCCGCGAGCAGTCGCCATTCGAGGTGGTAGCGCTCGGCCGCCGCCTCGAACCACTTGCGGTACAGCGGCAGGCGCTGCACCAGATAAATCTGGAACAGGCGCGAACGCTCGTAGGGGAAATTGCCGGTATTGCCGGACTCGTGCTGCATCAGCGCAGTGAGCTGCCCGGTGGCGCGCAGCGTGCGGAAATAATGATTGACGGCGTGCAGCAGGTCCGGTGCATCCGGACGGACCACCCACTGGATCGGGCGCTTCTGCGGCAGCGAGAACGCCACGCGCACGTCCGGATACAAGTGGTGTGCGTACGCATAAGCGCGCCCATCGACCACGGCGTAGCCGACTTCACCCGAGGCGACGTCTTGCAGCGGCGTGTTGCCGGTCTCGGTCGCCTCCCATTGCAGGAACGGCGCGACCAGGCGCAGCTGCTTGAGGACCTCGACCTGCGGGCTGTGTGCGCGGACCACCAGCTTCGCATACTGCAGCTGCGGCAGATTTTGCGGTGCCGGTTCGCCGCTGCGGTAAATCACCAGCTGCGGGATTTCGGCATACGGCGCGGCGGGTTCGCCCACGTCGCGCCAGGCGGAATCCGCGGTGATCTGGGCCGCGGCGATGTCGGCCCGCCCCGAGGCGAGTGCCGCGCGCAGCGCCCCCTCGTCGGGCACCGGGACGATCTTCAATTTCACGCCGAGATCGTGCGCGAAATTCTTCGCCAGGTCGTACTCGAGGCCGGTCGGACCCTTCGGACCAATGTAGTAGCAGGTGGGGAGATTCAGCGTCGCGACGCGCAATTCTCCCCGGGCGCGGATCCGTTCGAGCGCCGTTTGGCTGCGCGAACCGTGCGCCAGAAGTGCCATGGCCGTGACCGCTGCCACTGTGCCCATCCTGAAGGCGGTCCGTCCGAGGCGTGCATGGATGCGTCTTCGCGCCAAAACCGGACTCCACAGAGCCAAAAATATACAGCTATAATATCACCGACCCCGGGGAGAGGTACCGAAGCGGTCATAACGGCGCCGACTCGAAATCGGATGGTCGGGTAAAACCGGCACGTGGGTTCGAATCCCACCCTCTCCGCCAGCTCGAAAACAACTACAAATCAAGGGGTTGTCTCCGAGCTGTCGCTCCGATGTAACATAAAAATCCTTAAGAATCTTTTAGGTCTTGTCACGACCTGCCCGCGCGTCTGACGCTGTGCCCGTGCTCGGGTCCGAGGTGGGCTCGCCCGGTGGAGCGCTGTTGGCGGTGCTCGCCGCGGCCGGCGGCAGGGTCAGGCGCGGTGCGCCCCCGCGGTGCGATGGGTGGCGATGGCCGCCGACCGTGGGTATACACGACAACCAACAGCAACTCTCGGAACGGTGACGGTCGCGGTATGGTGCAAGCGGCACGCGGTGCGTGCCGTGGTGGCGCCATTCGTCTGCTCGACGCGGGTGTCGTTCGGCCACGATGCGTGCCGCGCCTGCGATCCTGCGGCTGCTGCAGAGTGCGTGGCGTCCGCCGCAGGGTCTCATCGCATGAGATCGCGTTGCTCTTCGGCCTGTCCAACACCAAGATGACGAGCAGACGGCAGATGTCTGCTCTCCATCACGGCGTGCGGGAGGCGATCGAGCGCCAAGGCCGCGTGCGCCGCTTACGGTCGAGCCGCCTCGTCGTCGGCGGCGGAAGCTCGGCGTCCGTCAGGAGGCCGGATTTGGTGTGGCGTCCCGCACCAGCAGCACGGGCACCGTGGCATGGCGGACGATGTACTCGGCGCTGCTGCCGAGCAGCAGGCGACTGAGGCCGTGACGGCCATGGGTGCCGCAGACGATCAGGTCAGCCGGCCATTGCTGGGCGCGGCGCACGATGCACTCGCCGACGGGGATGCCCAGCTCCTCGAGCAACACGGTGTGCACGGTGATGCCCGCGTCGCGAACCTGTTCTTCGGCCTGCTTCAGCACTTGCGCGCCCGCCTCGCGCAGCGCCTTCGAGCCCGCATCGAGATTGACCGCCGCGATGTCGCCGGCCGCGACCCGCCATTCGTCGACGATGTGCAGCAGCAGGATTTGTGCGCCCTGGTCGCGCGCAAGATTGATCGCCTCGCGCAGCCCCTGAGCCGCGATGGAACTGCCGTCGACGGGGACGAGGATCCGTTGGTACATGCTGCGCCTCCGAGGGGGGTTCGATCCGCATAGCGTACGCGCGAAACGACCCGGCGGCATCAGAGGATGCGCATCGGGGCGCAGCGCGTGAAATAATCGTGCGCCATGCAACGCGCCGCCTGTTCCTGAGTCGAACCCGCCATGCTCGGCGCAATCACTCGTTCCGTCGTGACCCTCGCCGGCGCGCATCAGAACATCGCCTACGGACTGGTCCTGCTGGTGTCGCTGTCCGAATCGCTGCCCGTGGTCGGCGCGTTCGTGCCTGGCGATGCAATCATCTTCGCCGTCAGTGCGCTGGTGCCGACCGGCGCGCTGCGGCTCTGGCCGCTGATCATCGCCGCGTTCATCGGGGCCGTGCTCGGCGATGGTTTCGCGTTCTGGCTCGGCCGGCACTACCACGCGGCCATCCTCGGTCGCTGGCCGTTTCGCGGCCGCCCGCGGCTCGTGGCGCGCGGCACGGCGTTCCTGGATCGTCATGGCGGTAAAAGCGTGTTCGCGGGTCGCTTCACCCCCGGGGTGCGGGCGATCGTGCCGGTGCTGAGCGGCGTGATGTGCATGGACGCGGCCCGCTTCTACCTGATGAACCTGCTCTCGGGGCTACTGTGGGCGCCGGCGCACATTCTCGCCGGGGCGGCCATTGGGGCCTCGTTCGTGCTGCTCGGCGCCGTGGCCGGACGGCTCGCGCTGCTCGTCGCCATCGTGCTGGTGCTGTTTGGACTGCTGTACGTGCTGATGCGCTACCTGCTGCGCCGCGTCGCCCCGCACGCGCTCGCTGCCCAGGAGCGGCTGCGGGTCTGGGCGGCGGCGCGCACCGGCTGGTTCGCGCGACAACTGCTTGCGGTGCTCGATCCGACGCGGCGCGAGATGCCGGGGCTGGCGGTGCTCGGGGCCATCGTGCTGTCGAGCCTGTGGCTGTTCTTCGGGGTGCTGCAGGACGTGATCGCCGGTGATCCGTTGGTGCGCGCCAACCTGGCGGTGTTTCATTTCCTGCAGAGTCTGCGCACCGAGTGGGTCGATCAGGCCATGGTGGCCGTCACCGAACTCGGCGACACCGGCGTCCTCGTGGCGGTGGCGCTGGCGGCGATGGGGTGGTTGGCGTGGCGGCGCAACTGGCGCGCCGCGGCCCATCTGGTCAGTGTGGTGGCGGTCGCCGGGATCGCCACCGCAGTGCTCAAGATCGCTCTGCACATCCATCGTCCCGAGCCGATCGGCTCCGGATGGGACGCGTTCGCGTTCCCCAGCGGACACTCCGCGGCCAACGCAGCGCTGTATGGCTTCCTTGCGATCCTCACGGCGTGGGAGGTGGAAGGCCGTTGGCGTTTACCGATGACGGGCGCAATCGCCGTGCTGATCGGTGCCATTGCCTTCTCACGCGTATATCTGGGGGCGCACTGGCTCTCCGACGTGCTCGCAGGAACGGCCTTCGGCATCGCCGCCGCGGCGCTGATTGCCATTGCCTATCTGCGCCACGATCCGCCCCGCGTCGGCGCGACCGGATTGTGTATGAGCACGGGCCTGGCGCTGCTGCTCGTCGGCGGCATCCACATCGTGCAGTGGCATGCGTCCGACATGCGGCACTACCAGGTGCGTCAGCAGGTGCAACGGATGCCCCTCGAGGCGTGGTGGCAGCACGGATGGACCCATCTGCCGGCCCGCCGGATCGATCTGATCGGCGGGGCGGAACAGCCGCTCACCATCCAATGGGCGGGGCGCCGTGCGGCGCTGCGGCGCGAACTCGCGGGGCACGGCTGGCAGCGTCCGCCACCGTGGACGCTGCGTACGGCCGCCCGCTGGTTCGAGCCGCACGTCGGACTTGCCGAGCTGCCGGTATTGCCGCATCTGGAGAGCGGGCACCGTGAGGCGCTCGTACTGGTGCACCGGAGTACCCATCCGCGTGAGCGGTACGTTCTGCGCGTGTGGCGCTCCGATACGGTTCTCACGACGACGGCGGCGGCTGAGCCGTTGTACTTGGGGACGGTCATCGCAGAGCGGCTGCAACGCGTCGCGCCGGTCATGACCCTGACACATACGCTTCGCGACTATGACGCGCCGCGTAATGTGCTCGCGCGGGCCCTGGTGCACCGACGTCTGCGCGTCCGGCCCGGTATTCGGCCCCAGCCTGCCTGGGACGGTTGCGTGCTGCTCGGGGCCGCTCAGCCGCGCAGCGCGCGACGGCGGGTCCACCAGCGGCGAGCGGCGACGACGGCCCACACCGCCTCGACCATTCCGAACGGCCAGGCGCCCTGCAGAAACCCGTAGATCGACCCCAGGATGCACGCACCCCCGAACGCCAGGCTGTACACGGGCCGGCGTTCCTCGAGCGCATAACACACCAGCATCGTCGTGACGGCCACGAGGCCGAAGGTCGTCAGGGGGCTCATGCGGCGATTCTACGACTGTTGCGCTCGGGCGGCACTGCCCCGCTGCACGACGTAATTCTCATCAAGATCAATCTCTTGAGCCCCATTGCTTAAACATCGACCGCGCAACTGTCACGAACGCGCAACGGTTCCGCAACACTGACGTCACGTCCGGTCACTACCTTGCCCGCCCATTCTTTCGTCCACATCGAGGAAAGGCGGAATCATGAATCCAAGAGTGCGGAATGCGGTGCGGGTAGTCCTGGGCGCGGTGCTGATCGGCGGCGGGTTGTCCGCATTTGCAGCACAGGGCGCAGATGCAGCCGCGATTTTGCTGACGCCAACGCCAAGCCCCGCGCCGCAGCCCTCGGCGGGCGCTGGCCCGGTGGCCGGCCCGCTGTTCTTGGGTAAAGCCAAGCTGAAAGTGGTCAAGATCGAAGGGTACCGCGATTTCACGAGTCAGGTCCTGAACGCGAAACAGCTGCGCGACTCCTCGCAGCCGGCCGAATCGGTCACCCATTCCATGATCTCTCTGTTCGGCCCCGATGCCGGTGGCACGCAGGCGTTGACTGCGCTGCCGAACGTCTACGTGTCGGGCACCGACAACTACAGCGCGACCGGTCGACAGCAGATTTCGATTCGCGGCATCAAGGTCGGCTACAACAGTATCCCCGGCGACCTGGAGACCAATGCCATCACGGCGGAGCTCGATGGCGTGCCGCTGAATAGCCTCAGCCAGGGAACCGGCTGGCACTCTGTGGAAATTCCGCTGGGCGTTCTCATGTCGGGGGAGAACGTCATCGTCGGGCCCGGAAATCCAAGCGAGCGCTGGTACAACAGCATGGGCGGCACGATCGACTTCATTCCCGTGCAGCCTTCCGTTCACGAAGGCGGGAAGGTGATGCTTGCGGGCGGCAGCGCGTCGACGATGGATGCGTCCGCCGTTTACAATACTGGCGCGATCAAGGGCTGGACGACCGTGTTTGGACTCGCCACGGGACGCAGCCAGGCGATCCGCGACACTCAGGATAGTCTGCCGGCGGATACCGAGGAGGTGTACGTCAAGACTCGCAAGCAGCTGGATGATGGCTCTGTGAGTTTCGGTGCCTATTACCAGCGAAACCACGAGTGGCGCCCAAACATGATTCCGCTGACGGCGCAGCCGTACGTGGACATCGGCGGGCTCGGAATCGGTGCGCCCTATAGTCAGCAGACGTCGGGATTTTACGCGACGCTGCCGCGCTCGGTCTGGCACAAGACGATCCTCATCAACAACTGGATGATGTGGTCGCATCTGCATCTGAAGCTCTCATCGAGCTTGAACATGTCAAATATGATGTGGGTGCGCATCGGCAAGGTGCGTCACTATCGCAGCAACAATTATCTGTTGCCGAGCAATCCTCTGTATGCCACGTCGGGTGGAAATCCCACCAACCACGAGCATTACATTGAGCGTTCGAAGACGTTTGGCGACCGCATCGCATTTCATGAGCGATTCAATAGCATCGACACGCTCAGCTACGGCGGTTATCTCGTGATGTCGCGCGCCAAGAGCGACTATCAGGGGTATTCGACGTTTGACGGAAGTTCGTTGTCGCAGCCGGAGCAGACGGACTTCAATACCACGACAAGCATCTATTGGGCGGGGTTCCTGCAAGATGATTTTCGTCCGCTGCCGCGCCTGAAAATCGTGCCGGGTGTCCGGGTGGTGGACTTCATTACGGATTTCGCCAATCTGAGTCCGTCGGTCGCCTGTGCGGAATACCACATCACCGGCTGCAATTATGGTCAGCCCATTCCCACGTTCCCGGTGGTCGGTGGTTCGAGCATCAGCGTGAATGGCCAGACTTTCCAGTTTCAGAGCTATGACACTGCTCCGGATGAATCGACCGATTTCGTCAAGTTGGAGCCGTCTCTCGGGTTGAATTACGAGCTCGTTCGCAATCTGAATCTGTTCGCGAACTACTCGGTGACTCGCCACAATCCGAATTCCGGCAATCTGGATCGATACCCGGTCAATCTGGCGACTCTGAAGCCGGCGCGCTCTGAGCAGTACGACGTCGGTCTGCGCTACGCGGCGTTGCGTCTCGGCTCGCTGCGCAATGTCTACGCGTCAGTGGACTATTTCCACAATCTGCTGAGCGATGAGACCTTGACGTACGGTGTGGCTGGTCTCGCCAATAGTCCTAACTTCACTTACTTTGGATACGGGTCGGCGACCTATAAGGGTGTCGACGTTTCGATGCGCGCGAACTTCACGCGCCATTGGAGTGGGTTCGGCAATTTCGGCTACCTGAGCAGTCAGTGGAATGAGTACCAGTCGGCGACCAGCCCGTCCGGGCCGCAGCCGACCGGCTATGGACTGCCGGTGGCGAATTCTCCGAAGGATACGATCAACGCGGGCGTGACGTATCGCTTCAGGCTGCCGATTGCAAAAGTGAAGGCAACGCTCTGGGATCAGTACATTGGTGCGCGCTACCTGTTCGACAAGAACACCGGACTGCCTTCGACATTGACGAATCCGGCTTACAATCTGGTGAATCTGTCGCTGACGGCGCGGACTAAATGGTTCAACCGTCTGCCGGGCGTTGAGGGCAGCACGATTTCGCTGCAAATGCTCAATATCACGAATAAGGAATATAACTCGACGGAGTACGTGAGTTCGGGCGGGTATTTCCAGTCGGCCGGGCTGGCGACGCCGGTCACGGGGTACGTGATTGCCAACCCGGGCGCGCCACGGCTGGTGTATGCGTCGCTGACGATGGACTTCTGAGGATCACTGACGGCACAGTCCGCCGCCGCCCGCTGCGGGCGGCGGCGGCGATTGAGGCGCGCAGGGACGCGTGCCACCCCTTTGAAGAGCGCCGTGACCCGAGCGGGCCGCTCGCCGCGTCCGCGGACAGGGTCAATTGCGCCGGTGAACGCCTCTCTCGGCGACGACCGTTCGGTCCGCTCGGTCACATGAGACCGAATTCATCGACCTGTGGATTCTGATCGCGGCGCCGCACGGCGTTGTGGCCCATCTGCGTCTCATCCGGATTGCGCCGAAAAGGGCATGACCTCCGCGGCTGCGTCCGGCGGTGGGCCCCGTGCGCCTGACCTCTGCGGCGCCGTCGCCGGGCCGAGGGCCGGCAGAGCGGCTACCCGGTGGTGCGCACCGCGGTGGCGAACTGAATTTAACCGCATCCGGATATGTAAAACGGAACACCAGAACATCGTTTCGATTGCCGGGCTGTGACCTTCGTCTCCGTCTCGTCCGTCGGCGTCGTATATCTAGGATGCTAGGTAATACAAATGCGTGACGACCCAGCACCGACTCGAGATGCACCGCGCAATGCACCGGCGCACGCTGGCCGTACGCTCGTGCGTCGCGGGGCGTTGGCCCCCGGCGGCGGGGTCTCATGATGTTCGCGGCGGTCGGCGGCGGCGTGGTGGCGTTGGCGTTTGCCGCCATTACGCTCATCCGGCACGGCCGCCCAGTCGTGGGCCTTCCGTTCAGCGGTCACGAGCTCTTCGCTTCCACACCAGAGGCGTTGCTGGTCGTCGATCGGCAAGGGCGAATCATCCAGGCCAATCCGCTCGCCGCCGCGCTGTTTGGCTGGACGGAGGCTGCGCTGGTCGGGCAGTCGGCTGACCGCCTCGTGCCTGGCTTCAGGGAGGAATGCGAGGCCGCCCGCCGTGAGGCTCGAGGGCGCAACGGTCCATCGGGATGCGGCCGGGTGATGCTCGGGGCGCGTCGCGACGGCAGTGAGTTCCCGCTCGAGATCAGCGTGAGCTCGCTGTCGTCCGAGACACTGATTGCCGCGGTGCGCGATCACACGGAGGTGCGCGCGCAACTCGAGCAGAACCTGTTCCTGAATCGCATGTACTCGACTCTGGCCGAGACCAACCAGCTGATTGCGCGCTGCGAGAGCGAGGCGGAGCTGTTCGATCGGGTCTGCCAGATCGCGGTGCGTTACGGCGAGCTCCGCTTGGCGTGGATCGGTCAGTCCGATCCGGCGTCCGGGCGCATCCAGCCGCTGGCGCGCTGCAGTGCGTCGCGCCAATTCGAGCGCTATCTGAACGAATTGTCCGTGCACGTCAGCGCCAGCCGGCCCGAGGGTCGCGGCCCGGTCGGCGTCGCATGGCGCGAGGGGCATGCCGTGTTCGTGCAGGACTTCCGGCAGGACCCGCGCATGGCGCCGTGGCGCACCGAAGGCGCCCCGGTGCTGTGGGGTTCGTGCGCCGCGCTGCCGCTGCGCCGTGGCGGTGCGGTGTATGCGCTGCTCGTGCTCTACGATACCCAGCCGGAGGCATTCACCGACAAGATCCGCGATCTCCTCGAGCGCATGGTCGTTGACATCGAGTACGCGCTCGATCGGATCGAGCTGCGCGCCGAGCGTGAGCGCGCCGCCGAGGAGCTGCACATCGCGGCGTTGGCGTTCGAGTCGAGCGGCGCGATGCTGGTGACCGATGCGGCCGGACGGATCATACGGGGCAACGAGGCGCTGCGGCGGATGAGCGGTTACGGCCTCGAGGAGCTGCTCGGCCAGGAGCTGTCGGTGCTGTGCGCCGCCTCGCGGCCGCCGCTGGCGGAGCTGCTCGCGCAGGTCCGCGAGACCGCCCGCTGGCAGGGGGAGATCTGGGGTCGGCGCAAGAACGGCGAGGAGTATCCGGTGTGGCTGTCGCTCACCGGGGTGCACGGGGAGGGCGGACGCTGGACACACTACATCGGTGCGTTCACCGATCTGTCCGACCAGAAGGACACCGAGCAGCGCATCTCGCGCCTGCTGAACTTCGATGCGCTCACCGGGCTGCCGAACCGGCGCTTCATGCTCGATCGGCTGCGCTCGGCCGTGCAATGGGCCGAGCATGCCGGTGGGTACGGTGCGGCGTTGCTGATCGGACTGGACAAGTTCCAGGCCGTCAACGACATGCTCGGGCACCAGGCGGGCGACGTCCTGCTGCAGCAGACCGCGGAGCGGTTGTGCGCGGCAGTTCCGGGGGAAGATCTGGTCGGGCGCGTGGGTGGGGATGAGTTCCTGATGGTGCTGGAGGATCTCGGCGCCGATGGCGCGAGTGCCGATGCGGCCGCGGGTCGCACCGCGGAGGATCTGCTCGCGACGATCCTGCAGCCGCATCTGATCGGCGGGCAGATGGTGTCGTGCTCGGCGAGCATTGGCATCGCGCCTTGGGGCGGGGAGTCCGGGGCCGGGTTCAACGAACTGCTCAAGCGTGCCGACGTGGCGCTCCATGCGGCCAAGGACGCCGGGCGCAATGCGGTGCGGCTGTTTTCCCCGGGGATGCAGCTCGCGCTCGAGCGGCGCTCGCGGCTCGAGTCGCGGCTGCGCCACGAGTTCAGTACCGATCAACTCGAGCTGTATTTTCAGCGCCGCGTCGATGTGCACGGCACGACCCTCGGCGCCGAGGCGCTGCTGCGCTGGAATGATCCGCAGCGCGGTGTCGTCTCGCCGCTCGAACTGGTGCCGCTCGCCGAGGAAATCGGCCTGATTCATGAGATTGGCCGCTGGGCGCTCGGGCGCGCCTGCCGGCAGCTGCGCGAGTGGTCGCGCCCGGGCCGCCCGGCGCGCCGGCTCAAATTGGCGGTGAACATCAGCCCCAAGCAGCTTGCCGCCGAGCACTTTGTCGCTGAGGTCAGCGACATCATCGCCCGCACCGGTATCGATCCGAGCCTGCTCGAGCTCGAAATCACCGAGGGGCTGCCGATCCAGGACATGGATGACGTGATTCCGAAGATGCAGGCCTTGCGCCGGCTCGGCGTGAGCTTCGCGATCGACGATTTCGGGATCGGTTATTCCTCGTTGTCCTATCTGCGCCAGCTGCCGATCAGTATTCTGAAAATCGACCGCAGCTTCGTCACCGGCATGGCCCATCCGGGCGGGGAGACGCTCGTGCACACCATCGTGCAGATGGCGCGCAGTCTGACTCTGGATGTGATCGCCGAGGGCGTCGAAACGCAGTGGCAGTGGGACACCCTGATCCGCCAGGGTTGCGACCAGTACCAGGGCTACCTGTTCGGGCGGCCGGTACCGATCGAGGCGTTCGACCGGGACCTAGTGGCAATCACCGCCGCCTGACTGGCGCGCTGTGACGGCGGTCACGGCGTGGTCGCTCCGGCGCACCCCGTCCTGCAGTCTGAACGCGATCTGGTCGATAACTCCCCGGCTGAGACCTCATTTAGGCTGCCACCCATGCTGCAGGAGATCGCCTCGACCGCGCCCGAATGCGACCCCGCCGAGGGGGCGTTCTACGCCTATGTCGGCTGGGCTCGCAGCATTCTCGGGGAGCTGCAGGGCATTTGCCTGCTCGATGGGGCCCTCGGTGTGCTGGAGGCCTGGGGTTCGCTGCAGGGCGAGCCCTGCGCCGCACGGATGCGCGATTTGGGGTGGCTGTCGGGCGGCCCGCTCGAGCCCTTCCGCGAGGTCACTGCCGGAGTGCTCCAGGTGCGGCTGCCGTTGCTCTCGGCCGCGGGCGAGCTGCTGGGCGTGGTGGCGCTGGCGCGTCCCTGCGCGAGCCTCGAGGAGGCGCCAGATCTCGCCGCCGCGCTGCAGCCGCTGCTGGGGTGCCTCTGTCGTCAGCTCGAGGAGGACCGGGCGCACCACATGGCGATGCAGCTGCTCACCGAGCGCACGGCGGATCTGCAGTGGTTGCTCGAGTTGCCCGGCCCGGCACAGCAGGCGCCCGGGGGTCGCTCGTGCCTGCACGCATTGCTTGCGGCGGCCACCGCCCGCATGCGCTGCGCGCTCGGCGTTCTGTATCTGCCCGAGAACCACTTCTCCCTGCTGCAGTCGGGCGCGGTCGTCCCCGATGAAGAGTGTGCCGAGCTGTGGCAGCGCTCCCGTGTGCAGATGAGCGCCTGGGTCCGACAGAAGCGCCGGCCTCTGGTGCTGAACGGCCGCGGCGGCAGCGCCGCGCCGCGCTGCAAGATTCTGCTCGCGCCGATTGTCGCGGACGCCGGACCCGTGCTCGGCGTGCTGGCATTCTTCCGTCCGTCCGAGGCGTCCGACTTTCGCCAGCGCCATCTGTTGCTCGCCGGACACCTCGGCCGTCTGGCCGCAGGCATCGTCGATGCGCAGTTCGACGGCATCACCGGACTGTATACGCGCGAGGGACTGGAGCAGGTGTACTCGCGCGTGCTCGGCGCGGGTAACGACGGCTGTCATAGCGTGCTGTACCTCGACGTCGATCAGATGCACGTGGTGAACGAGCTGTACGGCTTCGAAATCGGCAACGAACTGCTGGTGCGGGTCGCCGATCTGCTCGCCCCGCCGCAGTTACCGGACAACGCGCTCGCCGCACGCATCGCCGCGGACCGCTTCGCGGTGCTGCTGCCCGATACGGACACCCCCGTGGCGATGGTGCTGACGCAGCAGCTGCAGGAGCGGATCAGCCGCCTCGCCATCGGACCGGTGGACAATCCCATCGATGTGTCCGTCAGCGGCGGCGTGGCGGCGCTATTGATGCTGCCGCAAGGCCTCGCGCGTGCGCTCGCGGCGGCGGAGCTGGCCTGCAAGACCGCGAAGAAGCGGGGCCGCAACCGCATCAAGGTCGATACGTGCGACGACGGGACCATGCTGCGCCGGCATGTCGATGCCGTGACGGTCGGACAGCTGCGCGCGGCATTGAAGGCCGACCAGCTGGTGCTCTACGCGCAGCGCATCGAGCCGCTGCGCAACCCGGCGCTGCCGGGCGGGTACGAGGTCCTGGTCCGCCTCAATGATCCGATCGAGGGCATCGTGCTGCCGGGGACTCTGGTCGCCGTCGCAGAGCGCTACCAGATGCTGCCGGCCATCGATCGCTGGGTGGTCCGCAAGACGCTGCAGACGCTCGCGGCGCACCGTGCGGTGCTCGAGGAGAGCGGCATTGGCATCTCGATCAATCTCTCCGGGCAGTCGATCGGCGATGAAGCCTTCGTGCGTCAGCTCGGGGAGGAACTGCGTGCGGCACAGTTGCCGGCCGGCATCATCACCTTTGAGATCACCGAGCAGGCCGCGGTGAGCAGCCTGGCGCGCGCCGAGGAGATGATTCGCAGGCTCGCGCAATCGAATTGCCGATTCGCGCTCGATGATTTCGGCACCGGGGCGAACTCACTGACCTACCTCAACGCGCTGCCCATCGGCCGGGTCAAGATCGACGGCTCGTTCGTGCGCGACATCCTGACCAACCCGCGATCCGAGGCGACGGTGCGTGGCATCGTCGAACTCGCCCGCGGCTTCTCCATCGACACGGTGGCGGAGTTCGTCGAAAGTCGGGCGATCGGCGCGCGGGTCGGGGAATTGGGCGTCGATTACGCGCAGGGCTACGCCTTTGGTCGGCCCGAGCCGCTCGAAGAGGTGCTCGAGGGATTGCAGCAGGAGGACTCGCAGCCGCTGTTGCTCGAGGCCTGAACGGTCGCGCGCTCGATTCACCGGTCCGATCGGTTATGCTGCGCACCTATGAAGCAGCGTGCGCGGGAGAGCGGTCGCAGCAAAGCGGCGAAGATGACCGACATCGCGCGCCTGGCGGGGGTGCACGTGTCGACGGTGTCCCGCGCGCTCGCCGGCAGTCCGTTGGTCGAGGCCGGCAAGCGCAAGCGCATCGAGCAGCTCGCGCAGGATC
Organism: Pseudomonadota bacterium; assembly: GCA_021834525.1. Classification (GTDB taxonomy): domain Bacteria; phylum Pseudomonadota; class Gammaproteobacteria; order Steroidobacterales; family Steroidobacteraceae; genus 13-2-20CM-66-19. Next base: position 23,969 of record JAKBDK010000023.1, on the reverse strand, counting down.
ACGGCTACGTCGTCAATCCCGTGGCGCGCAGCCTGCGATTGAAGCGCACACAGATGGTCTCGGTGGTGATTCCGCTGCAGCACGAGGCGGGTCAGCCGCTGACCGATCCGTTCTTCGTCGCCATGCTCGGCCATCTGGCCGAAGCGGTCACCCAGCGCGGCTACGGTCTGCACCTGCAAAAAGCGCTGCGCCCGACGCATGAGTGGTTGGGGGAGTTGATCGCCTCGGGGCGCAGCGACGGCATCGTCGTGATCGGGCAGAGCACTGAGCACGAGACGTTGCAGCGGGCTGCGGAAATCTACCGGCCGCTGGTGGTCTGGGGGGCGCAACTTCCGGGCCAGAACTACTGCTCAGTGGGCTCGGATAACCCCGGTGGTGCTCGCGCGGCGGTGCGCCATTTGCTGCGCTCGGGACGGCGGCGAATCGTCTTTCTCGGCGATCCGACCGGACCGGAGCTGCGCCAACGCTATGAGGGGTACGAGCGCGCCCTGCAGGGCGCACCGCGCGGCACTGCGCCGGCGCGCCTGGTGCCGGCGCATCTGACGCCGGATGCGGCCTATCTGGCGGTGCGCGATTGCCTGCAGTCCGGGGAATCCTTCGACGCGCTGTTCGCGGCCACCGACGTTATCGCGATCAGCGCCATGCGTGCGCTGGCAAATGCGGGCCGCGCAGTGCCTCAGGATGTCGCGGTGGTCGGCTTCGACGACATTGCAATCGCTGCGCACACGACACCCAGCCTGACCACGGTGCGTCAGGACGTCGAACTCGGAGCACGGACCCTCATCGAGCTGCTGTTCCGGCGCATCGAAGGAGAGTCGACCGATTCAGTGACCTTGCCGGTCGAGCTGATGATCAGGGAATCGGCCCCGGCGTGAGCGGCCCGGGTGTGGCGAGTGCGTATTCGCGCTGTTCCATGTCGTGCAGCCTTCGTCTCGAGGCGCCGCTCAGCGCATTGACCCCGAGTCCGAGCGCGAGCAGCAGCGCGAATCCCGTGGCGAGCACGAACCCGTAGCGAGGACTGTGGTACGCATCGCTCACCGCACCCATGGCGAAGGGCGCGAGCGCGGCGGCGAGCGCCGTAAATGCCAGCAGCAGCCCCGACACCCGACCGTGTTCGGCTTTGGGAAACCCGCTGATGCCCTTGGAGTTGACGGTCGGATAGATCACGGACATGAACAGTCCGGAGAGGGGCAGCAGGATCACACCGATGCGCGCGCCGCCGGCCAGGCTGCCGGCGAAGCAGCCGAAGATGGCGATGCTGAGCAGAGCGAGCGCCGTGGTCCAGGAGCAGCGCGCCAGCAGCCAAGCGCCGAGCAGCCGCCCGGCCGCGCGCAGCACGAAGAATGCCGTGAGTGCGTACGGGACGAACTCGAGGAGTGCGCCGCGGTAGAAGCCCAGATACGTCGGCATCCACACGTAGATGGCCACCTCGACGGCGACGTAGAGCGAGATGAGGCACGAGAAGCCGAGCGCGTACGGGTCGCGCAGCAGCGCGAGGGTCGGCAGCAGGCCTGCCGGCGGCCGCTCGGTGCTGCGCTCCGGGGGATACTCGGCGATCAGGGCGAGCACGATGAGCAGTGCGCACACGGCGGCGGCGATCACGTACAGCCACTTCCAGGACAGCCGCTCGGTGAGCAGCAGCGCCACGATGGCCGGACCGATGATCGAGCCGATGCCAAAGAAGCCCTCCAGCAGGTTCATCAGGCCGGTATGCTGCGCCGTCGAGCGCGAGACGTCCCCGACCAATGCGAGCGCGCCGGTCTTGAAGATGCTCACCCCGAGTCCCTCGAGCGCCAGCAGAGCGACGAACTGCCCGAAGCTGCTGCCGAGGGCGAACAGCGCCGAGGCCGCCGCGTACAGCGCCAGCCCGATGATGATGGTCGGCTTGCGCCCCAGGCGGTCGGCGAGAAAGCCGAGCAGCACCGCCCCGGCGGCCATGGCCGCCATGGGTGCATATTGGAACGCCGAAGCGGCCTTCATGCTCAGGTGAAACTCGGCGATGATCTTCGGGATGACGCTGCCGACGGCATCCGAGGTCATGGCGAACATCAGAAACATCAGGCAGGTGAGTGCGCGAATGACGGTGAGATTGCGGGCGGCGATGGGCGATTGCGCGGTCATGGGTCCCCCTTTACTTTCCACTACAATCGATTGCATCATAGCTCCGACCGGCCCCGCCGTAAACTGACCACGCCGCTGCCATGAAGAACCAGGTTCAGCTCATCACCTACGTGGATCGACTCGGCGGCGGCACGCTGCGCGAGCTCGAGGCCCTGCTCACCGGTCCGCTCGAGGGACTGTTCGGCACCGTGCACCTGCTGCCGTTCTTCGATCCGATCGACGGTGCCGATGCGGGCTTCGATCCGATCGATCATTCCGAGGTCGATGCACGCCTGGGAACCTGGCAGGACATTGCGCGCCTCGGGCAGCGCGTCGACCTCATGGCCGACGTGATCGTGAATCACATGTCGAGCCACTCGCCGCAGTTCAAGGATTTCTCGCGCCACGGGCGCGCCTCGACCTACAACGGATTGTTTCTGACTCTCCAGGCGGTGTTCCCCCGCGGGGCGCACGAGCACGACCTGACGGAGATCTACCGGCCACGGCCCGGCCTGCCGTTCAGGCCGGTGACCCTCGAGAATGGCGAGAAGCGCATCCTGTGGACGACCTTCACTCCACAGCAACTGGACATCGATGTGCGGCATCGCCAGGGGCGGGCCTATCTCGAGAGTATTCTCAGGACGTTCAGCGAGTACGGCATCCGCGCCATCCGGCTCGATGCGGTCGGGTACGCGATCAAGCGCGCCGGGACGAACTGCTTCATGCTGCCGGAGACGTTCGAGTTCATTGGCGAGCTGACCGAGCTCGCGCGCTCGCTCGGCATGGAAGTTCTGGTCGAGGTGCATTCGCACTACCTGCGTCAGATCGACATCGCGGCGCGGGTCGACTGGGTGTACGACTTCGCACTGCCGCCACTGGCGCTGCACGCGCTGTTCAATGGCACGGCGCGGTACCTCAAGCACTGGCTGCAGATCCGGCCGCACAACGCCTTGACGGTCCTCGACACTCACGATGGGATCGGGGTCATCGACGTCGGTGCGGAGGCCGGCACTGGCCGTGACGGCTTGCTGCCCCCCGCGGACATCGACCGCCTGGTGGAGACCATTCACGAGCGCAGCGGCGGACAGAGCCGGCGCGCCACCGGCGCGGCCGCCTCGAATCTCGATCTGTATCAGGTCAACTGCACTTTTTACGATGCGCTCGGCCGCGACGACCGACGCTACTTGCTGGCGCGCGCCGTGCAATTCTTCATGCCCGGGATTCCGCAGGTTTATTACGTCGGTCTGCTCGGCGGCGGTAACGACATGGACTTGCTCGAACAGACCGGGGTGGGGCGCGACATCAATCGCCGTCGCTACAGCACGCAAGAGGTGCTGAGTGAACTGCAGCGCCCGTTGTGTGCCGATCTGATGCGCCTGATTCGCTTGCGCAATACTCACCCGGCCTTCAGCGGCGTGCTGCTGGTCGGCCGCTCGCCACACAACATTCTGGCGTTGCGCTGGCAGGCGGACTCGTCCTATGCCGAACTGATTGCCGATTTTGCGACGGGCGACTGGACGGTTCGCTACGGCGGGGATGGAACGTGCGAATCGCTTCATTTCGCCACCGGTGGGTCGCCCTGGGCCGAGGCGCCGCGCGACATCGAGTGGTGTGGCTGAAGCTCAAACACGGCCGCGCTATGCTGTGACCGCGCACCGTTGAGGCGGGGCACGGTCAACCTCTGGGGGGTGTGAAGTGAACACGCGAGCACTGTACGGGGCCATCGAGGCCGGCGGTACCAAATTCGTCTGCGCGGCCGGGTACGGGCCGCGTGAGATTGCGCCCGAGATGCGCAAGGTCATCCCCACGACCCATCCGGCCGAGACCCTGGCGGCGGTGGTCGCATTCTTCGAGCACGTGAGCGCGAGCGCCGGTGCGTTCAGCGCTTTGGGCGTCGGGGCCTTCGGGCCGGTGGATGTCGAGCCGACGTCCGGCACCTGGGGGTCGATCTTGAACACGCCCAAGCCGGGCTGGGCGGGCACCTCCTTGGTCGCGCCGCTGCAGCGATTCGGCTGCCCGGTCGCCCTCGATACCGACGTGAGCGCCGCGGCGCTCGCCGAAGCGCGGCTCGGCGCAGGACAGGATGCGCACTCGCTGACCTACGTCACGGTCGGGACCGGGATCGGCGGCGGCGTGATCGACCAGGGCCGGTCGATCCGCGGCATGTTGCATCCGGAAATGGGGCATATCCGCGTGCGCCGCGATCCGCGCGATGCGGCATTTCCGGGCGTGTGTCCGTTTCACGGCGACTGCCTGGAGGGACTGGCGAGCGGCCCGGCGATCGTGGCGCGCTGGGGCGTGCCGATGAGCGCACTGCCCGGCGGACACGCTGGACCTGACATCATCGGCGGGTATCTCGGTCAGCTCGCCGCCACGATCGCGTTGATGTACGCGAGCGAGCGAATCGTATTCGGCGGCGGCGTCATGAGCGGCGCCGATCTGCTGCCGCGCATCCGCGCGGTTGCCGCCGAGCAGCTCGGCGGGTATCTGCCGATCGAGGCGCGCGCGGGCGGATTCGAACGCCTGATCGTCGCCCCGGCGCTCGCCGATCAGGCCGGGATCACTGGGGCCATGCTGCTCGCCATGGGCTGAATCGGCATTTCAGATTGACGATTGCAATCGTCTGCGATCCGTATTGCAAACGTTTGTAGCTTGTGATTTACTTTTATTGCGCCCGCGCGTCAGGCCGCGGAGCAGCAGGCGTCAGAGCGTCAATAGGGGGGTCTTTCGTGAAATATCTGAAGTCGCAACAGCAATCCCATTTCGGCCGCGCACCGGCCGTCACGCCGCGCTCGGTGCGGTTCATGAGCGTCGCAGCCGCGGTCTCGCTGGCGCTCGGCACAGCCCAACTCGCCGCGGCCGCGCCAGCGCCAGCCGATGCATCGTCCAGTGGGGCGGCAAACGGCGCGTCGGGTCCTGCCGCCACGATGATTGCTCCGCCGAGCAACATGCTGCAGCAAATCGTCGTGACCGCCTCGGTCCAGGCGCGCAACAACCTGGAGACGTCCGAACAGGTCACGACCATTCCGAGCAAGCTGATCGTGGCGATGGCGCCGCGGTCCGTCGCCGAGATGCTGCGGCTGATCCCCGGGGTCTCCGTCCAGGACCAGGCCGGCAGCGGCGGCAACGCGAATTTCACCGTGCGCGGTCTGCCGGTGACCACCGGCGGTGCGCCGTTCGTACAGATCCAGGAGGACGGTCTGCCGCAGGTCCTCTTCGGTGACATGAATTTCGGCAACAACGACTACTGGACGCGCTTTGACGTCTCGGAGCAGATGCAGGCCACCGTAGGCGGTAGCGCTGCAACGCTCGCCGCCGGGGCCCCAGGGGCGGTCATCAACTTCATCAGCGCCACGGGCCGGCACCAGAGCGGCGAGTTCACCCTGTCGCAGGGTCTGGGGTTCGGGGAGTCCCGGGCGACGTTCGCCGTGGGCGGTCCGATCAACAGCACCTGGCGCTACCACATCGACGGGTTCTACGTGCACGGCACCGGACTGCGCGACCAGGGCTTCATCGGCGAGAACGGCTATCAGCTCAAGGGCAACATCACCCACGATCTGCCCGGGCACAAGGGCTTCATCCGCCTGTATGCGAAGCTGCTCAATGACCGTGAGGAGTACAACGCCGGCGGACCGGTGAGTGCAGTGGGCAGCGGCAATACGCTCTCGAGCATCTCGGTCTATCCGGGCTACGACGTGCGTACCGGCACCACGGTCGGCATCTACAACCAGACGATCACGTATCTGAGCAATGTCTCCGGGCAGTTCGCCCAGACCCGTAATGACGGCATTCATCCGCACGTTGATTCTCTGGGCGCCGAGCTGTATTACGTGCCCGCCGGAAACCTTTCCGTGGACGACAAGTTCCGCGTCAGTTGGATCAATGGCACGTTTGCCGCGCAATTCTTCGGTCTCGGCAACACCGCCTCGATCCTCGGCAGTACCGTCAACGGCCAAACCGTAGGCCAGGTCGTCTACGCCGGTGGACCGAATGCCGGTCAGGCGTACAACGGTCTGGTGAACAACAGTACGCAGATCTACACCAACATGCACAACATGGGCAATGTGGTCAATGATCTGTCGCTGCAGGATCACTGGCGTACCCCGTACGGCAAGCTCACCGCCGGCGGTGGCTTGTTCTACATGTCGCAGACGATCGATCAGAGCTGGCATCCGAACGCCCAGCTGCAGGCCGTGAGCGGCACCAATCCCCAGAGTCTCGATCTGATCAGCACCACCGGGCAGCTGCTCAGCAGCAACGGCGTGACCGGATACAATACGGCCTGGGGCGCGAGCGTCGACCGTCTCTACAACATGAACGTCACCGATACCGCGCCGTACCTCGATCTGACCTGGAGCGTCGATCGGCTGCAGCTGCAGGGCAGTGTCCGTCAGGACGATTATCGGGTGAACGGTTGGGCCGAGAGCGCGAGCGCCGCGACGACCCAGATGGGCTATCTGAGCGGCGGGATGCTGAGCGCCACGGGCGGTCTGGGGACTCCGCTGGTGTCTTACTCGACGATCGATCCGAACACCTACGAGCCACTCGATTACGGCATCAGCTATCGCTCGTGGTCGGTCGGCGCGCTGTACATGCTCAACCACAGCACCAGTCTGTACGTTCGCGCCAGTCGTGGCGGTAAGCCGAATACCGACCGCAACATTCTCTCCGGGTACACCAACCCGAACGGTTCGCTGACCGCCTCAGGTGCCGGCAAGGCGCTCGACATCGTGCTGCAGCAGGAAGCGGGCATCAAGCATGAGGGCGAGTTCCTCGGCGGCAGCTACGGCGTGACGCTCTCGTACTTCCACACCAGTTTCAGCGAATCGAGCTTCGATCTGACCCAGCCGGTGGCGACGCGCTACTTCAACGAGAAGTACTCGGCGAACGGCGGGGAATTCGAGGCCACCTGGGCGCTCGGCGGGTTCTCGCTGTACACGCAGGCGACCTACCAGAATCCGAAGGTGGACTCCAACGAGGTCGGTCCGAGCCCGAGTCAGCTGACCAGTCTCGGTTCGGGCTTCCTGCCCCCGGGCATGTCCAAGTTGATGTGGGTGCTCGCGCCCACGTATCGCTGGCGGGCAGTCACCGGCGGGCTGGTCTGGCAGGGCCAAAGCCAGCAGAACATCGGCGGCCCGGTGCCGTTCTACTCCCCGGAGCAGGACTTCCTCGATGGATTCGTGTCGTACGATCTGAACCGCAGCATCTCCGTTGCGCTGCACGTGAACAACATGTTCGACAGTCTCGGGGTCGGCGGCGGCGGCGCGGTCACCACCGGTCCGGGGGTCATCGGCGTCAGTGCCGAGCCCGGCCGCACCGTGCTCGCCAGCGTGACGATGAAGTTCTAAGCTCTCGATTCCCGGCGCGGGCGCACCCTGCCCGCGCCGGGAAGTCCCGGGACCGCTCTCAGCGCGAGGCCGAACATGTCAGGCTCGAGCCGCAGAATTGAGCAGATCGTGATCGTCGGGGGTGGCGCGGCGGGCTGGATGAGCGCCGCGGCGCTCGCGCGCACGATCGAGCGCGACTGCCGCATTACACTCATCGAGTCCGAGGAGATCGGGATCGTCGGGGTGGGCGAGGCGACGATTCCGCCGATCAAGCTGTTCAATGACATGCTCGGTGTGCCGGAGGAGGAGTTCCTGCGGCGCACCCAGGGAACGTTCAAGCTCGGCATCGAGTTCATCGACTGGGCCCGGCTCGGGCAGCGGTACTTTCACCCGTTTGGCAGTTACGGGCGGCCGTTCGATCTGGTGCAGATGCAGCATCATTGGCTGCGGGCGCACGCGGCCGGGCGGGCCGGGGGACTCGAGGAGTACTGCATGGCCTGGGCGGCGGCGCGCGAGGGCCGCTTCGATCATCCGGCCGCCGATCCGCGCAGCGTACTCTCGACCTATCTCTACGCGTATCACTTCGATGCGCACCTGTACGCGAAATTCCTGCGCGAGTACGCCGAGGCCCGCGGCGTGCGGCGTCTCGAGGGCAAGGTGGTGGCGGTCGAGCAGCACCCCGAGAGCGGCTTCGTCCAGTCGGTGCGTCTGGAAGATGGCCGCCAGGAGCGCGCGGAGCTGTTCATCGACTGCTCCGGGATGCGCGCGCTGCTCATCGAGGGGGCGCTCGCGAGTGGTTTCGACGACTGGTCTGACTGGTTGCCGTGCGACCGGGCGCTCACGGTACCGAGCGCGCGGACCGTACTGACACCCTACACGCGCTCGCAGGCGCATACGGCCGGCTGGCAGTGGCGCATCCCGCTGCAGCATCGCACGGGCAACGGACACGTATACGCCTCGTCGTGGATGAGCGATGCGCAGGCCGCCGAGGTACTGCTCGCTCACCTCGATGCGCCGCCCCTCGCCGAGCCGCGCCTGATCCGCTTCACGCCCGGGCGGCGCCGGGTGCATTGGAATAAGAATGTCATCGCCATCGGCCTCTCGAGCGGCTTCCTCGAGCCGCTGGAGTCGACCGCGCTGCACCTGATCCAGGCGGGAATCTCCAAACTCATCGCCTACTTCCCCGACCGGGATTTCGATCCTCTGGTGATTCGCGAATACAATCGGGTCGCGGGCGCCGAGGTCGAGCGCATCCGGGATTTCATCATCCTGCACTATCACCTGAACACGCGCACCGACGGGCCGCTGTGGCGACACTGTGCGCAGATGAAGGTGCCGGAGACTCTGCAGGACAAGATCGAGCACTTCCGCCGCTTCGGACGGATCCTGCCGAGCGAGATGGACATCTTCGGCCCGACCAGCTGGCTCGCGGTGCACATCGGCCAGCTGAACTGGCCGGAGCGAGCGGATCCGCTGCTCGAGTACCGCAGCTTCGAGGGTGCCCCGTATCTCGAGCAGCTGCGGCGTACCCTGAGGTCGGCGGCCCTCGGCCTGCCGACCCATGAAGACTACATCGCGCGGCACTGCCGCAGTTAACGACTGACTGAGGGGATTCCATGGCGAAATTTCTGCCTCTGACGGCTCTGTGGCTGGCCGTATGGGTGCTCACTGCGCCGCTGGGACTGGCGAGTGAGCCGATGCATTTCTACGCGCGACCGACGAACGGCCTGGCGTTGACGCCGCCGATGGGCTGGAACAGCTGGAACCATTTCGGCTGCCACGTGAACGCTGCGCTGATCGAGCGCGAGGCGCGCGCGATGGTGTCCTCGGGCATGAAGGCCGCCGGTTACCGCTACGTGGTCATCGATGACTGCTGGCAGGGCGCGCGCGGCCCGAACGGCAACATCCATGCCGATCGGAAGCGCTTCCCGCAAGGCATGAAGGCCGTGGTCGATGCCGTGCACGCGCTGGGACTGAAGTTCGGGATCTACTCCGACGCCGGTGCGCAAACGTGTCAGGGCCGGCCGGGCGGCCGGGGCCATGAGTATCAGGACGCGCTCACCTATGCCCGCTGGGGTGTCGATTACCTCAAGTACGATTGGTGCAATACCGGCGGGGAGCGTCCGCGGACCGCGTACGCGACCATGGCCGATGCGTTGCGCGCCACCGGCCGGCCGATCGTATTCAGCCTGTGCGACTGGGGTGTACGCGCGCCCTGGCGTTGGGGCGCGGCAGCCGGCGGGAACCTTTGGCGCACGACGCCGGACATCTGGGATGCCTGGAGCGGCCACCATGGGTTCGCGATCGGGGTGCTCAACATCCTCGACCGGCAAGTCGGTCTGGCGCGCGCCGCCGGGCCCGGTCACTGGAACGACCCGGACATGCTCGAGATCGGCAACGGGGGCATGACGCAGGCGCAGTACCAGGCGCAGTTCAGCCTCTGGGCCATGCTCGCCGCGCCGCTCATCGCGGGCAACGACCTCGCGCACATGGATGCTCAGACCCGCGCGATTCTCACCAACCGCGAAGTGATCGCCGTCGACCAGGATCGACTCGGCATCGAGGGGCAGCCGGTCTACCGCAAGGGGGCGGCCGAGATCTGGGTGCGCCCGCTCACCGGCGGCCGCGAGGCGGTGGTGCTGCTGAACCGCGGCACGCAACCGCTGCGCATCCGGCTCACCTGGTCGGAACTCGGCCTGCCGAGCTATCTGCCGTTGCAGCTGCGCGACCTGTGGCGCCACCGGGATCTGCCGGTCGCCACAGGCGCGGTTCGCTTTCAAGTGGCGCCGACCTCCGTGATCATGCTGACCGAGACTCCGGTGCAGCCCGGCCATCCCGGCTGAGTCTCGGCACGCGGTGGGCAACATGAACGCGGTTCTGGCCAAGGGCATCTTCGTCGGCGGGCTGACCGGGCTGCTGTTCGGATTCGATACGGCGGTCATCGCCGGGGCCACGCACGGACTTGCCGCGACGTTCGGGCTCGGTCCGGCCGGGCTCGGCGCAACGGTCTCGAGCGCGTTGTGGGGGACGTTCACCGGGGCGCTCATCGCCGGGTATCCCGGGGACCGATTCGGCGCACGCAACTGCCTGCGCGTCATCGCCGCGATGTACCTGCTCTCGGCGCTCGGCAGTTTTCTCGCCCCGACGCTCGCGCTGTTCATCGCCGCGCGGGTGCTCGGGGGGCTCGCGATCGGCGCCTCGACGGTGCTCGCTCCGACGTACCTCGCGGAGATCGCTCCGGCCGAGCGGCGCGGAGCGCTGGTCGGCGTGTTCCAACTGAACATCGTGTTCGGCATCCTGGTCGCCTACCTCAGTAACTATCTGATCGGAGTGCATCTGGGCGGTCCTGAGGCCTGGCGCTGGAAATTTCTGGTCGCGGTGTTCCCGGCGGCGCTGCTCGGCGCGCAGCTGTTTACCATTCCCAACAGTCCGCGCTGGCTCGCAGTGCGCGGGCGCCGCGACGAGGCGGCGGACGTGCTCGGGCGCATCGGCGTGCGCGACGTGACGGCGGAACTGAACAGTTACTCGCACGCCGATCGTCCGGCCTCCGGTGCGCTGGCGCGACTCTCGTGGCGGCGGCACGCGCGGCCGATGCTGCTCGCGATGGGCATAGCCGCCTTCAATCAGCTCTCCGGCATCAATGCCATTCTCTATTACCTCAACGACATCTTCGCCGCGGCCGGCTTCGGGCGTGTGTCGGCGGCCGGACAGGCGGTGCTCATCGGGGCCACCAACCTCGTGTTCACCCTGCTCGCGCTGGCGGTGATCGACCGGTTCGGACGGCGCACGCTGCTGCGGGTCGGCTCCCTCGGACTGATCGTCTCGCTCGCGGCCACCGCCTATATCGAGCTCTCCGGCGCGCACCAGCAGTGGTTGTTGTGGATGCTGGTGCTGTTCATCGCCTCGTTCGCGTTCTCCCAGGGGGCGGTCATCTGGGTGTACATCGCGGAGATCTTTCCGACCGAGGTACGTTCGCGCGGTCAGGGCCTCGGCGCCTCCACGCACTGGTGCATGGACGCGCTCATCGCCACGTTCTTTCCCATCGCGGCGGCCTATTCGAAAGGTCTGCCGTTCGTCTTTTTCGCCGCGATGATGGTGGTGCAGCTGGTGGTGGTCACGCTGTACTTCCCCGAAACTCGCCGGGTGCGCCTGGAGGACATGGAGAAGGCCCTTGGGCGTGCTTGAGCGGCGCGGCGTGCAGGCGGCGCTCGGCGCGCTGCTGCTGGTGTTCGGCGGGGCGACGGTGCGGGCGCACACCGCTCGGGTCGTGTCGGGATACAACCAGCGGTACCGTCCGCAGGTGCATTTCTCCCCCGCGCGCCACTGGATGAACGATCCGAACGGGCTGGTGTATTTCCACGGCTGGTACCACCTGTTCTTTCAGTACAACCCGTATGGCTCGCGCTGGGGCAACATGAGTTGGGGGCATGCCGTCAGCCGCGATCTGCTGCACTGGCAGCAGCGGCCGGTGGCCATCGCGCAGGGCCGCCACTCGATGATCTTCTCCGGCAGCGTGGTCGTCGATCGGCACGACACCAGTCACTTCGGCGTCGGCGCTCGTGCGCCGCTGGTGGCGATCTACACCGCCAATCCGCGCCGCGGACCGGGACCCCAGACCGAGAACCTCGCCTACAGTACCGATGGCGGGCACACGTGGCACAAGTACGCCGGCAACCCGGTGCTCGACATTGGTCTGCGCAATTTCCGCGACCCGAAGGTGTTCTGGTACGCGCCGCGTCGCGAGTGGATCATGGTGGTCTCGCGGGCCGCTGCCCGGGAGATCTCCTTCTACGCCTCGGCGAATCTGAAGACCTGGCGGCACACCGGCGACTTCGGTCCCGCCGGCGATACGAGCGGCGTGTGGGAATGTCCGGATCTGTTCCGACTGCCGGTGACCAATCGTCCCGGGCAGTTCCGCTGGGTGCTCAAGGTCGACGTCCAGCAGCACCGGCCGGGCACCGGCGGGGGGGGCCAGGTGTTCGTCGGACGCTTCGACGGAACGACGTTCCGGGCCTCGGGTCAGCCCCCGCAGGCGCTGGATCTGGGTGAGGACTATTACGCCAGCGCATCCTGGTCGAACCTGCCGGGCGGTCCCGGGAACGTGATCACGATCGGCTGGATGGACAATTGGCTCTATGCCCAAGACACGCCGACCGCGCCCTGGCGGGGCGCCATGGCGTTTCCGCGCCGACTCTCGCTGCGCGAGCAGAACGGCCGCGACTGGCTGCTGCAGCGCCCGATCGCGGCATTGGCGCAGTTGCGTACCGCGCAGCGGTCACTCGGCAGCTTCGCGGCTCCGGCCGGCCGCACGCTGCTCACCGTGCCGCCGCGGGGCGCTGCGCATGAGATCCGAGCGCGGGTGCGGGTCGGGCGACGCGGTCGATTCGAGTTCACGATCGGTTCGCCGGACGGGCGGGACGTGCGCATCGGGTACGCGGCGGCGAGCGGCCGGTTGACGGTCGTACGCTCCGGTCACTACGGATTCTCCCCGCGCTTCGATTCGCGCAACCGTGCGCTGCTGCCGGACCGCCCGAGCGTCATCGAGCTGGACCTGATCATCGACCGCTCGTCCGTGGAGGCGTTCGTGGATCACGGCGAGCTCACCGTGGCGGAGCGGATGTTTCCGCGCGGCGGGGCGTACACGGTCCGCGTTCGCTCGAGCGGGGCGCGGGTCGAGCAGATGGACCTGTGGCGGCTGCGCGGGATCTGGCCGCGCCCCGCCCGCCCGTCACCCGCCGCAGGGCCCTCAGCGGCGCCGCACCGGCTTCGGCTGAATCGAGCGCGGCATGTCGAGGGTCTGCGGGCGCAGTGACTCCTTGTACGCTGCGGCAAAGGCCTCGACGAAGGTCGGCGGCAGATGGTCGTCCGGGCGGTCGAGCAGGCTGCGGTAAAACGCCGTGAACTGGCTCCAGTACTGCGCCGTATCGGCCTTGCCGCGGCCGCCGCGCGCGAATCGGGCCTCCAGCTCGGCCGGATCGAGACGCCCCAAGAACTCAATGAAAGCGGCCCGCAGCGCTTGCGCGAGCGCCTGTTCGTGCGCCTTGATCTCATCGTGGCGCTCGCGCAGCCAGCGCACCGCATCGATCGCATGGGCCTCGTGCTGACCGAACAGCTCGAGCAGCAGATCCTCGACGGCCAGCTGCCCCAGCGTCGGGCCTTCGGGCGGCGGGGACGGCGGGATGCGGAAGCGCTCGCGGATCTGGCCGCGTGAGCGCTCCAGGTCTTTCAGTCCGACCAGCGTCTCGCGCAGCAGCCGGCCGGCCAGATGCATCAGCGCCGGGGCCTGGGCGCCCAGCTGCTGCGGCTTCAGACCCGCCCCGCGGCAGAAGGCCTGCCATTCCGAGCCGTCCGTCGGGGCGGGGGTGTCGTCTCGGGCCGCGGCGCGGGCCAAACGGGAGAGTCGGCGGGCCACCGTGTCATCGCCGGCCTCCGGGACTCTGGCGCCCGGGGGGGCGGACGCCGAGGGGTACGGTCCGGGTGCGGTCGCGCGGCCCTGCCCGAAGGCGTTGCCCGGCTGCATCTCGCCGGTTCCACCGCGATCCACGGCGAGCAGGTCCTCCAGGTCGAGCTCCGCGCCGATGTCCGTCTGGGCGCCGGTGAGCGGGCGGACCGCGAGGATGCGCGAGGGCAGCAGAGCGGCGGAGTCGCTGGTGGGGGAGTCCTCGAGCGATACGCCGATCTGGTACTCCCCGATGCGCAGCACGTCCCCGTCGCGCAGCCGATAGCCCTCCGGCCCCTGGCGCCCGAGCGGCTCGGGGGCATCATTCACGTAGATCCCGTTGGTGCTGATGTCCTCGAGGTAGAAGCGGCCCTCGCGCCACGAGATCCGGGCGTGGTGAGCCGAGACGTAGCGGCGAGCGTCGGGCAGCACCCAGTCGTTGTCGGCCGAGCGGCCGATGGTGCCGCCGCCGGGGCCGATTTCGACGCTGTCGCGCCCCGCGAGCTGGCGACGCTGTCCGCTGATGACGCGCAGGCGAAGCGTCATGGTGATGAGATCCGCGATACCGGTGCTGTCACGTGTGCCCGTATCGCCAGGCGGCGGAGGATTCCGCGGCGCCGGGCGGCGATACCCTATAATGTGCGCCCCCCAAACTAGCAGCGTGCGTGCGCCAATCCATGGCAGCCAGTCACATTTTCCGCATCCTGTTCATCAATCAGGGCAAGGTCTATGAAGTCTATGCCCGCAAGGTGAACCATGGTGAGCTGTTCGGCTTCATCGAGGTGGAGGACCTGGTCTTCGGAGAGCGCTCCTCGGTGGTGCTGGATCCGTCCGAAGAGCGCATCAAGGGTGAATTCTCCGGGGTGAAGCGCACCTTCCTGCCGCTGCATTCGGTGCTGCGCATCGACGAGGTGAAGAAGCAGGGCGTGAGCAAGATCACCACGCTCGAGGGCGGGGCCAACGTGGCCCAGTTCCCGATGCCGCTGTATTCGCCGCCGTCGGGCGAGAAGAAATAGTCCCGCCATGAATGACCCTGTGGTGCTGAGGCTGCCGGGCGCACCGGCGTTGTCCGGATTCCGGATCGAGAAGCTCCTCGCGCGGGTGCGGGCGCTGGAGCCGGCGGTGACGGGCCTCACGGCCCGTTTCGTGCATTTCGCGGCGCTCGAGCGCCCTCTGCGTGCGCCGGAGCGCGAGCGTCTGGAGCGGCTGCTCACCTACGGCCCGACCCTGGCGCCGGGGGAGTCCGGCGGCCAGGCACTGCTCGTGGTGCCGCGCGCGGGCACGATTTCACCCTGGTCGAGCAAGGCGAGCGACATCGCCCACAATTGCGGCCTCACGGCCGTGCAGCGCATCGAGCGTGGCATCGAGTACCGGCTGTCCGCGCCACAGCCGCTCGCGCCGGAGGCGCTGGCGCGCGTGGCCGCAGCCCTCTTCGACCGCATGACCGAAATGGCGCTGCTCGAGGCCGCCGAGGCCGGTCGGCTGTTTCATCATGCCCCGCCGCAACCGCTGCGCCGAGTGGCGCTCGCCGGCGGGCGTGAGGCGCTCGAGCAGGCCAACCGCGAGATGGGGCTCGCCCTCTCGGCCGATGAGATCGATTACCTCCTGGAGAGCTTCGCGCAGCTCGGGCGCGATCCGAGCGATGCCGAACTGATGATGTTCGCGCAGGCGAACTCCGAGCACTGCCGCCACAAGATCTTCAACGCGCGTTGGGTGATCAACGGACGTGAGCAGACCGAGTCGCTGTTCGCCATGATCCGCTACACGCACGAGCGCCACCCCGAGGGTGTGCTCTCGGCCTACCGCGACAATGCCGCGGTGATCGAGGGGGCCGAGGGGCTGCGCTATTTTGCCGATCCGTCGAGCGGGGCGTACCGCACGAGTCGCGAGCCGATCGACATCCTGATGAAGGTGGAGACGCACAACCACCCGACTGCGATCTCGCCGTTTCCGGGCGCCGCGACCGGCTCGGGGGGGGAGATCCGCGACGAGGGCGCCACGGGGCGCGGCGCGAAACCGAAGGCGGGACTCGCAGGCTTCTCGGTCTCGAACCTCAGCGTGCCCGGCTACGAGCGACCCTGGGAGCAGCCGTTCGGCCGGCCCGGGCGCATCGCCTCGGCGCTCGACATCATGCTCGAGGCGCCGATCGGTGCCGCCTCGTTCAACAATGAGTTCGGCCGGCCGGCCATCTGCGGCTATTTCCGCACCTTCGAGCAGCACTGCGCGGGCGATGCGCCGGAGCGCGTGCGCGGCTACCACAAGCCGATCATGATCGCCGGCGGACTCGGCAACGTGCGCCGGGCGCACGTGGAGAAGTGCGATATTCCCCCGGGTGCGCAGCTGATCGTGCTCGGCGGACCGGCGATGCTGATCGGTCTGGGCGGCGGGGCGGCCTCCTCGGTCGGCAGCGGCGCCTCCCATGCGGAGCTCGATTTCGCCTCGGTGCAGCGCGGCAACGCCGAGATCCAACGCCGCGCCCAGGAAGTGATCGACGGCTGTTGGGCCCTCGGGGCGGCCAACCCCATTCTGCTGATCCACGACGTCGGGGCCGGCGGGCTGTCGAATGCCGTGCCGGAGGCCGTCGCGCACAGTCAGCGCGGTGCGCGCGTCGATCTGCGCGCCATCCCGAGCGCCGAGTCCGGCCTCTCGCCGCTCGAGCTGTGGTGCAACGAGGCGCAGGAGCGCTACGTGGTGCTCGTGACGGCGGCGGATCTGCCCGCGTTTCGCGCCATCGCGGAGCGCGAGCGTTGCCCGTTCGCCGTGATCGGCGAGCTCGACGATACCGGCCGGCTCACCGTGTGCGATCCGCTCCTCGGTGAGGATCCGGTGGACATGCCGCTCGAGGTGCTGCTCGGCAAGCCGCCGCGCATGACTCGGGACGTGAAGAGTGTGGTGCCACCGCGCCGGTCGTTCGCCACCGCGGGGCTCGATGTGCGCGAGGCGCTCTATCGGGTGCTGCGCCTGCCGGCGGTCGCCGACAAGACATTTCTCATCACCATCGGCGATCGCACGGTCGGCGGGCTGATCAGCCGCGATCCGCTGGTCGGCCCCTGGCAGGTGCCGGTGAGCGACGTGGCGGTCACGATCGCCGATCACACCGGCGTGCGCGGTGAGGCGATGGCGATCGGCGAGCGAACACCGGTGGCGGTGCTCGATGCGCCGGCCTCGGGGCGCCTGGCGGTGGCGGAGGCCATCACGAATATTCTGGCCGCCGACGTCGAACGGCTGGGCGAGATCCGCCTCTCGGCGAACTGGATGGCCGCGTGCGGTGAGCCGGGCGAGGACGCGGCGCTCTACGAGACGGTCCGGGCCGTCGGGCGCGAGCTGTGTCCGGCGCTCGGCATCGCGATACCGGTCGGCAAGGACTCCCTCTCGATGCGTACGCGCTGGCGCGACGGTGGCCTCGAGAAGAGCGTGGTCGCGCCGGTGTCGCTCATCATCTCCGCGTTCGCGCCCGTGGGCGATGTGCGCAAGACCCTCACCCCGGCATTGCGGACCGATGCCCCGACGGCGCTGTGGCTGATCGATCTGGGACGGCAGCGGCTCGGCGGCTCGGCGCTCGCCCAGGTGTACGGCGCGCTGGGCAGTGAGCCGGCGGATCTCGACGATCCGCAGCTGCTGATCCGCCTCGCTGCTGCCGTGACCGAGCTGCGTCGCGCGGGACTGCCGCTCGCCTATCACGATCGATCCGATGGCGGACTGATCGTGACGCTGCTCGAGATGGCGTTTGCCGGCCACTGCGGTCTCGAGATCGACCTGCCCGCCGAGCGCGGTGAGCCGCTCGCGCAGCTGTTCGCCGAGGAACCCGGCGTCGTGCTGCAGATCGATGCCCGCCAGGAGAGCGCGTTGCGCGCGGTGCTGGCGCGCCATGGCCTGAGCGAATACGCACTGCGGCTCGGCGCGCCGCAGCGCGCCATGCAGGTGCAGGTCCGCTGCGCCGGCCGCGTGCTGCTCGATGAGTCTTGGCGGGACTTGCGCGCGGCGTGGTCGGAGACCTCCTGGCAGATGCGCCGGTTGCGCGATGACCCGAGTTGCGCGGATGAGGAATACGCCGCCCAGATCGATGAGCGCGATCCCGGCCTGACGGTCGATCTGCGCTTCGATCCTGAGGAGGATATCGCCGCGCCGTACATCGGCGGGACGACCCGCCCGCGGCTCGCGGTGCTGCGCGAGCAGGGCGTGAACAGCCACAACGAGACCGCGGCAATCTTCGAGCGTGCCGGGTTTGCGCCCTATGACGTGCACATGACCGACCTGATCGCGGGCCGGCACGCGCTGCGCGATTTTGTCGGCATGGTCGCCTGCGGTGGGTTCTCCTACGGCGACGTGCTCGGCGCCGGAGAGGGGTGGGCGAAGTCGATTCTCTTCAACGAGGCGCTGCGCGAGCAGTTCCAGGCGTTCTTCGAGCGCCGTGACACCTTCGCGCTCGGCGTGTGCAATGGCTGCCAGATGTTCGCCGCACTGCAGCGCATCATTCCCGGTACCGAGCACTGGCCGCGCTTCGTCACCAATCGCAGCGAGCAGTACGAGTCGCGCCTGACGCTGGTGGAGATCCTCGAGTCCCCTTCGGTCCTGCTCAGCGGCATGGCCGGCTCAGTGCTGCCGATCGCCGTGGCGCACGGAGAAGGCAGAGCGGAATTTGCGAGCGCGGCGGCCGAGCAGGCCTGCCTCAGCAGCACCCTGGTGGCGGTCCGGTACGTCGATCACTACCGCCGGCCCGCGACGAGCTACCCGTACAACCCGAATGGCTCGCCGTCGGGTATCGCCGCACTCAGCAATGCCGACGGCCGAGTGACGATCACCATGCCTCACCCGGAGCGCTCGGTGCGCTCGGTGCAAAATTCCTGGCGAGCGGACGGGGCGGGAGAATACAGCGGTTGGATGCGCCTGTTCAGAAACGCACGCCGATTCGTGGGATGAGACGGCTCGCGCCGCGATCGTGAGGGGCGCGCCAGCGCCCCTCGGAACGGATGCTCTGCTCAGGCCAGCACATCCGCGAGGATGCTGTGCCCGTGGGCCCACGCCGCCAGCATGTCCGCGAGGTGCTGCTGATCCTGACTGGGAACGCGCTGCAGCACCTGCCCCGTGCGCGCATTCTGAATCTCGGCAATCGTATTGCCCGTCGCGGGGTCGACCCGCAGGACCAGCACATGGTCGGTGGCGGCCAGGCGCTCGTTGATCTGCGCGAGAGACTGAGCCACGCCCTCCGGTGAGCTCGAGGCGCGCTGCGCCGTGGCTGCCCCGATGCCGTGCGATCGGGACGGGATCACGCGGGTATCGCCGCTCGCCGGCGAGCCGAATCCCAAACTTGCCGCAGCGCCGATGGGAAGGGCACCTTGCTCTTCGTTGCTCATGATCTACATCCTGCACCCACGCGGAGCGGGAGCGCCGAACTCCGGGTGCGAACGGCGCCTGTTCAGCCGGCGGCAGCTCGCACCGGCTGGCCTCTGACCTCGGGTCCAATGGCGGCCCAGGCTTCGCGGATTTCGCTCAGAAGACTCTGCACCTCGCTCAACGCGGCCGCATCGTCATTCGCGCTGGCCTGCAGGAGCCGGCGCACCATGTAGTCGTACAAATCACTGAGATTCTGCGCGAGCGACCCGCCGCGCTGCAGATCGAGGCTGCCGCGCAGCTCCCCGAGCAGCACCACGGAGCTGTGCAGCAGCCCCGCCTTGCGGCTGGTCTGGCCCTGTTCGATGCAGGAGCGCGCCGTGATCAGCCGGCCGAGGACCGCATCGAACAGCGTCAGCACCAGCGCGTGCGGATCGGCGCTCGCCACGATGCCGTGTGCATTGACGCTGCGATAGGCAGCGACTTTTGATTGCGAAGAGTACGGACTCACGTTGTGTCGCTCTCTGTCCTGATACCTACTGTAGCGGCTCGAACACCCTCAACTTGAGCCGCCACGTCGTCAACCGCTCGAGGTTCCCTTAGGTGCGTTCGGCAGCGTGGCGAATGCCTGGGTCAGGTACGACGATGTGGTCTGCAGCTGCGAGAGCAGCGCGTTGAGCGCCGAATACTGCTGGGTGAGGCTCGCCTGCAGCATGCTCATCTGCTGCGTCAGCTGCTGGCTCTGCTGGGTGAGCGCATTGTTCTGCTGAACGAGTGATTGGCTTAAGGAGGCGATCGGTCCGTTGCTGCCGAGCTCGCTATTGAGCACGGTATTCAGGCCCGAGGCGATGCCGCCCGTGCCGCTGAACAGATTGCTGACCGCGCTGAAATTCGTGTTCAGCGCGATCGAGAGCTGCGCGGAATTGAGACTCAGAGTGCCATCGCTGTTGCTGGTGATGCCAATGCTCGCCAGGCTGGTGTAAGTCGAGGAGCCCGTGTTGACAAATCCGTACAGCGTCGACTGAATCTGACTCTGAGCGTCCGTCAGCGCGGCGTTGCCCATGAGGGGACCGGCCGTGCTGGTGGTCGAATCAAATCCGCCCAGTTGCGAGAGACTGGTCTGCATTGTGTTGTAGGCGTCGACGAACGCCTGAATATTGCCCAGAATCGCCGTGGTATTGTCCGCGACCGTCAGACTCGCCGCTGACGTCGTCGTGGCCTGCAAATTCAGCGTCACGCCGCTGAGTGCGTCGGTGACAGTGTTGCTCGCGCTCGTGTAGCTGACGCCGGCGACGCTGAAACTGGCATCCTGGGCGGCAGTCTGCTGGGTGTAATTCGTGCTTCCACTTCCGTAGGTGAGTGCGGAAAGGCCGGTGCCGCTGTCGGTCTCACTGATCGACATGGTGTTGGCGGCGCCAGTGAGCGTCGAGGTGAGCACCAGATGTGCGCCGCTCGTGCCGGTGACGACACTTGCTTGAATGCCGGGGTTGCCGCTCGCGGAATCGATCGAGGCGGCGAGCCCGGACAACGTGTCGTTGCTGCTGCCGACCACGACCGAGAAGCTGCTGCCGCCGAGTGACAGCTGCAGTGTGCCGGTGCCGACGGTGGCGGAGCCGCTGCTGTACGCAGTGCTCGAGACGATCTGCTGCGCCTGGGCGAGCTGGCTGATCGACACGCTGTACGAGCCGAGCGTTGCGCCGGATCCGACCGTCGCGGTGAAGGCCGTGGGAGCGCTGCTCGTTGCGCTCAGCGAGCCGAACGCGGCCGGGGTATCGATGGCCGCCAAAGAGGACTGAAACGTGGACAGCGCACTCTTCAACTGGCCGACCGAGGAGATCTCGGTGGTCAGCGACTGAGTCTGCTGCTTGATGAGGGCTTCCTGGGGCGCTTGCGTGGCGGCGACCAGCTGCGATACCAGGGAGGAGACATTGATGACCGAGCCGCCGGCCGCCCCAGCGCTGGTGCTGCTCGCGACGGAGACCGGAGAGGTAGAAGAGCTCGACATGCGGGGCGCTCCTAACGCGGATCCGATGAGACGGTGCCACGGGTCGTCCTTGCGCCGCGGGCGCAAAGCCCAAGGGGCGAGGCCTTACGGCGCTCGCCCCCCGGAGTCCCTGTTCGAGGCTGATGCCTCATGCCGAACCGCTCGGCATCCTTACGGCAGCTTCTGCAGCAGCGTAAGGATGTTCTGCGGGATCGTGTTCGCCTGTGCCACCATCGCCGTGCCTGCCTGCTGCAGGATCTGCGCCTTGGACAGGTTCGAGGTCGCCTGCGCGTAGTTCGTATCCACGATCTGGCTCTTGGCGGCGGACAGATTCTGCGAGTCCGTCTGCAGGCCCGTGACGGCCGCCTGGAACCGGTTCTGATACGCGCCGAGAGCCGCACCGCTGGTGGCGAGCTGCTGCAGTGCATTGTCGATCGAGATCAGCGTGAGGTTGGACTGATCCACGGTCGTGACGTTGACGGCGTTCAGATACTGCGTCCCCGAAGACGAGGCCGCCGTGGTACCGGGGGTGCCCGCCGTCAGAGTCGAATTGCCCGTGGTCAGCGTCGCGGTTCCAACCGCACTGCCCAGGGTGATGGACGCCGCAGTGACGTCGAACGTGGCACCGGTGGAGCTGCTGCTGATGACGATATTGGTGCCGGAGGCCACGGCCGAATAATTGGTGCCGGCCAGTGCAGTCGTGAGAGCACTCGCAACGGCAGTGGCGTTCGACGACGCGGTCGTGGTCAGGTTGATCGTGCCGGTGGTGTAGGTGGTGCCACCGATCGTAACACTGGCCGTGGCGGTGCCGGCCGTGGAGATCGTGCCGCCCAGCGCACTGCTGAAGCTGTTCGTCGGAACGGTGGCGCCGGTCGCGTACGCACCGATGACATCGGCCGTGTCGACGCCCAGGGCTCCCAGTGTGCTGGCACCCGCAGTGACGGCGTTGCCCGAGGCATTGGTGGCACCTGAGACCGAGAAACTGACGATATGGCCCGTGCCGGCAGCGGCGGTGCCATTGAGCTGGATTCCAGTGCCAGCGGCGTTGACGGTGGCGACAACTCCACCGACCGAGCTCACCGCCTGGTTGATCGCGGCGGCGATGCTCTTCAGGTCAGTCGTTTGGTTGCCGGTCAGCGTGATCGCATTCGTATTGTAACTGGTGCCATCGACATTGACGGACAGCGTGACCGAGCTGCCGTCCACCGCCGTGCCGAGGCCCGTGGTGCCAGCCAGCGTGCCGGAATTGTACGATCCCGCGGTTCCGGCGGTATTGTTGTACACCGTGGACCCGGAAGCCGTGAGGACGGACGAGGTCGCAGCCGCCAGGCCGCCGGTGTAGTAATTACCGATCGCCGTGGTGCTGGCGCTCGCCACCGCGCCGACGGTGATCGACTGGCCGGCATTGGCACCGACCTGGAAGGTCGCGCCCTGGAACGAGCCGTCGAGCAGATTGACGCCGTTGAAGGACGCGGTCTGGGCAACCTGGTTGATGTCCGCAGCGAGCTGCTGGAACTGCTGATTGAGGTCGGCGCGATCCTGCGAGCTGTTCGTCGCGTTGAGCGACTGCACCGCGAGGTTGCGCATGGTCTGCAGATCGTTCGTGATCTGCTGCAGCGACCCCTGCGCGGTCTGGGTGAGTGACACGCCATCATTGGTGTTGTTGGTGGCGGTATTCAGGCCGTTGATCTGCGAGGTCATCCCCTGCGAGATCGCGTAGCCGGCCGCGTTGTCGGCGGCGCTGTTGATCTGCAGGCCGGAGGACAACTGCTGCAGGGCGGTCGTCAGCTGGCTGCCCGAGCTGGTGAGGCTGTTCTGCGCAATGAGCGCGTCGATATTCGTATTAAGGACGAGTGACATGGTTCAGTGCTCCTGAAGTCTGAGTCAGGCTCCGGACACCCGTCCGTCGCGCTGGCGGGAAGCGTGGGTTGTGCGCGTATCCCGTTCAGCACCGTTATCGGACAGCTGCACGAGGACTTGAGTCGTCCGAGGGGAGGGTGATGAAAATGCGAGGTCGGTCACAGTATGCGGGTTTGCCGGGGCGGCGCGCTGATGAGGATCAGAGGTACTTAAAGAGCGTCAATTGCATCATCGAGGCGTAGGACGCCTGTGCGGCCTGCAGGGCGAGCTCCTCGGTCGACAGCTGGGTGGTCGCCGCAGCGTAATTCGTGTCCGAAATCTGTGAAATCGTCGTCTGCACAGAGGTCTGCTGGCTTTGCGCCGCGGATGCGGCGGTCGAGACGGCATTGATGCGCGCCCCGACCGAGGCGGACACCTGGTCAAAGTTGTTGATCGCACCGTCCATCTGTTGCAGCGCGGTGTTCAGCTTCGTGGTGATCTGTGCGGAGGTGAGTGTCGATGAATTCAGAGTGCTGATGGCGCTGGCGATGGTCGAGAACGCACTGGCGGTTCCGGCCGTCGAGACGGTGAACTGATCGTTGACCGCGGGCGCGCCACTGAATGGAAGCTGTGCGCCATTGAAGGAGATGGTGAAGTTCCCGCCGGCGTCCGGCGTGTACGTTCCGGAGGAGATCGTCGTGCCCGACGCGTTGGTGACCTGGTAGGTATTGCCGGCGCCGAAGGTGACCGTGTAGTTACCCGGGACCCACGCGGACGGATTGGTCAGGGTGCCGGGGGCCAGTGATGCGGTGCCCGTATTGCTGGGCGCGGCGGCGACGGTGAACGTGCCATTGCCGGCCGGTACGTTCATGAACACCGCGCTGCCGGTGTCACCGGCGGAAATGCTCTGATCGGCGCTCAGTTGAATCTGATTGACCTCGGCGGCGCC
>JAKBDK010000022.1:0-43352 GCA_021834525.1 Pseudomonadota bacterium | reverse complement strand
GCACGGCCTGGTACCTGCAGTTCTTCTTTTACACGATGGGGGAAAGCCAGATGGGCCGATACGCCTTTTCCAGTTGGACGCTGCACATGTCCAGCATCATCATCTTTGCCACGGTGTGGGGGTTGGCACTGAAGGAGTGGAAGGGCGCGAGCCGGCGCAGCTTTGTCCTGATGAGCGCAGGTCTCCTGACGCTCATCGGCGCGACGGTGGTGATCGGTCTGGGCAACTATCTCGTGGTGCGCGGATGAGCGCCGGGCGTCGGACTCGCGCCGTGGGCGTCGCCGCAGCCGCATGTGCACTGCTCGTCGGGGCGCCGGCCTGGGCCGCCGGCCATTGGACGGCGGCCTGGTATTCCCCACCCTATCCCACGACCGCGGTGTGGGGCTGCAATCAGCAGCGCACCTATTCCCACCAATCCGTGCGCCAAGTCGTGCAGCTGCAGGCCGGCGGCGACCGGGTGCGCGTGCGTCTGACCAACGAACTCGGGCTCTCCCCGGTGCGCTTCGGTGAGGTCACTGTCGCGGTGTCCTCGCCGAACGGCGTGCTGCGCAAAGAGTCCGTCCACGTGCTCACCTTCGGCGGCCAGCAGGGCGGGCGTATTCCGGTCGGCAAGGCCTGGGTGAGCGATCCGATCGCGATGCACGTGCATCGCTTCGAGAATATCGCGATTTCGGTGTATTACCCCTCGGGCGCCGCTCCCGCCGGCCACCTCGAGAATCTCTGGGTTTCCCCGCCGGGCAATCATGTCACCGAAGCGGTCTGGTCTCAGGGCGGACGGCCGCAGGCACCGGGTCTCGCCAGCGGCGTCGAGGTTTCCAGTCCGCACCCACGCCCGGTGCTGGTCGCCTTCGGGGATTCCATCACCGAGGGCTTCTGTTCCACGCCGGGAACGCATCGAGACTATCCGGCGCAACTCGAGCGTCTGCTTGCACAACACGCGGGTGATCGTCACTGGGTGGTCATCAATTCCGGGATCAGCGGCAATCGCCTGTTGCACGATGGCGCCGGACCGAAGGCGCTGGCTCGTTTCAAGCGCGATGCGCTCGACATCCCGGGCGTGCGCGCCATCGTGCTGCTCGAGGGCATCAATGATATCGGCTGGGCCTACGACCCGCGGGGCGATACCGGTCCGCTGCCGGCCTCGGCCATCATCGGGGCCTACCGCGACTTGATCCGCCGGGCGCATGCTCACGGGATCAAGATCTATCTCGGCACGTTGACGCCGTATATGGGCGCCACCTACGAGCATCCGCCCGGTGAGCGGGTACGCCAACAGGTCAATGCCTGGATCCGCAAAGGTCACGGCTTCGACGGCGTGATTCATTTCGATGGTGCGTTGCGTGATCCACGCCATCCGCACCACTATCGCGGCGCCGATCAGTGCGGGGATGATCTGCATCCCAATGATGCCGGCTATCACCTCATGGCCGAGACCGTCTACCGCGACCTGTTTGCGCGCGGCAAACCGCTCGCACGGGCCGCATCGGCCCACGCCGCCCGCTGAGGTCGCGGGCCGTGGCCAAGATCAACCGCCGCCGCGCACTGCTCGGAACAGGGCTGCTCGCGGCGGCGCCGGTACTGTTGCATGCGACTGAGGCGCGCGGCGGGCAGAAACGTGCAGTGTCACCGGCCGGGCCGCTCAAAGCCGTCGGCCTGCGCGTCGAGCGCATCGAGCGGCCGCTCGGGCTCGAAGTCCCCGAGCCGAGTCTCTCCTGGGCACTCGAGAGTCGCGCGCGCCGGGTCGTGCAGAGTGCCTACCGGATCACCGCGGCAAGTAGCCGCGAGCGGCTGCTCGCCGCGCCGCCTGATCTCTGGGACAGCGGCGTGGTGCACACCGACCGTTGCTTCGATGTCAGGTACGCGGGTCGAGCGCTGGCCTCGACGCAACGGGTCTGGTGGCGCGTGCAGGTATGGGACGGCCACGGCCGAGCCGGGCCCCCGAGCGAGCCGGCCTGGTTCGAGATGGGGCTGCTGCAGCCGTCCGACTGGCAGGCCGAGTGGTTGGACATCGAGAGTCCCGAGGAGCGCGCGGACCGCGCCGCCGGCCTGCACTGGATCTGGAGTGACGCGCCGCCGCTGGCACCACAGCCCCAGCAGTTCCGCTATGGCTTCGAGCTGCCGGCCGGCGTGCGTCGGGCACGGCTGTGGCTGTCCGCGAAGGATGATCTGCTCGGCGTGTGGATCGATGGCCATCCGCTGGCGATGCCCGCCGAGCGACCCTGGGGGTCGATGCAAGATCTGCCGTTGCCGGTGACGCCCGGCCGGCACGTCATCGCCGTGAGTGGCCGCGCGGACCCGGGGACTTTCATGCCCGGCACCGGTGGTGCGCTCGCCGCGCTCGTGAAGATCTGGCACGGCGACGGGACCCTCGAGCGCCTCGACAGCGGCCCGTCGTGGCGTGCCTCGCAGACGGCACCGCCGCACTGGATGCGCGCGGATTTCGACGACAGCGCCTGGGCGCACGCGCAGCCCGCGGCTACTGCCCCGCCCTGTGATCCCCGGCCGCCGCGCCCAGCCATGTTCGCGCGCCGGGATTTCACCATCACTCGACCGATTGCGCGCGCCAGACTGTACGCCACGGCGCTCGGTGCCTACGAGCCATCCATCAACGGGCAACGCCTGGGAACGGCGCGGCTCGCCCCGGAGATCACGGTCGCCAGCGACCACGTCCTGTATCAGTGCTACGACGCGACGGCGCTGCTGCATTCCGGCACCAACACCATCGGCGCACTGATCGGCGACGGTTGGTACGCATCCGCATTCACCTGGAACAACGAACGCTACGCGTTGGCCGGCAGTCCGCGGCGCTTTCTGGCGCAATTGGTCATCGAGTACACCGACGGGGAGCGCGACGTCATCGTCACAGACTCGCGCTGGCAGCTCGCCGAGTCGATGATCCACGCCGCGGAGATCTACAACGGCGAGGAGTACGACGCGCGTCTGGAGCGGCCCGGCTGGAATGCCCCGGGGTACGATGCCGCCGACTGGCGCGCCGCCACCGTCGCTGAGCGACCCCG
Organism: Pseudomonadota bacterium; assembly: GCA_021834525.1. Lineage (GTDB taxonomy): Bacteria > Pseudomonadota > Gammaproteobacteria > Steroidobacterales > Steroidobacteraceae > 13-2-20CM-66-19. The sequence continues at coordinate 40,335 of JAKBDK010000022.1, read as the reverse complement.
CGAGCGCCTCGTGGCACAGGTCGATCCGCCGATTCGCGCGCTCCAGATGCTGGCGGTGCGCACCGTGAGTGAGCCACGGCCGGGCGTGTACGTGTGCGACTTCGGGCAGAATTTCGCCGGGTGGTGCCGCCTGCACGTCACCGGACCGGCCGGCACACGGGTGCGATTGCGGCATGCGGAGATTCTCCATCCGGACGGCACGATCAACACCGCGAACCTCCGCGCGGCCCAGGCGACCGATCACTACACGCTGCGTGGTGATCCGCACGGGGAGGTCTACGAGCCGCATTTCACGTATCACGGTTTCCGTTACGTCGAAATCACGGGCTATCCCGGCGTGCCGACCCGCGAGTCGCTCGACGGGATCGTGGCGCACACCGACGCCGCCGAAACCGGCGCACTCGAGCTCGAGCAGCCCATCGCGCAGCAGATCTGGCACAACGCGCTCTGGAGTCAGCGCTCGAATTTCTTCGGGGTGCCGACCGACTGTCCGCAGCGCGATGAGCGCATGGGGTGGATGGGCGACATCCAGGTCTTCCTCGATGCCGCCGCATTCAACATGGACGTCGATTCATTCATCCGCCGGTTCCTGGGCGAAATTCGCGCCGGACAGACGCCCGATGGCGCGTTTCCGATCGTCACGCCCCAGCCGCTGTCGTTTCCCGAACTCGTCACCGCGGGGTGGAGCGACGCGGGCGTCATCCTGCCCTGGACCCTCTACCGTCGCTACGGCGACACCGGCGTGATCGCCCAGAACTGGGCGCCCATGCAGCGCTGGGTCGATTACGTGGCGCAGGCCAATCCGGATTTCATCTGGCGCCACCGCCGCGGCCTGGACCTCGGCGACTGGCTGTCGGTGGTTTCGACCGATCCGGACGTGGCGCCGAACCCTGCGCAGGCGACGACCCCGAAGACCCTGGTCGCCACAGCGTACTGGGCGCGCTGCGCGGGGATGATGGCCGAGATGGCCGCCGCGATCGGCCATCCCGAGCAGGCGCAGCGCTACGAGCGCATGCAGCAGAGAATCCGTGCGGCCTTCCAGAAGGCATTCGTTCGAGCCGACGGCACGGTTGGTAACGGCAGTCAGACCAGCTATGCGCTCGCGCTGCGCTTCGGGCTGGTGCCGCCGGCGCTGCGCATGCGTGCCGGGGCGCATCTGGCCGCGAACGTCGCGAGCCGTGGCAACCTGCTCTCTACCGGCTTTCTGGGCACACCCTGTCTGCTCGATGCGCTCGCCGACAGCGGCCAGGCGCACCTGGCGGTCACGCTGCTGCTGCAGACCCGCTATCCCTCCTGGGGCTACATGATCGAACACGGCGCGACCACCATGTGGGAGCGCTGGAACGGCAATGCCGTCGATCAGTCCATGAACTCCTTCAATCACTACGCGCTCGGCGCAGTGGTCGGCTTCATGTACCGCCGGCTCGGGGGGATCGACGCGGCCGCGCCCGGGTTTCGTCGCATCCAGGTCGATCCGCTGTTCGATCCGCGCATCCCGCGCGTGCGCGCGCACTATGACTCCTGTCTCGGTCGGATCGACACCGAGCTCGAGGGCGGTGCGCAGGGTCTCACGCGGCTGCGGCTGCGTGTGCCGGCCAACAGCAGCGCGCAGGTCAGTCTGCCGGGGCGTGGCCACGACTGGCGCGCCGACGGGCAGCCGCTGCGCACGGCCGTGCTTCGCGCGGTGCGGCCGCGCGTGGGCGCGTTCGACGCCGAGTTCGGCTCGGGTATCTATGAACTGACGAGAGACTGATATGACGCCACGAAAACTCGCCCTGTTGCACACCTCTCCGGTGTTGACGCCGTTGTTCACCGCGCTGTGCACGCAATGGTTGCCCGAGGTGCGCATTTTTCACACCGTCGATGAGAGCCTGATCAAGAACACGATCGAAGCCGGACGGCTGCAGAAGACCACCGTGCGGCGGCTGGCAAACCTGGCCGGATCGGCCTTCGAGGGCGGCGCGGACGCCGTGCTGGTGACCTGCTCGTCCGTCGGGCCTGCCGTCGATCTGGCCCAGCAGCTCTACGACGCGCCGGTCCTGCGAGTCGATGCGCCGATGGCGCGTGCCGCGGTTCAACAGGGTCGGCGCATCGGCGTGCTCGCCACGCTGCGCACCACGCTGGAGCCGACCTCGGCACTGGTACGCCGCGCGGCGCTCGAGGCCGAGCGCGAGGTCGAGGTCCTGGAATGTCTGTGCGAAGGGGCGTTCGACGCGGTGTTGGCCGGGGATACCGCGACCCATGATCGGCTCGTGAGCGCCGCGCTCACGGCAAAGATGCGGGACGTTGACGTCATCGTGCTTGCGCAGGCGTCCATGGCCCGCGTCGTTGCGGCATTGCCGCCCGGAACGGTCACGGTGCCGGTGCTCTCGAGTCCCGAATCCGGGGTCCGCCAGGTCCGCGAGGTGTTCGGTCTCAGGACCGTCTGAATGCTGCGCAAGCGCTACGCCGTCGTCGCCCTGTTGAGCGTCGTCTCGGTCATCACGTTTCTCGACCGGATGGCGATCTCGGTGCTCGGGCCGAGCATCCAGCGCGATCTCGGCCTCTCACCCGTGCAGTGGGGCTGGGTGCTCAGCGCCTACGTGATCGCGTACGGCCTGTTCGAGATTCCCTCCGGCGTGCTCGGAGATCGCCACGGGCAACGGCGGGAACTGTCGCGCATTGCCGCCTGGTGGTCGGGCTTTACGGCACTCACCGGCGCGTGCTCGCGGTTCGTACCGCTGGCGATCGTGCGCTTCTGTTTCGGTCTCGGGTCGGCGGGCGCCTATCCGAATGCCTCGGGTGTGCTGTGGCGCTGGCTGCCGGCGCGCGAGCGGGCGCGCGGTCAGGGGGCGGTGTGGGCGGCGAGCCGTCTCGGCGGGGCGCTCGCTCCGCTGCTGCTGGTGCCGCTCGCCATTCACTTCGGCTGGCGTTCCGTCTTCTGGGTGCTCGCCGTCATCGGCGCGGCCTGGGCGGTTGCCTGGTGGGCGTGGTTTCACGACCAACCGGCCGAGCAGCCGGGCATCCGGCCGGAGGAACTGGCGGAGATCGGCATTCGTCGAGCCCCTGCGCACGGTGGCAAGGGCGCGCTCGCGCGACTGCTGCGGCTGCGTCAGCTGTGGCTCATCGTGCTCGCGTATGGTTGTTACGGCTGCGGCAGCTGGTTCTATTTCAACTGGTTTCCGACCTGGATGGTGCATGCCGGGCACTTCTCGCTGCGCCAGATGGGTGTCTATGCGGCCTTTCCGTTCCTGCTCGGCATCGGCAGCAATCTCGCTGGCGGCGTGATCTGTGATCGGCTGGGCCAGCGGATCGGTCTGCGCAACGCCACGCGCCTGATGACCGCAGGCTGTCTGACGGTCGGTGCGGCATTGCTGCTCGCGATGAGTGTCGCCACCGATCCGACGGCCGTTGTCGTGCTGGCGAGTGCCGGCTTTGCCACCATGGACCTGATGCTGCCGGCCGCCTGGGCGATGTGCATGAGCATCGGCGGCAGTCACGGTGGCGCCGCCACCGGAGTCATGAACACCGCGGGTCAGGCCGGAGGGGTGCTGTGCACGCTCGCGTTCGGCTATATCGTCGGTGCGACCGGCAACTACGAGCTGCCCGTGCGTGCCGTGGCGCTCATGGTGTTGGCCGCCGCGCTGGTGTTCGCCTGCATCGACTGCACGGCCGGCCTAGCGGCCGAGTCGGACGCGCTCGAAGAACCCCTCGCTGCCCACCTGGCCGCCCTTCAGAACAAGCTCTAACCCCTCGAGGGCCGAGCCGTCGGCGTGCGCCCGGCACAGCGGGGCGCCCGGCTCCAGAGAGGTGTGCCAGGTGAGCGCCTGCAGTCCGAGCTGTGCCACGGCATGGCTCGAGGTGTCGCCGCCGGCCAGCAGTACGCGCGGCAACGGCACTGCGGCGAGGATGCGCGCGGTGATCTCACCGAGACGCCGCCCGAGGAGCTCGCCGGCGGCCGCGGTGCCCGGCGTGAGGGCTCCGAGTGCGCTGTACACGACGGTGCTGCGACCCTCACGGAGATTTCCGACCACCATCTTCACGCACCGATCGGTGCTCGCGGCCGCGCGGGCCTCGCTCATCAGCGCCTCGGCCTCGACGGCCACGCCCTGATAGCCGCTCCGCAGTGCCGCGTGGATCTGCTGCTCGGTGACGGGCGAGCAGCTGCCGCTGACGACGAGCAACGTGTCGACGGCGCGGGCTGTGCGCCGTGGCGCCGTCTCAGCCGCAATCAGCCCGGCGGCCCGCCAAGCACGGATGAGCGCATAGGGCAGCCCGGAGCTGCCGGCGCAGAACAGGCGGTGCGTGCGGGCACGCGCCCAGATCAGCGTTCCGGTGCGCAGCAGGTCCGTCTCGCTGACACCGTCGAAGAGAACCGCCTCATCGCCGGCGGATTCACAGCGGCGCAGCGCCTCGGCGGCCGCATCTTGGTTCAAGGCCGGCAGTTCCACCCGACCGATCCGCATCGCAGTCTGCGCGCCGAGATGACGGCACAGGTCTGCCTCGTGCATGGGCGTCACCGGGTGTGAGCACATGGTCGGGTGCCGGTCGATGCGGTAGACCGTTCCCGCGGCCGCAGCGAACAGGTTCCCGAACGCCACGTAACGGCCCAGGTGCGGCGCCCCCACCACGATCGGAATGAACGGGCCGGGGAGTGTTGCGTGGCCGATCTCGAGCGCGCGCCCGATCGAGCCGACCTCCGGGGCACTGTCGAAGGTCGAACAGGTTTTGTACTGCGTGATCGGGGCGCCGAGGGTACCGAGCCGTGTCAGGAGTGCCGGCAGATGCGCGCTCATCCAGTGCGGCGAGCGGCTGCGACTGTCGCCGGCGATTCCGAACGCCCGGCAGGCGGCGAACTTGCGCTCGAGCGTCTCGCTCGGCGCACCGATGAATAGCACACTGTCTACCCCGGCCGAGGCCAGCACCTCGAGCACGTCGGTCGAGCCGGTGAAATCATCGCCGTAGTACGCATACAGGGGGTGGGCCATGCGATGCGGCTCAGCGGCCGAACCGCTCGAGGGCCTCGGCGAGCTCGCGGTGCTCGCGTGCATACTCGTTCAGCGAAACGCCGGCCACCGCCGCCTCCCACGCCTGGCGCAGACTGCGCACCCCGGCGGCCGAGCCGCCCGGATGGCCGATGATACCGCCGCCGCAGGCATGAATGAGATCCACCGAGCCGAGGGCCTGCCAGGTGCCCGGCACCTGGCAGGCGGTCTGGCCCGAGGAGAACACCGGCATGATCTGGCAGCCGGGCGAGGGCGGGGCAAACATCGGTGTGAGGCACTCGCGCGCCGAGGCAATTACCGAATCGTTGCTCTCGCAGAATTTGTTGTCGAGTCCGTTGACGTGAACGTGATCGATGCCGGCGAGCCGCCACAGCTTCTGCCATGCCGGGAAGCTCACGCCGAGGGCCGGCGAGCGGCCGAGCAGACCCCAGCCATTGCGGTGCCCGTGGATCGGGACCTGGCACTGGGCGCGCAGGGCGGTCAGACCGGCGAGGCCCACGCTGTGCAGGCTGACCATCACGCAGTTGCCGCCCTCGGCCACGACGCGCTCGTGGCGGCGCAGCATCTGGTCGATCTCGCCGGTGATGTTCACGGCATAGAGCACACGCTGTCCGGTGCGCTCGGCGTGCTCGCGCAGCACCTGCATTACCGCACTGAAGCGCGCTTCGAACGGACAGTGCGGGCCGTCCGCCTGCAGCTCATCGTCCTTGATGAAATCGATACCGGCCGCTGCCAGTTCCGCGACCCGGGCCGCCGTTTCGGCCGGCGAGAGGCCGACGCTCGGCTTGATGATGGTGCCAATGAGCGGCCGGCCATGCACTCCGCTCAGCTCGCGCGTGCCGGGCACGCCGAACTGCGGGCCGGGATACGCGGCAAGAAAATCCGCTGGCAGCGTCAGATCGAGCAGGCGCATCCCGGAGAATGCGTTGAGCTCCCAGAGATTTCCGGCCACGGTGGCGAGCAGGTTCGGCAGCGAGACGCCGAAGTTGTGCAGCGGCCAGGACAGCGTCACCTCCGCGGTGCGCCAGCGGCCATGACCGCCGCTCGGCTGCCATGCGCCGGGCAGCGACGGGACGTCGGTTTCGCCCAACGGGGTCAGCGATTCGACGCGGGCGGCGAAGCGCTCGCGCAGCGCGTCGGTCTCCCCCGCGACGCGCACGAACGTGCCTGTCGACTGCTCGCCCGCCATGGTCGCCGCCGCCGCCTCGAGCGGCCGGGCCGTCTCGATCCAGTAGCGCGCGCGCACGCGTGCGCCTTCAGGACTGTTGGAAGTAGACATCGTACGACTCGTTCTGAACCTGATAGAAGGGCACGAACAGAATCTCGCGCCCCGCCTGCGACTGGCGGTAGGTTGCGTTCATGCCCGTGACCGGCGCGAGCTGCGGCAGGTGCAGCCGGGGGACGGGCGTTGCGGGGCCGGCGAAGTTCAGCGCGCTGTAGGTAATCGGGCCGCGCAGCAACGCGACCGTCTCGGGGTGCGATCGATCGATCGGCTCGGTGCGCAGCCGCTGCGGCAGGTGCAGCTCGAGGCGATCCCCGTCGCGCCAGGTGCGCCGCAGCACGGCGAAGGTGCCGGGCTGCGCCGCCACCGCGACTGTCCGTCCGTTGATGCGCAGCTGCGCATCGCGGGTGAGCCAGCCGGGGATGCGCACCATGAGCGCGAACGCCGCCGGCGCACTCGTCGCGATCTTCAGCGTGACTGACTCTCCGCTCGGGTAATCGGTGTCCTGAGTCACCGTGACGGCGCGTCCACCCGTGCGCCAGCGCACCCGCGAAGGGGTGAACAGATTGACGTAGAGCGCGCCCGGGGCATGGAAGTAGATGTTGCGCACGTAGTCCGCGACGCCCTGGACCAGAGTGCCCGAACAGCACGGCCACTTCTGGGGGTAGAACACTTTCTTCGCCCCCGGGTTGTAGCTCGAGTAGTAGGGGGAGTTGCCATTGGAGTCCGGCGGACGCACCGCGAGCAGCCCGTTCCACATGATCCGCTCGAGCCCATCGCCGTAGCGCGCATCGCCAGTGAATCGCAGCAGGTACCGAGCGAGCTTCATGGTCGCGTAGGTGCCGCAGGGCGTCTCGAAATGATTCGCAGTCGTGGTGAGGCTCGAATACAGACCACCGCTGCCCGGCGCGATGAGCAGCTCGTTCGGACCCCAGCCGCCAGTGGCGAAGCTCTGTTCACCGAGGAACGTCCAGCCGTTGACGATCGCTTCGCGATAGCGCGGCTCACCGAGCTCCAGATAGGCCATGGCCGCGGAGCTCAGCGCCATCACGTGGCTGTACGCCTGGCGGCCGGCGAGGACGTTCTCCCCGCGCGCGAGTGGATCGAAATACGGCTGATCGAGCAGGTATTTCACCGCCAGGTCCCGGACGCGGCGCTCGCCGGTCAGGTGCGCCGCGGTGAACAGATTCTCCGAGACGATGTAGGTCTCGTCGTAGGGAGGATTCTTCACCCCGACCCGGTCGCGGCTGACCGGAGAGATGAACGGCAGGGCGCCTTGGAGCACGCGCGGAATGAGCGTTCGTGCCTGCGGCATGCCGCTCAATCGGTACGCGTCGATCAGTCCGATCATGTGCTTGTCGAGCACGTAGGCCGGCCACATCTTCCAGGCGCCTTCGCCGGCATAGGGGACCGGGTTCGCCTCGAGCGCCGCTCCGAACCCGCGGACCAATTCGTGCACTTTCGAGCGGCAGGCCGCATCCCCGGTGCAGCGACCGATGCGCGCCAGGCCAGACACGTATTGACCGAAGGAATGGCCCGGAATGAAACCGTCCGCACCATACCAGCCGCCCATGTCGATGCCCGGCGCGGGCAGCCCGGCGTGTTCGCGGTACACCTGCAGCAGCCGGTCGTTGTCGAGTGCCAGATAGTGCGCATGGATGAAGTCGTATTGTGCCTTCAGTGCCCCGCCGGTCAGTGCGACCTCGTCATAGTCGAACTCATTCAACAGCTGGCGCGGCGCGCCCTGCACTGTTCGCGCGGGTGTTGCCGCGCGCGCCCAGCGGGTGCGCGTCCCGATGACCCCGAGCCCGGCGGCAGATGCGGCCGATTGCAGGAAGGTCCGGCGTGAGGTCGGTCGGTTCATGGTGATACCTCGAGATACAGTCGATTGAGCGCGGCGATGAGCGCCGCTGCCGGTTCGCGCGCGCCGAGCGCTGTGCGCAGACGCAGCGAGGCGCGCTCCTGGAAGTTCATGTATCCCGCATGGCGGGGGCGCACCCAGGCGCCCTCGAGCGTCGCTCGCGTGTTGCGGTAGAACCCGAGCGAGGCCTCGTTGGCGTGCGGATCTTCCCAGGCGGCGCGGTGGGCCGGTTGACCACCACCGGCCACATACGGCCCGCACTGCGCTTCAGCGCCCGCCAGCCAGCGCGCGAAGGCGATCGCCGCATCGCGCTCCTGGCAGCGCGCAGAGACCGCGATGCCGGTGCCCCCGAGCGCCGACCCGGCACGCGACCCGCCGCGCTGCAGCGGTGCCAGGTCGGAAAATGCCAGACGGGTGCCGGGTGCATCATGTCGTGCATAGCTGACATAACCATACACCAGCGGTGCGCAGACGGCGGTCGCGTCCGGCGCGGCCATCTGCTCCAGCACCGCAATCGGATCCCACTCGGCGCTGCGCGGATCGAGCCGCGCCACCAGTTCGCACAGGCGCTCGTACGCTTCAGCGCCTGCTGCCGGATCGAACAGCGGCTCGTCCTGCTCGCGCGCCGGGTGTCCGGCGAGTCCACAGAGCGTGAACAGCGCCATGAGATTGTGCGGCGGGCGCAACGGACACAGCACTGCACCGCCGGTCGCCAGCTCGAGCACGGCCGCCCAGTCCGCTGGGGGCGCCGCGAGACGGTCCGGCCGCCACGCCTGGACCTGGGCGGCCGCGTCGATGGGCAGCGCCCACAGCCGCTCTTCGAAGCGGTAGCTCTGCAGCGAAGCACCGACCGCCTCGCAGGGCGCATCACTTCCGGTACCGGTCTCGAGCGGCGCGAGACAGCCGGCGCGCGTGACCTGTCCGACGTGGGGGTGATCGATGACGATCAGGTCGTAGCGGGCCGCGAGCTCGGCCACCGGAAACGACTCGAAATCCTGCAGCGAGCGACGCTCCCACTCGATCTGTACTCCGGTGCGCTCGCGCCACGTCGCCGAACAGACGTGCAGCGGCCCGTAGCCGCGCGGGTGATCCCAGGTCATGCCCCGCAGCCGGATCGAGTGCGTCTCGTCCATCCCCCCATCCCCCCGTGTTCGTCCGTTCGACGGTGCCGGTTGACATCGTTTGTTAACGAACATAGCATTTATCTGCAAACTATACGCGAGGAACCCGGTTGAAGACAGCGCACGCAGACCGCGACGCGCCGACGACGACCGCGGAGCGACCGCTGGAGGGGGTGCTGGTACTGGATTTCAGCCAGTTTCTAGCGGGGCCCTCCTGTTGCCTGCGGCTGGCGGATCTCGGTGCCGAGGTCATCAAGGTGGAGCGTCCACAGGGCGGGGATCTCTCCCGTCGCCTGTATCTTGCCGACCAGGCGTTTGGCGGCGACAGCGCGCTCTTTCATACCATCAACCGCAATAAGCAGAGTTTCGCGGCGGACCTGAAAGATCCGGCCGACCTGGCGCGCGTCAAGGCGCTGGTTCGGCGAGCGGACGTGATGGTGCACAACTTTCGCCCCGGTGTGATGGACCGCCTCGGTCTGGATTACGCCACGGTGGCGGAACTGAACCCGGGGCTGATCTATGCGGCCATCACCGGCTACGGCACCCGTGGCCCCTGGCGCAACAAGCCCGGGCAAGATCTGCTGGTGCAGGCGATGTCGGGGCTTGCCTGGTTGTCTGGCGATGCCGTGCAGGGACCGGTGCCGATGGGCGTGTCCATCGCCGATCTGATGGCCGGCGCCCAGCTCTGTCAGGGCGTGCTGGCGTTGCTGGTGCGGCGGGGTCGTACCGGACGGGGCGGGCGCGTGGACGTCAGCCTGTTCGAATCCGCCATGGACATGCAATTCGAGCAGTTCACCGCCTTCCTGAACGGCGATGGGCAGCAACCGCCGCGCGATACGGTCAACAATGCCAGTGTCTACATCGGCGCGCCGTATGGCATCTACCGGACTGCCGACAGCTACCTGGCCGTCGCCATGACGGCCATCGATCGGCTCGGAGCGCTCATCGGCTGCGAGGCGCTGTGCCAATACACCGAACCGCAGCGCTGGTTCGCCGAACGCTCGACCATCAAGTCCGTCCTCGCCGAGCATCTGGCACTGCAGCCGACCGCCCAGTGGCTCGCCATCCTCGAGCCGGCGGATATCTGGTGCGCCGAGGTGTTCACCTGGCCGCAACTCGTCGCGAGCGAGGGCTTCGCCGCGCTCGCCATGACGCAGGAGATTCACGACGAGGAGCACGGTACGCTCACAACTACGCGCTGTCCGATCCGCGTCGACGGCGCGCCGCTCACCCAGTCCCGCGGCGCACCCCCGCTCGGGCGGGATACTGAACAGATCCTGCACCGCTTCGCGCTCGATGCGCCGGGAGAGCCCACATGATCGTCGAGCAGTATTTCGAGGACTACGAGATCGGTGCCGAGCGGCGCTCGTTCGGCCGCACGATCACCGAGGCGGACATCGTTGCCCACGCCGGGCAGACCGGGGACTTCTTCCCCCATCACATGGACGCCGAGTGGTGTGCGGCCCAGCCGTTCAAGCAGCGCATCGCACATGGCACACTGGTGCTGAGCGCGGGCATCGGCATGACTGCCCAGACCATCAATCCGCACGCCATGTCGTACGGTTACGACCGCGTACGTTTCATCCGCCCGGTTTTCATAGGCGACACGATCACGGTCACGACGCGCATCAGCGAACGGCGCGATCACCCCAAGCGCACCACGCATGGCATCGTCGTGGAACAGGTCACCATCGCCAATCAGCGCGAGGAGACCGTGCTCGCCTGCGAGCATCTGTATCTGGTCGAGCGGCGCGAGACCGCCGCGTGAACGCCGGCGGCCCGCGCCTGTGAACGTCGCGCGCGCCCTGCTGCTCGCGGTCGTGCTCTCGGCAGCGCTGGCAGTGCGAGCCGAGGCGGCCGCGCCGCTGCGCTTCGGGCTCTCGAGCGCGGGCCTGAGTTACCCGTTCGCCGCCGCGATCGCCCGGGGCTTCAAGCAGGCCGCCGCGCGCGCCGGCGTGCAGACCGTCGTGCTCGATGCCCAGAACCGCGTGCAGAAACAGGCCAACGATCTGCAGGACCTGATCGCCGAGCGCGTCAACGGCATCGTGCTGATGCCGCTCGACTCGGTCATCGCCGAGAGTTGGGTCAACCGCGCGACGCAGGCCGGGATCCCGGTCGTGGCCGTGGGCTCGCAGGTGGGCAATCCGGCGCACCGGCCCCTGCGCTCGGTCTACCCGCAGCTCACCGCCCTGGTGACTCAGGACGAGACGGCTGCGGGCCGTGAAGCCGGAAAGCTGGCCGCGCGCCTGCTGCCGCCTGGGCGTCTGGCGCGCATTGCCATCATCCAGGGCGCGCCGGGATTTCCCGAGGTGCTGCAGCGGGAGAACGGCTTCAAGCAAGGTCTGCAGGCTGCGCATGTGCGCTATCGCATCGTCGCCACGCAGCCCGGCGACTGGCGTACCGAAGCGGCGGACGTGGCCTGTCAGAACATCCTCGAGGCTCATCCACGGGTGGACCTGTTCTTCAACGAAGCCGACGACATGGCCGTGGGCTGCGCTCGCGCAGTGCGTTCGGCGGGGTCTGACGCGAAGCTCATCGGCATCGGCGGGTCTCGTCTGGCCATGCTCTCGTTGCAAGCGGGCCGCATCGACGGCACGGTGTGCTACAAGCCGCTCGAACTCGGCGCGCTGGCATTCCAGGCGCTCTACGACGACGTGACCGGCAAGAAGCCGCTGCACGCCGCCTTCATCACCTATCACACACCCGGCATCACCCGCGCGAACGCGCGCGCCTGCCGTGGTCAATGGTGAGGCGCCGATGCCGGACGCCGTGCCGCTGCTCAGACTCGAACACCTGGCCAAGGTGTATCCGAACGGCACTGCGGCGCTGCGCGGGGTCGACCTCACCGTCGAATCCGGCACGGTCCACGGGCTGCTCGGCGCCAATGGTGCCGGTAAGTCCACCCTGATCCGCATCCTCAGCGGTGCAACCGAAGCCACCGCGGGTCGCATTCTGTGGCGGGATACTGCGGTGCACTGGCGCCATCCGGCCCAGGCACGCAGCGCCGGCGTCGCGACGCTGCACCAACAGATCCCGCTCGTCGGCACGCTCTCGGTGCTCGAGAACGTGTTCCTCGCCGAGGACAGCTGGGCGCGGCGCGACGGCGCGCAGAGACGCCGGCTCGCGCAGCTGATGGATGCGCTCGGCTATCATCTGCCGCCGGACCAGCCCGTCGCAATGCTGCCGATCGGCGCGCGTCAAATGGTCGGCCTCCTCCAGGCGCTCGCCGCTGAGGCACAGCTCATCGTCATGGATGAACCGACCGCTTCGCTCGCGGCACCGCAACGCCAGATCGTGCACGGCGCGATCCGCCGCCTTGCCGCCGAAGGGCGCGCGATCTTGTTGGTGACGCATTTTCTCGACGAAGTGCTGGCGCTGACCGACACCGTGACGGTGCTGCGCGACGGTGCAGCGGTTCTCAGCGCTGAGACTCGCTCGGTCGATGAAGAGCTCCTCGCCGATGCCATCGCCGGCCACAGCATCGAGCGCGTCGCGAAACGGCCGGTTGCGCCCGGCGCGCGCAGCGTCGCCGAGATCGATCGGCTGAGCTCCCCCGGACGGCTCGCGCCCTGCAGCTTCGCCGTGCGGGCCGGCGAGGTGCTCGGTATCGCCGGGTTTCTCGGTGCGGGGCGCAGTGAGTTGCTGCACGCCATCTTCGGTGCCGACCGCAATGCGCGCGGCGAGGTGCGCGTGCACGGCCGTCGCGTGGAGCGATCCGCGGTAGCCGCCGTGCGCGCCGGCATCGCTCTGGTACCAGAGGACCGCACCGCGCAGGCGCTCGTACCCGGGATGGCGCTGTGGCAGAACATGACGCTCGCGCATCTCGGGCGCTTCTCGCGTTGGGGCGTGATTCCTCGTACGCGAGCCGAACAGTCCGCCGCCGCTGCTGCGGTCCGGCGACTGCACATCAAAACGCCCGACGTGCATGCGCTACCCGGGGATCTCTCCGGTGGCAATGCTCAGAAGCTGAGCGTGGCCCGCTGGTTGTGCGGACCGGTGCGCCTACTGCTGCTCGATGAGCCCACTGCCGGCATCGACATCGGCGCCAAGGCGGAAATCCTCGACCAGGTGCGCGCGCTCGCAGCCGAGGGGGTCGCCGTGATCCTGGTCGACTCCGAATTGAAATTGCTGCTCGAGGAAGCCGATCGCATCCTCGTGATGCGCCAAGGTGCGATCGTCGCGGAACGCGTGGCCACCGAGACCGACGAACAAGAGCTGATTCGGCTGGCGGCCGGCATAGGCGGCCGCCGGTCTGAGCCTGAGGATCGACCGCAGGTCCGTTGATCGATTGGGGGGATGATGCGAGGCATGTTGGGATTACGCGAAGCGGGCGTGTACTACGCGCTGCTGATTCTGGTCGCGACGCTGACGGTGATCACCGCCGTGCTCGGCCGGCCGGACTATCTGAGCCCGGTCAACCTGATCAACATTCTGTACCAGACCGCGCCGGTGGCGATCATGGGCGTGGCGATGACCGTGGTGCTGATCACCGGAAATTTCGATCTGTCGGTCGCCTCGGTCGCAGCGCTCGCCGCCGCCGTCGACATTCTCACCATTGATCATGCGGGCTTCTGGGGCGCCATGGCGCTCTCGCTTGCGGCCGCCGGTGCGCTCGGGGCACTCAATGGTGCGATGGTCGAGCTGGTCGGTATCAACGCCTTCATCGTCACGCTCGGCACGCTGACGGCGATCCGCGGCCTGGTGCTGGTGGTGACCAACGGCCGATCGCTGATGGTCGGTACCGCCGGGTCGCTCGCGACCATGACGCATTTCGAGAGCGGCCGCGCCCTCGGTCTGCCGCTGCCGATTCTGTACATGGCGGGATTCACGCTCATCACCTGGCTGGTACTGCACTTCACCATCGCCGGCCGGCGCATCTATGCGGCGGGCGGTAACGCCGAGGCGGCGCGCCTGGCCGGGATCAACGTGCGGGCCTATAAGCTCGGCGCGTTCGTCTTCTCGGCCCTCGCGGCTGGATTCGCCGGGGTGCTGTATGCCTCACGGTTCGGCGCGATGAATCCCACGGCGCTGCAGGGCGAGGAGCTCACGGTCATCGCTGCGGCGATCCTCGGCGGTACCTCGCTGTTCGGTGGCGCCGGCAGCGTGCTGAAGACCGTGGCCGGCGCGCTCGTTTTGTATACCCTCACCAATGGCTTCAACGTGCTGAACCTGGGCGCGAACTACCAGGGCCTGATCGAGGGCACCGTGCTGATCGGCGCGGCGGCCATCTACACGGTGGGTGGGCGCACGCGCCGGTTGCGAGGGCATCTGGACGAGCCGACGTCCGGCGCGCCCGAGGCCCATCAGGCACAATCCCAGTCGGCCGTCCTCTGAGGCGAAAGGAGGTTGCATGACCAACGATAAGCTGCTCGATCTCGAGGAACGTCGCACGAAATATTCGGTGCCGGCACTCGAGAAGGGTCTCGACGTACTCGAATACCTGTCCGATCAGGCCGTGCCGCTGACGCAGGCTCAGCTGGCACGCGCGCTGAACCGCCAGGCCGGGGAGATCTTCCGCATGCTCGCCTGCCTGGAGAGTCGTGGCTACCTGCGGCGCGAGCCCACCACCGGTGCCTACTCCCTGACGCTGAGGCTATTCGAACTCTCGCGCACGCACTCTCCGTACGAGGTCCTGCTCAAGGCGGCCCAGCCGCTGATGCGTGGGCTGGCCGAGGACCTGCGCGAATCCTGCCACCTCTCGGTGCTGCACCGCGAGCGGGTACTGGTGCTCGCCCAGGAGGAGAGTCCCAAGCCGTTCCGCCTGTCGGTCGAAGTGGGCTCGCAGCACTCCCCGATGCACACCACCTCCGGACGGGTGCTGCTGGCGAATATGTCGAGCGAGGCCTGTGAGGAGTTGCTGACGCACGATCTGGAGTGGCGGCGCGAGAAGCCCGCGGCACGGACCCAGTTCCTCAAGCGCTTGACGGCGATTCGCGCGCGCGGCTACGAACGCTCCGAGGGCGAGCGCTTCGTCGGCGGACTGGATATCGGTGTGCCGGTCGGCCCGCCCGGCTCGTCCATCAAGGCCGCGCTCACCATCGCCACTCTGAAGGAGAAGAACGGCCCGAGCCTCGAGACCATGCTCCCGGCGCTACAGACGTGCGCGGAGGTGATCGCCGTGCACGCGGGCCTGAAGCCGGAAGAGGAGGCGCACGATGCGTCCGCTCCGCATAGCAGTTCGTAAGTTCGATCCGTTCGAGGCGGCCATCCGCCGCCAGTTCGAGGATTTTGCGCGCACCGCGAGTGATGCACCGTCGCTCGAGATCGAGGCGCTCGAGCTGAACGAGCTCCATGCGCGGCTCCTGGTGCAACCGTCGTTGCGCGACGGGTCGATCGATCTGGCGTTTCTCTGCACCGACTGGCTCGCCGAGGCACACGCCGCGGGGGCGATCGAGAATCTGCGCCCTTACCAGGCGAGTGCGCCGATCAGCGATTTTCCGCACGCCTGGAGCCCCTCGCTGGTCTCGTTGCAGGATTTCGCGGGGGGTTTTTGGGGCATGCCGTACCACGATGGTCCGCAGTGCCTCATCTACCGCAAGGATCTGCTCGAGACCGCGGGTCTCGAAGTGCCTAAGACGTGGGAGGACTTTCACGCCGTCGCCCGCGCGCTGCACGATCCGGCGCGCGGCCTGTCCGGAACCGTCCTCGCGCTCTTTCCGGACGGTCACAACGGCTTTTACGATTTCTGCATCCAGGTCTGGTCGCGTGGCGGGGAACCGTTCGGTCCCGGTGCCCGTCCACAGCTGTGCAGCGCAGCCGCCGAGTCTGCGCTCGATTTCCTGCGGCACCTGGCCGGCGATGTGGCGGCGATCGCGCCCGGTGCGCGCACGACCGACAGCGTGAAGTCAGGTCTGCTCTTCTGCGCAGGCCGGGTGGCGCTGATGGCCAACTGGTTCGGGTTCGCCGCCCTCGCTCAGCGCTGGGAAGGCAGCGAGGTCCGCGACCGCGTTGCGATCGCCCCGCTACCCAAGGGGCCCGGCGGCCGGAGCGTCTCGCTCAACGTGTTCTGGGTGATTGCGCTCGCCGCCGGCTCGACTCAGAAGCCCCTGGCGTGGGCATTCCTGCGCCACCTCGCCACGGCGCCGATGGACAAGCTGACGACTCTGGAAGGGGCGATCGGGGTGCGCCGCTCCACGTGGGCCGATCCTGAGGTGAATCAAACGATCCCGTTCTATCACCAGCTCGAAAGCCTGCATGAGCATGCCCGCGAGCTGCCGCTGCATCCGCGGCTCGCCGCAGTGTCTCATGCCATCGATGAGCTGCTCGCGCGCGCGCTCGATACCGAGGAGTCCAGCCGCTCACTGTTGAGCGCGGCGCAGCGGCGGCTCGAGGAGATTCTGCGGTGAGCTGCGCCTGGCCGATCGCCGCTTTGCGCCAGCACCACCCGCGTCCGAGCGCGCCGCGCCCGATCGTCATCATCGGCACCGGCGGCATCGTCAATGATGCGCATCTGCCGGCGTACCGCAAGGCTGGGTTTGCCGTGGCGGGTGTGTTCGACGTCGACGGCGCCAAGGCGCGCGCCCTGGCGGAGCGCTGGGGGATCGAGCGGGTGTACCGCACGATCGAGGAAGCGGCCGCGACGCCGGGATGCGTGTTCGACGTCGCGGCGCCGCCGGTGGCCCACCGGACGATTCTCGCATCGCTACCCGTCGGCGCGCCCGTGCTGATTCAGAAGCCGCTCGGACTCGACTTGGCGCAGGCCACGGCGATCCGCGCCGTCTGCCGCGAGCGGCAACTCATCGTCGCGGTCAACTTTCAGCTGCGCTTCGCACCGATGATGGAGGCCGTGGCAGCCGCCGTGGCCGCGGGGCTGCTCGGGCGACTCATCGACATCGAAGTGCATCTCAGTCTGGTGACACCGTGGGAACTGTTTCCCCATCTCGTGCCGAATCCGCGCGTCGAGATCGTCTCGCACTCGATTCATTATCTCGACACCATCCGCGCGCTCGCCGGCGAGCCGCACGGGGTTCTGGCCCGAACGTATCACTATCCGGGCAGCGCATTGGCGCAGACCCGCACCAGCGCCATTCTCGATTACGGTCCGGAGCGACGCGTGACGCTCTCGATCAATCATCATCACGACTTCGGTCGCCAGTTTCAGGACGCGACATTCCGCGTCGAAGGCGAACAGGGTGCGGCGCTCGTGAAGCTCGGTCTTCTGCTCGACTATCCGCGCGGAGAGCCGGATGCTCTGTGGCTCGCGCCCCGTGGTGGTCCCTGGCAGGCGGTACCGCTCGACGGTGCCTGGTTTCCCGATGCGTTCATCGGCACGATGTCCAATCTGCAGCGTTTCGCAAGCGGTGAAGACCAAGTGCTGCGCACGTCGGTCGAGGACGCATGGCGCACCATGGCGCTGGTCGAAGCGTGCTATCAGTCCAACGAAGCGCCGGCGACGCCGGTTCCCCAATCCTGAGTTCAGACCGTTCGAGACCTGACCATGTCCAATACTTCACCTCATCTGCACGGCAAACGCGCGCTCGTGACCGCTGCCGCGCAGGGCATTGGCCGCGCGAGTGCACTGGCGCTCGCCGCCGCAGGCGCGCACGTGCTCGCCACCGATATCGACGAGGCGAAACTGGCGCCCCTCGCCGAGCAGGGCATCGAGACTTGCCGCATGGACGTGCGCGTCGCGGAGAGCATCGGCGCGGCGGTCGCCCGTGCAGGCGCTGTCGACATCCTGTTCAACTGCGCCGGCTGCGTGCACCACGGGACGATTCTCGACAGCAGCGAGGCGGATTTGGATTTCGCCTACGAACTGAACGTCAAGGCGATGTACCGGATCATCCGCGCCGTGCTCCCCGGCATGCTCGAGCGTGCCGAGGGCAGCATCATCAACATGGCCTCGGTCGCGAGCAGTGTCAAAGGCGTGCCAGTGCGTTGCGTCTACGGAACGACCAAGGCGGCGGTGATCGGGCTCACCAAGTCGGTGGCGGCGGATTTCGTCAGTCGCGGTATTCGCTGCAATGCCATCTGCCCCGGCACCGTGCAGACCCCGTCCCTGGAGGAGCGCCTGAGTGCCCAGGGTGATTACGAGCAGACCCGCGCGGCCTTCATCGCGCGCCAGCCGATTGGCCGCATCGGTCGCCCGGAGGAGATCGCGGATCTGGTGGTGTATCTGGCTGGGGCCCGATACACCACCGGTCAGATCCACGTGATCGACGGCGGTTGGAGCATCTGAGACGATAGACCAGCCCTCTGTACTTTCTGCACTCGGAGCGAGCGCCCATGCCCTGGAAACGCCGGCCCTTCAGCGGTCGGGATCTCAGTGCGGTTCTGAACATCGCCGACCTGCGCGAGATAGCCCGGCGCAGCGTGCCGGGTTTCGTCTTCGAATACGTCGAAGGCGGTGCCGAGGACGAAGCGACCCTGCACGGCAACCGTGCGGCGTTCGCGGCCTTGAAGTTCGTGCCGCCGACGCTCGTGCCCACCGAGGGCCGCACTCTGGCGACGGAGCTCTTCGG
Organism: Pseudomonadota bacterium; assembly: GCA_021834525.1. GTDB lineage: Bacteria > Pseudomonadota > Gammaproteobacteria > Steroidobacterales > Steroidobacteraceae > 13-2-20CM-66-19. The sequence goes on along the minus strand of JAKBDK010000022.1, from coordinate 21,685 downwards.
TACGCCGATGCATGCGCCATTCGCGATCGCGCCGACGGGCCTGAACGGCATGCTGCACCCGCAAGGCGACGTGGCACTGGCACGAGCGGCTGCGGCTGCGGGGATTCCTTACACGCTGAGCACGGTGTCGACGACGCTCCTCGAGGACGTTGCCCGGCAAGCCGGCGGACGACTCTGGATGCAGTTGTACGTGATGCGCAACCGTGCCATCGCCGAGGACATCATGCATCGGGCCGCCGCGAACGGCTACGAGGCGCTGCTGTTCACGACCGATGCGAACGTGTTCGGCAGTCGCGAATGGGACAAGCGCAATTACAGCAGTCCCGGGCGGCCACGGCTGCGCGCGGCGCTCGATGTCCTGCGGCACCCGCACTGGCTGACCCAAGTGCTGTTGCGCCAGGGCATGCCGCGTTTTCGCAACATTGAGACGTTTCTCCCGCCGGGCGCCGCGACTGCCGTCGGCGGCAGCACCATCATCCCGCAGATGTTCGCCCCGACGCTCGCGTGGGAGGACATCGCCTGGGTGCGCGAGCATTGGCCGCACAAGTTGCTGATCAAAGGTGTGCTGACGGGAGCTGATGCGCACAAGGCCGCCGAGCTGGGTTGCGATGGGATCGTTCTGACCAATCACGGCGGACGGCAACTCGATTCGTGCGTCGCGCCCATCGAGGTGCTTCCCGAGATCGCGGGGGCGGTCGGCGGACGTCTGCGCATCCTGATCGACAGCGGCTTTCGCCGCGGCACCGACATTGCCAAGGCGCTCGCGCTCGGGGCCGATGCGGTGCTGCTCGGGCGGGCGACGCTGTACGGCCTCGCTGCGGCAGGCGAGGAGGGCGTTGCGCTCGCTCTGCAGATGCTCAGCATCGAACTCGATCGGGTGCTCGGACAATTGAGCTGCCGCAGCGTGCGCGATCTGGGTCCGCGCCTGCTGCGCGGCCCGGGTGGCATTGCCTAGCGTCGCCCGCCGTACCCGTCAGATCCTCTCGGCCAGGACTTTGCCCGGATTGAGGATGTTGCGCGGGTCGAGGGCGTGCTTCAGCGTGCGCATCAGGGTGATTTCCTCCGGGCTGCGCGACAGCGACAGGTAGCGGCGCTTCTGCAACCCGATGCCGTGTTCGCCGGAGATCGAGGCGCCGGCACGCCGGCCGAGCGGTGCATACACCAACGCTTCGATCGCCTCGTGCATCGGCGCGGAGTCTTCCTGCAGCCCGACCATCACGTGCAGGTTTCCGTCGCCGAGGTGACCCCACACGACGAAGCGGCACGCCGCACCCCAGCGCGCCGTCAGCGACTGGTGCACCTCCTGCAGGTATCCCGGCATGTCCTCGATCTTCAGGCTGACGTCGAAGGCGGCCACCGGACCGTCGCGCGTGACCTGCGGCACGTCATCGCGCAGGTTCCACATCGCACGGCGCTCCAGATCGGACTTGGCAATGACCGCATCGGCAACCTCGCCGGCTTCGAGCGCTCCGGCCAGCACGTTCTCGAAGCGTTCGGCGTCCGCCTGCACGCTGACGCCGCGGGTTTCCACGAGTACGTAGAACGGGTATCCGTGCGCGAGCACCGCACGGCCCAGCGCCGGCGCCGTGGTCACGAGACGGTAGAACGACTCCCACATCACCTCGAACGAGGACAGCGAGCCGGCCAACTCACGCTCCAGGCGGGCGAGCAGTCGGGGCAGATGCGCGAACGTATCCACCGCGAGCAACGCGACGTTCTCACTGAGGGGGCGCGGGCGCAGTCGCAGCACGGCGCGCGTGACCACGCCGAGCGTACCCTCTGAGCCGATGAACAGCTGTTTCAGGTCATAGCCGGCATTGTTCTTGATTAGCGTGTTCAGGGAACTGATCACCGTGCCGTCGGCGAGAACCGCTTCGAGTCCGAGCACCATATCCCGGGTCATGCCCCAGCGCAGCACCCGGTTGCCCCCGGCGTTGGTGGCGATGACCCCGCCGATGGTCGCCGAGCCACGCGCCCCGAGATCCAGCGGCAGCAGCAGGCCGCGTGCATCGGCCGCCTCGCAGGCATTCTGCAGAATGCAGCCGGCCTGCACGTGCATCACCCGGTTCGTCTCATCGATCTGCTCAACGGCGTTCATGCGTTCGAGCGACAGTGCCAGGGCGCCGTCGGCGGCCGAGCCGTCCACCAGACCCGTGCAGCCTCCCCAGGGAACGACGGGCTGTCCGGCCGCGTGCGCCAGCGCCAGAATCCGGGCGACGTCCTCGGTGCTGCGTGGCTTCAGCACCGCCAGCGGAGTGCCCAGTTGGACGCTAAGGCCACGCGTCTGCGCCGCATCCCGCGCCTCGAGCGCCGCGGTGCCCTGCAGCACGCCCTCCGGGCCGAGTGCGGCAGCGAGTTGTTCCACGAGTGGCCTCATCACGGACTCCAGGACGTATCGATCGCTATAAATATTATAAATCGTATGAGTGAGCGTTTCGAGTGTCACCGCGGTCGGTGGGACCGCACCCGCCCGCCCGCTCCGCCACCGGCGCTATACTGGCGCGCCTGCATCGAGCCAAGAGTGCGCCAGACATGCGACCCAGGACGCCGGCCTCCTCCAACAGCGCCCCGGGCGGCAAGGCCTTGCGGCTACACGGGACGATCGCGCGTGACATCGGCGTGCGGATCGTCTCCGGCCGTCTCGCACCGGGCCGCGTGCTGGAGGGAGAAATTGCCGCCAGCGAGCAGCTGAAGGTGTCGCGCACCGCCTACCGCGAGGCGGTACGTATTCTGGCGGCTAAAGGGCTGGTCGAATCACGTCCCAAGCTCGGTACGCGCGTCAGTCCGCCCGGTGCCTGGCATCTGCTCGATCCCGACGTGGTGTCGTGGATCTTCAGTGGTGATCCGGAGCTGACGCTGCTGAATGCGCTGTTCGAGCTGCGCACGATCGTTGAACCGGCCGCTGCGGCGCTCGCGGCCACGCGCCGTAGCAAGGAGCAACTGCGCGGCCTGCGCCGCTCGCTCGAGGAGATGGCGGCGCAGTCCCTTGCCGTCGAGGCGGGCCGACAGGCGGACCGTGCGTTTCACTCCGCGCTACTCGAGGCCTCCGGTAACCCCTTTCTCGCCTCACTCACGAGCGGTATCGCCGCCGCGGTGAGCTGGACGACAGTCTTCAAGCAGCGCGCCGCTCCCCTCAGCCGCGATCCGCTGCCCGATCATCTGCGGGTGTACGACGCCGTCGAGCGGCGCGATCCGGCGGCCGCCCGTGCCGCGATGACCGATCTGGTGCGCCTGGCGCTGCTCGATACCACCGGCGGCCGAGTGCGGCCGCCGGTGGTCCTCAGGAAGCGCTCAGCTGTTCATCATGCACGGCGCCGGTAGCGCGGTAGCCCCACAGCGCATAGAACAGTACATAGCCGTAGCACACCCAGGGCAGCACATACGAAAGGTGCAGACCGATGGCATCGGCCAGCACGCCCTGCAATTCCGCGAGCGCACCGCCGGCGATGGCCATGATGAGCAGTCCTGAGCCTTCCTCGGTGAGGGGCCCCAGGCCGCGGATGCCAAGCGTGAAGATCGTCGGAAACATGATCGAGTTGCACAGTCCGACGGCCAGCAGGCTCCACATCGCGACGTGACCGGTGGAGAGAATTGAGAGCCCGACCAGCGCGAGCGCCCCGACCGTCACTGCGGCGAGCACGCGCTGCGGACGCATCCAGCGCAGGAACCACGAACCGATGAACCGGCCGGCCATCGCCCCGCCCCAGTAGAGCGTCAGATAGTCGGCGGCCTGGGCGTGCGTAAGCGCGCCGATCGTCGGCAGCGACATGAAGTTCACCAGCGTCGAGCCGATGCCGACCTCGCAGATCAAGTACAGCGCGATCGCCGGCACGCCGAACACCAGGTTGCGATGCCGCCAGAGACTGTGCTGAGCCCGCTCGGCCCGTGCGGCGCGGCGGGTGTCCTTGCCCAGATCCGGCAGTCGCACCCGCCAGACCAGCACCGCAAGCGCGAGCAGGACGAGCGCGATGAGCGCGTAGGGCAGCTCGACCGTGTGTACGCCCGCGGCACGCGCCGCGGCGCTCGGGTGCACCGCGCGGCTGCCGGGGGCCGTATGGCCGAGGATGAGCAGACTGCCGAACAGCGGCGCCAGCATGGTGCCCGCTGAGTTGAATGCCTGCACGAGATTCAAACGGCTCGAGGCCGTCTGCGCCGGTCCGATGACCGCCACGTACGGGTTGGCGGCGACCTGGAGCAGCGTGATCGAGGCGGCCAGCAGGAACAGCGCCACCAGGAACAGTCCGAACGACTCGAGCATGGCCGCGGGAATGAACCCGGCCGCGCTCACTGCCATGCCGAACAGTCCGATCACCACGGCGAGCTTGTAGCCGGTGCGCTCGAGGATCTTCGCCGACGGCATCGCCATCACGAAGTAGGCCAGGAAGAATACGAATTGGATCAGCAGGACCTGCGCATAGTCGAGCTGGAAGGCGGACTTCAGGTGCGGAATCAGGATGTCGTTGAGGACGGTGGCGAAGCCCCACATGAAAAAGACGGTGGCCAGCACCACCAGCGCTGCCGTATAGGCGCGCGGCGCCCCGTCATGCTCCGACGCAACGCCTGATTCACCGCCAATCATGATCGCCATGTGCAGAGCTCCGGAGCGGGACGGGAGGCCCTGAGCGCGCGCAGCGGCGTCATGGCTCGCCATTTACTCAGACAATACGAAGTCGCCCGAGCCGCTGTCAAGGCCGGCCAATTACTCAGACATTTGCCGACCTGTTGGACTATCATCGGCCACGGCTGACACATGAGGCACAGTGGGAGATTTCATGGCCTTGCGTCTGGTACAGATCGAAGCGGACGGCGTGCGCTCTGTCGCGGCGCTGGTGGACGCCGAGTGGGCTGAGCCGCTGGCGGATGCGTCGAGTCTCTATGCACTGGCGAGCCGTGCATTGGCCGACGGCCTCACCTTGGCACAGGCGGTCGAGCGACGGCGTACGGGCCGGCGCGTGGCGCTCGAGGGCCTGCGACTGCTCGCGCCGATCGAACACCCCGATCCGGCACACCTCTATCTGACCGGGACGGGACTGACGCACCTCGGGTCGGCGGAAAGTCGCGACAAAATGCACGCGCTCGCGGCGACCGAGGCCGGCCAGACCGACTCGATGCGCATCTTCCGGGAGGGCCTCGAGGGCGGTAAGCCCGCGCCCGGTACACCTGGCGTGCAGCCGGAATGGTTCTACAAGGGCGATGGCTCGAGCGTCGTGCCGCAGGGTGCGCCGCTTCAATCCCCAGCGTTCGCGCTCGACGGCGGTGAGGAGCCCGAAATCGCCGGGATTTACCTGATCGACGCCAACGGAGTGCCGCGGCGGCTCGGGTTCACCCTCGCCAACGAGTTCTCCGATCACATCACGGAGCGTCACAACTACCTGTGGCTCGCGCACTCCAAGCTGCGTCCGGTCGCCCTCGGCGCGGAGCTTCTCGCCGGTGCGCTGCCGGCTGACGTACGCGGCATGAGCCGCATCTACCGCCAGGAGCGGGTGCTCTGGGAGAAACCGTTTCTCACCGGCGAGGCCAACATGTCGCACTCCCTTGCGAACCTCGAACACCACCACTTCAAATACGACCAATTCCGCCGGCCGGGTGATGTGCACGTGCACTTCTTCGGCACCGCGACTCTTTCGTTCGCCGATCAGATCCGCGTTGAGGTCGGCGATGTCTTCGACATTCGTGCCGACGCCTTCCTGCTGCCGCTGCGCAACCCCCTGGCGCGCAGCGCGGCCTGCAGCGTAGCGCCACGACCGTTGTGAGCACGCGCCGCATCGAGCGGCGCGTGCTCAAGCCCGGCTCACTCCGCTCGGCCGAGCCGCCGCTCGCCATCGAATCGGTGCGGCCAGCGCGGCAGCTCATCGGCGCGCAACTCAGGCGGCAGCAGTGCATCGGCAAACCCCTGATAGCACACCGGGCGCAGAAAGCGTTCGATCGCGAGTGTCCCGACCGAAGTGCTGCGGCCATCCGCGGTCGCCGGGAAAGGTCCGCCGTGCACCATCGCGTGGCAGACCTCGACGCCGGTGGGCCAGCTGTTGACGACGATGCGCCCGGCCTTGCGCTCGAGCGTCGCCAGCAGCTCCTGCGCGACGGGCTGATCCGCCGCGTCCATCTGCAAGGTCGCGGTCAACTGGCCTTCGAGTCGCTCGAGCGTCTCGCGCAGCTCTCCGACGGTGCGGCAGCGTACGATGAGCGACGCGGGCCCGAAGGTCTCTTCGGCAAGTCTCGGTCGGTGCACCAGCGACTCGGCGCTCACACTGAACAGTGCCGCGCGCGCACAGCTCTGATCGCCGGGGCTGCTCTGCGCGAGCAGCTCGGCGCCCTCACTACCCATTCGCTCCACGCCGCGGACGTAGTTGCGCTGAATGCCCTCCGTCAACATCACGGCGGGGCTGACTGCGGCAAGCGCCGCGCCGGCAGCTTCGATGAAACTCTGCAGACCCTCGCCCTCGAGGGCGAGTACGAGTCCGGGGTTGGTGCAGAACTGACCGACGCCGAGCGTGAGCGAGGCGACGAACTCACGCGCCAGACTGGCTCCGCGCCCGGCGAGCGCGGCCGGCAGGAGCACTACGGGGTTGATGCTGCTCATCTCGGCGTAGACTGGGATGGGCTCGGGACGCTCGGCCGCGATCTTCATCAACGCGAGTCCGCCGGTACGCGAGCCGGTGAACGCGACGGCGCGAATGCGCGCATCGGCGACCAGCGCTGCGCCGAGCGCGGTGTCCGGACCGTTCAGCAGCGAGAAGACGCCTTCGGGCATATCGGTTTCTGCCGCCGCGGCCACGATCGCCCGTGCGACCCACTCGCTGGTGCCAGGATGGGCCGGGTGACCCTTGACCACGATCGGGCAGCCGGCGGCGAGCGCCGCGGCGCTGTCGCCGCCGGCGACGGAAAATGCGAGCGGGAAATTGCTGGCGCCGAAAATGGCTACCGGCCCGCACGGAATCTTGCGCAGCCGAATATCCGGGCGGGGCGCAGGCGCGCGCTGCGGCAGCGCCGAGTCGACGCGCAGACCGAGCCATTCGCCGGCACGCAGCTCCTCGGCGAAGAGCCGCAGCTGCCCCACGGTGCGCGCCCGCTCTCCGGTCAGGCGCGCCAGGGGCAAGGCCGTCTCGAGGTGCGCGCGCGCGAGCAGATCCTCGCCCTGCGCGAGGATCTGTCCTGCAATCGCCTCGAGGAACTCCGCGCGCCGCGACGGCGGCAGGCTACGGTAGGAATCGAAGGCCGCCGCTGCCAGCGCGCAGGCCGCCTCGAGTTCCGCGGTTCCGGCCGCGCTGAAGGCCGGCATGAGCGCCTCGCCGCGGGCCGGGTCGATGGCCCGGAAGCGTTGCGCGGTGCTCGCGCGCCGGCGACCGATGAACAGTTCTCCAGTCAGTGCCATATGAACGTCATGCTCCTCGTCGAGTGTCGTGAGGGGAAGCGACCATCCAATCTCCCGCAGTATGATGCCGGGAGCGATGGTGCGCAGTGGCGCGTGCTGATGTCGAATATTGCTGCGGAGTGAATCAATACATGACAGCCCTGTATACGGACCTGAAAGACCAGGTCGTGCTGGTGACCGGTGGCGGATCCGGGATCGGTGAGGCCATCGTGCGGCAGTTCGCCGCGCAGCACGCTCGGGTCGGGTTTCTCGACGTCGCAGACGCACCGTCGCGCGCTCTGGTGACCGAACTGACCGCCGCTGGCGCGACGGTGCATTTCGAGCACTGCGACCTGACGGACATCGAGGCGCTGCGGCGCGCGATCGCGGCCATTGCAGCACGCCTCGGTCCCGTACAGGTGCTGGTCAACAATGCTGCGAGCGACGAGCGGCATGCCACCGAGGAGGTGACTGAAGCGCTGTGGGACAGCCGGATCGCGGTGAACCTCAAGCAGCAGTTTTTCTGCGCACAGGCGGTGCTGCCGGGGATGAAGGCTGCCGGCGGGGGCTCGATCATCAACCTCGGCTCGATCTCGTGGATCATCGGCCAGGGCGGCATGGTCGCCTACACCGCCTCGAAATCCGCGGTGCTCGGGCTGACCCGTTCGCTGGCGCGGGACTTCGGCCCGTACGGTATCCGTGTCAATGCCGTGGCCCCAGGCTGGATCATGACTCCGCGTCAGCTGGAGAAATGGGTGAATGCGCAGACCGAGCAGGAGATCAACGCCCGGCAGTGCCTGAAGCGCCGGCTGCAGCCCGTGGAGGTCGCCAACGTCATCGTGTTTCTCGCCTCCGAGGCGGCCAGCGCCTGCACCAGTCAACAGTACATCGTCGATGGCGGCTGGGTGTAGCGCGCCGAAGGACGGGCTCACCGCGGCGCTCTGCAGCGCCGCTTGCGCTGCTCGATGCGCTGGGCGCCGGAGTTGATCACTGCGAGGATGCTGCGCGCGGCGCGCGGTGCGTCGCCGGCCTCGATCGCGTCGACCACGGCGGCGTGACCGGCGACGCTCGCGGCGTGATCACCGGGGTCATCGGCCGGGGAGCTGTAGGTGAACGAGGCGACGAGGGCGGTTTCAATGACGCTCGCGATCGAGCGGATCAGCGGATTGCCCGAGGCGGTGCCGATCGCCAGATGAAAATCGAGGTCGACCGCCGCGAAGCTCTGGCGAGAGTGGTCGGCCCGCCCGATCTGCCGCACGCACTCGCGCAGCCGCGCGACGTCCTCGGGATCGCGCCGCCGCGCGGCGAGCGCGGCGGCGGCCGGCTCGAGCGCTCGGCGGATCTCGGTGAGCGTTTCCAGGAACGCATCGTCGAGTCCCAGGCACAGCCGCCACGCGAGGACGTCCGCATCGAAATAATTCCAGTACACGGCATCGCGCACCCGGGTGCCGACGCGAGTCTTCGGCACCAGGAATCCCTTCGCCGCGAGCGTCTTCATCACCTCGCGCAGCACGGTACGGGAGACCTGGAAGCGCTCGCCGAGGTCGGCCTCCGCGGGCATGGTGCTGCCGGGGGGGTATCGGCCCTGCAGCAGTTCGGTGCCGAGCACCGCCGCGATCTGATCGTGGCTCGACTTGGCGCGCTCCGGATCGAGCAGGCTGCAGCGCGGTACGGGACGGGGCGAGCCGCCGTGGCGTGCCTTGAGACGGCCATCCGCGTTCATGAGAGCCTTGTCAGCACTATGATGCATTAGTGAACCATCCATTTACCATCGAATTATAGGTCGAATCCCCGGCCGCAGGGCACTGAGACGCATCCGCCGGATGCCGGCCCGCTCTATAGGAAGACGGTCGCGCGGTCGAAAGCCTCCCCAGGGCGCTTTCGGCCGCCTCGCGCGCTATCCTGAGCCCATGACCTCGGACACCCCTCTGCCTTCCATCGACACGCGCCTGCTGATCGGTGGCGAACGCGTACCCGGACTCGGTGCCGCCGAGCCCATCCTCGATCCGGCGACCGGGGAGCGGATCGCCACCGTGGCCGAAGCCTCGCCCGAGCAGCTCGGGGCCGCCATTCAGGCCGCCGCCGATGCGTTCGAAGCCTGGTCGCAGACCACGCCGGCGCACCGAGCACGGCGGCTGCTCGACCTCGCGGCGCACCTCGAGCGCGAGGCGGAGGGCTATGCCGCGCTCGAGTCGCGCAATACCGGCAAACCGCTTCAGGCGATGCGCCAGGACGAAATGCCCGGGATCATCGACGTGTTTCGCTTTTTTGCCGGCGCCGTGCGGGTCCAGACCGGCCCGCTTGCGGCGGAATACACCCGGGGGCACACCAGCATGATCCGCCGCGACCCCGTCGGGGTGGTCGCGTCCATTGCGCCCTGGAATTACCCTCTGATGATGGCGGCGTGGAAGCTCGCACCGGCACTCGCAGCGGGCAACACCGTCGTGATCAAGCCGTCAGAGCAGACGCCGCTCACGATGCTCAAGCTCGCCGGTGCGCTGAACGACGTGCTGCCAAAGGGCGTGGTCAATGTCGTCTGCGGCCGCGGCGAGACGGTCGGTGCGCCGTTGGTGGCGCACCCTCGCGTGCGCATGGTCTCGCTGACGGGCGATGTGGCTACGGGGCAAAAAGTTCTTGCGGCGGCTGCGGGCACTTTGAAGCGCACGCACCTGGAACTCGGCGGCAAGGCGCCGGTGATCGTCTTCGCGGACGCGGATCTGGAAGCACTCGTCGCCGCAATGCGCGTGTTCGGGTTTTACAACGCGGGCCAGGACTGCACTGCGGCCTGCCGGCTGTACGTGCAGGCCCCCGCATTCGAGCGCGTCGTCGACGCTGTCACGCAGGCGGCCCGAACGCTCACCGTGGGTCTGCAGACCGACCGCGACGTCGAGATGGGGCCGCTCATCTCGGCAGAGCACCGCACTCGGGTTGCGGGCTTCGTGACGCGCGCGGCCAGCGAGCGTCACGTCACCGTGACCACCGGCGGACAGCCCCGTGCCGGGGCGGGTTTCTTCTACGAGCCGACGGTGATTGCGGGGGCGCGCCAGAGTGACGAGATCGTGCAGCGCGAAATATTCGGTCCGGTGGTGACGCTGACGCCGTTCACCGACGCAACACAGGTGGTGCGCTGGGCCAACGACTCCGAATACGGCTTGGCCTCATCGGTCTGGACACGGGATGTCGGCTTGGCGATGCAGGTCGCCGCCCGGCTGCAGTACGGTTGCACCTGGATCAATACCCACGGGACCTTCGCCCGGGAGATGCCGCACGGCGGGTTCAAGCGCTCCGGCTACGGCAAGGACCTCTCGATGTATGCGCTCGAGGACTACACGGTGCCGCGACACGTCATGGTCAGACTCGGCTGAGTTCGCAGTGCCGCGTTGACACGGCGCACCGTCCTCGCGATCCGGCTGCGTATTGACCCCTGCGAGATGAATAGCCGCCGGCGGTGCCCGAATGCCCGCCACCCAATGCTCGTGTCGGTCCCCGTTCATTGCCGCGCACGGATGCTGCCAGTACGCCGAGCACACCGCATCTGGGACGAAGCGCTGATCCGTGCTCCTGCCGGCGACTGGGCGTCACACTCAACGATCACCTGTGCAGTTCTCGCAGGATGACGCAGCAGAACATGACGGTGCACCGTCAACTGGCGTCGAACATCAGCGAAAAAAGCCCTCCGCCAACATGGGATGCGCCATGCGCACATGCCCGCGCCGCACCGACGGGTATGACGGTGATGGCCCCCCTCGGCACCGAAACCGGTCGGTCTTCACGGAAAACTTGACAATTCGCGCGCGACCGAATAGCGTGCCCACACCGAATGTAAACGTTTACATTGCTTCGTAAGCGCTGCAGCCAAATCAAGGGGGGCATGCACGACACTCGACGAATCGCTGCTATGTCCAGCGACTGGCGAGATCGCTTGCTTCACCCAAAGACCGTGACCTTCGTCCATACCGGACGTCTTTTTCGAATATCGAACTCAGTAGATACCTGCAACAAATTCGACCGTAGCCGTTAGGGGGGATTACGATGACCAGGCCTTCGACCAACCGCAACCGCCTGATCGCGACCTTTGTCGCGTCCACATTGGCAGCAACGGCAGGAGTGCTCCTGCCACGCACCGCCATGGCCGCACTTTCCAATGCCACCCTAGAGGGTCACGCCACCCCAGGCACCAAGGTTATTGCGACCAATATCGCCACGGGCGCGCAACGAGAAGCGACCGCCACACGCTCCGGAACTTACACGCTGATCGGCCTGCCGCCAGGGCGATACCGGGTGCAAGCAGGTAACCAGGTGCAGATTCTGGTCCTGAGTGTCGCCTCGACCGTAAATTATGACTTCACCAATACTGCACTGCGCTCCGCCACGTTGCAGCAGATCACGGTTACCGGTCATCGACTCTTTAACATGCGCTCGCCAGAGGTCGGTGGACTCGTTTCTCAGCGCACGATTCAGACCATACCCCAGCTGACGCGCAACTTCCTCGAATTCGCTAACACTGTTCCGGGAGTGACTTTCACCGTCAACGGAAATGGCGACACGTCATTCCGGGGCGGCGCGATGCCCGCCGAAGACGCCAACGTATATATCGATGGCGTCAGCCTCGCGGATTACATCCAAGGTGGCATCGTCGGGCAATCCGGTCCGAACAAAAACCCCAATGACGGCGATCCGGGCAATCCGTTCCCGCAATCCGCCATTGCTGAATATCGCGTCATTTCGTCCAATTACAGCGCCAGATTCGGCCAAGTATCGAGCGCGGTAATCACGGCGAAGACGAAATCCGGAACCAACCAATTCCATGGTAGTTCCTTCGTCAGCTTCACGAACCAAAATCTGCGCGCCATGACGCCTGCAGAAGTCGCCTCTCCGCAATCCACGGACCCCAAGGCGCTCGGTGGGGAGAGCTTGGAATATGGATTCTCGGCAGGAGGTCCGATTATTAAAAACAAGCTCCACTACTTCTTCGCATACGAGCACAAAAATCTCGCGCTCCCGAACACCGTCTATCCTGGAGTAGGCAACGGTGCGCCGTCCGAAGCTGCTCTTCAGACCATACTTCCTGCGAGTATCTGGTCGCAGTTTGGTCCTACAACGAACCCCTTCAGTGAAAAGCTCCTGTTCGCAAAACTCGACTACGAGCCTACCGCAAACGATCGATTGGAGTTGTCCGAGCTCTACCGATTCGAAAGTCAGATCAGTGGCGCGGCCGGACAGACGGCGGCATCCGCTGCCAATTCCCTAGAGAATCGCTTCAGCCGCTTCGGCTTGTACTGGCTCCATGCGCACGGGGACTGGACGAACCAATTCCGAATTGGCTACGAGTCAGCGGGCGACAACCCGTTGCCTGCGTCTACTAAGTCGATGATGACTTACCAGTGGTTTGGCGCCAACGGGCAGACAACGCTCATAAACGCCAATGGCGAAAATGTCTACGCGCAATTCAAGAATAAGCAGACCGTTTGGAGTGCATCGGACAACTTCACTCTGGCGAATCTGAGCTGGATGGGCACGCACACGCTCGAGGCTGGAGTCACTTTCCATGACGCAAAGCTCTCGTATCAGGACGCCGGCCAGGGCTCTGATATCTATTATGCGGTGAATTCCAACGGAACCTACAGCACGCCATATCAGGTGACATACACTGCGCTTTACACCGGGAAGCAAGTGTTGGCGACGTCTAACGACAAGCAATTCGGCATGTATCTCGAGGACAACTGGCACGTCAACCACCACCTCGAGTTCAATCTCGGGGTGCGCTACGACTACGAATCGACGCCTGCTTGGCAGAATTTCGTTACACCACAGGCGGTCGTCAATGGTCTCTACGGACCGTACTCGCCTGGCTCCACTGAGACATATGCCCAGGCGCTCGCTCTCGGCGGCATCAATATCGCAAATTACATCAGCACCGGACACAATCGTTCCCCCCAGAGCGGCATGATTCAGCCTCGTCTTGGGTTCTCGTACGATATCGAAGGAAATCAACGGTACGTCATCTTTGGCGGATACGCCCGGGCGTACGATCGCAACGTGTTCAGCCTGATGTCCCTTGAGCTCACAAAGTCGGCACTGGCGGAGCCGACCGTCAATTTCTACAACGGTGGCTACAGCAACAATGGCTGTTTGACTGCCGCGAACGCCAGCCCCACCTGTGTGGCCTGGAATCCGGCATATATGAATCTCGCCAACCTGCAGTCGTTGAACACGACTGGGGTTGGCGAGGTAGACATGATTAACAACAACATCAAGAACCCGTATTCCGACCAGTTCAGCTTGGGATTCCGTGCTCGGCTCGGGGACTGGAACACCAGCCTGACGCTCGTCCAGATCGACAGTTACAACCGCATCATGGGCCATCTCGGTAACCGCACCGCAACTGGTGGGTATTTCGTGCCGAGTTCATGGGGGGCCGCAGGTGTCAATCCCGCATGGGGCGGGGTGCCGGGAACGACAGGAAATCTGGTTCTGTGGGACAACTATGGTAAGGACCGAAACCGCGAAGTGCTGGTCGAAGCGGACAAGCCGTACACGCGAGCATCCGGGTGGAGTGCAAGCGTCGCTTACACCTACTCAGACGCATACCAGAACGACTACTACTCTTATTTGACGAACAATGCGTACGCGTTCGATTTGCCGAAACTGTCGATGTACCCGTTCATTCCGTCCAGTGCGATCCCGAAGCATAAGCTTGTCCTCACTGGATCGATTAACGGCCCATGGGGCATGATCTACGGCGCGGAATTGACGCTTGCCACGCCGGTCGGATTCGGCGCGGCGGCGCCCTGTCCGACGACGTTGCAGCAATGCAACGGATATTGGGACTACCCAATGACGGGCTACCCGCGCAACGCGCTATGGGAGCGGGAACTTGACGTCCAGGCAACCAAGTCGCTGAAATTTCCATGGTATGGGATGCGCGGATACATTCGCATGGACATCTTGAACGTGTTCAACACGGCAACCTACACAGCAGCGACCTTTAACCCAACCCTGGGCGGAGGACAGGTGCCACAGTACGTCACCAACGGACCTATCAATGGGGTGCCGTTGACCCTGAAGCTTACCGCTGGAGTTTCTTGGTAAACAGCCATGAACGAACGCAGCGTCCGTCGTCTTGTCATTGTCGGTGGAGGTACTGCCGGCTGGATGGCCGCGACGGCGCTGCGCCGCCTGTTGTATCCGGGACTTTCCATTGATGTGGTGGAGTCGGAGGACATTGGCATCATCGGTGTCGGCGAGGCGACGATACCGCCGTTTCGCATGCACAACGCTCTGCTTGGGATCAATGAACGCGATTTCGTATGTGCCACTCAAGCAACGTTCAAACTAGGTATCGAGTTTCGCGACTGGGCGAGACTCGGTGATTCCTACTTCCATGGGTTCGGTAAATTGGGCGTCGACCTGGACGGACAGCCGTTTCACCAGTATTGGACTCGCGCCGCAGCGGCCGGACTCGCGGAAGACATAGGATCGTATTCGTTCAACGTTGTCGCAGCGCGCCAAGGGCGGTTCATGCCCACGCCCACCGACGCGCCAAACGACACGCCGCTGCAGGATATTAGCTACGCCTACCATTTTGATGCTGCGCTGTATGCGCGATTTCTGCGCCGCTTCGCAGAGAGCGAAGGCGTTCGCCGCATTGAGGGAAAGGTGGTGGATGTGCGCATGAACCCAGGGTCAGGCTTCATCGAGGAACTCGTGCTGGACGACGGCAGGGTGGTGGCCGGCGACCTGTTCCTGGATTGCACTGGGTTTCGTGGCCTGCTCATCGAACAACACCTGCATGCCGGATACGAAGACTGGTCGCACTGGCTGCCGTGCGATCGGGCCTGGGCGGTGCCCTGTCAAAATGTGGTTCCACCCACACCCTATACACGCGCCACCGCACGACCTGCCGGGTGGCAATGGCGGATCCCGCTCCAGCACCGAGTGGGCAACGGCCACGTGTTCTGCAGTCGCGATATGAGCGAAGATGAAGCGGCTGCGATGCTTCTGGCCAATCTTGAGGGTGCGCCGCTAGCGGAACCGAAGCTGATTCCCTTCTGCGGTGGCAAGCGTAAGCTCAGCTGGGTTCGCAACGTGGTCGCCATCGGCCTGTCTGGCGGATTTCTCGAGCCGTTGGAGTCGACCGCAATTCACTTGGTGCAGACATCTATCGCTAAGCTGGCATTGCTTTTTCCAGAGCGTGATTGCAGTGAGACCCTACGCAACCGTTACAACGCGCAGATGGATGAGGAATTCGAGTGCGTGAGGGACTTTCTAATCTTGCACTACCACGCGACCGAACGCGACGACACGCCATTTTGGAACAGGTGCCGGACCATGGAAATCCCGCCATCCCTTAAGGAGCGAATCGCGTTGTTCCGGGACAGTGCGCGAATTTTGCTGCGCAGCGACGAATTATTTACGACGGTCAGTTGGGCGCAGGTCATGTTGGGACAGCGCGTAGAGCCGCGCAGATATCCTCCGGTGATCGATCGCCTGAGCGATGCAGACCTCAAGAAATTCGTCGATCACGTGAAATCTGTCATCAGCAGCTGCGCAGCAGTGCTTCCCGCGCATGAGGCGTTCATTGCGCGGCACTGTCGGGCGTTACCGCCAAATTGAGTGCCAATGGTGCAGTTTTGGCACACCACGCGTGGTAATTCACCGTACCTGAACAAATCGTCGCATCGATTCGTTCCCAAAATGGGCCTCAGACTGTGCGCACGGCGCGTCTCACGCGTCGATTTAACGCGTGTCAATGGAACCCTGTGCTTGACGTCGCATCGGACTGATTTATCTTACCTATCCGCCTGCTTTGTCCAGGGGATATGAAGTGGCTATCAGCATTAGGGATGTAGCGAAATTCGCCGGAGTGTCGACCGCAACGGTCTCCAGAGTGATGAACAGCTCTGGCGGAGTCACAGAGTCAGCGCGACAGGCCGTCTTGCGTGCCGCTCGTGAACTCAACTACGTTCCACACGCGGCTGCGCGCGCACTGATTACCGGCAGAACTCGCACGATCGCGGTCCTGCTGCCGGATATGCATGGTGCGTTCTTCTCGGAATTGATCAGAGAGCTGGATCAGTGCGCCTACGCGCACGGACAGAGTCTTCTTGTCGCGAGTCTGCATGGGCGCTTGGCAGAGGCGCAAAAAGTGATCGCGTTGATTCACGGGCAGGTCGACGGCATCATCCTTATGGCGCCGTTCATCGACGCTCAAACCAGTCTCGCTGAATTGCCCTTGACGGTTCCGACCGTACTACTCAATGCGCCGGGGCCTCTCCGAGGCACGCCGGTGATCACGATCGACAACGCAGGGGGGGCGCGCCAGGTAGCAAAGCACTTCGCTGCCCTCGGCTATCAAGAAGTCGTCCACATCGCCGGACCCACGGACAATTTCGATGCAGTCGAGCGGGCGCGAGGATTCCATGCCGCAGCGCGCCAACTAGGATTGGTCGTGGAACGCGATATCGCTGGTGATTACTCCGAGGAAGCGGGGCGCGCAGCAGGTTTGCACATTGCTAAGCGCGCAAAATTGCCGCGTGCCATTTTTGCAGCGAATGACAACATGGCCGTCGGGTGTCTAGAAGTACTGATCGCCGCAGATATCAACGTTCCGCGAGAGATCGCAGTCGCAGGCTTCGATGATATTCCGATCGCACGCTTCACGGCGCCGCCACTGACGACGGTGCGACCGCCAGTGGCGCAGCAGGGCGTTGAGGCATTCGAGTGGCTGGTCGCTGCGATCAACCGTAAAGAAAAGTCTCCGCTACCGCCCGGACCGCACGCTCAGGCGCTGCCGACGCGGCTGGTTGTCCGCGGGTCGACAGTTTCGCATGATGCATCGGACAAGGTGCGTAAGGATGCGCGGAGTCGATCTAAGTGAACGATGAATGCGATGACGCTAATGTTTCTGCGTATGGTCGAGGATCAATCGGCATGGCGCCGGCTTACGCGAGTGCATGTCGGGGCGATCAGCCGATATTCGCACCGCGATTCCATGTGTAGAATCCGGCACATTCGGTTCAGGAATCCAGCGCGCCAGGCTGCGGGCAAGAACGGGTGCTGTGACGTGCGCAATGCCGCGGCACGTATTGAGCAGAATGCGAGCGCCTTAACGTGGCCCATGCGGTCGGCGAGTAGGTGCGTCGCCGCCGAACAGGTGCGCGTGACACCTGCACCCGCACCTGCGCCGAGATGCGCACATTCCTCCGGACCGTGACCTTTGGACGCCGAAAATTTGCCGCGATACTATGCTTGGCCGCATCGGCTGGGATACTTGGTGGGTGCTCAAGAGCAGCATGTGGTCTGCACGTCTGGGCGATGGGTTCAGAAGCCGACGCGTTGCAACGTATGGCCTCGAACTTCGAACGGACGCACGAAGGAGTGCGTGTCTGCGTCGAAAATCTCGCGTGGAGTTCCGCCCAGGTCCGCTTGATCTCCGCGGTCGCGGCGGGTGATCCGCCAGATATCGCACAGGTGGGGAATACTGACCTCGCGACGCTCGTCACATTACATGCGGTGATCGCCCAGCCGCCGGTCGCGCCCGACTTCTTTCCGGGAGCGCTCAATGTGACACGCTTCCACGGTCAATACTACGGGACACCGTGGTACGTCGATACTCGACTACTCTTCTATCGATCCGACATTTTGCGCCGCGCCGGCTTTGCGCGCCCCGCGGGAACTTGGAATGATTGGCTGAAGCAAATGCAAGCGGTACGCCGCGTCCTCAAGCCAGGTCAGTATCCGTTGCTTGCGCCGATCAACGAATATGCATTTCTCGAGGTGCTCGCACTGCAGCAGCGAACGCCCGTGTTGCGAGATGATGCTCGCTACGGAAACTTCGACAATCCAGAATTTCGCTCAGCACTGACGTTCTACAAGAATCTGTTCACGCAGGGTCTGGCGCCCCCAATCGCCGATCACCAGCTGATCAATTTGTGGTGGCAGATGGCACGCGGCGACTTCGTATTTTATGTCTCTGGGCCATGGAACATCGGAGAATTTCGTCGCTTACTCCCGGCCAAGGACGAAAGTCTGTGGATGACGGCACCCATGCCGGGTCCGCGCGGGCCGGGGGCTTCTCTGATTGGGGGTTCGGATTTCGTTATCTTCCGGACCTCGACGCATAAGAGGCTCGCCACAGCGTTTATTGACTACATGTTGGAGAATCGACAGCAGATATATCTGTACAAACTTACGGGTGATCTGCCCGCACGACGAGGACCCTGGGCGCTGCCGCCGCTATCCGGGGACGTCAAATTGCGGGCATTCAGACGTCAGCTTGAACACGTGAGCTCCTTTGAGGCGATCCCGGAGTGGGATGAAATCATGGACGGCATGCGGCGGGCGGCGGAACAGGTGATCATCGGAGGGCAGTCAGTCAGTGCGGCAACCCGCAATCTCGATCGGAAAGTAAATAATTGGCTGGCTGCCCGACGCCAAATCATGGCGGAACATAAGAATCCGGCGACTATCCGATCGGGCACCTCAGTGCGATGAAATCCATAAGCGGGCCATTGTTCGTTCTGCCGGCGCTGGCGCTCATTGCGCTGTTTGTCCTCATTCCGTTTCTCGGGGTGCTCGGGCTGAGCATGACGAATTTCGACATTTACGTCCTTGCCAGTAGCGCCAATCTTCACTTCATCGGCGGCGCGAATTATGTCCACCTCCTTCACGACCATGCGGCGTGGCAGGCTCTGGAAACGACGTTGACCGTAGTACTTGCCGGGGTTCCGGCGACGCTCGCGCTATCTCTGATTTGCGCGTTGATGATCGAGTCCATTGCGCCACGTTGGCGTGGACTATTCCGTACGGCATTCTTTCTTCCCGTCGTTTGTTCGACCGTGGCGGTGGCCATCAGTTGGCGGTATCTGCTCAACACGCACTACGGACTGATCAATCACCTGCTCGTCGCCATCCATCTGCCTGCTCTGAATTGGCTGGGCTCACCTACGCTCGCGGTCATCGCGATCACCGTGGTGGTGGTATGGAAGGGCTTCGGCTATGGCATGATCATACTCGCGGCGGCCCGCCGGGAAATCCCAGAGGAGTTATACGACATCGCGCGAATCGAGGGAGCCGGGGTCAGGCAGCAGCTGCTCAGCATCACAGTACCCATTCTCGCGCCCACTCTTGGACTGCTGGCGCTACTTGACGTCGCGGGTTACTGGCAACTGTTCGCGGAGCCGTATGTTTTGACTCAAGGGGGGCCGATGGGCAGCACCATGAGTCTTCTCTTGCTCATGTACGATCGCGGATTCCGCTGGTGGCGCTGGGGAGTCGCCAGTGCGCTCGCCATGATTTTAACGGTCATCATGTGGCTGTTCGCGTGGCTGCAGCGCCATACCAAGACGTCTTGGCGGGAAGGCTGACGTGAGGTTAAAAGTCCTGGCCGTTCGGACGTTCCTCTACGGATCGCTCTCGATGCTGGCGATACTGACGTTGTTTCCACTACTGTGGGTCACCTCTATTGCCTTCATGCGATCGCCAGAGCAATCGGCGGGAACACCGCCGCTATGGCCGAGACATCCGACGCTGGACAACATCGTGAATATCGTCCAGCGCGAGATGCTTGGTCACTATTTTCTGAATTCTCTGATCGTGGCGATCGCAACCACGGTTTTGTCGACATTCGTTGCCGGGTTGGCCGGGTATGCGCTCGCGCAAGTGCAGTTCCGTGGGCGGCGAATCATTTCGTGGGTCGTGCTGTTCGCCGTATTGATTCCGAGCCAAGCGCTGGTGCTCCCGCTATTTGAAATGTTCAGGGAAGTGCACCTCATCAATCATTATGCAGCGCTCATACTTCCGGCAGCGGCAAACCCGGTCAGTATCGTTCTCATTCAGGCGTACATGCGGGGCATTCCATCGGAGATCCTTGACGCTGCGCGGATGGATGGAGCTGGCGAATGGCAAACGTTCTTCTTCGTGGTCGTGCCAATGATGGCGCCCATGCTGGCCGCGCTCGCAGTATTGACCTTCGTCGTCAGCTGGAATGATTTCATGTGGCCAATGATCGCTATGCAGAAGGCCAGCATGCAAACATTGCCGGTGGCTCTCGCCTCGATCGACCGAGAACATTACCAGGAGATTGGTTTGATGGCCGCCGGAGCGACGGTGACGATTCTGCCCATGATGGCGATATTCGTTGCATCACAACGCTATTATCTGCGCTCGGTAGTCGCCGGAAGCTTGGCTGACTGAAAATGGCAAGCCTCGAACTCAGGCATGTGCAAAAGGTCATCGGCGGACGTCAGACGGTGCTGCATGACATTAGTCTTACCGCACACCACGGGGAGCTGATTTCCGTTGTCGGTCCGTCGGGCTGTGGAAAATCGACGTTATTGCGCAGCATTGCGGGGTTGGAGGAGATCACGTCCGGGGACATATTCATCGGTGGTCGGCGCGTCAATGACCTGCAGCCTCAACAGCGGCGCATTGCGATGGTGTTTCAGAATCACGCACTCTACCCACACATGACGGTTTATCAGAACCTCGCGTTCGGATTGCGCGCGCGACGCGTCGCACGGTCGGTGGTGGAGATGCGAGTGCGCCGCACGGCGGAGCGCTTGGGGTTGGATGCGCTGCTGGGTCGATATCCGCGCGAACTCTCCGGAGGACAAAGACAGCGAACGGCACTCGGGCGCGCGATGTTGCGCGATCCGGAGGTGTTCTTGCTCGATGAGCCGCTTTCCAGCCTGGACGTTCCGCTGCGCTCCGAGATGCGCCGTGAGCTGATGGCTTTGCATAAGTCTCTTGGTATGACGATGGTTTATGTGACGCACGACCAGTCTGAGGCGCTCTCGTTGGGCGAGCGGGTGGTGGTGCTGTCGTCGGGACAGGTTCAGCAGGTTGATACGCCGCGGGAAATTTACGGAAATCCACTGAACCGGTTCGTCGCGGCGTTCGTCGGTTGGCCGCCGATGAATTTCCTCGACGCCGAAATTCTGGGTGCGGGCACAATTGATACGCAGAACGTAGAGTACGGGATTCGGCCGGAGCGGCTGACGCTGGAGCAACATGCAGCCGATGATCTGTCCGTGTCCGGCAGAATCGAGTGCATTGAGTCGCTGGGCGGAGTGTGGCAGATCGAGATCATTCACAAAGGCGCGCGCCTCATCGCCCGAGTTCCGCCGAATGCTGCGCTCCGGCAGGATGAGGAGATTCGCTTGTGGTTCGGTCGATCGGACCTTTATGCATTCAATCAAACAACCGGAGCACGCGTTAACGTGCAACGATGAACACGTGAGCATTGGCACCTATGGTATTGCTAAATAGATCAGCAAAGTTCTTGGTCCGACGTCGCGGAGGGATTTTCATGAAGCGCACGGCTTTATCGCT
>JAKBDK010000083.1:0-9891 GCA_021834525.1 Pseudomonadota bacterium | reverse complement strand
CCAGTGACTGCAGGTTTTAAGATACGAGCCGACGATGCTCGCTTCAACCCAGGCCCTCCACGCCGAGATCTCCGGTGACCCACGCGCACGCACACCCCGCTGACCATGATCATGGCCACCACTCGGGCCCCGCACACGGCGCGAGTGCCCGCCGGTTGCTGATGGCCCTCGGCATTCTGCTCACCTTCACCGTCATCGAGGCGCTCGGCGGCGCGTTCGCCAATTCCATTGCGCTGCTGGCCGAAGCCGCCCACATGCTGGCCGATTGCGGCTCGCTCCTGCTCGCGGTGTTCGCGGTGCGCGCCAGCCGAAGACCGCCCGATGCGCGACACACCTACGGCTCGAGCCGCTACCAGACTCTCGCGGCGTATACGAACGGCCTGATCCTGCTCGGACTCACCATCGCCGTGACCGCCGAGGCGATTCAACGCCTCATCGCGCCGCCGCCGGTCGACGGCGGACTGATGTTGCTCGTCGCTCTGCTCGGCGGTGCGGCCAACTTCGGCGCCGTCCTCGCACTCTCCGGCGCCCGCTCCCTCAATGAGCGCGGCGCCCGCGCCCATGTGCTCAGTGACCTGCTGGGATCGGCGGCCGCTGCGGGCGCTGCGCTGCTGATTTTCGAATTCGGCTGGCGTATCGCCGACCCGGTGTTCTCAATGCTGGTCTCGGGGCTGATCCTGCGCTCGGGCTGGCAGCTGACGCGCGAAGCCGGTCACGTGCTGCTGCAGGGCGCACCGCACGAGATCGATCCAGAGAACATCGTGCACGACCTAGAACACCTCCCGGGCGTGCGCAACATCCATCACCTGCACGTGTGGTCGATGACCGGCGATGCGCCGGTCGTGACGCTGCATGCGCTGCTCGAGCCGACCGATGACCCCCAATCGGTGCTGAAGCGCATTCTCGAACGCTTGCGCGACCGGCACGCCATCACGCACGCCACCGTGCAACTCGAAGGCGGCGCCTGTCCCGATCCCGGCGAGCACCGCTGCCACCGCGCATGAGCGGCGCCGCGCCGCCCCTGCGCCGCGGCCGTCAACGCAGGTCGAAGCGGTCCAGGTTCATGACCTTGGTCCACGCGGCCACGAAATCGGCAATGAACTTGTCGTGCGCATCAACCGATCCGTACACCTCGGCGACGGCGCGCAACTCCGAATGGGCCCCGAACACCAGATCGACCCGCGTGGCGCTCCACTTGCGCTTGCCGCTCGTGCGCTCGAAGCCCTCGAAGACGTTCTCATCCGCGGTGGCTTTCCACTCGGTGCGCATGTCGAGCAGATTGACGAAGAAGTCGTTGCTGAGGGTGCCCGGGCGCGCCGTGAACACCCCATGCGGGGTGTTTCCGTGGTTGGCCCCGAGCACGCGCAATCCGCCGACCAGTACGGTCATCTCCGGCACCGTCAGCCCGAGCAACTGCGCCTTGTCGATGAGCAATTCCTCGGCCGGCACCGTATAGCGCCCCTTGAGGTAATTGCGAAATCCGTCCGCCATCGGCTCCAGATAGGCGAACGACTCCACATCGGTCTGCTCGGCCGTTGCATCGGCGCGGCCGGCGGCAAACGGCACGCTCACCGCCCGTCCGGCTTTCTTCGCAGCCTGCTCGATCGCCGCAGAGCCACCGAGCACGATCAGATCGGCGAGTGAGACCTGCTTGCCGTTCGACTGCGCGGCGTTGAAGGCGGTCTGGATCGACTCGAACGACGCGAGCACTTTGGCGAGCCGCGGTGGCTCGTTGACCGGCCAGTCCTTCTGCGGTGCGAGCCGGATGCGCGCGCCATTGGCGCCGCCGCGCTTGTCCGAGCCGCGGAACGTACCGGCCGAGGCCCAGGCGATGCGCACGAGCTCCGCCGGCGAATGGCCCGCAGCGAGGATCTTCGCCTTCAGATCGGCAATGTCCTTGGCGTCCACCAGCGCGTGTTTGATCGGCGGGATCGGATCCTGCCACAACAGCTCCTCGTGCGGCACCTCCGGTCCCAGGTAGCGCGAACGCGGCCCCATGTCGCGGTGGGTCAGCTTGAACCAAGCGCGCGCAAACGCATCCGCAAAAGCTTCCGGATGTTCGAGGAAGTGCCGCGAGATCTTCTCGTAGGCCGGATCGACGCGCAGCGCAACGTCGGTCACCAGCATCGTCGGCACGTGATGCTTGCTCGGATCGAAGGGATCGGGGATCGGCTTCGCATCACCCCGGGCGCGGTATTGGTAGGCCCCCGCCGGACTCTTGGTCAGCTCCCACTCATGGCCAAACAGGTTGCTGAAGAAATAATGACTCCATTTCGTGGGCGTCTGCGTCCAGATGACCTCGGGGCCGCCGGTGATCGCATCCGGGCCGACGCCCGTCCCGAACCGGCTCTTCCAGCCGAGACCGAGCTGCTCGAGCGGAGCCGCCTCGGGCTCCGGTCCGACGAGGCGCGGATCGCCCGCGCCGTGCGTCTTGCCGAAGCTGTGACCGCCCGCGATCAGCGCAACGGTCTCCTCGTCATTCATCGCCATCCGCCGGAACGTCTCGCGGATGTCGATGGCGGCGGCGGCCGGATCGGGCTTACCGTTCGGGCCTTCCGGGTTGACGTAGATCAGTCCCATCTGCACGGCGGCGAGCGGATTCTCCAGATCGCGCTCTCCGGCGTAACGTTGCTCGCCGAGCCAGGTGTCCTCACGGCCCCAGTACACCGACTCGTCCGGCTCCCAGACATCCGCCCGCCCGCCGCCGAAGCCGAAGGTCTTAAAGCCCATCGACTCGAGCGCGACGTTGCCGGCGAGAATCATCAGATCGCCCCAGGAGATCTTCCGGCCATACTTCTGCTTGATCGGCCAGAGCAGACGGCGCGCCTTGTCGAGATTGGCGTTGTCGGGCCAGGAGTTCAGCGGCGCGAAACGCTGTTGGGCGCTTCCCGCCCCGCCCCGTCCATCACCGATGCGGTACGTGCCTGCGGCATGCCAGGCCATGCGGACCATCAGTCCGCCGTAGTGGCCGAAATCAGCCGGCCACCACTCCTGACTGTCCGTCATCAGCGCATGCAGATCATGCTTCAGCGCCTTGAAGTCCAGTGTCTTGAACGCCTCGGCGTAATCGAACGACTCGCCGAGCGGATTGGAGCGCGAGTCGTTCTGGCGCAGAATCTTCAGATTCAGCTGCTGGGGCCACCAATCGCCGTTTGAACGCATGGCGCGGTGGGTCGCTCCGTGAACCACGGGACATTTTGCTTCCGACATGGATGAACTCCTCAGCTGATCAAACCGCGCATGCGCCCGAGGCGCTTTTCATCGCTCCGGCGCATGCGGCCGCGGTCACTCGCGCGTTACGAATGCGTCTCTTCGAGCAGGCTGCGCAGCATCCACGCGGTCTTCTCATGAATCTCCAGACGCTGCGTCACCAGATCCGCCGTCGGCTGATCATTCGCCGTCTCGGCGATCGGGAACAGCTTGCGCGCAGTCGTGGCGACCTGTTCGTGTCCCTTGACGAGATTCTTGATCATGTCCTTCGCCGCCGGGATCGACTCATCCTCGGCGATGCTGCTCAGAGCGCCGAGCGCCTTGTAAGTCCCGGGCGCGAAGTGGCCGAGCGCACGGATTCGCTCGGCGATCAAATCCACCGCGGTCCACAGTTCGTTGTACTCCTGCTCGAACATCAGATGCAGCGTCTGGAACATCGGGCCCGTCACGTTCCAGTGATAGTTGTGCGTCTTGAGGTACAAGGAGTAGGTGTCGGCCATGACACGCGCCAGACCGTCCGCAATTGCCTTGCGATCCTTGTCGCTGATACCGATATTGATTTCCATGGGGGCTCCTTATGCTGCCGGGCAGTGGCGCATGGCGGATTTCACCAGCACGAACCGCCGTTCTGGAGAGCACTGATTCTATATCAGATCGATCATCTGCGGGTCGAGCGGCGCGGCGGTGCGCAGTGCAATCCGTACCTTGCGCTACGTCCGTGCGACCCGCGGCCCGGCACGAAATGGCGCGCTCGTCCGCGCCTGATGGTGATTGATTTCACTCCCCTGTATCATGTTTGAGACACTTCCCGGTGCGCCCGCAGCGCATCCCGGCGCGCCCCTGCAGTTGCCGCGCGCACCCGATCACGGCGCCGTCTTCTCGGCGCGCGACATGTTGGGGGATTTTATGCCTGTGACGACTGATCGCACCGAATCGGATAGCGCGCGATACGCGGCGAACCTGCGCGATGAGCTCGACGGCGCGGCGCTCTATGCGGCGCTGGCGGAGGCCGAACGTGATCCGCTGCGGCGCGATCTGTTCACGCAGCTTGCGCAAGCCGAGTCGAATCACGCCCAGGTGTGGCGCCAGAAACTCCTCGACGCCGGCCTCGAACCGAAGCGGTTCGCGCCGAGTCTGCGCACGCGGATCCTCTCCCGCCTGGCCCGGCGCTTCGGGACGGCGTTCGTGCTGCCTTCGATCGCGGCAGCGGAGTTTGCCGACCGCAACAAGTATGCCACACAGAAGGATGCCGCCGCGCTCGCCGCCGAGGAGCGCGGCCATGCCGCAGTGATCGCGGCCGCCGCGGGTTCGAGCTGGCAGCCCGGAATGGAGATCGGGCAAGCCGAGCCGTGGCATCGCGGCGTCTCGGGCAACAACCTGCGGGCCGCGGTGCTCGGGGCGAACGACGGACTGGTGTCGAACTTCTGTCTGATGATGGGCATTGCGGGGGCGCGGACCTCGACCCACACCGTGCTGCTGTCGGGGCTCGCCGGACTGATTGCCGGCGCCTGCTCGATGGCGCTCGGGGAGTGGCTCTCGGTGAGCAACGCGCGTGACCTGGCGAAAACCCAGCTCGCGCGCGAGCGCGAGGAGATCGAACAGACGCCGCAAGCCGAGCAGCACGAGCTGGCCCTGATCTATCAGGCCAAGGGGCTGCCGAAGGCCGATGCCCAACGGGTCGCGGCCCAGATCATGGCGAGCGGCACGGCGGCGCTGGACACCCTCGCACGCGAGGAGCTCGGCATCGATCCGCGCGAACTCGGCGGCAGTCCGTGGGGCGCGGCAGGAACGTCGTTTGCGCTGTTCGCCATCGGTGCGCTAGTGCCGGTGTTGCCGCTGTTCATCCTCACCGGCACTCGCGCGGTGCTCGCCTGCGCGGCGGCAAGCGCAGCGGCACTGGCGGCAATGGGTGCCCTCACGGCGCTGTTCAACGGACGCACGGTGGCATTCTCGGCGGCTCGCCAGCTCCTGCTCGGTGCGCTCGCCGCAGCGGTCACGTACGGGATCGGTACGATGCTCGGCGCTTCGTTGACCTGAGTCCCGGAACCGTGACTCGGGCCGTCGTGGCGTCCCGTCAACACCCGGCGCAGCATCTTGCGGTCGAAGACATCGGCCTGTCTCGGCGGACTGCATCACAGCGCCCTCCTCGCAGCCATCCGTTTCGCGGCGGCATGCGGCACCGCTCGCGGCCCGGTTCCCGGCCCACCTGAAACGTCAGGCGATGCCGAGCACTCCCGCAACACTTAGGACCCTGATCCGCATGACCCGCTGGATCGCACCGCTCATCGCCCTCGCCGCGCTCGGCAGCCCAGCCCTCGCCCGGGTGGCCGCGCCGGTCGAGGACGCTCGCCTCGTGCGGGCCTTCCGTTCGAATGATGTCACGACGCTTGCATCCTGGGCCCGCTCCGCAACGACTGCCGGACAGCGAGCCCTTGCCGCAGGTGCGCTGGCCGCCCTGCGTCGTCAGGATGCGAAGGCCATCGCGATGCTGCTGCCGGTGAGCCGCGCATCGGGGGATTCGACCCTGCGTGCAACCGCGCTGCTCGCCCTCGCCAATGTCTACCTGCGCGATGGCCGCTACCGCGACTGCTACGACGCGATCCGCACTGCGGCGCACCTCTCACCCCGATCGGTGCACCGCGGCGATGCTCAGAACATGGGCTTTGCGCACGCGCTCATGGGCGTCAAACCGATGCGCGTGGTGCGCAACGTGCCGGGTTCGCTGCCCATCGTTCGCGACCGGGCCGGCATGATGCGGATTGCAGTCACCGTCGATGCACATCCCGAACAGGCGGTCCTCGATACTGGCGCGCAGTTCTCCACCGTCAACGCCTCCACGGCCCGTCAGATCGGACTGCGCATGGTGCGCCAGATGGCGCGCGTGAGTAGTTCGACGGAGCGATCCGTACTCACGCGTCTCGGGGTCGCCCGGCGGTTGCAGCTCGGCCAGACGGTGCTCGCGAATGTCGTCTTCCTCGTGCTGCCGGACGCGGCACTGCGCTTCGCGCACGGCGCGTACGCGATCAACGCCATCGTCGGTCTGCCGGTTCTGCTGGCGTTGCGTCGCGTCGAGTTCGTGCACCCGGGCGGCGCCGCGCGCCTGGTCTTCGGTGCACGCCAGCGCCCTGCGTCGCGCCGCGCCGGTGCCCCACCGTCTGATCTGCTCCTGTCCTCGCTGGCACCACTGGTGCTGGTGAGACTGCCCGGCGTGCAGGCCCCGCTGCGCATGCTGCTCGACACCGGCGCCAACGCGACACTCTTTGCGCACAACGTCGTGCAAGCCTATCCGCAATTGCTGCGCCATGCCGCAACGCGTCGTCTGCGCCTCGGTGGCGCGGGAGGCGCCAAGACCGATCCACATGCCTTACGCCTGCCGGAGGTGACGCTCCTCATCGGCACCGAGCGCTTCGTTCTGCAGCATGTCGCGGTACGTTCCGGCGATCACAAGAGCACGGACGGGACCCTCGGTGAGGACGTGCTGCGCCAGGGCGACCGAGTCATTGTCAACTTCCGGACCATGCAGATGCGCATCCCGAAGCCCTGACGTGCAGGCCGCAGTGCGGTCGCGATCCCCGGGCGTGCGCCCCGGGCGTACGGCACAATGCATCCAGGTCATTCGCATGCGCCACACCGTCACACCCACCATTGCCGATATGAGCGCCGCCATCCGCCGCTGGGGCACATGGGTGCGCTTCGGGATCGCGGCCGTCGGCGGTGCGTTGCTCCTCGGCGGTGCGGCGCTCGCGCACGCCGGGCGCGCGCATTCGGCGCTGCGCGCCGTGATCGTCACCGCGCAGGGCGAGCGACAGCCGCTCACTGCGGTCCCTGAGAGCATCACGGTGTTCTCTGCGCGCACGCTGCGCGCGCTCGGGATCCACTCATTTGACGACTACGCCAGCAAGACCCCGAACCTCTCGTTCGTGTACGGCGCGGGCTCGACGGGGATCTCCAACGCGCGCACGGTCTCGATCCGCGGCATCAGCGGCCAGAACCTGTTCGGCACCTCTGGGGCCACTGGCTTTTACATCGACGATACGCCGCTGCCGGAATCGCTCAACCCGCGCATCATCGACGTGCGCCGGATCGAAGTGCTCAAGGGTCCCCAGGGCACGCTGTTCGGCGAGAGCTCCCTCGGCGGCACCGTACGCATCATCTCCCGGCGCCCGGATCTGCACCGCGAATCTCTGCGCTACCGCGCCGATGCCGGGTTCACGGCCGGCGGCGGCAGCGCCGACGGCGGCGCGAGCGTGATTGCCAACCTCGTCCTCACGCCCGGCCGAATCGCCACACGCATCGTGCTGTTCGGCACTCACGAGGCGGGCTATCTCACCCGGACGTATCCGGCGCCGTCGAGCCCCGGAACGACCGATCCGTACCTGCCGGTGCCGCGCACCCGCGTCGGCGATCAGGGCGCGAGGAGCATCTACGGCGGTTCGGTGACCGCACGCATTCACTTAAGCGGCACGCTCGGCGTGCAGTTGCGGGTCATGGCGCAGGACTCGCACTCGAAGGGCTTCCCGGCCGCCTTCGCGCCCCTGCCGGCCTTCACGCCGCGCTACACGCTCGATCGGGCATTCAACGTCGAGTCCGGCGCCACCGATGCCTGGGTGCTGCCCTCGCTCGAGATCCACTGGCGAGCGGGCAAGGTGCGCCTGGTGAGCGCCACCAGCTACTTCTACCGACACAACCGCGACATCGAGGATTCGACCTACGGGACGCAGCAGATCCTCACGAGCTACTACGGCGTCACCGGACTGCCCGCACAGCCGTTTCTCTGGGACCAGGAGCACTACGAGAACCAGTTCACCGAGGAGGTTCGCCTCGCTTTCAAACGCGTGTGGGGCCTGAGCGGCACGTTCGGCGCGTTCTATGCGCGCACCCGCTCGGTGCTGGCGATTCCGCCGACCTATGCGCAGGGTCTCGTCGATGCGACGCGCACCAACACGGTGGTCGGCCCGTGGCCGAACGATCTGCTCTGGACCGATTACAATCCCGCCCTGCAGCGCGACATCGCGCTGTTCGGACAACTGTACGTGCCACTCGGGCACCACGTGACTCTCACCCTCGGCGCGCGCCAGTATTGGCTGCATCAGCGTTCCGACTTCACCGCCAACGGTTTCAACAATTTCGGTCCTACGCCGAGCGCACCGCAATCGAGCCGCCAGTCCGGCGTCAACCCGAAGCTCGCCCTGTCCTATCGGCTCGCCCGTCACGCCCTGGTGTACGCCTCGGCGGCCGAGGGGTTTCGCGCCGGCGCGGCCCAGACCTACCTGCCGTTCTGCGCGCTGCCGACGCTGCCGATCGCTGACATCACCCACCTGAACTCCGACACGCTCTGGAGCTACGAGGTGGGCGGCAAGACACCCGTCGCCGACACCGGAGTGCTGCTGTCGGCGGCGGCCTTTCACATCGATTGGCGCAACCCCCAGCAACAGGTCGCCCTGCCCTGCGAGGCGATTTTCGACATCAACGGTCGGCGCGCGCTCATCAATGGCGGGGAACTCGAGCTCGAGGGGCACGTGAGCCCGCCGCTGCAGCTGCGCGCCGGCATCGGCTACGAGCGCAGCGACATCAGCGAGCCCGGTCCGCTCGCCATCGTCGGGATCGAACCCGGATCGAGCGTGCTCGGCACCCCGGCCTGGACTGCCACGCTCTCGGGCGTCTACACCCGCTCCCTCGGCGCGCGGCTCCAGGGGTTTGTCGAAGCGGATGCCAGTTACACCGGTCACAGCCGTGCGCTGCTCAACGGCGGCAATGGCACGTTCGCGATTCGCGGCTCGTACGTGCTGGTCGATTTTCGCCTCGGGGTGCGCCGCGCGCGCAGTGCGGTGTCGATCAACGTGCGCAACGCCACCAACGCCCGCCCCAATCTCGGCGACATCGGTTACATCGGCTACGCGCAATACACGCCCCAGGGGACCGTGATTCCGCAGGTCGCGACCTTGGAGCCGCTGACGGTGCTGCTCGAGTACCGGCATCGCTTCTGAACCCTCGGACCGTGCCGGGCCGGTGTGCCTCAGCGGCCGTAGAGCTTCGCCAGCACCCGCGGCGGCACCCCGAGAAAATACAGTGTGAGACAGCCGAGGTTGCGCCCGCTGCGGCGGTACCAGCCATCCCGCTGCCAGCGTTCGGCCGAGGTGCGTGCCGATGCCGGCAGGATCGACAGACGCCGCCGGCCGATGCGGCGCACCAGCGCGACGTCTTCCATCAGAGGGAAGGTCTGATACCCACCGAGCGCATGGTAGAACGCCCGGTGAACGAGCAGACCTTGATCGCCGTACGCAAGCCCCAAGGTGCGCACCCGCCAGGCGACGGCACGCTCCAGATGACGTGCGCGCGCACTGGGATCATCGAGCGCGAAGCGAAAGGTCGCAGCACGGTCATGACGCGTCGCCCCTGCGATGAACGCCCGCACCGCCGCGCGCCACTCTTCGCTCAACACCGTATCGGCGTGCAGAAACAGCAGCCACTGCCCGCGAGCCTGCAGCGCACCCTGGTGCAGCTGCAGGCCACGCCCCCGAGGACCGACCACGACGCGCGCGCCGCTGCGGGTGGCCGTCGCGACGGTCTCATCGGCCGACCCGCCGTCCGCGACGATGATTTCGAGCGCACCGGCACAGGCTGCCAGGGTCGCGGGCAGATGACGCGCCGCATTCAGTGTCGGGATGATGACCGAGACGT
>JAKBDK010000021.1:0-45838 GCA_021834525.1 Pseudomonadota bacterium | reverse complement strand
CCCGAGCGTGACGATACCCATGTGGGCGATCGAGGAGTACGCGATCAGCTTCTTCATGTCCTGCTGCACGAGCGCGACGAAGCCGATGTAGATGATGGCGATCAGCGAGAGCGTGATCATGAGCCCATCGAGCTGTCGGCAGGCATCCGGCACGATCGGCAGACTGAAGCGCAGAAACCCGTAGCCGCCCATCTTCAGCATGATGGCCGCCAGGATCACCGAGCCGCCGGTCGGCGCCTCGACGTGCGCATCGGGCAACCAGGTGTGCACCGGCCACATCGGCACCTTGACGGCGAACGCGAGCAGGAAGGCGGCGAAGATCCAGCGCTGCTCGACGAGCGTCAGCGGCAGCGCCTGGAAGGCGGCGATCGAGTAGCTGCCCGCCTTCAGATACATGAAGATCAGCGCCGCCAGCATGAACACCGAGCCGAGGAAGGTGTACAGGAAGAACTTGATGGTCGCGTAGACGCGCCGCGGGCCGCCCCAGATGCCGATGATGAGGAACATCGGGATCAGCATCGCTTCCCAGAAGAAGTAGAAGAGCAGCGCGTCGGTGGCCGAGAACACCCCGTTCATCAGTCCTTCCATGATCAGGAAGGCGGCGAAGTACTGCGCCGGGCGCTTGGTGATCACCTGCCAGCCGGCGATGATCACCGGCACGGTCATGAACGCGGTCAGCACCACGAGCGGCATCGAGATACCGTCGACGCCAAGACCATAGTGGGCATGGAAGCGCGGGATCCAGGCGGCCTTCTCCACGAACTGCAGGGCCGCAGTATGGGCGCTGAACCCGTGCACGAGCGGCACGCACAGCGCGAGCGTCGCGAGCGAGGCGGCGAGCGCGAACCAACGGCCCGCGACGATGTTCCGATCCCCGAGCAGCAGCACCACGACGCCGGAGGCGATGGGCAGCCAGATCAGCAGGGACAGCAGGTGGTCGTGCATTCTTGTGCGTTCTCCGAAATGCTCTGCGTGGGCTTAAGCGTGGACCAGGAACCAGCCGAGCAGCGCTGCCAGGCCGATCACGATCCAAAAGGCGTACGAGTAGAGATAGCCGCTCTGTACGCGCCGCACCACGCCGCCAAACCAGCCGACCGTAGCGGCCGTGCCGTTGACCAGGGCTCCATCGATGATCGCCTGGTCGCCAGCCTTCCACAGCCCGAGACCCAGACCCCGGCTGAAGCGCGCGATGACCTGCTCGTTGAACCAGTCGAAGTAGTACTTCTGATCGAGGATGCGCTTCAGCCAGCCGAACTTCACGGCGGCCGCGTCGGCCAGATCCGGGCGCTTCAGCACGAACACCCACGCGGTGACGAACCCGGCCACGGCCAGCCAGAACGGCGCCGTGACGAACGAGTGCAGCGCGAGGGCGAGCGGCCCGTGGTAGTCCGCCGCCAGGCGTCCGATGACGTCGTGCGCCGGCAGCACCTTGATCGCACTGCCGAAGTAATTGCCGTAGAGCACTGTGCCGACCGTGAAATACCCGATCAGCAGCGACGGGATGGCGAGTGCGATCAGCGGCACCGTGACCACCCACGGACTCTCATGTGGCTCGTGCACGCCGCCGTGCGCCCCGTGGCCGTGATCGTCCCCGTGCTCGGCGTGCACCTTGCGGAAGCGCTCCTCGCCGTGGAAGGTCATGAACAGCAGACGGAAGGTGTACAGCGAAGTGACGAACGCTCCGAGCAGCACGCACCAGTACGCGTACGTCGAGCCCCAGCGGTGGCTGAGCCCGATCGCCTCGATGATGGCGTCCTTGGAATAAAAGCCGGAGAAGAACGGCGCGGCCACGAGCGCGAGTCCCCCGATCCAGCAGGTCACGGCGGTGATCGGCATGTATTTGCCGAGCCCGCCCATCTTGCGCATGTCCTGCTCGTGGTGCATGCCGATGATGACCGAGCCGGCCGCGAGGAACAGCAGCGCCTTGAAGAACGCGTGCGTCATCAGGTGGAAGATCGCCGCGTTGTAGGCCGACGCGCCGAGCGCGGCGGTCATGTACCCGAGCTGCGAGAGCGTCGAGTAGGCGATGACGCGCTTGATGTCGTTGTTGATGACACCGAGGATGCCCATGAAGAACGCGGTGGTCGCACCGATCACCAGCACGAACGACAGCGCCGCGCTCGAGTACTCGAACAGCGGGGACATGCGCGCCACCATGAAGATGCCCGCGGTCACCATCGTGGCGGCGTGGATCAGCGCCGAGATCGGGGTCGGACCTTCCATCGAGTCCGGCAGCCACACGTGCAACGGCACCTGCGCGCTCTTGCCCATCGCGCCGATGAACAGACACACGCAGATCAGCGTGAGCGCATTGACGCCGCCGAACACCGGCAGCTGCAGCTGCGCCAGGTGCGGCGCGGCCGCGAACGCCGTGGTGTAGGAGAGCGAATGGGTGAAGGAGAACAGCGCGGCGATGCCGATCACGAAGCCGAAGTCGCCGACGCGGTTGACGATGAACGCCTTGAGATTGGCGAAAATCGCACTCGGGCGCGTGTACCAGAAGCCGATCAGCAGGTACGAGACCATGCCCACCGCTTCCCAGCCGAAGAACAGCTGCATGAAGTTGTTCGCCATCACGAGCATGAGCATCGAGAAGGTGAACAGCGAGATGTAGCTGAAGAAGCGGGTGTAGCCCGGATCATCGCTCATGTAGCCGATGGTGTAGACGTGCACGCACAGCGACACGAACGTCACCACCGACATCATGAGCACGGTGAGCCGGTCGATCAGGAAGCCGACCTGGATGTGCACCCCGTCGCTCACCGCCCAGGTGTACACCGGGCCGTTGAACGAGCTCGCCCCGCCCCAGTACAGCTGCTTCAGCACGTACAGCGACAGGCCGCAGGCGATGGCGACGCCGGCGATGGTGAGCGTGTGCGATGCGGCGCGGCCGATGCGTTTGCCGAAAAGGCCCGCAATCACGGCCGCAATGAGCGGCGCGAGGGGGATGGCGATCAGCAGATGCGGATTCATGCGGCCTCAGCCCTTGAGAGTATTCAGATCTTCGACATTGATGCTGCGCCGGCCACGGAACAGCACCACGAGGATCGCCAGTCCGATGGCCGACTCGGCCGCCGCCACGGTGAGCACGAAAAACACGAACACCTGGCCGGTCAGGTCACCGAACATGCGCGAGAAGGCGATGAAATTGAAATTGGCCGCGAGCAGCAGCAATTCCACGCACATCAGCAGCAGGATGACGTTCTTGCGGTTGAGGAAGATGCCCGCCACCGCCAGCGAGAACAGAATCCCGGAGAGCGTCAGCAGATCGGCCAGCGTGATCATGAGCGCTTCTCCGCGGAGATTTTCACGATGCGCAGCCGATCCTCGGCACGCACCGCGACCTGGCGCGAGACGTCCTGCACTTTCAGTCCCGGCCGGCGGCGCAGCGTGAGGGCAATGGCCGCCACGATCGCCACCACCAGCACCACGGAGGCGAGCTCGAAGGGGTACAGGTACTTCGTGTACAGCACCTGTCCGATCGCCATCGTATTGCTGTAGTTGGCCGGCTCGTTGACGAATCCGCGGCTGACGTCGATGCCACCGAGGCCGTGCCCCCAGATCACCGCGGTGATCTCGCCGATCACCGCGAGCGCGGTGATCCAGCCGAGCCAGGCGAAGCGGGTGAAGCCCTGTTTGAGCTCCGCGACGTTGATGTCGAGCATCATCACCACGAACAGAAACAGCACCATCACCGCCCCGACGTACACCAGCACCAGCACGAGGGCGAGGAACTCCGCCTCGACCAGCAGCCAGATCGCCGCCGAACTGATGAAGGAGAACACCAGAAACAGCACCGAGTAGACCGGGTTGCGCGCGGTGATCACGCCGAGCGCGCCGGCCACCAGCAGTGTCGCGAAGACGTAGAAGAGAATTTCGACTAGCACGGCCTCGACCTCACCGGTAGGGTGCATCGGCCGCTTTGTCGGCGGCGATCAGGGTCTCGTAGCGCTCACCCACGGCAAGCAGCTTGTCCTTGCTCATGATGTTCTCGCCACGGCTCTCCATGTGGTACTCGTGAATGCGCGTGAGCACGATGGCATCGACCGGGCAGGCCTCCTCGCAGAAACCGCAATAGATGCACTTGAACAGGTCGATGTCGTAGCGGCTCGTGCGCCGAGTGCCGTCCTCGGACACGTCCGAGTCGATCGTGATGCAGGTCGCCGGGCAGACCGTCTCGCACAGCTTGCAGGCGATGCAGCGTTCCTCGCCGTTCGCATAGCGGCGCAGCGCGTGCAGACCGCGGAAGCGCGGGGACTGTGGGGCCTTCTCTTCCGGATAGTTCAGCGTGTACTTGCGCGTAAAGAAGGTACGCGCGGTGACGGACATCCCCTTCAGGAGCTCCGGCAGCAGGAAAGTTTTCAGCGGATTGGCCATTGCCTTCACCTTCAATGGAACCAGGGCTTGGCCCACGGTCCGATGTGGACTACCGACATCAGCATCTCCACGCAGATCCACACCAGCGTCACGGGAATGAGCGTCTTCCAGCCGA
Organism: Pseudomonadota bacterium; assembly: GCA_021834525.1. Taxonomy (GTDB): domain Bacteria; phylum Pseudomonadota; class Gammaproteobacteria; order Steroidobacterales; family Steroidobacteraceae; genus 13-2-20CM-66-19. The sequence continues at coordinate 41,346 of JAKBDK010000021.1, read as the reverse complement.
GCCGCATGATCTGGTCGTAGCGATAGCGCGGGAACGTGGCGCGGAACCACAGGAACAGGAACAGGAATACGAACACCTTCAGGCCCAGCCAGAAGAAGCTCGGATCCGCCAGGAACGTCGTGCCGATGACCGGGTAGCCGGCGAACGGCGAGAGCCAGCCGCCGAAGAAGAACACCGCGGTCAGCGCCGAGATGAGGATCATGTTGGCGTATTCGGCGAGGAAGAACAGCGCAAATGCGATGCCCGAGTACTCGACGTGGAAGCCCGCCACGATCTCCGACTCGCCCTCGGCGACGTCAAACGGCGCGCGATTGGTCTCGGCGACCCCGGCGATCAGGTACACGACGAACAGCGGAAAGAGCCAGAACCAGTTCCACGCGAGCACCCCGCCCTGCTGGTGGCCCACGATCTTGCCGAGATTCATGCTGCCGGAGGCCATCAGCACCCCGACCAGCGCGAAGCCCATGGCGATCTCGTAGGCGACCATCTGCGCCGCCGAGCGCATCGCCCCGAGGAACGCGTACTTGGAGTTCGAGGACCAGCCGGCGAGGATGATGCCGTACACGCCCATCGAGGAGAGCGCGAGCAGATACAGCAGCCCGGCGTTGGCCTTGGAGACCACCAGCGCCGGGGAGAGCGGGATGACCGCCCAGGCCGCCAGCGCCGGCACCAGCGCGAGCGCCGGGGCGAGACGGAAGAGGAACTTGTTCGAGCTCGACGGAACGATCACTTCCTTCGTCAGCAGCTTGAACACGTCGGCGAACGGCTGACCGAAGCCCGGCAGCAGTCCGAAGATGCGCACGCGGTTCGGGCCGCGCCGCAGCTGCATCCAGCCGATGACCTTGCGCTCCCAGAGCGTGAGGAAGGCCACGCACAGGATGACCGCGATGGAAATGATCAGGATCCACACGACCGTGCGGATGATGTCCGGAAGCGTGCCCCAGAGTGCGAGCAGATGGGTGATTGGCGTGTGCATCGTCAGTAGGTCACCGCTGTGGTACGGCCCTCGAGCGTTTTCTGCAGCGAGGGGGCGCGGCGCACGAGCGCGTCGATCTGATACATCGGCAGATCCAGCACCTGACCCGCCTCCCCGCCCGGCACGACGGCATGCGTGCCGCGATAGGCCGGAGCCGCATACGCGGTCTCCGCGCCGCACAGTGCCGCCAGCTCGAGGCGAATCTGTTCGCTCGAGACGTAGTCGAACTTCTCCAGATCGAGCAGGTTGCCGAGCACGCGCAGCACCTTCCAGCCGGGACGGGCCTCCCCGACCGGCTGCGCCGCGCCCGTCTGGCTCTGCCACAGCCCCTCGAGATTGACGTAGGTACCGGAGGTCTCAGCGAACGTTCCGGCCGGGAGCAGTACGTGGGCCACGCGGCGCAGCGTCTCGCTCGCAAACGGCGTGACCGCCACGACGAACTGAGCGGCCCCGAGGGTGCGTTCCGCGGCGCTCCCCGGAACATCGAGCCACGGCTCGGTCCCCACCAGCAGATAGGCCGACAGCGGCTGGGCCAGCATCTGCGCGGCACTCAGCCCGATCGTGCCGGCCGGCGCACCGCCGGCCGCCCGGTGCGGCACTGCCCCGGCCAGATGCGCGCCGGCCGCATTCGCGCCCTCGGCGAGCACGCCCAAGGACGCCCCGGTGATCTCGGCGATCGCGGCGGCGAGTGCGCGCAGGTCCGCGAAGCGCGGATGGCGCAGAGCCAACGCTCCCAGCCACAGCGCGCGCTTCTCGCCGTGCGCCAAGGCGCCGGCGGCCGCGCGATGCGTCGCAGCGACCGACGCGCCGGCCACGCTCCCGGCGAGGTGCGCCGGTGCGGGCCGGCCGGTCGCCTCGAGCGCTGCGGCCAGCACGGCCGCCAGGTCGCTCACCAGCGTATCCGGTGCCGACTCGAGCTCGGCCGCCAGCGGGAAGAAATACGGGAAGCGCACCGGGTTGATCAGCGCCACCTTGGCGCCGCGCTCGGCCGCCTTGCGCACGCGGTGCGCCAGGATCGGCACCTCGCGGCGCAGGTTCGAACCGACGACGAGCAGCGCATCGAGCGAATCGACGTCGGCGATGCGCAGGCCGAGGTTCGGATACAGCGGATCGCTCGCCTGGTCGCGCACGTCGCTCTGGCGCAGCCGGCTGTCGATGTTGGCACTGCCGAGCCCGCGGGCGATGCGCCCGGCGAGGTAGAGCTCCTCGAGGGTGCTCGAGGGGCTCGCCAGCACTCCGAGCGAGCCGCCCTGCGGCCGCAGACCTTCGGCGGCCTTGGCGAGCGCATTCTCCCAGTCCGTCTCCACCCACTCGCCGTTCTCGCGCACCATGGGGCGCTGCAGACGCTCGGGGCTGTAGACACCCTCGTAGCTGAAGCGGTCGCGGTCGGCGAGCCAGATCTCGTTGATCGCCTCGTTCTGGCGCGGCACGACGCGCATCAGCCGGCCGCGCAGCACGTGTCCGTAGAGGTTGCTGCCGACGCCGTCATGCGGCGAGACCAGCGGCACGGCGGTCATCTCCCAGGCGCGCGCGCTGAAGCGATACGGCTTGGAGACGAGCGCGCCGACCGGGCAAAGGTCGATGACGTTGCCCGACAGCTCGTGATTGACGGTGCTCTCGATGTAGCGGCGCACCTTCATGTTCTCCCCGCGCCCGACCATGCCGAGCTCCTGGACGCCGCCGATCTGCTCGGTGAAGCGGATGCAGCGCGTGCAGTGGATGCACCGGGTCATGTCGGTTGCGATCAGGGGACCTAAGTCCTCGTCCGCCACGGAGCGCTTGCGCTCGGTGTAGCGCGAGTAGTCGCGCCCGAAACCGACCGCCAGGTCCTGCAGCTCGCACTCCCCGCCCTGATCGCAAATCGGACAGTCGAGCGGGTGATTGATGAGCAGGAACTCCATCACCGCGCGCTGCGCCGCGATCGCCTTCGGCGAGCGGGTGAAGACCTTCATGCCCTCCATCACGGGCGTGGCGCAGGCCGGCAGCGGCTTCGGTGCCTTCTCGACTTCCACCAGGCACATGCGGCAGTTCGCCGCCACCGCGAGCTTCTCGTGGTAGCAGAAGCGCGGCACGTACGCCCCGTTGGCGTCGGTGGCCTGGATGATCATCGCGCCCTTGCGGGCCTTGACGGGCTGTCCGTTGATCTCGATGTTGACGAATTCTTCTGCCATGTTATGCCGCCCGTGCCCCGAGCTGATCCGCGACCATGCTGCGTCCGCCGTGATCGATCATGTACTCGAACTCGTGGCGATAGTGCTTCATGAAGCTCTGCACCGGCCAGGCCGCCGCATCGCCGAGTGCACAGATGGTATGTCCCTCGATGCGGTTGGCCACATCGACGAGCAGGTCGAGTTCCTCGCGACGCGCCTGGCCCGCGAGGATGCGTTTGACGATCCGGTTCATCCAGCCAGTGCCCTCGCGGCACGGCGTGCACTGGCCACAGGACTCGGCCATGTAGAAGCGCGAGATGCGCTCGAGCACGCGCACCATGCAGGTGGTCTCGTCCATGACGATGACCGCCGCGGAGCCCACCGCCGAACCGGCCGCGCGCAGCGAGTCGTAATCCATGTTCGTCTTGAGCATCACATCCCCAGGCACCACCGGCACCGAGGAGCCGCCCGGAATGACGGCCTTGAGCTTGCGCCCGCCGCGCACGCCGCCGGCAAGTGCCAGCAGGTCCGCAAACGGCACACCGAGCGGCACCTCGAAGTTGCCCGCGCGCTCGACGTGGCCGGAGACCGAGAAGATCACCGTGCCGCCGGAGTTCGTCGGGCCGAGGTCCGCGAACCACTTCGCGCCCTTGCGCAAAATGGTGGGCACCGAGGCGTAGCTCTGCGTGTTGTTGATGGTGGTCGGCTTGCCGTAGAGACCAAAGTTGGCCGGGAACGGCGGCTTGAAGCGCGGCCGGCCGGGCTTACCCTCGAGCGACTCGAGCAGCGCCGTCTCCTCGCCGCAGATGTAGGCGCCGGCGCCGACGAAGGTATGAATGTCGCAGTCGATGCCGCTGCCGCGCACGTTTCTGCCGAGCAGCCCCGCGGCGTACGCCTCCTGCAGCGCCGCCTCGAACCGCGGCACGGGCTCGCCGAGGAACTCCCCGCGGATGTAGTTGTAGCCGACCGTGGAGTTGGTCGCGTAGCAGCCGATCGCCATGCCCTCGATGAGCGCATGCGGGTTGTAGCGCAGGATGTCGCGGTCGTGGCAGGTTCCCGGCTCGCTCTCATCGGAGTTGCAGACCATGTACTTCTGCACGTCCGAGTTGCGGGGCATGAAGCTCCACTTCGTGCCGGTCGGGAAGCCCGCGCCGCCGCGGCCGCGCAGCCCCGAGGCTTTCAACTCATCGATGATCTGCTCGCGCGGGGGCTTCTCGGCGAGGATCTTCTCCCACACCGAGTACCCGCCGATCTTGCGGTAGGTCTCCAGTGTCCACGAACGCTCGAGCTTCAGCGGCTCGAACACCACCAGATTCATCTTGTCGGGGCTGATGGGCATGGGACTACTTCAACTCATCGAGGATCTGATCGAGCTTCTCGGGCGTGAGATGCTCGTGGAAGACGTGATCCACCATCATCATGGGCGCGCCGGTGCAGGCCGCGAGGCACTCATGCTCGTCCTTCAGGAAGATCCGCCCGTCGGGGGTGCTCTCATCGAGTTTGATGCCGAGCTTGCGCTCGGCGTGCGCGACCAGCGCATCGGCCCCGTTCAGCATGCACGAGACGTTCGTGCAGATGCTCACGTGGTGCCGACCGCAGGGGTGGGTCTCGAGCATCGAGTAGAAGCTCGCCACCTCGTACACCTGGATCGCGGGCAGCTTCAGGTACGCGGCCACCGCGTCCATCAGCGCCTTGGTGAGGTGGCCGTGGTTCTGCTCCTGCGCGGCGCGCAGCGCCGCGATGCACGCCGAGCGCTGGCGGCCCGGCGGGAACTTCGCCACCCAGTGATCGATTTCGCGGCGGGTCTGCTCCGCGAGCAGTCCGATGTCGCCGTCTGCCGGCGTCGTGTGCTTATCGTTGCTCAACGGTCGACTTCCCCGAAGACGATGTCCTGCGTTCCGATCACCGCCACCACGTCGGCGAGCATGTGGCCGCGCACCATTTCCTCGAGCGCCGCCAGATGCGCAAAGCCCGGCGCACGGCACTTGAGGCGGTACGGCTTGTTGGCGCCGTCGGAAACCAGATAGATGCCGAATTCGCCCTTCGGCGCCTCGACGGCGGCGTAGGTCTCCCCGGCCGGCACTTCGTAGCCTTCGGTGAAGAACTTGAAGTGGTGAATGAGCGATTCCATGTCGCCCTTCATGTGCTCGCGGCTCGGCGGACGCACCTTGCGGTCGTCGATCATCACCGGGCCGGCATTATGGCGCAGCCACTCGACGCACTGGCGGATGATGCGCGTCGACTGACGCAGCTCCTCGATGCGCACCAGGTAGCGGTCGTAGCAGTCGCCATTGGTCCCGACGGGGATGTCGAAATCCATCCGATCGTACACTTCGTACGGCTGCTTCTTGCGCAGATCCCACACCACGCCCGAGCCGCGCAGCATCGGGCCGGAGAAGCCGAGCTGCAGCGCCCGCTCCGGCGGCACCACACCGATGTTGACCGTGCGCTGCTTCCAGATCCGGTTATCGGTGAGCAGCGTCTCGTAATCGGCGATCGAAGCGGGGAACCGTGCCGCGAACGCATCGATGAAATCGAGCATCGAGCCGGAGCGCGTCTCGTTCAGGCGCTCGACTTCCTTGCGCGTGCGCCACTTGGACGGCTGGTACTTCGGCATGCTCTGCGGCAGATCGCGGTAGACCCCGCCCGGGCGGTAGTACGTGGCGTGCATGCGCGTGCCGGAGACCGCCTCGTACACGTCCATCAGTTCCTCGCGCTCCTTGAAGCACAGCAGGAACACCGTCATCGCGCCGATGTCGAGCGCATGGGCGCCGAGCCACATCAGGTGGTTCAGCACGCGCGTGATCTCATCGAACAGCACGCGGATGTACTGCGCGCGCTCCGGCGGCGCGATGCCGAGGAGCTTCTCGATGGCGAGCACGTAGGCGTGCTCGTTGCACATCATGGACACGTAGTCGAGACGGTCCATGTAGCCGATCGACTGGTTGAACGGCTTCGACTCGGCGAGCTTCTCCGTCGCCCGGTGCAGCAGGCCGATGTGCGGATCGGCCTTCTGAATCACCTCGCCGTCCATCTCGAGCACCAAGCGCAGCACCCCGTGTGCGGAGGGGTGCTGGGGCCCGAAATTCATCGTGTAGTTGCGGATCTCCGCGAGCGGATGATCGTTCGTCGACTGAGCCATCAGCGGGGCAACTCCGGAGCCTTCAACGCCGGCTCGTAGCGGTTGTCGTGCCGGATCACCTTCGGCGCGAGCACGCGCGGCACGATGCTCACCGGCTCGTACACCACGCGCTTCTTCTCAGGGTCGTAGCGCGTCTCGACGTTGCCGATCAGCGGGAAGTCCTTGCGGAACGGATGGCCGATGAAGCCATAGTCGGTCAGGAGACGGCGCAGGTCCGGATGACCGCGGAACACGATGCCGAACAGATCGAACGTCTCGCGCTCGAACCAGTTCGCGCTCGCCCACACGTCGACCAGGGAGTCGACCACCGGTTCGCGCGTCTCGGGGCAGACCACGCGCAGCCGCAGGCGCACGTTGTGCGTGATCGACAGCAGCTGATAGACGACCGCGAAGCGCCCCGGCATGTCCGGATCCGGCGGCGCATTGAGCTCACGACCGCGGCTGAAGCCGGTGCGGGTCGCCCCCGAGGTCAGCCACTCCTCGCGACCGTGGTGCAGGTAATCGACCCCGGCGACGTCCATCAGCTCCTCGAAGCGCAGCTCCGGGGTGTCGCGCAGCGCCCGGCACACCTCGAGCAGCCGGTCCGCTTCGGCCTCGAAGGCGAGGTCCTGCGCGAGCGACGGCAGGCGGCGCACGCCGCTCACCCGCGCCTCTATCGTGCGCGCCAGCGCCTCGATGGCGTTGCCGGCGGCAGCCTGTTCGGTGGATTGTTCCATAGGTGTGCGCTCTACCTGGCGATCGTGCTGGTGCGGGCGATCTTCTTCTGCAGCTGGATGATGCCGTACACCAGCGCCTCGGCGGTCGGGGGACAGCCCGGAACATACACATCGACCGGCACGATCCGGTCGCAGCCACGCACCACCGCGTAGGAATAGTGGTAATAGCCGCCGCCGTTGGCGCACGAGCCCATGGAGATGACCCAGCGCGGCTCGGCCATCTGGTCATACACCTTGCGCAGTGCCGGGGCCATCTTGTTCACCAGCGTGCCGGCCACGATCATCACGTCGGACTGGCGCGGGCTGGGGCGAAAGACCACGCCGAACCGATCGAGGTCGTAGCGCGAGGCACCGGCGTGCATCATCTCGACCGCGCAGCAGGCGAGACCGAACGTCATCGGCCACAGCGATCCGGTACGGGCCCAGTTGAGCAGGCTGTCGACCTGGGTGGTGAGGAATCCGCGTTGTGCGAACCCCTCTTGCTCTTGCGTCAATCCCACTCGAGCGCCCCTTTCTTCCACTCGTAGATGAAACCCACGGTGAGGATGCCGAGGAACACCACCATGGCGATCAGACCGGCGATCCCGTTCTTCCCGAGCGCCACGGCCCAGGGGAAGAAGAAGACGGTCTCGAGGTCAAAGACGATGAACAGAATGGCGACGAGGTAGTAGCGCACATCGAACTTGATGCGGCTGTTTTCGAAGGCCTCGAAGCCGCACTCGTAGGCGGAGAGCTTGTCGCGGTCGGCCGGGTTGCGGGCAAAGAGACGCCCGATGGTGGAACCCAGCGCCAGCAGCACGAGTGCTATGGCGGTCGCCAGGGCGAGAAAAATGAGAATTGGCAAGTAATTGTTCAGCATGCTTCCATCGCCTGAGCAAAACTGCGGAAAAAGAAGGCCCTCTCGGCGCCTCCCCCTCCGAAGCTGCACATTGTAGCAGCGCACGAAAACAATTTGGTGCCGACGGTCGGACTCGAACCGACACGCCTCGCGGCGCTAGCCCCTCAAGCTAGTGTGTCTACCAATTCCACCACGTCGGCAACATCAACAATCATCGCTGCGGTGCAAGCCTCACGGCTTCGGCGGTACGCCAGCCGGCTTGCCGGCCGTCCCCGCATTCTGCGGCGCACTCGCAGCCGGCGCCGGCGCCTTGGCGCCCGCGGCATGCGTCTGCCCCGCAAGATCCAGAATCGTCTTCTGATGCTCGTGCGTGCGGGTGCTGAGATAAGTCAGCGCCACGCTGTTGAGCATGAAGATGGCGGCGAAAATCGCCGTCGCGCGCGACAACGCCGTCGTGGCGCCGCGCGCACCGAAAACCGTGCCGGAAGCGCCTGCGCCGAATCCGGCACCCGCATCCGCACCCTGCCCGTGCTGCAGCATCACCAGAATGATGATGCACACCCCGGCAATCAGCTGAACCACCAATAAAACGTCATGCAGCATAATTACAACCGCTCAGCGCAACCCGCACGCCGCGAGAATCGCCAAAAATTCCTCAGCATTGAGCGACGCGCCGCCGATCAGGCCGCCGTCGACATCCGGCTGTTCGAACAGCTCGGCCGCGTTGCTCGCCTTGACGCTGCCGCCATAAAGCACGCGGGTCGCTGCAGCCATTTTAGCATCCCGTTTCGCAATCCGCTCACGAATGAACGCGTGCACCGCCTGCGCCTGCTCGGGCGTCGCGGTGCGCCCGGTGCCGATGGCCCACATCGGCTCGTAGGCGATGACGCCCGATTCCAACGCACCCACCCCGCACAGCTCGAGCACGACGTCCAGCTGCCGCGCGACGACCTCTTCGGTCCGTCCATTCTCCCGGTCCCACAGATGCTCCCCGACGCACAGGATCGGCACCAGCGACTTGGCCTGGGCGGCAGCGAACTTGCGCGCCACCAGCTGGTCGTCCTCGTGGTAGATCCAGCGCCGCTCGGAATGCCCCACCAGCACGTACCGGCAGCCCACGTCCTGCAGCATCGCCGCGGAGACTTCCCCGGTGAAGGCACCGCGCGCCTCGGCGCACACATTCTGCGCACCGAGCTCGATCGGGGTATCGCGCACCAGACGCCCCACATCCTGCAGGTACACGAACGGCGGGAAAACCAGGCATTCGGCCACCGCTCGGTCGGGATGCCCGGCGAGCAAGGCCTCGATCAGGCGCGCGTTGTCGGCGCGCGTCCCGTGCATCTTCCAGTTTCCGGCAACGATGGGGCGACGCATGGGCGAGTCCCGACTTCGAACGGGGGCGCGATGATAACGGCGCGCTCAGCGCAGCGCAACGCACAGCGCGCCTCACCCCTTCAGCGCGTGGCGGTCCGCACGGCCTCGGCGAGTTCGGCGGCGGCCGCCTGGGCGCTCGCCTCCTCGCGGCTCTCGACCATGACCCGGATGACCGGCTCGGTCCCCGAGGCGCGCAACACCACCCGTCCGCTGCTCCCGAGCCGCGCCTCGACGCGCGCGACCGCCGCGCAGACGCTCGGGACCTCACTCGGATTGAAGCGCTCGGCGACCTGCACGTTGAGCAGCACCTGGGGGAATTTGCGCATCGGCGCGGCCAGTTCGGCGAGCGAGCGGCCGGAGTGCTGCATCACCTCGAGGACCTGCAGCGCACTCACCAGGCCATCGCCGGTGGTGGTGCGATCGAGGCAGAGAATATGTCCGGAAGTCTCCCCACCGACCATGCCGCCGCTCTCGCGCAGCAGCGAGAGCACGTAGCGGTCGCCCACGGCGGCGCGGCGGAAGTCGATGCCCCGCTCGCGCAGCGCGACTTCCAGTCCGAGATTGCTCATCACGGTGCCGACCACCGGTCCGGTGAGCGCGCCGGCCTCCTGACGGGCACGCGCGAGGATGTAGAGGATCTGGTCCCCGTCGACGATCCGTCCCAGGTGATCGACCAGGACCACCCGGTCCCCATCCCCATCGAGCGCCACGCCGACCTGGGCGCGCACCCCGGTGACCGTGAGCTGCAGCAGCTCCGGGTGCAGCGATCCGCACCCGTCATTGATGTTGCGCCCGTTCGGCGAGCAGCCGATCGGTACGATCTCCGCGCCGAGATCGGCGAGCACTCGCGGACCGACCTTGTAGGCCGCACCGTTGGCGCAGTCGATCACGATCTTCAGGCCCGAGAGGTCCGTCCCCTCCGGCAGCGTCGAGGCGCAGAATTCCTGGTAGTGCGTCCGGGACCGGTCGACGCGCATCGCGCGCCCGAGGCTGCGCGAGGCACGGGTGAGCACCGGCTGGTCGAGCTCCGCCTCGATGCGCGCCTCGAGCTCATCGGAGAGCTTGCTGCCCTCGCCGTCGAAGAACTTGATGCCGTTGTCGTCGTACGGGTTGTGCGAGGCGCTGATCACCACGCCGAAATCGCACTCGAAGCGGCGCGTCATGTACGCAATACCCGGAGTGGGCAGCGGTCCGATCAGCATGACGTTCACGCCCGAGGCGACGAAACCCGCCTCGAGCGCCGACTCGAACATGTAGCCCGAGAGGCGCGTGTCCTTGCCGATCAGCACCGTGCCGCCCTCCGGGGCGAGCACCCGGCCGGCCGCGCTCGCCAGGCGCAGCGCGAAATCCACCGTCATGGGATCCTCGCCCACCCGACCCCTGAGGCCATCGGTTCCGAAGTATTTCCTGCTCACGCACTCCGCCTCGTCGTTGCCGGTTCACCGCGGCGCGCATTATCGACCATCGCGCCACCGACGGGCCAGCCTGAACCGAACGGCCTGCGACTGTGCGCACGAGCCGCGGCGGCCCGGGTCCTCTTCGTGCCGTGCCGCGAGTGCATCGCGCACCGAGAGCAGTCTGTGGATCTGCGGTGTGCGTGCCGAACGATCGGCGATGGGCAACCGCGCGAGCCGACGCGACGCCCGCGGGCCGCGCACGGAGCGATGGAGGGGCCCTGCGAGACTCATGCCCGGTGAGCGAACATCGCCGTAGCGCGCGTGGACAGGGCGCGGCGATGCCGGCTGCGCGAGACCGTAGGTGAACCCTCGGCGCCGCGCCTGGGGAGTGCTCAGCCGGTCGCGCTCGGGCCCGCCCGGGTGAATGACGAGATCGACCTCTCGATCCGTCGACGCCGATCACTGCCGGCCTCGATGCGCCGCCGCAGGGTGCCGTCGCGCCGCCAGGTCCTGCGGCTGGGGCGGATGCCCACCCGGGGGGATGACGCGGCGAGGATCGATCGGCAGCGGCGCGTCTAGCCGAGCGCATCCCCGCCCGAGACGGCGGCGAGGACCTTCAGTGCATCGACCGTTGCGGCCACGTCGTGCACCCTGAGGATCTGCGCACCGTTCTGCGCCGCAATGAGCGCCGCGGCGACGCTGCCGTGTACGCGCTGCTCGGCCGGCTGGCCGGTGAGCGCACCGATCATCGATTTGCGCGACAGGCCGGCCAGGAGGGGCAGGCCCTCGAGGCGCAGCGCCTCGAGGTGGCGCAGCAGCGTGAGATTGTGCTCGAGCGTCTTGCCGAACCCGAAACCCGGATCGAGCACGAGGCGCGCCTCGGCAATGCCGGCGGCCCGGCAGGCCTGCACACGCGCCTGCAGGAATGCGCGCACCTCGCCCACCACGTCAGCATACTGCGGCGCGTGCTGCATGGTGCGCGGCTCGCCCTGCATGTGCATGATGCAGATCGCGCAGCCGGATTCGGCAGCCGCCTCGAGCGCCCCCGGGGCGCGCAGCGCATAGACGTCGTTGATCAGATCGGCGCCCGCCGCGGCGCAGGCGCGCATCACCTCGGGCTTGCTCGTGTCGATGGAGAGGACGGCAGCGGTTCGGGGGCGCAGTTGCTCGAGTACCGGCAGCACTCGGCGCAACTCCTCCTGCACCGTCACGGGCGCAGCGCCCGGGCGAGTCGATTCCCCGCCGAGATCGATGATCGCGGCGCCCTCGGCCTCGAGCGCGAGCGCCCGTTCGAGCGCCTGCGCCGGTTCGAGATAGCGATTGCCGTCGGAGAAGGAGTCGGGGGTGAGATTCACCACCCCCATCACGAGCGGGCGCTTCACGGGGAGCGTCCGTTCGCCGCAGCGCAGCTGCGTGATCACTGCGGGCCTTCGTGCCGGGCGCGGGCCGCCCGGATCCGGTTCAACCGGCCGGCGAGCCGAGCGGAGCGCCCGGCAACGGTCCCGGCGGCATCGGCGGACGATGCGAGAGCGAATCGTCCCAGCCGCTCGGCGGCTTCGGCGTGCGGCCGGCCATGATGTCCTTCAGCTGCTCGTCCTCGATGGTCTCGTACTTGATCAGCGTCTCGGCCATCGCATGCAGCTTGTCGAGCGCCGCGGTCAGGATCTCCCGCGCCCGCTTGTAGTTGCCCTCGATTACGCGTCGCACTTCCTCATCGATGGCGTGCGCCGTGACGTCGGAGACCTGTTTGTGCTGCGTGACGCTGCGGCCGAGGAACACCTCCCCGGTCTCCTCGGTGTAGGTCAGCGGCCCGAGCTTGTCCGACAGGCCCCACTTGGTGACCATGTTGCGCGCCAGTTCGGTGGCTCGCTCGATGTCGTTCGAGGCACCGGTGGTGACGGCCTCGGGCCCGAAAATCAGCTCCTCGGCCACACGGCCGCCGAACAGCGTCGCGATCGTGCTCTCCAGACGCCGTTTGGACATGCTGTAGCGGTCCTGCTCGGGCAGGAACTGGGTGAGCCCGAGTGCCCGGCCGCGCGGAATGATCGTGACCTTGTAGACCGGGTCGTGCTCCGGCACCGTCATGGCGACGATGGCGTGACCGGCCTCGTGGTAGGCGGTCATGCGCTTCTCTTCCTCGGTCATGACCATCGAGCGCCGCTCCGCGCCCATCATGATCTTGTCCTTGGCGCGCTCGAACTCGTCCATGCCGACGATGCGCTTGTTGGCGCGCGCGGCGAACAGCGCCGCCTCGTTGACGAGGTTCGCAAGATCCGCGCCCGAGAATCCCGGGGTACCGCGGGCGATGAGCGCCGGCTTGACGTCCTCCCCGAGCGGTACGCGGCGCATGTGCACGCGCAGGATCTGCTCGCGGCCACGCACGTCCGGCAGCGGCACCACGACCTGGCGGTCGAAGCGGCCCGGACGCAGCAGCGCCGGGTCGAGCACATCGGGACGGTTCGTCGCGGCGATGACGATGATGCCCTCGTTGCCCTCGAAGCCATCCATCTCGACGAGCAGCTGATTGAGCGTCTGCTCGCGCTCATCGTGACCGCCGCCGAGTCCGGCGCCGCGGTGGCGGCCGACCGCATCGATCTCATCGATGAAGATGATGCACGGGGCGTGCTTCTTCGCCTGCTCGAACATGTCGCGCACGCGCGAGGCGCCGACGCCGACGAACATCTCGACGAAGTCCGACCCGGAAATGGTGAAGAACGGCACCTTGGCTTCGCCCGCGATGGCGCGCGCGAGCAGCGTCTTGCCGGTTCCCGGGGAACCGACCATCAGCACGCCCTTCGGAATCTTGCCGCCGAGCTTCTGGAACTTCCCCGGGTCTTTCAGAAAATCGACGATCTCCCCGACTTCCTGTTTGGCCTCATCGACCCCGGCCACGTCGGCGAAGGTCACGCTGACCTGGTCCTCCCCGAGCAGCCGCGCACGGCTCTTGCCGAAGGACATCGCCCCGCGTCCGCCGGAGGCGCCCTGCATCTGGCGCAGCATGTAGGCGAACACGACGATCAGCAGCAGCACCGGCAGCAGCTGAATCAGGATCTGCTCGAGAATCCCCTCGCCCTTGGGCGGCTTGCCGGAGATGTCGACGCTGTGCTGCTCGAGCGCCCCGATCAGGGCCGTGTAGTCGGTCTCGGGATTGAAGGTCTTGAACGGCTTGTGATCCTTCAAGACCCCATAGAGCATGGTGCCCTGGAAGGTCACCGAGGAGACTTGGTTGGACTCGACGTCCTTCAGGAAGGTCGAGTACGTCAGGGGCTGCGGCGCATTGGTGTTCGGCATGTAGCGGCTGAACACCGCCAGCAGGATCACCACGATGATCGCCCAGAGAATGATGTTCTTGGTCAGATCGTTCATTGCTTTAGCACGCTACACCAAGCGGAAGTCCTTCGCCAGCAGATACACCTCGGCGCTGCGGGCACGCGAGGCAGAGGGTTTGACCAGCCGCACTTTGCCGAACCGGCCCCGGGCGTCGCGCACCAGCGCATCGAAACCCGCACCCTGAAACACCTTGATCAGGGCGCCACCGCCGCTCTTCAAGACCCGGCCGGCCATATCGAGCGCCAATTCCGCCAGATACATCGAGCGGGGTTGATCGACCGAGTCGATCCCGCTCATGGAGGGCGCCATGTCGGAGAGCACCCAGTCGACCTCGCGCGCGGGCACCAGGGAGAGAATACGCTCGAAAACGTCGTTTTCGCGGAAATCGCCCTGGACGAACTCCACGCCCTCGAGCGGATCCATGGCCAGGATGTCGGTGGCCACCACCCGACCGCTGCGCCCCAGACGCCGGTGCAGATATTGGCTCCAGGCGCCGGGTGCCGCACCAAGATCGAGGCAAATGGCCCCGGATCGAATCATTTTCTCGCTCTTATCGAGCTCTTCGAGTTTGAAGACCGCGCGTGACCGCCAGCCTTCCGCCTGAGCCCGCTTCACGTACGGGTCGGAAAAATGCTCCTGCAACCACCGACTGCTGCTTTTGGACCGCTTCGCCATGTGAGTCTGTACAATCCGCCGGATGTCCCCTGCACCGAAACTGACCGAGCGGCAACGCCGGCACCTGCGCGGCTTGGCGCACGCGCTCAAACCCGTCATTCTCCTCGGCCACGCCGGTCTCACCGAGGCCGTGGCGCTCGAGACGGACCGGGCGCTCACCGACCACGAGCTGATCAAGGTCAAGGCGCCGGGCGGCGATCGCGAAGCGCGCGATACGCTGTTCACGCAACTCGCCGAACGCACCGGCAGCGCACTGATTCAGCGCATCGGCAACGTCGCGGCGCTCTACCGGCCGCGGCGTGACGTGCCGCGCATCGTCATTCCGGGCGAGTAGCCCTCAGTCGAGGCGGACCTCGACGATCTCGAGGGAGCGCAAGCCGCCCGGGGCCGCCACGTCCACCGCGTCACCCTCGGACTTCCCGACCATCGCCCGCGCGATCGGCGAGGTGACCGAGATGAGTCCGGCGCCGATGTCCGCCTCGTCCTCCCCGACGATCCGGTAGACGAGCCGGTTGCCCTCCTCGTCCTCCAGTTCGACCACCGAGCCGAAGACCACTTTGCCGGTCTTCGGCAGCGCACTGGGGTCGATGACCTCGGCGCTCGAGAGTTTCGCCTCGATCTCGCGGATGCGCCCCTCGATGAAGCCCTGCTGCTCGCGGGCGGCGTGATACTCGGCGTTCTCCGACAGATCGCCGTGACTGCGCGCCTCGGCAATGGCCTTGATGACCGCCGGGCGCGCCTCGCTCTTCAGGCGCTTCAGCTCCGCGCGCAGCGCCTCGGCACCGCGCAGTGTCATGGGGGTACGTTTCATGCGCTCAGCGCTCCCTGATGCAGATCCTGCAGGCGGTTCACCTCCACCTCATCGAGATGGTCGAGCGCCTCGCAGGTCGCGAGGCCCGCTGCGAGCGTCGTGTAATACGTCACGCGCCGGTGCACCGCCTCGCGGCGGATCGAATTGGACTCGAGAATGGCGAGCTTGCCCTCGGTCGTATTGACGATGAGATCGATCTCATCGTTCTTGATCATGTCGACGATGTGCGGGCGTCCCTCGCGCACCTTGTTGACGCGCCGGCACTCGAGCCCCGCGGCGCTCAGCTCCCGGGCGGTGCCCTCGGTGGCCACCAGCGAGAAGCCGCGCTCGATCAGCCGCTGACCGAGCTGGACCGCGCCCGGTTTGTCCCGGTCGCGCACGCTGACGAAGCACACGCCGCGGCGCGGCAGCGTGACGCCCGAGGCGCTCTGCGCCTTGGCGTAGGCTTCCCCGAAGGTGCGCCCCGTGCCCATCACCTCGCCGGTCGATTTCATCTCCGGGCCGAGGATCGGATCGGCCTCGGGGAACTTCACGAACGGGAAGACCGCTTCCTTGACCGAATAATATGTCGGCGCCGGACGCTCGCTCACCCCGAGATCGGCGAGGCGCCGCCCGCTCATCACCCGCGCGGCGATCTTCGCCAGCGGCAGTCCGGTGGCCTTGGAGACGAACGGCACGGTGCGCGAGGCGCGCGGGTTGACCTCCAGGACGTAGATGACGCCGTTCTGGATCGCGAACTGGATGTTCATCAGCCCGATCACGTTCAGCGCCGTGGCGAGCTTGCGCGTCTGCTCGCGCAGTTGCTCCTGAAGCTGTGCACTCAGGCTGTTCGGCGGCAGACAGCAGCCGGAATCCCCCGAGTGCACCCCGGCCTGCTCGACGTGCTCCATGATGCCGCCGATGAGCACCTGCTCCCCGTCACAGACGGCATCCACGTCGACCTCGATGGCGACATCGAGGAATCGATCGAGCAGCACGGGACTGTCGTTGGAGACCTGCACCGCGCGATTCATGTATCCGCGCAGGTCCTCCTCATTGAACACGATCTCCATGGCGCGCCCGCCGAGCACGTACGAGGGACGCACCACGAGCGGAAAGCCGACCTCGCGCGCCAGCTTCACGGCCTGATCCTCGGTGCGCGCCGTCGCGTTGGCCGGCTGGCGCAGTCCGAGCTGGTGCACCAGCGCCTGGAAGCGCTCGCGGTCCTCGGCGACGTCGATGGATTCCGGCGAGGTGCCGATGATCGGCGCGCCGGCCTGCTCGAGCGCGCGCGAGAGCTTCAGCGGGGTCTGCCCGCCGAACTGCACGATCACCCCCTCGGGCTTTTCCTTCTCCAGGATCTCGAGCACGTCCTCGAGGGTGAGCGGCTCGAAATACAGCCGGTCGGAGGTGTCGTAATCGGTCGAGACGGTCTCGGGGTTGCAGTTGACCATGATGGTCTCGAACCCGTCCTCGCGCAGACTGAGCGCCGCGTGCACGCAGCAGTAGTCGAACTCGATGCCCTGACCGATGCGGTTCGGCCCGCCGCCGAGAATCATGATCTTGCGCCGCGTGCTCGGCTCGGCCTCGCACTCCTCCTCGTAGGTGGAGTACAGGTAGGCGGTCGAGGTGGAGAACTCCGCCGCGCAGGTGTCGACCCGCTTGTACACCGGGCGTACGCCGAGGTCGTGGCGTTTGTGGCGCACGGCCTGCTCGGGCATGTCGATGAGCTTGGCGAGGCGCGCATCGGCGAAGCCCTTGCGCTTCAGCACCCGCAGCCGCGCGCCCGTGAGTCCGGCGAGGCCCTCGGCGCTCACCATGCGCTCCTCGTGGATCAGATCCTCGATCTGGGCGAGGAACCACGGATCGATGTGGGTGAGTTCGGCGATGCGCTCGAACGTCCAGCCGGCGCGGAAGGCATCCGCGACATACAGCAGCCGGTTCGGTCCCGGCGCACGCAGCTCGTGCGTCAGTTTGCCCTCGCACTCCTCCGCCGAGGGCGGCAGTGCCTGGGGCGTCAGGCCGTCGAGCCCGGTCTCGAGCCCGCGCAGCGCCTTGTGCAAGGACTCCTGGAAGGTGCGCCCGATCGCCATCACCTCGCCCACGGACTTCATCTGCGTGGTCAGTCGGTCGTTGGCCGCGGGGAACTTCTCGAACGTGAAGCGCGGGATCTTGGTCACCACGTAGTCGATCGCCGGCTCGAAGGACGCCGGGGTCGCCCCGCCGGTGATGTCGTTCTTCAGCTCATCGAGCGTGTAGCCGATGGCGAGCTTCGCGGCGATCTTGGCGATCGGAAAGCCGGTGGCCTTCGAGGCGAGCGCCGAGGAGCGCGACACCCGCGGGTTCATCTCGATCACCAGCAGCCGCCCGTCGCGCGGATTGACCGCGAACTGCACGTTCGATCCACCGGTGTCCACGCCGATCTTGCGCAGCACGGCGATCGAGGCGTCGCGCATGCGCTGGTATTCCTTGTCGGTGAGCGTCAACGCCGGGGCGACCGTGATCGAGTCGCCGGTGTGCACGCCCATCGGATCGAAGTTCTCGATCGAGCAGATGATGATGCAGTTGTCCTTGTGGTCGCGCACCACCTCCATCTCGAACTCTTTCCAGCCGATCACCGACTCCTCGAGCAGCACCTCGGCGGTCGGCGAGGCATCCAGGCCCCCGGCGACGATCGACTCGAGCTCCTCGCGGTTGTAGGCGATGCCGCCGCCGGAGCCCCCGAGGGTGAAGGACGGACGGATCACGATCGGAAAGCCGATCTCCCCGGCGATCCGCAGCGCATCCTCGAGGTTGCGCGCGATCTGCGAGTGCGGGGACTCCAGGCCGATCTCGCTCATCGCGTTGCGGAAGCGCTCGCGGTCCTCGGCCATGTCGATGGCCTCGCGCTTCGCGCCGATCAGCTCCACGGAGAACTTCTCGAGCACGCCCTCGCGCACCAGATCGAGCGCGGTGTTGAGTGCGGTCTGACCGCCCATGGTGGGCAGCAGCGCATCGGGGCGCTCCTTCTCGATGATGCGCGCCACGGTACGCCAGTTGACCGGCTCGATGTAGACGGCATCGGCCATCTCCGGGTCGGTCATGATGGTGGCCGGATTGGAGTTGACCAGGATGACCCGGTACCCCTCGCTGCGCAGCGCCTTGCAGGCCTGCGCCCCGGAGTAGTCGAATTCACATGCCTGGCCGATGACGATCGGGCCGGCGCCGATGATCAGGATGCTCTTCAGGTCGCTGCGCTTGGGCACTGAGTCACTCTCGCATCAACGGGAAAGGGCCGGCTGTCGCGGCGGGTTCTGGGCAGAGCCGGTGCCACCCGGCGGGTTCTGGCGCAGCTGCGCCTGCAGCCGGCGCACCATCAGCTGCACGAAGCGCTCGAACAGCGGCTTCATGTCGTGCGGGCCCGGGCTCGCCTCGGGGTGGCCCTGGAAGCCGAACACCGGACGGTCGGTGAACGCGAGCCCCTGCAGCGAGCCATCGAACAGTGAGCGGTGCGTGGCGCGCACGCTCGCGGGCAGCGTCGTCTCATCGACCGCGAAGCCGTGATTCTGGCTGGTGATGAGCACCCGCCCGCTCTCGAGGTCCTGCACCGGGTGGTTCGCCCCGTGGTGACCGAATTTCATCTTCAGCGTGCGCGCGCCGCTGGCGAGCCCGAGAATCTGGTGTCCCAAGCAGATGCCGAACACCGGCAGGTCGGTGGCGAGGAACGCGCGCGTCGCCTCGATCGCGTAGGTGCACGGCTCCGGATCGCCCGGGCCGTTGGAGAGAAAGATGCCATCGGGGGCGAGCGCGAGGGCCTCCTCGGCGCTCGTCTCGGCCGGCACCACCGTCATGCGGCAGCCGTAGTCGGCGAGCAGCCTGAGGATGTTGCGCTTGATCCCGAAGTCGTACGCCACGACGTGCAGCCGCTGATGCGCCCGCAGCGTGCGCGTGCCCTCCGGCCAGACGCTCCCGTCATTCCACTGGAAGGAGCGCCGGGTGCTGACCACCTTGGCGAGGTCCATGCCCTTCAAGCCCGGGAACTTGCGCGCCGCGATCACCGCGGCGTTCGCGTCGGCCTGCTCACCGGTCATGATGCAACCGGACTGCGCGCCGCGCTCGCGCAGGATGCGCGTCAGGCGGCGGGTGTCGATCCCGGCGATGGCGACGATGCGGCCGCGCTCGAGAAACGCCCCGAGCGATTCGCTGCCGCGCCAGTTGCTCCAGCGCGCCGGCAGATCGCGCACCACGAGGCCGGCGGCGTAGATCTGCGCCGATTCCAGATCCTCCGGCGTCGCTCCGGTGTTGCCGATGTGCGGGCAGGTGAGCGTGACGATCTGACGGGCGTATGACGGGTCGGTCAGAATTTCCTGATAGCCCGTCATGGCGGTGTTGAAGACAACTTCGCCCGTGGTGTTGCCTTTGGCACCAATCGACTGGCCACGGAAGACGGTCCCATCCGCAAGTGCCAGTACTGCCGGTACGCTCACTTCGATGAATCCTCTCTTTTGCGATGGGCTCTCGGGTCGGTCGGCCGGCGAGTAGATCACTCCGCGCTGCGGAGCGCTCGGCCCAAAGACCTGCAGATATACAAAGCGGGAGGAGTTCGTAATGAACATCCTCCCGCCTTGCGTGGACTAACCCGCCGAGAATTCGAAAAATCTGCAGCGGATCGGGCGAAATTCTACGGTCGGAGGCTGCGGGTGTCCATGGAAAATTCGCCCGCGGCGAGGAGTGAAGATGCCGTGGAAAATTTCGCAACCTATTGATTTTGAAATAAAATATCACGCATGAAATAGCGACCCGCCGGACGCTGCGCAAGCCAGAGCGCAGCGGTCAGAGCGCCGCGCGCGAACAGGCTCCGATCCCCCGCCCGATGGCCCAGGACGAGCGTCTCGCCGGTGCCGAGAAAGCGCACCTCATGCTCCCCGGCGACGTCCCCGCCGCGCAGCACGGCGAAGCCGATCTGGCCCGCGGGGCGCGCGCCCGCGCGCCCCGCACCGGCGGCGGCGAGCGCCGCCTCGGGCGAGAGACCGCGGCCTTCACCGGCGGCCCGGCCGAGCGCGAGCGCGGTCCCCGAGGGGGCATCGCGCTTCAGGCGGTGGTGGGTCTCGAGGATCTCGATGTCGAACGCCGCCGGCAGCGCCTGCGCCGCGGTGCGCACCAGCTCGAGCAGCACCGTCACCCCGAGACTGGTATTGGGCGCCACCAGGAGCGCGACGTCGCGCGCCGCGGCGGCAAACTGAGCCTCGAGCGCCTCCGGATAGCCGGTGGTGCCGAGCAGCAGCGCAACGCCCGCGGCCCGGCAGGCCGCCAGGTGCGCCGCCGTCGCCTGCGGGGCGGAGAAATCGATCGCGACGTCCGCGCCCTGCAGCGCCGCCCCGAGGTCCGCGCTCACCCGGACCCCGAGCGGTGCGACACCGGCGAGCTCCCCGGCATCCCGTCCGAGCGCACCGCTCGTGGCCGAGGTCACCGCTGCGCTCAGGACGAGCCCGTCGAAATCCGCCAGCGCGTGCACCAGCGCGCGGCCCATCCGGCCGCCCGCCCCGAGAATGACGATGCGGGTCTTCATGATCCGCGCTCAGGCGCCGAAGAAGCGCCGCACGCCCTCGAAGAAACCCTTCTCGCGCGGCGAGTGGCGCGGGCCCTCCTCCTTCAGGGACGCCTCGAGCGTGCGAATCAGCTCGCGCTGCTCGGCCGACAGGTGCACCGGGGTCTCGACGACCACCCGGCAGAACAGATCCCCGCGCGAGCCGCCGCGCACCGGCTTGACCCCCTTGTCGCGCAGCCGAAAGACCCGGCCCGACTGGGTTTCCGCCGGGATCTTCAGCGCCACATTGCCGTCGAGCGTCGGCACCTCCAGGGTGCCGCCGAGCGCGGCGGTCGCAAAACTGACCGGGACTTCGCAGGAGAGGTGCGCCCCGTCCCGCTCGAAGATCGCGTGCTCGCGCACGTGCACCTCGACGTAGAGGTCCCCCGGCGGCCCGCCGTTGCGGCCCGCTTCGCCCTCGCCGCCGAGGCGGATGCGGTCCCCGGTATCCACGCCCGCGGGGATCTTCACCGACAGATTGCGCGTGCGGCGCACCCGGCCCTGCCCGAGGCAGGTATCGCAGGGGTTGCGCACGATCGTGCCGGCACCGCGGCATTTCGGGCAGGTCTGCTGCAACTGGAAGAAGCCCTGGGAGATGCGCACCTGGCCATTGCCACCGCAGGCATCACAGGTCTGCGGGGTACTGCCCTTGGCCGCACCGCTGCCGTGGCAGGTCTCGCACTCGGAGAGTTTCGGCACCTCGATCTCCACCGAGTGACCGAACACCGCCTCGTGCAGATCGAGCTCGAGGTCGTAGCGCAGATCGGCGCCGCGGAACACCTGGGCGTGTCCGCCGCGGCGAGCCGCGCCGAAGATGTCCCCGAACACATCCCCGAAGATGTCACTGAAGGCATCCGCGGTGTTGCCGTGGCCACGAGCGCCGGCCGCCGCGGCCTCGAGGCCGGCATGACCGTACTGATCGTAGGCGGCCCGCTTGGGTGCGTCGGTGAGGATCTCGTAGGCCTCCTTGGCCTCCTTGAAGCGCCCCTCGGCCTCCGCGTCATCCGGATTGCGATCCGGGTGATATTTCATCGCGAGGCGCCGGTACGCCTTTTTGATTTCCGCCTCGGTCGCCGTCTTGGGGACGTCGAGGACTTTGTAGAAGTCTTTTTTCATGCGCCTCGCACAGCGGCAGCGGGGTTCGCGCCGCGAACCCCGCCCACTATACCGACTGGCTCAACGGAGCGGTCAGGATGCCTTGCGGCCCTTGTCCTTGACCTCTTCGAACTCCGCGTCGACGACATTCTCCTTGCCGCCGGCGGCCCCTTCACCCGTGGCGCCGGGTTCGGCCCCGGCCGTCGCGCCGCCCGCGGCACCTTCCCCGGCGTACGCCTTCTGCGCGATGCCGGCGGAGGCCTGGGCCAGCGCCTCGGTCTTCTTCTCGATCACCGCGCGGTCATCGCCCTTCAGCGCGGTGCGCAGATCGGCAATCGCCGACTCGACGCCAGCGCGCTCGCTCGGCTCGACCTTCTCGCCGAGATCCTTCACGCTGCGCTCGACCGCGTGGATCATCGCGTCGGCCTTGTTGCGCGTCTCGATGAGCTCACGGAAGCGCTTGTCGTCCGCGGCGTGCGCCTCGGCGTCGCGCACCATGCGCTTGATCTCCTCCTCGTTCAGACCGCTCGAGGCCTTGATGACGATCTTCTGCTCCCGGCCGCTCGCCTTGTCCTTGGCCGACACGTTGAGGATGCCGTTGGCGTCGATGTCGAAGGACACCTCGACCTGCGGCATGCCGCGCGGGGCGGGCGGGATGTCCGACAGGTCGAACTTGCCGAGGGACTTGTTGTCCACCGCCCGCTCGCGCTCGCCCTGCAGCACGTGAATGGTCACCGCCGTCTGGTTGTCATCGGCGGTGGAGAACACCTGCGCGGCCTTGGTCGGGATCGTGGTGTTCTTCTCGATCAGTTTGGTCATCACCCCACCGAGCGTCTCGATGCCGAGCGACAGCGGCGTGACGTCGAGCAGCAGCACGTCCTTGACCTCACCGGCGAGCACGCCCGCCTGGATCGCCGCGCCCACCGCCACCGCCTCATCGGGGTTGACGTCCTTGCGCGGCTCGCGGCCGAAGAAATCCTTCACGTACTTCTGCACCAGCGGCATCCGCGTCTGACCGCCGACCAGGATGACCTCGGCGACCTCGTTCGCCGAGAGCCCCGCATCCTTCAGCGCGGTGCGGCACGGCGCGATGGTCTTTTGCACCAGCTCCTCGACCAGCGCCTCGAGTTTGGCACGGGTGAGCTTGATGTTCAGGTGCTTCGGCCCCGAGGCGTCCGCGGTGATGTACGGCAGGTTGATGTCGGTCTGCTGCGTGGAGGACAGCTCGATCTTCGCCTTCTCCGCCGCCTCCTTCAGACGCTGCATGGCGAGCGGGTCCTTGCGCACGTCGACGCCGGACTCCTTCAGGAACTCCTCGGCGAGGAAATTGATGATGCGCAGATCGAAATCCTCGCCCCCGAGGAACGTATCGCCGTTGGTCGAGAGCACCTCGAACTGATGCTCCCCGTCGATCTCGGCGATCTCGATGATCGAGATGTCGAAGGTGCCACCGCCGAGATCGTACACGGCGATCTTGCGGTCCCCGCTCTGCTTGTCGAGCCCGTAGGCGAGCGAGGCGGCGGTCGGCTCATTGATGATGCGCTTGACCTCGAGGCCGGCGATGCGCCCGGCATCCTTGGTCGCCTGGCGCTGCGAATCGTTGAAGTAGGCCGGCACCGTGATCACCGCCTCGGTGACCGGCTCGCCGAGGTAGTCCTCGGCCGTCTTCTTCATCTTCATCAGCACGCGCGCACTGACCTCGGGCGGGGCCATCTTCTTGCCCTGCGCATCGACCCACGCATCGCCGTTGTCGGCGCGGGCGATCTTGTACGGAACCATCTTCGAGTCGCGCTGCACCACCTCGTCCTCGAACTTCCGTCCGATGAGGCGCTTGATCGCGAACAGGGTGTTCTGCGGGTTGGTGACCGCCTGACGCTTGGCCGGCTGGCCCACCAGCACCTCGTTGTCCTTGGTGAAGGCGACGATGGACGGAGTCGTGCGATCGCCCTCGCTGTTCTCGATCACCCGGGGCTTGCCGCCCTCCATGATGGCGACGCACGAGTTCGTGGTCCCGAGGTCGATGCCGATTACCTTTGCCATGATCTGCTCCGCCGAAATCAGTTGCTTATGGAGAGTCTGCTGGAGAACTTTCTGGGGGTATGTCCCGCCGATTCAAGGGTCGCGGGGCATTCGCTGAACCTACGTCTTGGCTTTCGCCACGATCACCCGCGCCGGGCGCAGCAGCCGCCCGTTGAGCTCGTAGCCGGCCTGCACCACCTGCAGCACGGTGTCCGGGGCGGCCTCGGCCGACTCCTGCGCCAGCATCGCCTCGTGGCGCGCCGGGTCGAACGGCTCCCCGAGCGCACGGATGGCGCGTACGCCGAGCCTCTCGAGCGCCTTGGCGAGCAGCTGCAACGTCGCCTCCTGGCCCTGCTTGAGGCTCGCCGGGTCCACTTCCGGGCGCGCGGCGCTCTGGATCGCCAGCTCCAGGCTGTCCTGCACGGGCAGCAGCTCGGCGGCGAATTTCTCCAGCCCGTAGCGGTTGGCCGCCTCGATGTCGCGCTGGGCGCGCTTGCGCACGTTGTCGAGTTCCGCCAGGGCCCGCAGCATCTGCTCCTGGCTCTCTTTGGCGCGCTGCTCGGCCTGCGCCAGCGCCTGCTCGAGCCGCAGCGTCTCGTCCGAGGCGATCGACCCGTCGCTACCGCGCTCGCCTGAGGGGCTCGCGCCCGCCTGATCAGTGCTCATCCGCAATCCTCTTGTCGCTCTTGCGCCGTGAAAAAAAAGCCATGCCCCACCGGGCAGCCTGCGCCGCCGCGGCGTACAGCGCCCGGTGTGGGGATCAGCGCCGCGAATTCAAGGCGGCGCCGAGGAGTTTAGCGGTCATGTCGACGATGGGAATGACCCGCTCATAGGCCATGCGGGTCGGGCCGATGACCCCGAGCACGCCGAACGCGGAGGCCGGCGTGCCGTACGGCGCGGTCACCAGACTGCAGTCATCGAGGATGCGGTAGCCGGACTCGTGGCCGATGAAGATCTGCACCCCCTCGGCACGCAGGCTGTGATCGAGCAGGTGCAGAAAGTCGCGCTTCTCGTTGAACGCCTCGAACAGGCGTCGCAGCCGCTCGACGCTCGAGAGCTCCGCGACGCTCATCAGATTGGTCTCGCCCTTGATGACGTACTCGAGCTCCCCGTTCTGCGCACTGCTGGCGAACACGTGCTGCGCCATCGAGATCGCATCGAGCATCACCTGATTCAGGTGCGCGCGCGTCTCGCTCAGCTGGCGCAGGATCTCCTGGCGCACCTCCTCGAGGGAGCGGCCGCGCAGCTGCTCGTTGAGGAAGTTCGAGGCGCGGCGCAGCTCATCGTGGGAGAAGTAGCGCTCGAGCTGCACGATGCGGTTCTGCACCTCGCGCTCCCCGTACACCAGCACGACGAGCACGCGGTTCTCGGACAGCCCGACGAACTCGATCTGGGTGATGGTGGCCTGCGTGGCGCGCGGCAGAGTGACCACGCCGGCGAGGCGAGTCAGGCTCGAGAGCAGCTGCGAGACGCTGCTCACCAGGTCCTTGCCGCTCTCGCGCACCGCCTCGAGCTGTCGCTCGATCTCGGCGACCGCGGCCGCCTCGAGCGGCTGGACCTGCAGCAGCGAGTCGACGAAGAACCGGTAGCCCTTGTCGGTCGGCACGCGCCCGGCGGAGGTATGCGGCGAGGCGACGAAGCCGAGCTCCTCCAGATCGGCCATCACGTTGCGGATGGTCGCCGAGGACAGCTGCAGCCCTGACTCGCGCGACAGCGCGCGCGAGCCGACCGGCTGGCCGTCGCGGATGTAGCTCTCGACGAGCTTGCGCAGCAGATGCTGCGCACGTTCGCTCAACTGTTCTTCAGGGGATTCTGGCGTCATACACTGCGTCGCTGCGCACACGGGCCGCTCTGGCGCAGCGGACTGTCTGAAAAGCTATAGACGCAGCGCCCGAGCGTCAAGCAACCATTGCGTCGTCCTGCTAGGATCCTCGCCGATGACCCCTCCCCGTATCTGCGCTCTGGTCGGCCGCTTCACGGACCCGCGGGTGGCCGAATCCGCCCGGGTGGCGCTTGCGCATCTGGTCGAGCGGGGGGTGACGGTGCGGATCGATTGCGCCGCACCGCTCGCGGCGAGCGCGGCGGCGAGCGCGGTCGCAACGGCCGAGCTCAGCCCCGGGGCGGACCTGATGATCGCGGTCGGGGGCGACGGTACGCTGCTCTACGCCGCGGGGCTCGTCGCCCGCCACGGCGTGCCGCTGCTCGGCATCAACCGCGGCCGGCTCGGCTTTCTCACCGACGTGATGCCGCAGGACATCGCCGCCTG
Organism: Pseudomonadota bacterium; assembly: GCA_021834525.1. Classification (GTDB taxonomy): domain Bacteria; phylum Pseudomonadota; class Gammaproteobacteria; order Steroidobacterales; family Steroidobacteraceae; genus 13-2-20CM-66-19. The sequence continues at coordinate 15,012 of JAKBDK010000021.1, read as the reverse complement.
CCTCGATGCGGCCCTCGCCGGGCAGCTCGATGCCGACGAGCGGCCGCTGCTCGCGGCGCGACTGGAGCACGCCGACGGCTCGTGCCAAGAGACGCTGGCGCTGAATGACGTGGTGCTGCAGAAGCTCGCCACGGGCCGGATGCTGGATTTCGAGACCCGGGTCGCCGGCCGCTACGTCAACACCCACGCCGGCGACGGCATCGTCGTGGCGAGCGCCACCGGCTCGACGGCCTACGCCCTGTCCTGCGGCGGGCCGATCATCGAGCCGCAGCTGGACATCGTGGTCCTGGCGCCGATCTGCCCGCACACCCTCTCGGACCGGCCCATCGTGGTGTCCGGCCGCTCGGTGATCGAGGTCCGTCTGCTCGAGCGGCCCGACACGCGCGCCCAGGTGACCTGCGATGGCAGCATCCTCGGAACGCTGGTGCCGGGGGAGCGTCTGGAGATCCGCCGCGCCGCCGAGCGCGTCACGCTGCTGCATCCGCCCGGGCACGACTATTTCCGCCTGCTGCGCTCGAAACTGCACTGGGGCCGCGGCGACAGCGAGCGCTGAGCGCCCTCTTCCACCTCCACCCTTGCGCGATCCGCCATGCTCATCGCCCTTAAGATCCGCGACTTCGCCATCATCGATGAACTCGAGCTCACGCTGCGCTCGGGGCTGACGGTGCTCACCGGGGAGACCGGCGCCGGCAAATCCATCCTGGTCGATGCGCTGCAACTGCTCGGCGGCGGCCGCGGCGGGGCGGAAATGATCCGCCACGGAGCCGAGCGGGCCGATCTCACCGCCACGTTCGATCTGCGCGGTGCGCCCGGGGAATTGAAGGCCTGGCTCGAGGGCCAGGCGCTCGAGGGCGATGAGCTCATCGTGCGCCGCGTGCTCGGCACCGACGGTCGCTCGCGGGCCTGGCTCAACGGTCAGCCGGTCCCGGTGCAGCTGCTGCGCGAGGCGGCGGATCTGCTCATCGACATCCACGGTCAGCACGAATTCCAGTCGCTCACCCGCGCGGCGCGCCAGCGCGAACTCCTCGATGAATTCGGCGCGCTCACCGCTGAGCTCGGCGCGGTCGAGGCGGCCTACCGGCGCTGGCGCGAGTTGCACACCCGCGCCCGTGCGCTCGCCGCGGCGGCCGAGGACCGCGATGCGCGGCTCGATCTGCTGCGCCACCAGGTCGCAGAGCTCGGGGCACTCGAACTCGAGGCCGGTGAGCTCGAGCGCCTCAGCGAGGAGCGCACCCGCCTGGCGCACCGCGGCCGGTTGGCCGAGGCCGCCCAGGGGGCGCTCGGTCAGCTCTATCAGGATGAGCCGCACAATGCCCACGGGGCGATCGGGCGCGCGCTGCAGGCGCTGCGCGCCGCGGCGGCGATCGATGCGCAGCTCGGCCCGATCGTCACCCTGACGCAGGATGCCCAGGTCAACGTGCGCGAGGCGGCCCGCGAGCTCGAGCGCTATGCGCAGAGCCTCGAGCTCGACACCACACGCCAGAACACCGTCGAGAGCCGGCTCGCGGCGATCGAGGATCTCGCCCGCAAACATCGGGTCAGCGCCGCGCAGCTGCCGGCGCGCGCCGCGGAGCTCGCCGCGGAGCTCGAGCAGCTCGAGCGCGCCGACGTCGACCTGAAGGCGCTGCGCGGGGAACTCGAGACGGCGCTCGCGCACTATCACCGGCAGGCCGCGGCGCTCACCCGGGCGCGCACCGCAGCCGGCGCCGCACTCGGCACAGCGGTGACGGTGCACATGCAGGCGCTCGGCATGGCCGGGGGCCGCTTCGAAATCACCCTGACGGAGCGCGCGGACGAGCCGGCGCCGCACGGCTCCGATGACGTCGAATTCCGCGTCAGCGCCAATCCCGGCCAGCCGGTCCGCGCCCTCGCGAAGGTCGCCTCCGGCGGGGAGCTCTCGCGGCTGTCGCTCGCGGTCGAGGTCGCCAGCAGCGCGCGCGAGACGCGCTGCATGGTGTTCGATGAGGTCGACTCCGGGATCGGCGGGGCGGTCGCGGAGATCGTCGGTCGGGAGCTGCGAGCGCTCGGGGAGCGCGGCCAGGTGCTGTGCGTGACGCACCTGCCGCAGGTGGCCTCACAGGGCCATCAGCATCTGCGCGTCGCCAAGCACAGCGACGGGCGTGCCACGCACACCCGCCTGACGGAACTGCCCGAGACGGAGCGCATCGAGGAGCTCGCGCGCATGCTCGGCGGGGTCGACGTCACCGTCACGGCGCGCGAGCACGCCCGCGAGATGCTCCAGGGCGCAGCGCCGTCCCGTACCGCGGCGCGTGCACCGGTACGGCGGCCGAAGCGCGGCGCTGAGCGCCGCTGAGCGGCCCGTTCACGGGCGCGGCGCGCGCCGGTGCGGACAGGCCTCGCGCCGGCAGTGCCCGTAGAGAATCAGGGAATGGTCACGGATCTCGAACTTCAGCCGCTCGGCCACCGCGTCCTGACGGGCCTCGATGCCCTCGTCGACGAACTCTTCGACCTGGCCGCAGTCAAGACACACGATATGATCGTGGTGCGCACCCTGGTTCAGTTCGAAGACGGCCATGCCGTCCTCGAAGTGATGGCGGGTCACGAGTCCGGCGGCCTCGAACTGGGTGAGCACCCGGTAGACGGTCGCGAGCCCGATGTCCTCGTGCGAGTCGAGCAGGCTGCGGTAGATGTCCTCCGCGGACAGATGCCGCGTCTCGCTGCCGGCGAGGATCTCGAGGATCTTCACTCGCGGCAACGTGACTTTCAGGCCGGCTTTACGCAGGTCCTTGCTTTCCACGCGTTGCGATCCTCCGGATGTGACCGCCGCAGGGAATCGCGGCGGTGCTTGCCCGATCAGGTATGATCGACCCAATTATTGCCCATCGGACCTCCATGCGACCAGTTCAATTGACCTCTGCTGTGCGTCTCGCCGCCCTGCTCGCGGCGCTCTCGGTCCTGCTCGCCGGCTGCGTCTACCGCATGTCGATTCAGCAGGGCAACTATCTCGACGGCCACACCGTACGGCAGCTGAAGGTGGGCATGACTCGGGTGCAGGTGCGCTATCTGCTCGGCACCCCGATGATCCAGGACGTCTTCAACGACGACCGCTGGGACTACCTCTACTACTTCAAGCGCGGCTACGTGCAGCGGCCGATCGAGAGTCGCGTGACCGTGTACTTCCACGACGGCAAGGTCAGCCGCTTCACGCTGATCAACGTACCGAAGGGTCAGCCGATCGCCCCGGGGCTGCTGCCCTCGGCGAAGAAATTCCCGGTCCAGTAACCTCAGCGGCGCGCAGCGCCGAGGCGCGCGCGCCGCCGCGCGCGCGGGTCCTGCACGAGCGGCCGATACAGCTCGATGCGATCTCCGTCGGCCGGCCGTGCGTCACGCGCGCAGAGTTCACCGAAGATTCCCACCGGCGCTCTGTCCCAGGGGACCGGGACATCGGGCGCCGAGCGCCGCGCGGCCTCGAGTGCCGCCGCGACATCCGCATCCTCATCGAGCTCCACCGGCCACAGGAACTGACGCTGCTCGGTGGCGTAGGCCACCAGGCAGCGCTTGCGCCCGCCGCTCACGGCACGACCACTCCCTCGGCCGGCGGCAGCGCGCGACTGCGGGCCACGAAGGCATCGACCAGGGAGCCGACCGTCTCGGCGAAGATGCGCTCGAAGAGCACCGCGGAGAGGGTGTTCTTGAACTGGAAGCGCAGCATCAGCTCGACCTGCGTGCCTTCCCCGGCGGGCGTCAGGTGCCACTCCCCCTCGAGGGCGCTGAACGGGCCGTCGACCAGGCGCATGTGCACGCGCCGGTACGGCTCGAGCGCGTTGCGGGTGGTGAACTCCCCGGTGAACGGCCCGCGACGCACGCCGATGGTGGCGACGATCTCACTGTCGCTTCGCGATAGCACCTGCGAGTGGGTGCACCACGGCAGGAACTGCGGATAGCTGTCGATGTCGTTGATCAGCGCGAACAGTCTGTTCGGCGGCATCTTGATGAGCGCCGAGCGCTTGACCTCTCGCATGGGCGACATTGTCCCAGGATCGCCCCGGCACCGACAAGAGCCGCCGCCGCGCCCGAGGGGCGCGCGCACGCTACAATGCGCGCCCCCGACCGACCCGAAGAGCCGATGCCCCCCAAGCCCGCAGCCCCCGCCCGGCTGATCGCCGAGAACCGCAGAGCGCGCTTCGAGTACTTCATCGAGGAGCGCTACGAGGCGGGTCTGGTGCTCCAGGGCTGGGAGGTCAAATCGATGCGTGCCGGCCGGGCACAGCTGACCGAGTCCTACGTCTATCTGCGCAACGGCGAGGCGTTCCTCTTCGGCGCGCACTTCTCGCCCCTGGCGGCAACCTCCACGCACGTGCTCGCCGATCCGGCGCGCACGCGCAAGCTGCTGCTCAATCGCAGTGAGCTCAACGGCCTGATCGGCGCGGTCGAGCGGCGCGGCTACACCATGATCCCGCTCGAGCTGCACTGGAAGAGCGGCCGCGCCAAACTCACCTTCGGACTGGCCAAGGGCAAGAAGCAGCACGACAAGCGCGCCACGGAGAAGAACCGCGACTGGGAGCGCGACAAGGCGCGCCTGCTGCGCCGCGGCTGACGCGGCGCAGCAGCGGTTCGGCTCAAGACTGTACATCGTCACAGCCCCCGGACGGACACCGCGCTCGGCGGGGCGCCGGGGGGCGCGCCGCGGGATGGTGCGCGGCGCTGTGCAGAACGCGCGCCGACGGGTATGCTTGCAGCTGACCGATCTCTCCTGGGGGCGACCGGTTTCGACGTGGGTTGCGAACCTTCAGAGGCGTACCGAGGCGCAGTGTCCTCGTAAATCTCGCTGCAAAACTATAGTTGCCAACGACGACAACTTCGCTCTCGCCGCCTAACCGCGGCTGACCTTCGACCGGTCCGTGCCTGTGCGGCCGACTCGGGGGACGCGTTCACAGGCTCGCGATACGGTGTGCGACGGGCCGGATCGTTAAGAGTCACCGTGTGCTGGCGCTTCGTCTTCCCTGCCCTTCGGGTAGCGCGGCGCGAGAACTAAAGAGTGGGCTACGTACGTAGAGCCTGAAGTCTAGGACTTGCGGACGGGGGTTCGATTCCCCCCGCCTCCACCACTTCCCCGCCCCGCCGCATCCGGCGGGGCCGCGCTGCGACGCGCACGCACGCGAATCCGCTTCGCACCTCCAACAAACATCAACTCGCGCGCAATGCGCGGGCCGGCGCGTTTCTCGCGCGCGACAAAATGCGTTAAGCTTCACGCTGATCAGCGTGTTAGATGGAGTGCGCGATCTGTCGCCACACGGCGACAATGGGCCGGTGTTATGCCGCAGACGAAGCACCCGACTGCCGCTGTGGCGTCGAACGACAGGCCCCGCGAGAAACTGGTGACAATAAAGAATCGGATATCCCTCGTCGCGTTTCTGACGCTTGCCCCCTTCGCCTGCGCCCTCGGCCGAGCCGCCGCGCCGGCCCGACACGCCCCGCCCCCCCGGCGATCGTTCACCTTCGCCACCGTCGAGCACCTGGCGGCACTGCGCGCCGAGCACCCCTACCACGTGCACTCCACGCCGCTGCCGAACGTGCTGCGCCGGTTGAGCTACGCGCAGTATCACCAGATCCACTTCCGCCCCGCCGATGCACTCTGGCGCGGCCACTCGCGGTTCGAGGTGCAGTTCTATCACCGCGGCTTCGCGTTCACGCGCCAGGTGAAGATCTTCACGGTGAGCGCCGTGGGCGTGCAGGCGGTGCGCTACAGCCCCTCGATGTTCGAGTTCCCGCGTAGCCTCGGCGGGCTGCGCCTGTCCGATCAGCTCGGCTTCGCCGGCCTCTCGGTGCGCTTCCCGCTCGAGCGCCCCGGACACCCGCGCAGCGTGCTCGCCTTCCTCGGCGCGAGCTACTTTCGCGTCCTCGGCCGCAATCAGACCCAGGGGATCACGGCCCGCGGGCTGGCCGTCGACACCGCCACCACGGGCGGGGAGGAGATCCCCTACTTCACGCACTTCTGGCTGCGCGAGCCGATGCCCGAGGCGCGCACCCTGACGATCTACGCGCTGCTCGACAGTCCGAGCGTCGCCGGGGCGTACCGGTTCGTGGTGCGACCGGGGAACATCACCCAGGTTACCGTGAGCGCAGTGCTCTACCCGCGCCACCACATCGCCAAGCTCGGCATCGCCCCGCTCACCTCGATGTTCCTCTACGGGCGCAACTCCGCGCGCCGGCGCTTTGCGAACTGGCGTCCGCAGGTGCACGACAGCGATGGCTTGATGATGCACACCGGCGGCGGGGAGTGGCTGTGGCGGCCGCTGCGCAATCCGCTGCGCCTGCAGGTCAATCGCTTCATGGACGAGAACCCCGGGGGCTTCGGGCTCATCCAGCGCGACCGTCGCTTCGCGGACTACGAGGACCCCGCGGCGCGCTACGAGAGCCGCCCGAGCTACTGGGTGCAGCCGCTCGGTCACTGGGGCCGCGGCGGCGTCGAGCTGGTCGAGATCCCCGGCGAGGCGGACATCGATTACAACATCGACTCGTACTGGGTGCCGAGCGCGCCGGTGCGGGCCGGCCAGCCGCTCGCCTTCTCGTACGTCCTCTCGGCCTACCTGCACTCCGGGCAACGCTGGCCGCCCGGGGGCCGCGTGGTCGCAACGCGGGTCGCGCCGGTGCTGCGCGCCGGCCACGCGGTGAGCGGCCAGCGCCAGATGCTGATCGATTTCGCCGGCGAGGATCTGCACAGCCTGCGCGCCAGTCAGCCCGTGCGCGCCGTGGTGAGCGGACTCGGGGCGCGCATCTTCGACGTCAAGACCGAGCGACTGCCCGAGAACGGGCACTGGCGGGTGCGCTTCCGGGTCCAGCCGACGGGCGGACGGCCGGTCGACCTGCGCTGCTACCTCGAGCTCTACGGGGCGCCGCTCAGTGAGACCTGGACCTATCAGTGGACGCCCGGATCGTGAACCCCCGCGGCGACTGGCTGCGGTCACTGGCGCGGCGGCGCCGTACCGTCTTTTTCACCCTGACGGTGCTGACGGCGATCGCCGCGACCACCATGATGTGGGACATCCTGGCGGCGAACGGGCTGAATGCGCTCGATCGCGCCGGGCTCGTGCTCTTTTTCATCCTGTTCCTGTGGCTCGCCAGCTCGTTCTGGACCGCGGTGGCGGGCTTCGCCGTGCGTTGGCGCGGCGGGGACAGCGCGCAGATCACCGAGCGCTGGCGCGCCGTGGCGCCACTGCGTGGGCGCACCGCGGTGATCATGCCCATCTACAACGAGGACACCACGCGCGTGGCGGCTGGACTCGAGGTGATCTGGTCCTCGCTGCAGACGCTGACGGAGCAGTCGGCGTTCGACCTGTTCATTCTCTCCGACACGCGCAAGCGCGACATCGGCATCGCCGAGGAGGCCGCCTGGCGCGATCTGGTGACGCGCCATACCGCCCGCGGGCGCATCTTCTATCGGCGCCGGCCGGAGAACATCGCGCGCAAGGCCGGCAACATCGCCGACTTCGTCAACCACTGGGGCGGCGCCTACGATTACGCCGTCATCCTCGATGCCGACAGCATCATGTCGGGCGCGACCATCGTGGAGATGGCCCGGCTGATGGACGCCAACCCGCGCACCGGCATCATCCAGGCGCTGCCGCTGCCGGCGGGCCGCGACACGCTGTTCGCGCGCCTGATCCAGTTCGCCGCGCGTCTGAGCAGCCCGATGCTCTCGAGCGGACTCGCCTACTGGCAGCTCGGGGAGAGCAATTACTGGGGCCACAACGCGATCATCCGGCTGAAGGCCTTCGCCGCCCACTGCGGCCTGCCGCACCTGCCCGGCTCGGCGCCCCTCGGCGGGGAGATCCTCAGTCACGATTTCGTCGAGGCGGCCTTCATGCGCCGTGCCGGCTACGAGGTCTGGCTGCTGCCGATCGAGCACGGCAGCTGGGAGGAGATTCCCTCGAACGTGATCGATTACGCGGCCCGTGACCGGCGCTGGGCGCAGGGCAACATCCAGCACCTCGGGCTGCTGCCGGCACGCGGATTGTATTGGCTGAACCGCATCCACCTGATCGGCGGGGTGCTCTCCTATCTGGCCTCGCCCCTGTGGCTGCTGATGCTCCTGCTCAGCTCCACCGTGGTGATCCTGCAGGCGATCCACGGCCACCAGTATTTCCTGCCCGGCCAGCACGGTCTGTTCCCGAACTGGCCGCACTACCGCGACGGGGAAATCGCCGCGCTGCTGTCACTCACCGCCGTGGCGCTGTTCGGGCCGAAGATCCTCGCCGTCGTGCTGACGGTCCGCGACCCGAAGCTGCGCCGCGGTTTCGGTGGCACCTCGCAGGTGTGCTGGAGCCTGCTCATCGAGCAGCTCTTCAGCGTCCTGCTCGCCCCGGCGATGATGCTGTTTCACACCGCCTTCGTGGTGAGTACGCTCGCCGGCAAGCCGGTCTCCTGGCACGCCCAGGAGCGCGGGGATCGCGGCATCGGATTTCTCGAGGCGCTGCGTCGCCACGCCTGGCACGTCTTGATCGGACTCACCTGGGGCGCGCTGATTCTGCAATTCGCCCCGCACTACATCGGTTGGCTGCTGCCGGTGATCATCGGCATGGTGCTCTCGGTGCCGATCACCATGTTCACCAGCCGCATCGCCCCGGCCGAGTGGCTGCGCCGGCATCGGCTGCTGCTGACGCCGGAGGAGACCGAACCGCCGGCGGAACTGCGTGCGCTGCAGGCGTGTCTCACTCGTCATGCGGTGCCGGCACGCCCTGCACTCGGCGAGGCCGCAGCGGCGCGCGAGCTGCTGCGCGATCTGGAACATCGCGTTCCGGCGCATGTGCCGCTCGCCATGAAGACACAGCCTCTGCATTACCTCGCCGGTGTGCACGGCTCGGATGATGCGCACCGGCGACGCTGGCTGACCCCCTGGCGCAAGAGCTGAGGACCCTCTGATGCATCGACGTGGATTTCTGCGCGGCAGTGCGGCGAGTCTCGCCGCGATCACCCCCTGGCCGATGGAATTCAAACACAAGAAGCGCCCGCAGGGACCGGCGCGCGGCGTGGCGCACTTCGGCACGCCGCGGCCGTTCTCATTCGCCTGGCTGAAGGCGCTGGCGCACTCGATGTCACTCACCGTCTACAGCGAACCGGTCGCGCCGCTGCCGGCGGCGATCCAGAAGCTCTCCTGGGACCAGTGGGAGTCGATCACCTATCGTCCCGAGCGTACGCTCTGGTACGAGGATGACCTCTTCTTTCGCATCCGCTTCGATCACCTCGGCTTCACCATGAAGCGCCCGGTGCGCATGTACGCGCTCGAGCAGAACATCGCGCGCCAGATCCTCTTCGATCCGAACCTGTTCGACTACAGCCACTCGGGCCTGAAGCCGAAGGAGATTCCGACCCACCTCGGCTTCTCCGGATTCAACGTGCTGTTTCACACCAACTGGGCGGATGACCGGGCGGTGTTCCAGGGCGCCTCGTACTTCCGTGCCGTCGACGGCAGCGGCCAGTACGGCATGTCGCAGCGCGGCCTGGCGATCGACACCGGGATGGACCAGCCGGAGGAATTCCCCGACTTCGTCGCCTTCTACCTGCAGAAGCCCGCACCGCAATCGACCCTGCTCACCGTGTATGCGCTGCTCGATTCCCCGAGCGTCGCCGGCGCCTATCGATTCATCATCGACGTGGCGACCACGCTGGTGATGGACGTGGACTTCACGCTCTACCCGCGCCGCCAGGTCGAGCGGCTCGGCATCGCGCCGGGCACCAGCATGTACCTCGTTGGGGAGAACGACCACAGAGTCGCAGACGACTGGCGACCGCAGATCCACGACTCCGACGGCCTGCAGATGCACACCGGGGTCGGGGAGTGGATCTGGCGCCCGCTCACCAACCCGGCCGAACTGCGCGTCAACTCCTACCTCGATGACAATCCGCGCGGTTTCGGTCTGATGCAGCGCGACCACAACTTCGCCGATTACCAGGACGATGGCGTCTGGTACAACCGCCGGCCGAGCTGCTGGGTGGCCCCGAAGGGCGCCTGGGGCAAAGGCGCGGTCATGCTGGTGGAGATCCCGACCATCGATGAGACGATGGACAACATGGTGGCGTTCTGGAATCCGGCCGAGGAGATCGTTCCCGGCCGCGATTACTCCTACGGCTACCGCCTCTACTGGTGCCGCGACAATCCCTTCACGCCCCACCTCGGGCAGGTGCACGCGACCCGCGACGGCATCGGCGGGGTGGTCGGTCAGAAGCGCACCGAGTTCTCCTGGCGCTTCGTGGTCGATTTCGTCGGCGGCGATCTGCCGATGCTCGCCCCCGGGGACCCGGTCGTGGCGGTCATCAGCACCTCGCACGGTCACGTGCAGCTCGTGTCGGCCCGCCCGCTAGTGCCGCTGAAGGGCTGGCGTGCGATGTTCGATCTGGTGCCCGAGGAGGCCGACACGCCGATTGACCTCAGACTGTTCCTGCAGCTGAACGGCCAGGCGCTCACCGAGACCTGGATGTACCAGTACACACCGCCGTCGCTCGCCGTGCAGCGCAGCTACGTCCAGACCTGAACGGGGCGCCGTGCGTGCGCGGCGCACCCCTTCCCCCACCGCCGATGAGCGTGATGGACGAGAACACCCTGCCTGAGCGCGATGTCTGGTCCGAATGGCTGCTGCACGGGCGCGATGGCGGCGATCCTGACTACGCTCGCGCCCTGCGCGCGCTGGTCGAGCGTTACGTCGATCGGGTCCTCGCCGGCGCCGCCTTGCAGCCGGGCGAGACGTTGGCCGACGTCGGCGCCGGCGAAGGACTGCTCGCGCTGCGCGCCCTGGAGCTCACCGGCGGGGATCTTCACGTCTGGCTCACGGACCTCTCCGAGCCCCTGCTGCGGCACGCACGGCAGCTCATCGAGGCGCGCCGCTTCGCGCCGCGCTGCCGCTTCCTCTGCGCCCCGGCCGAGCGGCTCGTGGGCATCGAGGACGGTTCGCTCGATGCGGTCACGACCCGCTCGGTGCTCGCCTACGTCGCCGACAAGACCGCGGCGCTGCGCGAGTTCCACCGGGTGCTGCGCCCGGGCGGGCGCATCTCGATCGGCGAGCCGGTCTTTCAGGACGAAGCGGTCGCCGCGCAGGCGATGCGCACGGTCATCGAATCGAGCGCACCGGAGGCAGTCAGTCCCCTGCTGCGTCTGATGCACCGCTGGAAGGCGTCGCAGTTTCCGGACACCGACGCGGCCATCCGCGCCAGCGCAATCGTGGACTACTCCGAACGCGACCTGGTGCGCTTTGCGCAGAACGCGGGCTTCGTAGATGTGCATCTGGAGCTGCACATCGACACGCTGCCATCGATCGTGCGCACCTGGGAGGTCTTCATCAACACCTCACCACACCCACTCGCCCCGCCGCTAAAGGCGATCATGGCCGAGAAATTCAGCCCCAGCGAGCGCGAGCTGTTCGAGCGCAGCATGCGCCCGGTGATCGAGGATCCGCGCGCCGTCAACATCGAACGGATGGCGTACCTGACTGCGCGCAAGCCGCAGGCGTAACACCTCGCCTCCGACACCGAGGCGCGTGGTGTTGGTTCACACGTGTGTTTCATCGGCGTGACGCCGCCGGGCCGCAGGGCGCACGAAGAAAGGGTGGAAAGATCCGCCCGACTCAAACATAATGATAGGCCCTGCACCTCACAGGACGGTCCCGGGGCCGGCGCGATGGAATGCGCAGGGCCCGTGTGCCGCCGCCAATCCGCCTGCACCCGATGCCATTGGCCCGCGACAACTCGGCACCCGCAGACTCACCGGACGGTTTGAGCCAGTGGTACGCGCGCGTGCGCGCACGCACGCTTCAGCTGTGCGCACCGCTCGCACCAGAGGACACCGTGGTGCAGTCGATGCCGGAGACGAGCCCCACCAAGTGGCACCTGGCGCACACCAGCTGGTTCTTCGAGCGATTCGTGCTCGGGCGCGGCGCCGGGGGGCCCGAGCCGCTGCACCCGGAGTGGCACTTCCTCTTCAACTCCTACTATCAGAGCGCCGGGCCGATGCATGCCCGCGATGCGCGCGGCCTGCTCACCCGCCCGACGCTCGCCGAGATCTGCGCGTACCGGGCGCGCATCGATGAGGCCGTCCTCGAGCGGCTCGCGCACGGCATTCCCGAGACACTCACCGCAATCCTCGCACTCGGCCTGCACCACGAACAGCAGCATCAGGAGTTGATGCTGACGGACTTGAAACATCTGTTCGCGTGCAACCCGCTGCAACCGGTCTACGCCACCGAGCATCCCACCATCGGCCCCAGTGCCGCGCCGCTGCGCTTCCTGCCGGGCCGCACCGGCATCGTCGAGACCGGCTATGACGGCACGCAGTTCGCGTACGACAACGAGCTGCCGCGTCACCGCGAGCTGCTGCATCCGCATGCCATCGCGCACCGCCCGGTCAGCAACCGCGAGTACGCCGAGTTCATCCGCAGCGGCGGCTACCGCACCGCGCTCCTGTGGATGTCCGAGGGCTGGGCCTGCGTGCAGCGCGAGGGATGGACTCGTCCGCTCTATTGGGCCGAGGATCTGGCGAGCGCATTCACCCTCGGCGGTGTGCGCGCGCTCGATCCGAACGCGCCGGTCTGTCACGTCAGTTATTTCGAGGCCGATGCGTTCGCCCGCTGGGCCGGGGCACGCCTGCCGCTCGAGGCCGAGTGGGAGACGCTGGCCGGAGCGCTCGACCCGACGCACGGGCACTTCGCCGATGACGAGCGCTTCGAGCCGCAAGCCGATCCGCATCCGCACCGAGACGGCCCGCGGCAACTGTTCGGCGACGTGTGGGAATGGACGGGCAGCCCGTACGTCGGTTATCCCGGCTTCAAACCGCTGCCCGGCGCACTAGGGGAATACAACGGCAAGTTCATGTGCGGCCAATGGGTGCTGCGAGGCGGATCGTGTGCCACGCCGCGCGGGCACGTGCGCGCCAGTTACCGCAATTTCTTCTATCCGCGCGATCGCTGGCAGTTCAGCGGCATCCGCCTCGCCCGGGATCTGCCATGAGCACGCTGCCGAGCGAGATCTCGCTGTACGACCTGCACCCGAGCGCGGCGGACATCCGCAGCGACGTGCTGGAGGGCCTGGCGCGCCGGCCGAAGCAGCTGCCCTCGAAGTATTTCTATGATGCGCGCGGCTCGGAGCTGTTCGAGCGCATCTGTGCGCTGCCCGAGTACTACCTGACCCGCGCGGAACTGGCGTTGATGCACACCCATGCGCCCGCCATCGGCGCAGCGCTCGGCCCGCGCGTGCTGCTGCTCGAGTACGGCAGCGGCAGCGGCGCCAAGACCAGCCTGCTGCTTCAACACCTTCGCGAGGTCGCCGCGTACGTGCCGGTGGAGATCTCGCGCAGTGCGCTCACCGCGAGCGTGGCGCACCTGAGTGAGCGGTTTGCGGACATCCCGATGCTGCCGATCTGCGCGGATTTCACCCAGCCGATCACGCTGCCGGAGCCCGCCGGGCGAGCGGCGCGCACGATCATCTACTTTCCCGGCTCGACGATCGGCAACTTCAACACCGATCAGGCCGTGCAGCTGCTGATCCAGATGCGCCGCACGATGGGCCGCAACGGCGCGGCGCTGATCGGGGTGGATCTGGTGAAGTCCCCGCAGAGGATCGAGGCGGCGTACAACGATGCCGCGGGTGTCACGGCCGAGTTCACCTTGAACCTGCTGAGGCGGCTGAACCGGGAACTCGAGGCCGACTTCGACCTCGGCGCCTTCCGCCACCGCGCGCGCTATCACCCCGAGCGGGAACGGATCGAGACCTGCATCGTCAGCCGGTGCGAGCAAGACGTGAGAGTCTGCGGGCAGCGCGTCCATTTCGCCGCCGGCGAGGCGATGCGCGTCGAGATCAGCTGCAAGTACTCCTCGGAGTCCTTCGCGCACATCGCCGCGCGCGCCGGCCTCACCGTCAGTGACGTCTGGAGGGATGCTGAAGGACTCTTCAGCGTGCAGTGCCTGCGGCCGGCCGGCACGCCGGGCTGACGGCCACACGCGCCGCTCAGGCGAGCTCGAACAGCAGCAGCTCGCTGTCGGTATCGGCCTCGAGGGTGACGGACGCCTCGGCCTCCACCGCGGCACCGTCACCGGCGCGCATCTCGATCCCATTCAGAGCGGCGATGCCCCGCGCCACCTGCACCCACAGCCCGCGCCCGGGCGCAATCGCGTGCTCGATCTTCTCCCCGGGCGACACGTCGGCCAGGAACACCCGCGCGTCCTGATGGACGGTGAGGGCGCCGTCGGCGCCGTCGGGGGCCGCCACGAGCTGCAACCGCCCACGCCGACCCTCGGGCGCAAAGGCGCGCTGCTCGTATCCGGGCGCCAATCCGGTCTCGGCCGGGATGATCCACAGCTGCAGGAAGTGCACCGGCTCACTCGCCGAGGGGTTGAATTCGCTGTGCCGGATGCCGGTGCCGGCGCTCATGCGCTGCAGCTCCCCGGGGCGGATCTGCGTGCCGTGCCCGAGGCTGTCGCGGTGCTCGAGGGTGCCCTGAAGCACGTAGGACAGGATCTCCATGTCGCGGTGGGCATGGGTGGGGAAGCCCGCCCCGGGGACCACGCGATCCTCGTTGATCACGCGCAGGCTGCGAAAGCCCATGTGATCCGGATCGCGGTAGTCGCCAAAGGAGAACGTGTGCCGGCTCTCGAGCCACCCCGTGCGGCTCGCCCCGCGCGTCAGCCGATCGCGAAAGGTGATCATGCGCAGCCTCCGTCTGAACCCCCATGTGCCGCGGCGCACCGGAACGGCCGCGACCGCCTGCGCCCCGGCGCTGAGGCGCGCGTCGGACCCGACATGCCCATGCACTCGCTCCGGTCCGACCCGCGAGCTGCCTCGCCGTGGCCGCTACCCTCGATCAGCCCCGGAAGTATCGCACGCGCGGTGCGCCCGAGGGCCCGCGCGCGGCTATCATGCGCCTGAATGCCCGATCCGAAACCCTACTCCGAGGCCTGCGCACGCAACCGCGAGCCCATCCTCGAGGTGCTGCAACGGCACTTCACCGACCGGCGGCGCGTGCTCGAAATCGGCAGCGGCACCGGGCAGCACGCGGTGCACTTCGCC
>JAKBDK010000082.1:0-10256 GCA_021834525.1 Pseudomonadota bacterium | reverse complement strand
TTCGCCATCGACCGCGAGCTGGTTGTAGCCGACCTGAGGCAGGTAGCCGAGATCGGCGCGGAAATTCGCGCCGAGATGCACCGCATTGATGTCGAAGTTGTAGTTGTGGCGGCTGCGGGCGAAATCGAGCAGCCAGGCGCCACCGCCGATGCGCCCCGGATGAGTCCCGAAGGCCTGCGCCACCGCCGAGGGGTAGGTGGTCTGCGAGGCCCCGAGCAGCGCCGTGACGGTGTCGCTGGGGTCGATCTGCCAGAGCGCATCGGAGGCGTACATGGCGCTCTGGTAACCGCTGCCGGAGCGGTCGGTGGCGATCAGTCCGAACGCCGAGGCGCCCACGTCGCGCCGGTAGCGCACCAGTGCGTCGTGCGTGGCGAAGTCGAAGCTGTTGACCGCCGAGGACTCAGGGCCCGGCATCAGGATGTTGGTCGTGGAGTCGTCG
Source organism: Pseudomonadota bacterium (assembly GCA_021834525.1). Classification (GTDB taxonomy): domain Bacteria; phylum Pseudomonadota; class Gammaproteobacteria; order Steroidobacterales; family Steroidobacteraceae; genus 13-2-20CM-66-19. Next base: position 9,817 of record JAKBDK010000082.1, on the reverse strand, counting down.
GCGACCAGGGCGCCGACGGCGTTCGGTCCGACCTGACCGGCGAGCTTGCTCGCCCAGCGCGGATCGACGATCTGCAGAGTGTCGACCAGCGCTCCGGAGGGGGAGAACGAATCGGTGCTCAGACGGAAATCCGGGGTGTTGAACACCTGCGTGCCCTGCTCGAAGAACGGGCGGTTCTCGGCGTAGTTCAGGGCGAACTGGCGATTGACGGACAGTTGCAGCACATCGGGGGCGACCTGGGAGAAGTTCGGATCGAGGGTGGCGGACCACTCCAGGTCCGGTCGGATCACCCAGCGCGCATCGAGACTCGCCTTGAGCTTCGGCGATCCGGCCGCGAGCGGCCCGCCCGGGGTGCGCGGCTGGTCGGTGCGGATCAGGGTGAGCGCCGGGATCAGCTGCACGTTGGCCGATTGAGCCTTGACGGGCGTGGCGGTGCGCACCGTCTGCAGCGAGCACAGCGTGCAGTTGCTGTTGTAGTCGATCGGGCGGCTGAGCAGCTGGTGGCGCAGTCCGCGCGGCCAATTGCGAAAGAACATCAGCCCCCAATGCTGTGGAAGTGCGCTGTGCGGGAATTTGATGGCCGCGAACGGAATGCGCATCACGACCTGATAGCCGTACGACGTGCGCTGCGCGTGGCACTGCCAGACCGCGTTCCAGGACGAGTACTCAGTGTTCTGCAGACGGAACGCGTCCCACTCGACGCCGCCGGGGGTGCAGAAGAGCTCATAGGCCCACTGGGTGTCGTCGAAGGGGCTGAGGAAGATCCCGACGTAGTCCTCCGCATTGCCCGACATGTCATCGTGCTCCCGGTAGCGCACGGGGACCTCTCCGGGGTGCGGGTCGTGCGCCTGAAAGCGCAGCCACAGCGCGCGCGAGGTGTAGCCGACCGCCACACGGGTGGCGACCGGTGCCGGTGCGTTGTGTGCCGGATCGATCTCATAGCCGATCGAGAAGTGCGCGGCGTGCGCCCAGGCGGCCGCTCGCGGCCGGCCGTGCCGGCCGAGCCAGGGGGTCAGATCCGGAATGACCGGGGCGTGCGAGTGAGGGCCCGGTGCGGCCTGTGCGGGTACGGCAAATCCGGCCAGCAGCGCCGCGAGCGCGGCGCAGGCCCCTGCGAGCATGCGGTTCAAGAGATCCCCCTGAGCGTTCGACGGGGGGATAACACGCGCCGGTCGGTGAGGTTGCGTTCGCTGCGGTGAGTAGAGTGTTCCGAGCGATGACGCGCTCAGAGTACCCCTCAAGGGGGGCGCCCTCTTTAGGCTGTGGTGAATGAGTCGATCGAGGAAGCCGCTCGCATCGAGAGTCTGGCGTCAAGCTGGGCCGGCCCCCTCACACTCGATGAAGCCGATCGGCAGCGGGCCGCTGCCCCTGGCGAATCGATTCCGGCCACAGGCTGGGACGATGTACCGCATCCAAGCGCCCTGTCGATTTGACCATCGCTCAATTTCAAGCGCAGGGGCTGTAGCCTCCTGACGCCCTGATGGGCGTGCGGCAGTCTGCTCGCGGGGACCTCCGGCAGAATTACGGCGCGGCCCGAGGGACCGCAGGCTGAAACAGCTCGCCCCCCTCTACGGGCGTTCGACCAGCCGCCCCGTCACGAACTTGTGCAGCACGCTTGCGATCAGCGTCTGGTAGGGAAGGCCTTCTGCCGCAGCGCGCGCCTGCAGGCCCTCGAGCACGGGTGAGGAGATGCGAATGTTCAGCCGGCGATTCTTGGCGAGGGTGGCTCGCGCGGCTTGCTGAAAATGAAGGAGATCCTCGGTACCGCGCACGCTCGAGCGCAGCTCGCCATGCTCATACTCACTGAGGAGCCGCTTCTCTTCGAGCAGTTCCTTGCGGCTGGGAGATTTACGTTTCGCGTTCATCTTTCGGATCCTCGTCGCTCGCCTTTCTTTGCAGATGGTCTCTCGTGGCCTTGCGGCTCGGGATGATGGTTTTCAAGAAGTAGTAGTCCGTCTCTTCGACGAACGGCACCAGGTACCCATAGTCTCGCAACTCGACGACGAGCACGGACTGCCGTGGATAGCGTGCAGCGTTGCGATGCTTGAGGACATCCCGCAGGCCGCCGGCGCCGATTGCGCTCACGATCTCCTCGAACGAGACGCCGCGCGAGCGGCGCAGCTCGGCGTTCTTCGCCTCGTTCCAGCGGAACTCCTTCACGTGCCAAGGTTAATACAATGTGTGCCAATTGTCATCACGCTGGGGCGGTCCGGCACCAGTGGCAAGGGCGAAGTGCCGATCACGGGTCTTACGTCCGGTAGCTGGGCCGTCCAATGGTGAGGACAAAGGTCCCAACCATCGATCATGCGGGGATACTCTCACCTAGTCATCATGTAACGACCGGCTGATCGTCTACTTGCTCGGGGAGCTGGCGCAGGGGGAACTTGCTGCAATCGATACTCGACTGTTGAGCGACGAGGCGTTCGGCGCGCAGCTCGAAGTCATGCGCTCGGCGTGCAAGAGCGCCTTCGAGCGCTGTCGCCAGGCGCTGCAGTTGACGGGCGAGGCAGACCCCGCGCGCGCATTCGCGCGCGCTTACGCGCCAGCTCAATCGCAACGCGGCGAGAGCCAAGGCCGGCGGGCCGCGCGAGCACGGTGCGGTGCGCCCGCGACGGTGGGGCGGGGCGATGCCGATCGTCGCCTCGGTGCTGCTCGTCTTCGCACTCGGTGGGTATTGGGTTGCCCGCCAGGGCGCATGGCGCTCTTCGCAGCACGGCGCTGTGGCTGCCTGTCCTTTGCCGCTGCGGCCGCAGCGGCTGCGAGGCGCTTCAGGTCCCAGTGTCGTGCACGTGGCGCGCGACGTGGGGCGCGTTCAGGTTCCGATGGTCGTGGTGCCGGGGCGCTTCGCAGTCGCGGCGGTCACGGTGCGTACCCCGGCCGGCAATTGTCACGTCACGCGTCTGTCGATGCAAGTCTTCGACGGGGTGCACTTCATACAGCTTACGCTGCCCGTGCGCATCACCCGCGTGGGGGCCGATCAGTTCGTCCAGCGGACTGTGGGAACGGCTGTGCAGTATTCGGTGTTCCTCGCCCCGCCCTGAGCGCTCGCAGCGCCGTGACGCGTGGTGCGATGGCGGATCCTCCGCGCCGCGCCTGAGCACGCGCAGAGAACTGTCGCCAGTGACAGCGGTCTGCAGGTCACGCCGGCCTGCACAGAGCGTGCGCGTTCCAGCGCTCGGGCCGGATCGCGTGGCGATCGGCGCGCCGGGGAGGCACGGGTTGCCCGCTCGCGCTCTCGGGACGTCGTGTCTAGGCGATGGTGCGTTACGTCTGCGCTCATTCCCGAGGACGCGTTCCGTGACAGGCGTGCGGAGCCGCTAGGACGGCGCGGATCCCCGACCGATCGGCGAGGATCCGCGCCGGCGTACTTCAGAGCGCCGCGTCACCGGCAGCGATCGCCGTGTTCAGACGCTGCTCGCCGGCCTGAGCCTTGGCGTCGAGATCACCGAAGACCTGCAGCTCCGCGCTCGTCGGGCGCACATAGGCCTGGTCGACCTCGGCCGCGAGGTAGGCGAGGTGGCTGCGCACCTTCGTCTCGAACAGCAGCGTCCCTTCGCTCGAGCGTGTCTTCAGCTGCACCATGCCGGCGATGGCGTCACTCAGGGCCTGGCGCGAGTGCAGCAGCCGCGTGTCGGCCGGATGCGTCTTCAGTGCGGTGTCGATCTTCGAGCGCAGCGCGATGGCGCGATTGAGCGTCGTGTCGAGCGTGTTGAGCGCATCGTGGATGCGCATCTCGAGCGCGAGACGGGCGTTCAAGTCCGCCGCCGAGGGGTGCAGTCGTGGATCGAGCCGTACTTCGAACGGCTGGCGCAGGGCGTGGTCGCCGTAGTGGAGCACCACCGTGTAGCGGCCCGGAAGGACCGCCGGGCCCTTGACCGAGTCGGGCAGTCCGCCGGCGGCGGCCGGCACCCAGAACCCGGTCACGTCGGTGGCATCCGGATAGCGCAGATTCCACTGGAAGCGATTGTTGCCCGCCGCCACGCCGCTCGCCTTGCGCTCGGCCGCCCGCTGCGCCTGATGCGGCGTGCGCTCGGCCCGGGCGACGGCACTGAGCTTCGGCATCTTGTGCTTCAGGTGCAGCGCGAAGGTGCGGATCACCTGGCCGGCGGCATTGAGGAAGGTGAGGTGTACCGGCACCTGGCCGTGGTAATCGGCCGGGAGGTGGAAGAACACCGTGGCGCCGAAGCGCGGGTTGGTCCCCGCGGTGCCGACGCGCCGGGTGTAGGCACTGCGCCCGTAGGCGTGGGTGAGCCAGGCGGTCGCCGGTGCATAGAGCCTCGCCGCCCCGGGCGCAGGCGGCGCACGTTGCGTCAGTTGCTCGAGCAGCGTCAGATCATCGAGCACCCAGAACGAGCGGCCGTGGGTGGCGATCGCCACCTGGCCTTGGAGCGGCGCGATGGCAATGCCGCGCACCTGGACGCGGGGCAGGTTCAAGGTCAGGGGTGACCAGTGACCGCCGCCATCGAAGCTCACGTACACCGTGTTCTTCGTGCCCGCGAACAGCAGCGCCGGATCGCGCGGATCCTGCGCGAGGGACAACACGTACTGACGCGCCGGGAGGCCCGCGGTGATCGGCTTCCAGTGCGCACCGTAGTCGGTGGTCTCGTAGACATAGGGATGGAAGTCATCCCAGTTGTACCGCGAGGCGCTGAGGTAGGCCGTCCCGGTGGCCGAGACCGAGGGCACGATCGCATTGATCTCGGCCCATTGCGGCAGGCCGGGCGGCGTGACCGCGCTCCAGTGCCGCCCGCCATCGCGCGTCACGTGCACCAGACCGTCCGCGGAGCCCGCCCACATCACCTGGGCGCTGCGCGGGGAGACCGCGAGCGCGGCGATGTCGGGGAAGATTTCCGCCCCGGAGGCATCGAGGTTGATCGGACCGCCGGTCGGCCCCTCCGTGGATTTCACGTTGCGGGTCAGGTCCGGGCTGATGCGCTGCCAGGTCTGCCCGAGGTCATGGCTCTCGAGCACGTACTGCGAGGCGAGCAGCAGCGTGTGCGGATGGTTCGGGGCGAAGAAGATCGGGTGCGTCCAGCCGAAGCGATACTTCATTTGCGCCGCCGGGGCGCCTTCCTGGTAGTCCGGCCAGGGGCTGACGTCGTTGAACTGCCCGACGCTGCGGTCGTAACACACGAGGATGCTGAAGTAGCCGCTGCCGCAGGTGATCTTCGGATCGAACGGATCGGGGGCGACGAACGTCGCCTCGTTGTAGGCCACCCCGTGCCAGGCGGCGAGCGGGATCATCCCCTCGGGCGTGGCGCTCGGGCCTTCGAAGGAACCCTCATCCTGCTGCGCCCCGTACAGGTCGTACGGGAACTGGCTGTCGAGGGCCACGTGATAGAACTGGCCGGTCGGCTGGTTGTGCTCGGTGCTCCAGGTCTTGCCGCCATCGGTCGAGACCGTGGCGCCACCGTCGTTGCCTTCGAGCAGGATGTTCGGGTGCTGCGGGTTGATCCACAGCACGTGGTTGTCCCCGTGCGGGGTGTGCAGCATGGCGAAGTGCTTGCCGCCGTCGTGCGAGACCCACAGCGCATCGACCTCCGGGGCGTACACCGTGTTCGGGTCGGTCGGGTCGGCGAAGACCGTCATGTAGTAGAACGCTCTCTGGCGCAGACTCCAGCTGCGGTTCACCCGCTGCCAGTGCGCGCCGCCGTCATCGGAGCGGAACACCCCGCCGTGCTGGGCCTGCACGATGCTGTAGAGCACGTTCGGGTCGCTCGCCGCCACGGTGATGCCGATGCGCCCGAGCACGCCGCGCGCAAAGCCGGGATTGCGTGAGATCTCCTGCCAGTGCTTGCCGCCGTCGGTGCTCTTGTACAGGCCGCTGCCCGGGCCGCCGTCCTGGAGCGTCCACGGGGTGCGGTACGCCTGCCACATCGCCGCGTACAGGACCTCGGGGTTGCGCGGGTCCATCACCAGATCGATCGCGCCGGTCTGGGCATTGACGTAGAGGATCTTGTGCCAATGCCGGCCGCCGTCGGTGGACTTGAACACCCCGCGGGCGCGGTTCGACTTGAACACGTGACCCATGGCCGCCGCATACACCACTTCGGGGTGGTGCGGATCGACCACCAGTGCGCTGATGGTGTGGGTGTCTTCGAGCCCGGCGCGCTGCCAGGTCTTGCCGGCATCACTCGAGCGGAACACGCCATCGCCGGTGATCACATCGCCGCGGATGTCGCTCTCACCGGTGCCGACGTAGAGGATCTTCGGGTTCGACGGGGCCACCGCGATCGCCCCGATGCTCTCGCTCGAGCCCGGCAGCGTCCGGTCGCTGATGTTCACCCAGCGGCTGCCGTAATCGGTGCTGCGCCACACCCCGCCGTCGACCGCGCCCATGTAGAAGAGGTCCGGCGCACTCGCCACGCCGGCCACCGCGACCACGCGCCCGCCGATCCAGGGACCGACGTTGCGCCAGGCGAGTGCCGCGTAGGGCGCGCTCGAGGCCGTGGCCGGCGCGCTCGAGGCCGTGGCCGGCGCGCTCGAGGCCGTGGCCGGCGGGGCGCTCAGCGCGCCGAGCAGCATGAGGGGCAGGGCGCTGAGGGGCGCGATGCGCTTGAGACTGGGCATGGTTCGATTCCTCCCCGGCCGCAGCGGCTCAAAGCCCCGCAGCGCTTTTGTTATAGGCTTCGACGGACCCGCGTCCAGAGTAGTGGATCGCCCCGGCCGAGACAATTCGGTTCACCGGACCCGACGCTCGGGGTGGCGCGGCGGCGCGGTGCGAGGGGCGCGCCTGGCATGCTAGATTAGACCCGGTATCGTGATGCGAAACGTCACCGAGGAGAGGCGTCGTGAATGCCAGTAATGAGTCCGTGATGAACTCAAATACCGCCACGGGGCGCGACCCCACCGGGCGGTCACCCGTGCGTGAGGTCACCGGCGGACACTCCTTCGAAGGCCGCATGCTCGAGCGGTTGCTGGAGCGCCTCGGCGCCCCGGAGATCGAATTTCAGCTCTGGACGGGTGAGCGCATCGCGCCGGCCGGTTGCGAGCCGGTCTGCCGCGTACGCATCCCGAGCCGCGGGGCGCTGCTGGCGATCCTCGCCGATCACCAGGTGCGCTTCCCCGACGCCTACAGCGAGGGGCGCATCGAGATCGAGGGCGATCTGGTGCAGCTGCTCGAGGCGCTGTACGTCGCCGGCGCACGCGCCCCGGCGCCCTCGGGCTTGGGCCGGCTGCTCGGCACGCTGCGCCGGCCGCACGTCAATACGCTCGCCGGCTCGCGCCAGAACATCCATCACCACTACGACATCGGCAACGCGTTCTATTCGCTGTGGCTCGGGGAGACGATGGCCTACACCTGCGCCTACTACCCCACGGCCGACACGTCACTCGATGCGGCGCAGCGCGCCAAGATGGACCATGTGTGCCGCAAGATGCGCCTGCGTCCCGGGGAGCAGGTGGTCGAGGCCGGCTGCGGCTGGGGCACGTTTGCCCTGCACATGGCCCGCCATTACGGCGTCAAGGTGCGTGCGTTCAACATCTCGCGCGAACAGGTCGCCTATGCGCGCGAGCGGGCCGCGCACGAGGGGCTCGCCGGCCAGGTCGAGTACGTGCAGGACGATTACCGCAACATCACCGGCCGCTACGATGCGTTCGTCTCCATCGGCATGCTCGAGCACGTCGGTGTGGACAACTACGAGGGGCTCGGTGCGGTGGTGTCCCGTTCACTCGGGGACAATGGCCGCGGCCTGATCCACTCGATCGGGCGCAATTACCCCGCGCCGCTGCAGCCGTGGATCGAGAAGCGCATCTTCCCCGGGGCCTATCCGGCCTCACTCGGGCAGATGATGCACATCTTCGAGCCCTGGGATCTGTCGATCCTGGATGTGGAGAACCTGCGCCTGCACTACGCGCAGACGCTGCGGCACTGGCTCGCGCTGTTCGAGGCGGCCCGCCCGCGCGTCGAGCAGATGTTCGATGCGCGCTTCGTGCGCATGTGGCGGATGTACCTCGCCGGCTCCATCGCCGGGTTCACCACCGGCACGCTGCAGCTGTTCCAGGTGCTGTTTGCCACGCGACGCAACAACGAGGTGCCGATGACCCGCGCGCACCTGTACACCTGAGGCGCCGATGCGCAACTGCGAGGTGCTGATCGTCGGCGGCGGGCCGGCCGGCTCGAGCGCCGCCTGGCGGCTCTCGAGAGCCGGCCGCGACGTGCTGGTGCTCGATCAGGCGCACTTCCCACGGCTGAAACTGTGCGCCGGGTGGATCACCCCTGAGGTGGTGCGCGACCTCGAGATCGACGCCGAGGCCTACCCGCACCGCTTCCTCACCTTCGAGCGGATGCACCTGCACGTCAAAGGGCTGCACCTGCCGATCCGCTGCGTGCAGCACTCGATCCGGCGCGTCGAGTTCGACGCGTGGCTGCTCGAGCGCTCCGGCGCCCCGGTGATCGAGCACAGCGTGCGCGAGATCCGCGAGGAGGCCGACGGATTCGTCATCGACGATGCGTTCCGCGCCCGCTATCTGATCGGCGCCGGCGGCACGCGCTGCCCGGTGTACCGCACGCTCTTTCGCACGCTCAATCCCCGTGCGGTGGAGTTGCAGACCGTCACGCTCGAGCACGAAATCGAGTACGACTGGCGCGACCCGGACTGCCATCTGTGGTTCTTCGAGCACGGCCTGCCGGGCTACTCCTGGTACGTGCCGAAGGAGGACGGCTGGCTGAACATCGGAGTCGGCGGCATGGCCGAGCGCATCAAGCGCTCCGGACAGAACATCCACACGCACTGGGAGCGCCTCGCGCGCAAACTCGAGCGCACCCTCGCGAGCGGTGCGCACTTCGAGCCGAGCGGCTACAGCTACTACCTGCGCGGGCGGGTCGACGTGGTGCACCGCGGCAATGCCTTCATCGCCGGGGATGCGGTCGGACTCGCCACGCGCGACATGGCCGAGGGCATCGGCCCGGCGGTGCGCAGCGGACTCGCCGCGGCCGATTCGATCCTGACGGGCGCGCCGTACCGTCTGGAGTCGCTCACCGGCTCGAGCCTCGGCGGCGGCTGGCCGAGCCGGCTGTTCGACTGGGCCATGACCCGCGGAGCGGCACGGGCGTAGCGACCTCGCGCCGGCGTGGGAGCGGTAGGGGCTATCCAACGCAAGGGACGTGCGCCGTCGGCGCAGGGCCGCGCCGTTCATCGGAACGGCTCGCAGCGCCTGCCGAGCGGCCCCTGAGCGGCCCGCGGACTCTGGTGTAGACTGCCGCGCATGCGCGCGCCGCCCGGCCCAAACGACCGTTCGCGGCGCGCCGCCCTAACAACGAGGAGTCATCAAGATGAGGGGGACGTTCCGTACCCGCGCGACCTGTGCCGCGCTGCTCGCCTGTGCGTTGAGCGCCACGGCGCACGCCGCCACCAATCCGCTCCTGCACCCGAGCCCGCTGCCGTTTGAGGCGCCCGAGTTCAATCTGATCCAGGATGCGGATTTCAAGCCGGCGATCGATGCGGGCATCCGCCGCGAGCGCGCCGAGATCAAGCACATCGCCGCCGATCCGGCGCCGCCGACCTTCCAGAACACGCTGGTGGCGCTCGAGCGCTCCGGGCGGCTCCTGAACCGGGTCATGGGCGTGTTTGGTGCGCTGACCTCGGCGAACACCGACCCGACGCTGCAGAAGGTACAGGCCGAGGAGGCCGGACCGCTCGCGGCGCTCAATGATGATCTGTACCTCAACGGCCGGCTGTTCCAACGCGTCAAGGCGGTGTACGCGCACCGCGCCGCGTTGAATGCGCTCCCCGAGGCGCGTGCGCTGCTGCGGCTGTACTACCGCCGCTTCGTCATGAACGGGGCGCTGCTCGCCCCGGCCGACAAGCGCCGACTG
>JAKBDK010000081.1:0-10391 GCA_021834525.1 Pseudomonadota bacterium | reverse complement strand
CGCAGCCCCTGCGGGCAGCCCCCTGCTGCGCGCCGCGCACGACATGCAGCCGCACTGCATCGAGGCCGCCGGCGTCCTGCGGGCGCTGGCGAACGAGCAGCGGTTGTTGATCCTGTGTCATCTGGTGGCGGCGCCGTTGTCGGTCGGGCAGTTGAACGAACGCGTTCCTCTCAGCCAATCTGCGCTCTCGCAACACCTGGCGGTGCTGCGCAAGGCCGGCATGGTGCGCACCGAGCGCGAATCGCAGACGGTCTACTACTCGCTCGCTCCCGGCATCGTCACGCGCCTGCTCGGCGTCCTGCACGACGAATTTTGCGGCGTCTGAGCCCCCGTGGTTCAATACGGGGTTTCCACCTCGAATTCCTCGTTCATGTCCGCACTGTTCGACTCGCTGCAGGTCGGCGAGCTACGGCTTCCCAATCGCATCGTCATGGCGCCACTGACGCGCAGTCGCGCCGGGGCGCGGCGCATCCCAAACGCCCTGATGTGCGAGTACTACCGCCAGCGCGCCGGTGCCGGGCTGATCATCTCGGAGGCCACGGTGGTCACGCCGATGGGCATCGGCTACGCCGATACCCCGGGCATCTGGTCGGATGAGCAGGTCGAGGGGTGGCGGCAGGTCACGCACGCCGTGCACGCCGAGGGCGGACGGATCTTTCTGCAGCTCTGGCACGTCGGTCGGGTCTCACACCCGCTGTTCCTCGACGGCGAGCAACCGGTGGCCCCGAGTGCGATCGCGCCCGAAGGGCACGTCAGCCTCGTCCGTCCGCACACGCCCTACGTGGTGCCCCGCGAACTGCCGAGCGCAGAGATTGCGGACATCGTCGCGGCGTTCACGCGCGGGGCGGAAAACGCCGAGCGCGCAGGATTCGACGGCGTCGAGCTGCACGGGGCCAACGGCTACCTGCTCGACCAGTTTCTCCAGGACAGCGCCAACCGCCGCAGCGACGCGTACGGCGGATCGATCGAGAATCGTGCCCGGCTGCTGCTCGAGGTGACCGATGCGGCCGTGAGCGTGTTCGGTCCCGGGCGCGTCGGCGTGCACCTCGCGCCGCGCGGCGACGCGCACTCCATGGGGGACTCCGATCGCGCCGCGACCTTCGGGCACGTGGTGCGCGAACTGTCGCAGCGGCGGATCGCCTTCGTGTTCGCGCGCGAGCATCCCGACGGCGAGCGCATCGGCCCGCAGCTGAAGCGCGAGTTCAGCGGCGTTTACATCGCCAACGAGAAGCTCACCCGCCAGAGCGCCACCGGCCTGATCGAGCGCGGCGAGGCCGACGCGGTGGCCTTCGGCAAGCTGTTCATCGCAAATCCCGATCTCGTCGAGCGTCTGCGCACGGGAGCCGCGCTGAACGAGCCGCGGCCAGAGTTCTTCTATACCGGCGGGGCGGCCGGGTACACCGACTATCCGATACTCACCGACCCCGAGGGACGGCGCCGCCGGTGAGCACGGCTCAGCCGCCGAAGCTGAAGCAGGAATAGGCCTTGCCGCCGATACGGCCGCGAAACGTCGCCCGCCCCGGATCGTCCCCAGCGGCGCCTGCGGCAACCATGAGCGGCAGGAGATGCTCCTCGCGCGGATGGCAGGCGCGCGCCTGCGGCGCGTGCTCCCAGGCGAGCAGCCGCGCGCGCCGCTCGGCCGGAGCGACCTGCACCGCGGTGTCGTTCAGCCACGCGTCGAAGGCCTCCGAGCCGCCGGCCCCGCCGGCGAAGATCGCGCGCAGATTGTGGTAGCTGCTGCCGCTGCCGATGATCAGCACCCCCTCGCTGCGCAGCGGCGCGAGCGCCGCGCCCAGGGCCCAGTGGCGCGCCGGATCGAGATCCGCCGTGAGCGAGAGCGTGAGCACGGGAATGCGCGCCGCCGGATCGATGATCAGCATCGGCACGAACACCCCGTGATCGAAGCCGCGCTCGGCCGTGCTCGCCGCGCGGATCCCGGCGCCCTCGAGCAGTCCGCTCACCCGCGCGGCGAGTTCCGGGGCCCCGGGGGCCGGGTACTTCAGCTGATACGTGTGCGGCGGAAAGCCGTAGTAGTCGAACAGCATCCCGGGCGCCGGGGCGCTCGAGACCGTCGGCAGCGCCTCCTCCCAGTGCGCGCTCACCATGAGGATGGCGCGCGGTGGGGCGGGCAGACTGCCGAGCACATTGGCCAAGTACACCCGCAGTCCCTCGTAGGCCTGGGGGCCGAACGGTGCCGGGAATTCCATCCAGAAGCACGGGCCGCCCCCGTGGGTCAGATAGATCGTCGGCTGGCGCACAGAACTCTGCACAGGAGCGCTCCTCGGAATCGCGTGCACTCATGCTAGCATCAGTGTGCGATGAGTCACCAAGACGGTAGGCATGATGCCGACGCACTGCGCAGCCCCCCGGTACAGCCCGGGGTGCCGGTGCGCCTCTCTGCGCGGGTCTGGCGCCTGACCTGCGGCAATGCCGGGCTGATGACCGGCCCGGGCACCAACAGCTATTTCGTCGGCGAGGGCGATCACTGGGCGCTGATTGATCCGGGCCCGGCGCAGTCGCGACATCTGTTCGCGCTGCAAAACGGCGCGCCCGGCCCGATCCGGCGCATCCTCGTGACCCACACGCACCCCGATCACTCCCCGGGCGCCGCGGCGCTGAAGCGCCTCACCGGTGCCGAACTGCTCGGGCGCGTGAGCGCACACCCGCACGGCCAGGACCGCACCTTCCTTCCCGACCGCGAACTCACCGACGGGGAGCGCGTGGAGCTCGGTCCGGACACCGTGCTGCGGGTGCTGCACACGCCCGGACATGCCTCGAACCATCTCTGCTACCTGCTCGAGGCCGAGGGGCTGCTGTTCACCGGGGATCACATCATCCAGGGCTCGACCGTGGTGATCGATCCCCCGGACGGGGACATGCAAGCGTATATCGCCTCGCTGCAGCGGCTGCTGCAGGAGGATCTCACCGCGATCGCCCCCGGGCACGGCGAGCGGATCGACGAGCCGCACGAAGCGCTCTGCGCGCTCATCGCGCACCGCCTGAACCGCGAGGCGAAGGTGCTCGAGGCACTGAGCGCGCAGCAGCCGGCCACGCTCGCACAGCTGTGCTCGGTCGCCTATGAGGACGTGCCGTCGGCGCTGTGGGGACTCGCCGAGCGCTCCCTGCTCGCGCACCTGCTGAAGCTCGAGACCGACGGGCGCGCCCTGCGGCAGGCAGAGCGCTGGCGCGCCGCGCCCTGAGCCGGCCCCCGCGTCAGGCCGCGGCGCGCTCGTAGCGCTCGGTCAACCACAACGCCACCGGCATCACCAGCAGCACCAGCGGCAGCTGCACGAGCGCCCCGGCGATGATCGCGATGGCCAGCGGCTGGAGCATCTGGTCGCCCGAACCACTGATCGCCGCGCCGAGCGGCACCAGCGCGAGAATCATCGCCAACGTGCTCATGGTGATCGGACGCAGCCGGTTCAGCGCCGCCTCATAGAGCGCCTCGCGCTGCGGCATGCTGCGAGCGAGCGTCTGGTATTCCGACACGTAGAAGATCGCCATCTCAGTCGAAATGCCGACGATCATCACCATGCCCATCATGGCGGTGATGTTCAGCTCCACCCGCGTCACCCACAGCCCGACGAACACCGCGCCGGTGGAGATCAGCGCACTCAGCATGATCACCACGGGCGTGACGAATCGTTCGTAGAGGAACAGCAGCAGAATCAGCTCCGCGACCAGCGCGGCACCGAACACGCGGATCATGCCGTGCACGGCGAGCTGCTCCTGTTTGTACTGGCCGCCGAGGGTGTACATCACCCCGGCAGGCAGCACGCCGGGTTTGCTCAACACGCGCTCGACGCCCGCGATGGTCGTACTCAACGCATACCCGCCGCCGATCTGCGCCGTCACCGCGACGATCTGCGCCAGGTTGTCGCGGGTGAGCTCGGGCTGACCGGCCACGAAGCGCACCGTCGCGACGCTGGCGAGGCGCAGCATCCGTCCATCGGGGGCGCGGATGGGCAGATCCCCGAGTTGGCTGCGGTAGATGCGCCGCTCCGGCAGGCTCAGCCAGAGCCGCACGCCGATGTCCTGCACGCTGCCGAGGTAGCGCGTCACCACCGCACCGTGCAGATAGTGGTAGACCTGGTCGCGCACCTGCGCCACCGTGAGCCCCTCCATCGCCGCGGCTGCCGGATTGACGTGGATGTCGAGCGCATCGCCGGCCGGCACCACCCCATCGATGACCGAGGCGGGCTCGATCCCCGGCACGCTGCGGATCGCCTTGGCCACCCGCACCGCCACGGCGCCGAGCAGAGCCGGGTTCTTCGCGCTGAGGGAGATGACCACCGGCTGACGCCGTCCAACCATGTCCCCGATCATGTCGCTCATCAGCTGATGGGTGTCGAAATCGATGCCCGGCACGTCACGGGTGACCTTGCGGGTGATCTCGTCCATCACCTTCCAGATGTCGGGTCGTTTCGCGGAGGGGATCAGCCGCACGAAGAAATCACCCTGATAGGCCTCGTTCAGATCCCCGCCGAGGCCCGCCCCCGTGCGCCGCGAGTACGTGTACACGTACGGGTCCTTGTGCAGGATGTTCTCAATCTCCTCGAGCTCGCGGTTCGTCTCGGTGAGCGAGGTCCCCGGGGCCGCCTGGTAATCGAGGACGAAGCCGCCCTCGTCCATGCGCGGCAGAAACCCGCTGCCGACGTTGAGGTAGGCGACGTAGCCGAGCAGCACCAGCACCCCGAGCACCGGGACGAGCAGCACCGGTTTCTCGAACAACCGGCTGAGCGCCTTGCCGTGCACGCGCTTCAGTCGCGTTTCCTTGCCGTGCGAGGGATCGTGGAAGGTCTTGAAGTCGATCAGGCCCCGCGCCAGCAGCGGCACGGCGAAGGCGGTGAGAATCAGCGAGATGATCAGCGCCGAGGCCATGGTGAGGGAGAGGAACTTGAAGAACGCCCCGGTGATGCCGGAGAGAAACGCAAGCGGAATGAAGATGATGATCGTGGCCAGACTCGAGCCGAGCAGCGGCGCGAGAAACTCGCGCGCCGCGGTGAGCACGCTCTGCTGCGGTTTCTCGAGCCCCGGCACGCCGGCGCGCCGCGCGATGTGCTCGATCATGACGATGACGTCGTCGATGAGCAGACCGATTGCCGCGGCAATGCCGCCCAAGGTCATGATGTTGAACGTCATGCCGAGCAGCGAGAGCAACAGCACGGTGATCAGCACCGACAGCGGCACCACCACCATCGCCACCATCGTGACTCGCCAGTTGCGCAGGAACGCCAGCAGCACCAGCGCGGCGAACACCAGACCGATCAGGATCGCCTCCTCGAGCGCGGCGATCGAGGAGCCGACCATCTGGGTCTGGTCGTACCACTTGTACAGGTGGATGGCCTTCGGCTGGGTCTTCATGAACGCCGAGAGGCGCTGCTTGACCTTGCGCGCCAGGCTGATCGAGTCGGCGTTGTCCTGCTGGTAGACGTCGAAGGTCACCGCGGGCTTGCCATTGTCATCGACCAGCAGCCACTGCGGCACCGTGCCCATCGTGATCTTGGCGATGTCCCCGAGGCGCACGATGCCGTTGGTCGCGGTGCGCAGCGCCACTCTGCGCACCGAGTGCAGCGAGGTGAACGCATTGTTGTTGATCGCGAGGTACAGCAGGTCGTTGTCCTCGAGCCGCCCGACGGCCTGCACGACATTGGTCTGCGCGAGCGCCTGTGAGACCTGCGCGAGCGTCAGGCCGAAGGCGCGCAGCTTCTCTTCGTTGACCGAGACCTGCACCTCGGGGGTCGCCCCGCCGAGCACCCCGACGCGGCGCACACCGGGAATGCCGGTGAGGAGCGGGGTGATCTCGTACTGGGCGAGCTGGCGCAGCGCCGTCGGCGGGACGGTCTTGGAAATGAGCGCATAGGAGACGAACGGCATGATGACGTTCGGGCTCATCTGGATGACGTCGTAGCTGGTGCCCTTCGGCAGCGTCGGCAGTTCCTGGGCGAGCGCCGCGTCGACCGCGAGCAGCGCCTGGTTCATGTTCGAGCCCCAGGGGAAATCGACGTAGATCTGCGCCGAGCCGCGCGAGGTCGTGGAGGTCACGTTCTGCGCACCGGGAATGGCGCGGGTGACCTGCTCGAGCGGCTCGGTCACATCGACCAGCATCTGGCGCGCCGGCATGCTGCCGGTGCTCACCTCGATGCGGATGCGCGGGAAGCTGGTGACCGGGAACAGTCCCACCGGCAGCGAGATGGCCGCGAACACCCCGGCGAGCGCGAGCGCGAAGGCAATCGTCAGGAGCGAGCGGCGGTGCCGCTCGACCCACTCGGAGAAGCTCACGGAGTCGTCCCCGGCTCGCCGGGTTTGGCGATGCGGATGTGCATGCCGTTCTCGAGCTGGTAGTCCCCGGCGAGCACCACCGCGGCGCGCGGATCGAGCGCCCCGCCGATGATGTCCTGATCGTCGTACTCATCGAGCACGCGCACCGGCACCTTGTGTGCGATGCCCTCGACGGCCTGAACGACGTACGGGGCGCCGCGCTCGTTGACCAGCAGCGCCGCGTGCGGCACGAGGAATCCCTTGACCTCTGCGGTGGTGATGCGCGCGCGTGCCACCTGCCCCGGGATGAACTTCCCGGCCGGCAGTGCGATCTGCACCGGCACCAGCCCGGTATTCGGAATGCTCGCCGCGCCGCTCATCGCGACGTGCGCGTGCACCCAGTCGTCCGATCCGGTGGCCTGCACGACTGCCGAATCCCCCACCGCCATGCTGAATGCCTGCGAGGGCACCACGCCGGCGGCGAGCACCAGGTGATCCGGGGAGGCGAGCGTCAGCACCGACGAGCCCGTGCTCACGATCGTGCCGGTGAGGGCCGTGAGCGTCGTGACGACCGAGGCGAACGGTGCGCGCAGCACCTGCGGACCGCCGGCGCCGGTGGCGCGCAGTGCGGCGAGATTGGCCTCGGCATCGAGTTGTGACTTCTCGGCCGCCGCCAACTGCTCGTTGGTCGCCAGGTGCAGGCTGTAGAGCTTGCGGGTGCTGCGCACCAGCGCGCGCGCCACCTTCAGCGAGGAGCGCGCCTGATGGTAGGCGGCCGCCGACTGCGGGCTCGGCAGGATCTGCACGAGCCGCGCCCCGGCGGCCACGCGCTGGCCGACCCGCACGTACACCGTGCCGATGACACCGGACTCGGCCGCCATCATCGCGCGCCCACCGGTGTTGCTCGGCTCGATCGTGCCGTAGGCGACCACCACGTGCGGCAGGCTGCCGCTGCGCAGCGGCGTCAGCGTCACCAGCACGCTCGGGCTGGGGGCATCGGCCGCCCACACCGGTGGCGTGAGCGCCGCGGCACCGAGCGCAAGGCAGAACACTCCGAAGGTCATTCGGCGGATCATGGCGTCCTCGTTATATCTGGGCGGCCGGGACGATACGGACCTGCGGCAGTCCGAGTCCGAGCTCAAGGGTGAAGGCGATGCGCGCCTGGCCGAGCGTGCGCTCGAGCGTGTCGGCCTCGAGCTGGCGCGCGAGCGCCGCCGTCAGGTAATCGGCGAGCGAGCGCTCATCGAGGTCCCCGCGCGCGTAGGCGCTCTGCGCGGAGCGGGCCAGCTGCTGCGCGGCGAGCGCGGCGCGTTGCGCCTGGCGCAGCGCGCGATGCAGCCGGCGGATCTGCACCCTCAGTGCGCGCACCGTGCCGACCGCGGCATCGAGGCGCGCCTGGTACTGCGCGTGCAGCACGAGCCGGGTGGCCCGCGCCGCGGCGATCTGACCCTGATTCCGATCGAAGATCGGCAGATCGAGCTGGGCGGTGGGGCCGCCGTTGCGCACGTTGCCGTTGTCCTGGTCCCACTGCGCACCGAGCACCAGGGCGGGGAACTGCCCGATGATCGCCGTGCGGACGTTCTCGTCCGCCGAGTGATAGCCCATCTTCAGCGCCACCAGGTCCGGCCGGCGCTCGGTGAGCGAGGCGAGCAGCGGCGCGATGTGGCGCGGCAGCGCGACGGCGCGCGGGGCCGCAATCGGAAAGCGCACGGTCGGTTCGAGCCCGAGGAGCGCATCGAGTGCCTGCCAGGCCCGCAGCTGCGCCAGCGTGAGCGTCGCGAGCGTCTGATCCGCACTCGCCTTGGCCGCGAGGATCGGCGCGAGTGAGCGCATGTCGAGACTGCCGCTCGCCGCGGCGAGGTGCGCGGCCTGCGCTTCCCGATCGAGCAGCCGCGTCTCGCGGCGGCTGGCGCGCAGAGCGTCATGCCCCCAATAGAGAGAGACCGCGAGCACCCGCGCCTGCTGCGCCGTCTGCCACTCGCGCCACAGCAGATCGGCGTTGACCTGCTCGAACGCATCGTGGGCCGCCTTGACCCGGGTGTGATAGGTGATGATGGACTTGACGTCCTCGGCGAGCGTGGCCGTCCAGGACGGCGCCACGCCGGCACCGCCGAGCTGCGGCTCGTAGACCAGCCCCATCATCGGATTCGGCAGCAGCGAGGCCTGCAGCAGGCTCGCCTGGGCGCTCGCCAGAGACCCGCTCTCGGTGCGCAGCGCCGGATCGTTCAGCACCGCGAGCAACCCGATGTCCCCGGGGCGCAATGGCCGATTCACCCGAATGTGCCGCGGTGATGCACCGGGCCGAAGCGGCGGCACCTCGGTGCGCAGCGCGCTCAGTCCGCCCGCCAGGTGCGCCCCGCGGGGCAGCGGCAGGGCGTGGTAGGTGGCGCAACCGCCGATGAGCGCGGCCACCGCGAGCGCGCCGAGGCCGCCGAGCCGTGCCGGGAGACGCCGGCCGGCGCCCGGCCGGCCGCAGCCGGTGCGGCTTGAACGGGCCGCCGCGGGACCAGAATCGCCAATACGGTGCATCGCGATTTCCGTTTCTCCAGACCAAAACCTCACCGGTCGGCCCGCAGCGCGGCCGGCGCGGACACATTGCCAGCCATTGCTGACCAAGTCCTGACGAGCGCCGCAGGCGCCCTGCGCGGATAATAGGCCGAGACTGGGCCCCTTTCCCCGGTGCGAGTCCCATGAGAATACTGCTGGTCGAGGATCACCAGGCCATCCGCGAGATGATCGCCGATCATCTGCGCGAGCGCGGCTTCGCGGTCGATGCGTTCGACCGCGGCGAGCGCGCGCTCGCCGGGGCGCGCATCGCGCCGGTCGACGCGGTGGTCCTGGACCTCGGGCTGCCGGACATGGACGGGATGCAACTGCTCGCCGAGCTGCGCACGCTGCAGCCGCAGGTGCCGGCGGTGATCGTCACGGCGCGAGACGGCATGGAGGAGCGGCTGCTCGGGCTGAACTCCGGTGCCGACGACTACATCGTCAAGCCATTCAACCTGCTCGAGCTCGAGGCCCGCCTGCGCGCGGTGCTGCGGCGCATCGGCAGCCGGCGCGAGACCCGCTATGCACTCGGGGAGATCGCCTTCGATACCGTCACGCGCGAGGCGACGGTGCTCGGTAAGCCGCTCGACCTCACCCGTCGCGAAGCGGCGCTGCTCGAGGAGCTGCTGCGCGTGCCGGGCCAGGTGATCACCAAGGATCGGCTGGAAGATCGGCTGTACGCATTGGAGGACGCCGGCAGCACCAACGCACTGGAGGCCGCCGTCTCCCGTCTGCGACGCAAACTCGCCGGCGCGCACGCCACCGCCTCGATCGAAACCAAGTGGGGTATCGGCTACCGCCTGGTCGAGGGCCCCGCTCCGTGAGCCGGGCACACAGCCTGCGCCTGCGCCTGCTCGGGGTGATGTTCGCGCTGTTCACGCTCGGACTCGGCGCCTCGTTCGTATCGTATCGGCTCGAGGTGCACAACGTCATCGCCGGCCTGCGTGCGAGCACGCTGCAGAATCAGGCGCGCGAGCTCATCGAGGCGCTGCGCTTCGATCGCGCGGGCGTGCTGCAGGTCCGCCTGCCCGAGGACTGGGCGAAGGTCTACGCCGACCCCTCGCGCCACTTCAGCTTCACGGTCTTCGGCGCCGATCACCGGCCGCTCGCGAGCTCGGCGAACCTCACCGGCCCCCTGCCCTACATCCCGGTCGATGCGCGCGGATCGGTCGGGCCGGTGGAGTTCATCGGCGTCGGTGCGGCCAAACAACCCATCGTCGCAGCCCGCGGGCCGAGCGGACTGACGGTCGTGGTCGCTCGCTACCGCATGAGCAGAGGCACGCTGGTCGACAGTCTGTTCGCCGAGGACTCCGAGCACGTCTCGGTGCTCATCGTCTTTGCCGTGCTCGCGCTCGGCCTGATGTGGCTGATCAGCGGCTGGAGCCTGCAGCCGATCGAGCGCGCCTCGCGCGAGGCCGCACGGGTCGGGCCGCGCGAGCCGGATCTGCGCATCTCCGCCGGCGGTCTGCCGCGCGAGATCCAACCGCTGGTGGAGGCGGTCAACGGCGCGCTCGACCGGCTCTCGCGCGCCTACGCGGTGGAGCGGCGCCTCACGGCCGATGCGGCCCATGAACTGCGCACCC
>JAKBDK010000080.1:0-10491 GCA_021834525.1 Pseudomonadota bacterium | reverse complement strand
GTCCACTCTACACCGACGATGAAGGGTTCGCGTGCCTTTCGGAATATACCGGCACCAAGGCGTCTGCCGACCTCCGCAGGACCAGTGGCTTGCGACGGAACGGCGCACCCCTGCCGAGCGTCGCCGTGGATCGGCGCTCGGCAGCGATAGGATGCGCAAGCGGACGCATATCCCTCTCGCGGGGCGCGTGCAATAGGAAGCGACCTCCCCTCGGCGATCACCGCAACGGACTCTCGATGAAAAATGTGTGTGGCCCGTTCAGATCACGCCCCGCCGTCCATGCTCACGCTCACACCTCAGCTCGTCCTCGTACTCAGGACGTGAATACCCCGCTCCCGCACCACCGCCCCACTTTGTCGCCCCGGCTGGCGTCGTAAGCATGCTGGTCTTTCAGCCCCTGCGGCGATTGACCGGAGCCCGCCGCCGTCGCTCTCCACGGTTCCTCGCGCGTCGCCACGTGATGCGCTGACACACCGGACCCCACCTCTTTGGGACATTCGACGGTTTCCACTGTCGCCTGGCAGTCGCGCACAACGCGGCCATTCAATCCAGTTCCGTATCCGGGCATCACGAGTGTGCTCTGCACGGTGCAGCGAGTCGCAACCCCGCATCTCTATGCACAAATGACACGCCACTCCAGATAGATCGGGCCCCCAGAAGGCGCCGGAGCGCTCGTCGGACCTGTGCCGTCGACCCCAATTCTTTTGACCTTCGTTTTGGTCTAAAATGCGCAGATGACGGGGCAGCAGACGCCCCTCTTCTTTTGCGGGTCGTGCGGCTCATACGTTGAATAAGATCCGAATAGAATCGCCAGACTCAGGTCGCATTTGCGCAGGCGTCTCGGGCCATTCCCGTGCGGATGCCGATGCGCCATTTATTTTGCCCAAGCGCATCGATACGCACCCCAGCGCACCGGCGTCACCGGCAGTCGCACCATCCATCGGGTGCACACTCGCATAACGGTTTGCACGGCAAACCTAGACTCCGAGACACACTCAAGAATCATCCAATGTGCTAGTGGCGCAAAAAACGGCAAAACGCTAGACAACAAAATAGTTCTGGATATCGGTCGTTTATCGCTTTCGTTTCGGCATCTGTTTGGACAGAAGTGATGGTCAATTAACAATCACTGAAGGGGAGAAACATGAAACACGTAAACGTTGTTCGAGGTCTTGTGGCCGGTCTTTCGCTGGCGGCACTCTCGGGCCTGGCCGTCGGCGCTCAATCCACCGTCGTAACGGTGGGTTCGGCCGGAGTCATCAGATACCTGGAGAAGGGTCAACCGCCCGTCGTCATTCACCCGACCGTAGAGCAAGCGCAGAGCATGCGTGAGGCGCACGCGGCTCACGGCAAGGGAGGCGGCGGCAGCACCACGAGCAATTTGATCTACAACGGCGGTACGGGTGGCATCGGAATTGAGACCGCCCCGAAGGTTTATCTGATTTTCTGGGGCTCGCAGTGGACGAACAACGACCCGAGCGGAGAGGCGAACCTTCTGATCTCGTTCCTCAACTCCATTGGCAGCAGTTCCTGGCTGAACACGGTGACCCAGTACTGCCAAGGTGTCGCCAGCGGCACCATCTTCTGCAACGGCGCCGGTACGCCCGTCGGCAACCAAGCCTATATGCTGGCCGGAAGCTGGTATGACAACGGCTCGGCCGCTCCGAATAAGCCGACGCAGTCTCAGATCGCAGCTGAGGCGGCGCGCGCGGCGCAATACTTCGGCAACACCGGAGCCGGAAGCAACGACACCACGCAGTATGTGATTGCCACCGCCAATGGATACAACTCCTCCGGCTTCGGAAAGCAATACTGCGCATACCATAGCTCCACGACCTCGAGCTCTGGAGACATCGCCTACACCAATCTTCCGTACATCACAGATGCGGGAGCGAGTTGCGGTGCAAACTTCAATGGCCTCGGCGCCGACGCCGGCATCACGATTGTCGAGGGACACGAGGCGGCCGAGACGATGACCGACCAGTTTCCGAGCACGGGATGGCTCGATTCCAGCGGCTCCGAAATCGGTGACAAGTGCGCTTGGATCTCCTCGGGCCAGGGGGCGTCGGCTGATGTGACGTTCCCGGACGGCATCACTTACCCTGTGCAGTCTCTGTGGAGCAACGCCTTCAACAGTGGCAGCGGAGGCTGCGTTCTGTCGTATTGATGAGTGACCTGGAAAGATAGGCTCATGTAGGCGCCGGCGATGCACGAAGCATCGCCGGCGCACCGAACAGGCATAACGCGCCAAAACAATAATCACGGGCGTCATGCACTTACCGTGAGAAATCGACGTTGAACTGCAGCGCTTTCCCAATCTGGCGCATGATTCCGCGGATCTCGCGTGTGCGATCCTCCTGTTGAACCGCGGTCACCTCGAATTCAAAGGTACGCGCTTATCGCACCTTCGCATTACCTCCTCCTGCTGCACGAGCACTGAAGACGACCTCTCCGCGTCTACGTGCGAATGGGGCGATCGCTGACGACTGAACGTCTACGGAACGACACCGAAATGGATCCAGCGGGAATCGAACAGCGACAAAGTGAGCTGCAACGACAAACCATTTCGGCATCTTTTCGTTCTGGACGACCCACAAGAAGCCTTGGATCGCAACAGGCGACTTCTGCTGCGTCGCGGCATTTTCCCTCGACTGCAAAAGGGACTCGTTCCGAAAAGGCACGCTATGGATTCGAACAGAGGCCACAAAACGACCCGTGATATCCCTACGCGTCGGACTCTGTAACTGGGGCAGACCAGTGGGCAACGGATAAATATTGCCCTTGGCGTCCACGCCGCCGTTTCAGCGGAACCGAGCGGAGCACTCCTTTCCCAATTTGGGAAATCACTAACGGACGTCGCGCGGCACGTGACGTTGTCGAAGAGCATCGCGGGTTCGGTCGCACACCCACCGATAGAGATACAGGCTGGCGCCAGCCAAGAACTCCCGAAAAATTTGCTCTATACTCGGAAATTCGGATCTCGTTCCTTAAATCTCGCAAAGGATCTAATAAGACATGAAGCGACATAGAAAGGAAAGCCGTCTATCGAGAGCAATTACCCGTGCCGTTCGACACGTTCGGGGGTTTTCGCATCGGGATACGTTAATCAGGTTACGAGACAATTTCTCGTTCTCCCCAAGGGTGATTTACGACATTGGCGCGCATCAAGGGAAGTGGTCCACGGAAGTCTCCGCGCTATTTCCAGATGCGGAATTTTTTATGTTTGAGGCAAATCCCGCCAATCAACAAAGCTTAGTCGGATCTACCTCTCGTTACGTGATTGCGGCGCTATCTGATCAAGACGGACAGAAGCGGCAGTTTTTTACGCCAAAAACGGGCTCGAACACAGGCTCATCGCTGTATAAGGCTCAGAATGTCGATTTTAGAGACGATAATTTGGAAATTTTATCCGTAGAGACGCGACGACTTGATTCTCTCGTGAGAGAGAAGATGTTTCCGCGACCAGACTTTATGAAGCTCGACGTCCAGGGATCAGAACTTGAGGTGTTGCGCGGGGCCGGAGACCTGCTTTCAGACTGCATTGGACTCATTGCGGAACTCAGTTTTGTACAAGGAAATGAGGGTGCACCTCAATCTGGAGCCGTTTTAAGCGGAATAGAGGCGTTGGGCTTCGGATGTGTCGATTTGTGTAAAGCACGTCGCACTGTGATCGGAAGTGTTTGCGAGGTCGACCTTCTGTTCGTCAACAAAAGACTCTACGGAAGATATTTGGATGTGCAGTTGGGTCGAAACTTTACCGCTGCAACGCAGCAAATTTAGGCATGACGTAGCCTACCGCTTCGGGGTCGATCCATTTTTTGCGCACGATTGAATGATAAAACGTGGCCTTCAAAAGCACTTCAAGTGGTCAGTGTCGGCTGCCGGACACACCTGCGCCCGTGCGGCGATCACTGCTTTTTGCAAGCGAAGAGCTCGTGAATTATCAGAACGATACGTGAACGTTCCCTGTCAAATCCGCTTAAATGAATTGGGTTGCTCTGTAGGCGCGGCACTGGACGGAGATGTTCTACGAATGCGGCCGCCCAAGGGGGCGCTTGAAGCCAGCCGAGTTGCCGCAAGGCCGCAACGAAGTGATGTGTCGACAATTAGAGAGACGCCATGACACAGGACCCTGCGCGGGGGCTTTCGGGACCGAAGCACGAATTTCCGACGGCAGTCAATCCTAGAAATTGGCCCCGCTTTTGGCGCGAAGATCCGCTCTGGACGACCGCGAGCTTCCTGGGAGTTCCCATGATCATGGGTGCCACGTCTCTTCTTCCGCATCGATTCGCGGTCGACGCGCTGATCGGGTTTGGACTGCTGATCTTGGGGTGCCTGACCGTTGCGTGTGCCCGAAACATGAGCCGTCGCAGACATTCGATTCGGAACGGCTGACGACGGATCGCGCAAGAATCCCGCGCAACGCCGGCGGTACGGACGAGCGGATGCCGGAAAGCGTTGATGCGCCGCGATTCAGACGGCTGGTTCCGGCCATCGACGTACTCCTCCTGCATCGCGACCCTGCGCGTACCGGGTCCGAGCCCGGGCGCGAGGGATCGGGATGCCTGCACCCGTGTCTGACGCATCGGCGGACGAGTCGCGCCGAGAAACAGCGGATCGGCACTGACCCTCACCCGATGGCTACTCCGGAGTCGACCCGGCCTCGAACACCGCCCATTGCGCCGCGAATGCCCGTTGATACGCGGGACGCGCTTCGCCCCGCGCGACGTACGCGCCGAGCTGCGGATACTGATCGAGCAGGCCGGAGGGCTTCAACCTGAGCAGCACCGACACCATGAGCAGATCGCCGGCGCTGAACGTGCCGTTCAGCCACTCGGCATCCCCGAGGGACCTGCCAAGCTCACCGAGACGCTTTCGCACGCGCTCCTCGAGCAGAGGCAGGCGCTGCTCGTACCACGTCTCGTGGCGCTCCAGAATGCGCGCAAGACTGAGCTCCATGATCGGGGGCTCGATCGTATTGAGCGCGGCAAACATCCAGGTGATCGCGCGGGCCCGCGCATGCGCATCGCAGGGCAGCAGACCCTCAGACCGCTCGGCGAGATGAAGCACGATCGCGCCCGACTCGAACAGCACGAGCTCACCCTCTTCATATGTCGGAATCTGCCCGAACGGATGTCGGGCAAGATGGGCCGGCTCCTTCATCGCCTGAAACGACAGCAGACGGACATCGTACGGCTGCCCGACCTCTTCGAGCGCCCAGCGAACGCGCATATCGCGCGCCAGCCCCCTGCCGCGATCGGGCGAGTGCTCAAAGGCCGTGATGATCGGTGACATTGCGGGTCTCCACAGCGTTGATGACATGATCGCCGCGGCGCCCCCGCATCAGGGGGCCCCACGGATCCCGGGGCGCATCGCGATGCCGCCTGCGACCTCGGACAGGCATTCTCTCCTCCGGTATCGACGAACGACCATCGGTTCCATCGACAGGCTCGTCCAGACATGGTCACAGCGGCTCCGACACCGGTGCGGGCCACGCGCACCTCCGTCAGTGACCGGCATCCCGGCACGTGTCGGGGCGAGCGGCCCATCCTCTATACTTGACGCGTTCGACGCCGCCGAGTCAATTGAGGCCAAGCCATTGAAAATGCTAACGCCAGCCGTGCTGGACACGCTCTCTGACGCAGCGCGCGCCAGCCCGCGCCATCGAAGCCACCACAATCTGCACGCCTC
Source organism: Pseudomonadota bacterium (assembly GCA_021834525.1). Lineage (GTDB taxonomy): Bacteria > Pseudomonadota > Gammaproteobacteria > Steroidobacterales > Steroidobacteraceae > 13-2-20CM-66-19. Next base: position 4,800 of record JAKBDK010000080.1, on the reverse strand, counting down.
GCTGGAAGCCCCCATCCAGCGCCTTGCGATTGCCATGGAGCCCGAGACGTACGTGCGGCCTCATCGTCACCCGCAGACCTGGGAGCTGCTGATTCCCCTGCGGGGGCGCTTTCTGTTCACGGCCTTCGATGAGCATGGCGCCGTGCGCTCGCGCCAGCTGCTCGGAGGCGCCGACGGGCTCGCCGCGTTCGAATTCGAAGCCGGAACCTGGCACACGGTCACCGCGTTGGAGCCGGGCAGCATCATCTTCGAGGTCAAAGAGGGTCCGTACGTGCCCGTGCCGGCCTCGGACCTGGCGGCGTGGTCACCGTCGGAGGGCACTGCGCAGGCGGCGCAGTTCGTGGCCGAACAGCGCGCCGCGGCCGGAGCACTGTCAGGGGCCGCACCTCGAACCGCGTGAGGCGGAAGGCGGGTTGCGCGCCCGCCGATCTGGCAGAATCCCGCTCGGCATCCGCGAGCGATATCGCGATGTGCGCCCGGGGGAGACCATGAGCAAGACGAGCAAGATCCTCGCAGTGCTGGCGGTGCTGGGGTGCGCGTCGGCACTCGCCGCAGCGGCACAGTCGACCCCGTCGGCGGCGCAGATTCTGGCCGAGTCCCCACCCTCGCAATGGCGTTACCCGAATCCCCAGGATCTGCTGGTGATGCAGCTGCCCGCCGGGCGGGTCGTCATGGAGCTCGATCCCGCCTACGCCCCGCTGCATGTCGCCAATATCAAAACGCTGGTCCGCGAACATTACTTCGACGGCCTGGCGATCGTCAGAGTGCAGGATAACTTCGTCGCGCAATGGGATGATCCGGCCGGCGATGACGGCGGCGATCCGCACAAGATCCGCTCCCTGGGGCGCGCAAAACAAACGCTGCCGCCAGAGTTCACCCGTGCGATCGCGCACTCGCTGCCCTGGGTCCGGCTCCCCGACGGCGACGTGTACGCCCCCGAGGTCGGATTCACTCGCGACTTCCCCGCCGCCCGCGATCCGGCTGACCATCAGACCTGGCTGGTGCACTGCTACGGGACACTGGCCGTCGCCCGGGACGACGCGCCGGATTCGGGCAACGGGAGCGCCCTGTACGTCGTCATCGGCCAGGCTCCGCGGTGGCTCGACCGGAATCTCACCGTGGTCGGCCGGGTCATCGAGGGCATGGACAGACTCTCCGCGCTCCCGCGCGGACACGGTCCGCTCGGGTTTTATGCTCACCCCGCGCATCGTGTCCCCATTGAGAGCATCCGGGTGGCGGCCGACCTGCCGCCGGCACAGCGGCCGGACGTGGAAATTCTGCGCACGCGCAGCCGTACCTTCCAACGACTGCTCGCAGCCAAGCGAGACCGCCATGACGCGTTCTTCGTCACTCCGCCGGGCAAGATCGACGTCTGCGGCCTCTCGGTGCCGGTTCGAAAGGGGCCCCGGCCCTGAAGGGCCGCGGGCGGACGCACGCCCGCGCCGCTGTGCAAACCCTCTCGTAGGTCTTCCGCTCCGTCCCGTCGACCCCTGGCTTCCCTCGGCGCTGGGAGGCGCCGCAGCCCCCTATTGCCTCATGCGTCGCATTTGTGCGACATTTCTGCCCGGACGGCGCGCATTTTGAGGACACAGCAGCGCGAGGAGGCGCTATGCGGGTCTGGGGAGGGCTGGCCGTGTTGGCCGGCATCGCGATCGTCGCGACGATCGCTGGAGTCGTCTTTAGAGCCAGAGCATCACGAGACGCGCCCACCGCGCGCCATCAATGCGATGCTTTCGTCCCCATAGGCGACGGAAAATTCCAATGCATTGAATGTGGCGCCATCATCGATGATGTTGGCGATCTGCCGTGAACAACAGCAGCGGTTGACCTCACCGTTGGACCTGGCCCCGTACGGCGCGGCACGTCGTCCTCACCTGAAACAGGACGACCTCGACGGGCGCGCCCGAATCGCCGTCTCAGCCTTCATCGGCCGCGACGGCGTCGACGGCGAGCGCGAGTTCCTCACAGAGAATCTCCCGCAGCAATCGGGCTCCGAGTGCAAACCCCGGCTGCGCACGACGCTCATCGACGGCCAGCCACACGGCGATGACTTCATCGAGGTTGAGCCCGACGACCGTCAGACACAGCGCGTTCACACCGTCACTGGTGATCCAGTAACTGCGCTGCGCCGCACCCTGCCAGCGCCACGTGAAGCACGGCTGCGCCAGTTCGGCGCAAATCTCTTGCGCATCGGGGACGTTCTGCAGGAGACGGGTCATGCCCGCCTGATCTGAAATGAGCGCGCGGAAAGACGAGATCCTGACGTCGTTCATTCGACGAGGCTTCCGGCGACTCTGGCAGCTCGGCCAATTGGCCGATGCGCGTGCGCCGAGCTCGAGCGGCTCGGTCGCCATACAGTCGAAGACGCACCGCCCCCGGCCGTACAGGCCAGGGGCGGCGCGCATTCAAGGCTGCGTATCAGTAGCGACGCGAACCGCCGCCGCGGTAGCCGCCGCCACCGCCGCCACCCGAGCGCTCACGCTCCTGGGCTTCGTTGACCTTCAGGGCGCGCCCGTCGAAGTCCTTGCCATTCAGCGCCTGCATGGCGCGCGAGGCATCGGCGCTCGACATCTCCACGAAGCCGAACCCGCGCGGACGACCCGTGTCGCGATCCGAGATCAGAGAGATCTTCTCGACGGTCCCGTGCTGCGAGAACAGCTCACGGACAGACTCTTCGGTCGCCGTGAAGGGGAGATTTCCAACATAAAGCTTAGTCACTAGAGAATACTCACGATAGAAACGAAGGGAGAGGCAGAAACGACTGCCCCTTGGTTCGCGAAACTTTGCGAGGGTGGCAGACAAGGCCAGGGTCGCGCCGGGCGGCGCTGGAGGCCGAGACAGTCAAGCCGAAAAGATACGAGCCGGATGGCAGCGTACACGAGTTCAGGCGGTGGCGCCGAACTTTCGGTGGGTCCGGCCCTGAGCATCCCTGGGGTGCGCCCTGATGGCCGGTCGGTGCGCCCCTCCCGAACCCCGGCGCCCGCCCGCGGTCCCGCCGCGGACATACGCGCTCGCGCCTCGGCCGCAGGTTCGCCGAAACCGCGGCGCCGGGAGGCCCTGGCGGCTGCGTCCATCGCCCCGATCCGGTGGAACCGCCACCGGCCCCCGAGGATTGTCCGTATTGCCCGGTGGGGTGCAGCCGCTATGTTCGCTCGAGGACGACACCGGAGGCCCCTGATGGACCCCTCCCTGCACTCCCAGATCCTCTCGCTGCTCGATCAGCATCGCACCATGAGCCTTGCGACGCTGCGCCCCGATGGTTGGCCGCAGGCCACGACGGTCGGCTTCGCGCACGAGAACCTGACGCTCTATTTCCTGTGCAGTCCGAACAGCCAGAAGGCCGCGAATATCGGGCGCGACGAGCGGGTCTCGCTGACGATCGATCACGACGTCGCGCAGGTGATGGACATCACCGGGCTGTCGATGGCGGCACGCGCACGGCGCGTCGTTGATCGCGCCGAGGCACAGAAGGCCCTCGCGCTGCTGATGCACCGCTATCCCGAGCAGAAGTCCCTGCCCGGCCCCGTACCCGATCCGCAGGCGCTGTGCATCTTTCGCCTCACCCCGAGCGTCATCTCCGTCCTCGATTACTCCCAGGGCTTCGGTCACACCGCCCTGGTTCACTGCTGATCATCCGCGTCAATGCCCGACCAGAGCCACTCGCAATTCCCGCCGACGCTCTGCAACCGCCGGCCCGAACGGGCCCGGGACAGGTTCCGTCCGGCGTCCCCTCAGGCGTACCCGGGTCCTCGAGACGAGGGCCGAGCGCAGATCAGGGCGAGGCGCATCGCGTGCGCCGCCCTCCCGCGCCGCTGCGTCCCAGGCGGCTCACCATGGCACGAGCGCACATGACGGGCTGGGCGAAGTCCGAGGATCCGCACCGCAGCGCCGGGGCACTCCGCCTGCCCCACGGCGCACCACTGACCGTGCGAGTGGTGTACGGGACGAGTGAAGGACAGACGCAGAAGATTGCTCGCTTCCTCGCCGCCCGGCTCGCCGAGCGAGGTCATCGGCTCGAGGTCATCGAAGCCACCGGCACGCCGCACGCGGCGGATCCGAACCGCTTCGATGCGATCGTGATCGCCGCCTCGGTGCATGCCGGCCGCTATCAGCCGGCCATTGTCGAGTACGTGCGCGGGCACCTCGGTGAGATCGACTCGCACCCCAACGCATTTCTGTCCGTCTCGCTGTCCGCCGCGAGCGCAAAGGCCAGTGACCTCGCGGGATTGAAGCAATGCGTCGAAACGTTCAGCCGCCAGACCTGCTGGACACCTCGTATTCTGCACCATGCCGCCGGTGCATTGCGCTACCGCGCCTACTCACTCATCGAGCGCTGCGCCCTGAGATTCATCGCGTGGCGACGGGGCGCCCCGACTGACACCCGCAGGGACCATGAGCTGACGGACTGGGACGATTTGACCGAGTTCTGCGCACTCCTCGAGCGGTCATTTTCAAACGCCCAGACACAGACTCACTGAGGCTCCCGTCCTACCAGGGGACGGTTCGCCCCAGATCATCGAGGGACTGCAGCCCCGCACGGGTGCGCACCGCGAGCAGTGCCTTCAGCACATTCGGAATACGCTCTTCGACGGTCCGGCGCGCATCAGGGCCGCCCCGATCGGTACGCACCCAACCCAGGCGCCATCAGCACCCGTGCCCGCCGATCCGCCGCGTGCCGTGCCGCGCAGCTGCCCATGAACATGTTCAGCGGCGCCTTGCTTCCACGGTACGGCTCCCGTTGGCCGGTCGTGTTGTTCGCAACGCTGCCTTGACCGCACGACGTGATGCCGACCCAAGCCG
>JAKBDK010000079.1:0-10926 GCA_021834525.1 Pseudomonadota bacterium | reverse complement strand
GGCGGGGCGATGCGGACCTGGACGACGGCGACCGGTGGCCCATAGATCGCCGGTGCGACGCGCACCTGCGTGGCGCACGCGCTGAGGAGGGCCGCAGCACTGGCCAGCACCAGCGGGCGCAGGGTCATGAGGCGGATTCGGATCAGGTGAGGCATCGAGTGGCGTCCTTCGGGCACGTTGCGGTGCGATTCTCAATCTATAACGGCGCACGGCCTCAGGCGTGCACGAGGTCACGAAGGCGAGATCGAATTCACAGGGCACGCGGCGATGGCGCGCGCAATCGATCATTGACCTGAACTCAGGAATCTCGTCCCTGAAGAATCTCCCGAACTGCCATGCGGTATCAAAACGGCGAAATTTCACTTAACGCATGCAGAAGTAGAGGCACACACCATCGCCCACTCTGGACATCAGGTGACCGCTCCAGCCAACGCGGCGCTTCATCGGGCGTCCCTCTCCAGTTCATCCCGCCGCGGTCCATCCATCGCGTGTCCGTGATGAGTGACGATGCCAATCCCACCTGGACGGGCATTCAACACGGTCTTGCGGCTGAGCAAGGGTCTCCTCGACGCGCAGAAGTGACTTCCGGGAAGCGCGGATGGAGGGTATGCCCGACGGGCCATCCAAAACGGAAGTCCCGGCCCTTGATGGTGGCGTTCGGGCTGCGATCATTAAAGATAAAAAAGTTCGCATATATTTAACGAGCTGCGTTCGTTAGTTAAATATCTTGTCGTTTCTGGAGTGCTGGTTAAATTCAATGCGAGATGTTTAAATAACGGAGTCGGCGGGTGACGCGGTTTGACCCTGGGACCAAAGCGATGAAGCGGGAGCCATTCGGAACGCATCTCGAGGCGACGACCCTGGGCGAGACCGTTCGCGCCTTCGTGCCCCCGGCGCTGCCTCCGGATCCGCCTCTAGCCTTTATGGCGGGGTCTCAACGTGCACTGGATCGGGCGATGCTCTCCCTCGGACGACTCGACGGCATCGCGACGACGATGCCTGAAGTGGACTTGCTGCTCTATACGTTCGTTCGCAAAGAGGCTGTTCTCTCCTCCCAGATCGAAGGCACCCAATCCACGCTGGATGAGCTGCTGGCGCATGAGATCGCGGCGGTGCCTGGTGCAGCGGGTGATGACGTACGGGAGGTCTCGCGCTACGTCGATGCCATGAATCACGGTTTGGAACGAATGGCCGGCGGCTTCCCACTGTCGACCCGGCTGTTGCGCGAAATGCACGGCATCCTGCTCGCCGATGGCCGCGGCGCACAGAAGCAACCCGGTGAATTTCGCCGCTCCCAGAACTGGATCGGAGGCACGCGGCCTGGCAATGCCGATTTCGTGCCGCCACCGCCCACTCACCTGGATGAATGTCTCACGAATCTCGAGCGGTACTTGCACGAACCGGCCACTCCAGTCGTAAAGGCGGCCCTCGCCCACGCGCAGTTCGAAACCATTCACCCCTTTCTGGACGGCAATGGCCGCGTCGGGCGCCTGCTGATCACACTGATGCTCTGCCACGACGGTGTTCTGCACAAGCCGCTGCTGTATCCCAGTTTATATTTCAAGCAGCACCGGCCGCAGTACTACGCAGAGCTGAATGCCGTGCGTGCGACGGGGGACTATGAGCGTTGGGTAGATTTTTTTGCGGAGGCGATTCGTCACAGCGCGGAGGTTGCGATCGAAACCGGCCGACGCATCGCGCGGGCGTTCCGCGAAGATAGAGTACAGCTGCGCGCGGTCCCCAGGATTGCCGGCTCGCTGCTGATGATCCAAGAGGCGCTGCAGACCAAGCCTGTGGCCACGGTGGCGACACTGAGAGCGGCCACTGGGCTGACGACGCCGACCGTCAATTCATTACTGCGCGAGCTCGAGGCGCGCAGTATCGTCAAAGAGACAACTGGACGCGCCCGAGATCGGGTGTACGTCTATCGACGGTATCTCGACGCATTGGCAGCCGAGGAGGAGGCGCCGGTGCGCATTGGAGCAAGCAAGGATGCTCGCGACGCCGTCGGTTCAAGTCATTTGCGCAGCGTGCATTCATAGCGTCAGTGATGACGTTTTGTTTGGACGCGAAGCAGGATGTCCGGCGGCTGTTAGAAGTTGTGTCAAAACTGTTGATTTCTTGCGTTCAGACGTGATCAATGCGCTCATGGCCGAGCCGACCACCCGTGAGCGCGCCTACCGCCTGCGCTGCTGCCCCAGCGCGCGCCAGCGGCGCGCGCTGGGCCGGCTCTTTGGCGCCTCCCGCTTCGCGTGGAACTGGGCGCTGGCACGGCGCACGAGGGCGTATCAAGTCGATCAGGCGCGCCGACCATCGTCGCAGCAAGGCTGCGTTCTTGCCGGCGATGGTCTCGCGGATGTCGAGACATGCGATCGAGCCGCTGCGCTCGGCGCGCCCGAGCAGTTCGTTGGCGATGGTATCGTAGCCACACTCCACAGGAGTCAGGATCGGGGAGCGCGCTGATCTCGATCAGCAGTTCCGGGCGTAGCGCCTGATCGGGCGGATAGAGGGACTCATACGACAGCAGGATCGCGATGTAGCGATTCTCGTTGCCTGCTTTGACGATCTCATCAGGAATGTCGTATCCCTGCTGGCGCAAGCGATCGAGCACTTCGGCCTTGACGTGGCTGAGAAGCCGCTTCTGAGCAGAGCGGCTCAATCCGGTCGGGACGATGACCCGCAGGTCGACATCCTCTGAGATTCGTTCCGTGAAGCGGTGTGCTTTGGACACCGCCGTGCCACCGCACAGGACGAATTTCGCCTCGTGCTCGCGGTACACGACCGGCGCGGTGAAGGCCGAGAACACCTCGGAGATGAGAAAGTCCTTCTCGAGCTGTGCCGTGGACACGCGCGCGCCGTGTTCGGCGAGGAAGGCGTCAATCAGCTCTGATTGCGTCTGCGTCAGTCGCTTCATGTGTATTCAATGACGCGCGGCCCGAATGCAATCTTGCGCTTCACGCGCGCACCGGGCACGGCAATGCGATCGCCGGCGGGTACCTGTGTCGTGCGTCTCTCGATGTAGTCCTGGGCGGCCCGGCTCGGCTGCGGTGAATAGCCCAGGCGGCGTAGCGCCTGGTAGCCAATGTCGATGAGAGGGGTGACCGGAATCGGTTTGCCCGAAAGCACTGATGGCTTCGCGCGCGCGTAGAGGCCATAGCCCACCTGGACGAGGAGCCCTTCGCCGACCAGCTTACGCAGTTCACGGCCGACGACATCGTAGGCTCCGAAGGCGGCAAAATCCTCGCGCAGGAAGACATCCGTCTTGCGCGTGCGACGGATGCGCTCGGCGATGCGATCTCGGATGGTGAGGGGCTTCCTGATCATGGCGCAAATATACGACCTCTAAACGATACTAAATCTCTCCGAAACAATTAATTACCGCATCTTGTAACTTCCGAGTTGCTTCCAGGCTCCCTCGGATCGAGCCCGTTCAGAATCCCGTCGCCAGGCCCGCCGCGCAAGCCCCTGAACCCTGAGAAAAAATTGGCACCTCGCGCCCTCCGGCGTACGGGGCTGAGGGGGTTCGGGGCGGTTGCACGGCGTGAGGGGACGCCCGGTTCGCCCGCAAACACTCGATCAGCCCTGAGAGAAGGGGCGCAGGCGGTGCGTCGCTGCGCAGGAGGTGGATTTCGGCCGGCGGGAGTCCCCGGCGAAACGGTCGGAGGATGACGTTCGGGTGCGCGACGCCTTCGCCCTGCGCCGCGGTGAGGAGGCCCATGCCGCATCCGGCCTCGACCCAGGTCATGAGCGCGAGAGCCGTTGTGGGGCGCTCGGCGATGAAAAGCGGTGAATCGACGGTTGGCAGGTGTTCGATGATCTGTCGCTCAGACATGCCGCTGGGATCCGGTGCAAGGACGGCGAGTGGCTCGCGAGCGCGATCGGCCAGCTCGAGGGCGCGCTCCGAGGCGAGGGCGTGGCCTTTCGGCAGCGCGGCGACCCAAGGAGCCGTCCAGAGTCGGTCGGTCACCATGCCGGGCTCTGTGATGCACATGGCGGTGATCCCAGCGTCGAGGAGACCGGCTTCGATCTCGGCCAAGAGCGCGCGGCCGGAACGGCTGACGATCTGCAGGTCGGCGTCGGAATGGGTTTGTCGCCAGGTTGAGAGGGCCGTTGCGATCCGGGAGCAGGCAACGCGTTCGCAGGCCGAGTATGCGGTGTTCCGGACGGGCAAGAGGCATGTCGGTAGACGGTATATTTGTCCAATTTATCTAGTTCGACCATGATGTCCGGGCGGAGGTCAGCATGCGTCACGTCTCCGCCACCGATGCGAAGCAGCGGCTTGCCGCGCTGCTCGATGCCGCGCAGCGTGAGCCCATCGTCATCCGCCGGCAGAACCGGGACATCGCCGTGGTGCTCTCGCCCGCGGAGTACAACCGGCTGCGCGGACTCAATGTCGCGGAGTTCCAGGAGTTCTGCGATCGGGTGGGCCGAAAGGCCGTAGCACAGGGTTTGACCGAGAAGAAGCTCACGCAGCTGCTCGCCGACGACGATGCCCCACGAGCCCGAGCGCATCGTCGCTGATACCAATCTTCTCGTCAGCCGCCTGCTGTTGCCGCAGTCCGTGCCCGCCGAGGCCGTGCGCAAGGCGGTGGATGAGGGCCGGCTCCTGGTGTCCGAAGCGACGCTCGAGGAGCTCGCGGACGTCCTCTCGCGGGCGAAATTCGACCCGTACGTCAGCCTGGAGGATCGGCAGGCATTCATCAGGGTGCTGAACCGCATCGCCGAGCGGGTGATCGTCACCGCGCCCATCTAGGCCTGCCGCGACCCCAAGGACGACAAATTCCTCGAGGTGGCGCTCCATGGGCAGGCCAAGGTAATTCTCCACGGCGATCGTGATCTGCTCACGCTGCATCCCTTCCGGGGAGTCGATATCCTCTCGCCCCGGGAGTGCCTGGCGCGGTGAGTACCGGGTGGGCCGAAGTGATGGCAGTGGGGCGGGAGAGGGCATGGGCTCGACGAACGAGGCGTTCGCGCGGATCCGGATCGATGCCCAGCTGAAGGAGCAGGGTTGGGATCTCACCGACCGCAATGCCGTCCGGTGCGAGGTCACGATGCCCGACGGCACCCGCACGGACTACGTCCTATGAGACCGCCACGGCCGGGCGCTCGCAGTCGTCGAAGCCAAGCGCGCGGAGACGGTCCTCGGTGTCGCCGAATCCCAGGCAGAGGCCTATGCGGCGCATCTTGGTATTCCGTACGTGTTTCTCGCGAACGGCGAGGAGATCCGTTTCTGGGACCGGGAGCACGAGGCGTACCCGAGGCGGGTCAAGACCTTCTTCTGGCAAGCGGATCTCGAGCGCCGGGTCGCGACCACGATCGTGCGACGCGATCCGCTCGCCGTTCCCGTCGACCGGCACATCGTCGAGCGCGACTACCAGATCGATTGCCCCGATACGCTCTGTCGCGAGCTTGCCGCCGGCCGGCGGCAAGCTCCTCCTCGAGATGGCCACCGGCACCGGTAAGACCCGCACCGGCGCGGCGCTGATCAAGCGGCTCTTTGAAGCCAACGCTGTCACGCGGGTGCTGTTCATTGTCGGTCGCATCACGCTCGCGAATCAGACCGGCGTTTGACTCAGGTCGCGGCCCAGTGATCGAACCTGGTGGAAATATTCACAGTCAGAAGACCGCAATCCAAAGCGGCGTTGTGCTTGTTCGGCGCCCGCGCAAAGTTAGTCTAGCGCGCACGCCGCTCATCCAGTTGCTGCACGCCCCGAACAAGATCTTCCGCGATAGAGCTCGTTGCCAGTGGGTTCCGCGATGTCGGGTTGGGCAGGAACGACACGTTCGCCCCGAATTCACTCGTTAGCCTCAATTGTAAAGTAACGATCGTCGGCGGGCCCGAGTCGACGGAGACTTCCGAAGCATTGGCGGGCTCGATGCGAGCCTCGCGTTTGCCGCGACGAATCACGAGGTGGTCTCCCCCATCGAGGACTTCGTCGGCTAGTCCCCACATTCGTCGCTTGAAGACTATGGCCAATATGACGCCCAAGATGACTCGCGTGACGGCGAGTGTCGGGTAGTCGGGGGCGGCATTTTGCTCTCATCGGAGAGCATCCACGCACAAACTGCGACGTACATGACGGCGGGAAGCGCGTACTTGAAAAGCGGAATGTGCTTGGTACCCGATATTCGCTTCAAGCTATCAATGTTGGCGGGAGGTGGGAGCAGGTTCTCAGGCATTCTTATGCTTCTTCACTTTGCCTTTTTTACTGCATTCTGGGCCGCAGTGCAGGCATGCAGCGGGTTCACCTCGATGACGGCTCCCTTGTCTGTCGGTCGGAAGCTACGCTTTCAATCGCCGGCTGCATGCTCGGCGTTTGCCGTCGTCTGGGACGAGTCTCTAGGATGTCATCCACTTTGGAATTCCAGTACTCGACATATTTCCCGTAGGCAAGGACAGAGGTTAGGAAAGCGACATGCTCTGGGCAGTCGACGCGGTAGGCGAGAATGCTCGGCAGACCTTCGCGCCGCGCCCTTGCTACGCGATGATTGCCGTCGATGAGGTTATATCGGCCCGGGGAGATCTCCGCAAGGATCACCGGGCGCGAGAGGTCCGCCGCAGCGATCGTCAGCTCGTTTAACCCCGGGCTGGTACCACCATAGTGCATCTCGGCTAGCAGGACCGGGTCAGCATGGAACTTTCCAGAAGTGCCGATGTAGGTAAGGAGCCGTGAGATGTTGAATTCGAAGATTCCGTTGAGATAGATTTCCTCGCCCGCCTGGGCCTCACACGGGCGAAAGTGCGGGTCCAGGGCAAGTCGCATGGGCATGGGATGAGGGCCGGCTGAGGTCATTATTTTGTATTTCAGAACGATCTTACGATGAGCCCGGAAAGGACCCGAAGAGCAATATCCCGAGCGGTGCCCGAATCGTTACCCCGGCAGGACGCCCCGAAGCGCCAGCAGTCAGGCCTGGCGGCCGGCCACGAGAGAGAAGCTTGTCGTGCTCGCGGGCTGTTTTGCAAGTGATTGCGAGGGGCTGGCGGCGTGCCTTGAGTCCAGGATCCGCAGTACGATCTCGCTTTGATACCGGGATCACGGGGCGACGCTGGCGATCTGGTCTATTCTTGACAGTAGATTGGAGATCCACCGGAACCTGACGTATGGCGACCGAGGTACTTTGGCTCACGGCGATCGCTGTGGTTGTTGCCGCCGCCGCACTGGCACGGCCTCGCCGGCGAGCGGTTCATGGGCGCGACCGGCCATGGCCGCTCGAGCCGACTCCAACGCTTCTCAGCGAGCCGGAGCAGGTGCTCTACCGGCGATTGGTGGAGGCGCTGCCGGAGTATCGTGTGCTCACCCAGGTGCAGTTGGCGCGCGTGCTGCGATTCAAGCGGGGTCAGCGCGATCGAGCCGTGTGGAACAGGATCAGCCAGCTTTCGCTTGACTTCTTGATCGCAAGACCCGACACGAGCATTATCGCTGCGGTCGAGCTCGACGATTCCAGTCATCTCCGCGCTGATCGTCAGGACGCCGACGCGAGAAAACAGCACGCCCTCGAGTCTGCAGGAGTTCCGCTGATCAGGTGGCAAGTCGGGAAGATGCCTGATGTAGTATCTATCAAGTCAGCTGTGGCCGGTCTCGGCGGTGGAAGGCTCGAGGATCCGTACACTGAGATGACCGCGCGCAAGGCCGGAACTGTGCCCGTTCGCTGACGAGTTTCGAGGAAGAGCCAAGACCGATGGACGATCAAGACAACCCATGTCTGGCATCTCATCGCCGGTGCATCGAGCGCATTTCCCAGAATTGGCCGGCCTTTCTCGCGACGAGATGTGATCGCCTGCGGCACGGGGGTGAGACAGAGAGAGTCGCCGAGGCGATCACGGAGGACTTATTTACTGGGGTGCTCGATTGGAGCAAGGGCGATCTGATGTACCAGGTCGGGTATGCCGATATTGTCATCAGCAACCATCTTGCGAAATATCTGGTCATCGAGGTGAAACGCCCGGGGATGCTTTTCCCGGGTCGAACGGCGCTCGAGAACGCAATAGCGCAGGCACGACGGTATGCGGGGGAGCAGAAGATACCGTCCGTAGCGGCAACCGATGGACGGTACCTTTATGCGGCGGACGTCACGGGCGGCGGTCTGACCGATCGGGTGATGATTGATCTCAGCTCCGCGGATGCGCCGGTTGAATTGTGGAACCTGAGCGTCCACGGAATCTATCGTGCCCCAACCGGTTCAGTTGGAAGCGTTGCGATCCTTCCGGAAGCCTCCGTGCTGCCTGCGCAGCAAGAGTTGGCGATCCTTGTGCATCCCAAATACAAGCTGCCCGCTCCGTGCTTCGCGTATGTACCGGATGCCAGCCGCCCGGCGACCTGGAAGCTGCCATACCGCATGATGGACGGTGCTGTGGATCGCAAACGGCTTCCCAAAGCGATCCAGGCGATCCTGGGCAATTACCGCGGGGCAAGGGTGGGAGGCATCCCCGAAGGGGATATGCGCGCGGTGCTGGTCCGCCTTGCGCGCGCAGCCTGGAGTGAAGGCCGAATGCCGCCGAGGGCGCTCGCGCCCGCTCCCGCATACCAACAGCTCGCCCTGGTGCTTGCTCAGTTGGGGCTGTCTGAGCAGATGGTCGGCAAGGATACCGAGGACGTAGGTTCCTCAGGGGGATAGGCAACGAACTGCAATGGGATCAGCCCCAGCGCGAAATCCATGGTCGTTCGCACGTCGTCGGCTTCGACCAGCGGGGTTCATCCCAGGAAACTGGAACCAGCTGTTATTTTAGACCCGGAACCAACGGCGTTCGCGGGAAAAAAGTCCAACGAAATCAATGGTCGGGGTGAAGCGCCACACGCTGTTCCTGCAATCCCCGTTCGAGTTCGCCTGAGGTGACCCTGCGATCGCCCACTGCGCTGTCGAGGCGCGAGACGGTCACGCAGCGATTTCGGACGATCGCACTGGCGGGATGAGCAGGTCCGCGGGAATATGAAACCGCTGGCGGAGTCTGCGCACCATGGTCATGCTCAGCTCGCGCTTTCCGGTCAGTACCTCGCTTACACGGCTGGCCGTTCCCAGAAGGGGTATTAGGTCGCCACGCGACAGTCCGTGCTGATCCATCAAATAGGTGAGAAGGTCGGGGAGCGACGGCACACGTCGCGGCCATCGAGAGCGCTCATACGCCTCGGTAAGGCATGCTTGAGCCACCATCCTGGCTTGGTCTGCCGGATCGCTCGAGTTCATCAGCCTCTCGACCAGCGCCTTGGCCTGAGCATGATCCGCGTCGTTTTGAATGACGATCACTGTGGTCTTCATTACACGGTCTCCGCATCAACCTTGTCGTAGTCCTCGTGCGATCCAAAAAATCGGATCATCAATACGCCATGGGCGTACTGCACGACGGCAATCAGTCGATAGTCATTGCCCTTGATGTTGAATACCACCCGGCTGCCCTTGAGAATGCTCGCCTTCGGGTGAGCCTTCTTCACGTCCTCCGGCCTTCTCCATTGCGCCTTCTCTACTATGGCCGCCCAAACATCGTACTGTGCTCGTGCAGCCTTGATCCCACGGTGGCCTACCCGAGCCGCGAAATAGCGTTCCACGACGTCGGTGCCGATGACGATCATGGGTCGCCATAATGCCAAGAATTCCATAAAATGGAAATGCGGATTCCAGTTTATAGAACTATCGCCGGGTACAAGCTCCTGTCGACCTGCGCGGGCGATGATGCTACTTGAGCAGCACTCCAGGGCGCTCAGTAGCCTTCAGTGGATGCAGGCAATTCCCAGGACAGGATTTGAACCTGCGACACCTACGTCCCGAACCGTCTTAGACCCTGTCTAGGTGTCTCAATAGCAGTCCATGCAAGTCTACAAGTTATTGATTTGACGCTGAATATCGTCTGGACCAGAATGGCGCCATCCCGGGACTGTCCGTGCGTGTCGGCACGAAAGGAACCGCGAGCTGGTCGCTGCTCATCCCGGTGGCCGGCGAGGGCGGGACCAAGGCGAGCGGGAAGCTCCTCTTGGGCGGCAAGCACCGGGTGAATCTCGGCCGCTATCCGGCGGTCTCGATCGCGGAGGCGCGTGCGAAGGCCGCCAGATTGCTCGAGCAGGTCCAGCGAGGGGTGAGCCCGCTCGTGACCGCGAGCGCGGCTCGCACGGCCGGTGGCCTCACCATCGAGGATCTGTCGAAGGAATTTCTGCAGCAGTACGTCTACTCCCGGGAGCTCGACTCCGCCCGCAAGTACGAATTGGCCTTCGCCCGGCACATCAATTCCCGCATTGGGCGCCAGCTCGCCGAGCGCCTCAATCGCGAGCAGGTGCGCGCCGTGATGGATGCCGCACGTATTCGGCGCAAACGCCCGGCGGGGGAGCGTTGCGGCCCGATCGGGGGAGTGGAGGCGGGGCCCGCACCACTATGGGCGTGCTCCGCCACAGGTACTCCTGGGCGATCAATGAAGCGAAGCTCAGGCGTTCGGACAACCCCGCCAGCAACATCGTCAGGAACCTGCCGAAACGCAAGGTGCGAGACGTCGTGCTGTCATTCAGCGAAGCGCGCACCGTCTGGCAAGCCGCGGAGTCGACCGGCTATCCGTTCGGGACACACGTGCAGCTCCTGCTCCTCACGGCTTGCCGCTGCGATGAATGGGTCTCGGCGCGCGTGAGCTGGATCGACATGGAGCAGGCGCTCATGGTGATCCCGGCCGGCGCGTGCAAGAGCGATCACGTTCATGTCGTGCCGCTCGTGTCGCAGGCAATGGAGATCGTAAAGCGCATCCCGAAACCGAAGCAGGGCGATTACCTTCTCTCGAGCACGGATGGGCGCGCCGATACAGGGGGTGCCGAAGTATTTCCGCACTCGTCTCCCCGATGCGATCCTCGCGGTCACCGGAGAGAAGTTTGCCAAGAAGTTCAGCTCGCACGATCTGCGTCGGACGGTCGCGACGCGCCTCGCGGAAAGCCTCGGCGATGCGGGCGAGCGAGT
>JAKBDK010000078.1:0-10990 GCA_021834525.1 Pseudomonadota bacterium | reverse complement strand
CCATTCGAACGTTCGAGTCATGGCTTTTTTCTCAGAGGTAGCGCAAGAGCGTTGTAATTGGAGACCACGGTTCGCACGATGAAATTGAAATTTACATCCCAAGCGCCTATCAGAGTACGGCGGAACGAACCGGGCCGGTCCATGGATTGAAGACAGCCACCCGCGCCGCGGTGTACTCCTTCGTATCGCGTGACACGACTGTGAGCCCGTGGTGCCGCGCGGTCGCGGCGACAAGGAAGTCCCGGCTGAGAGAAGGTATGCCCGACGTTGCGGCCCTCCTCGACCATGAGACGCCATTTGCGCATGATGTTCTCGGTAATCGCTAAGACGCGCTACTCGAACATGGGTCGCACCTTGTGGTGGAGCCACTCGTTGAGCTCAGCACGGCGAATAACGACCGTCAGTAGTTCGATACCACAACGGATCTCCGCCAACGTGTGGGAGGCGAATTCCCAATCAAGCAGCGACGGGAGTTTCGAATAGTCCATTGCAATGTTGCTTCCAGGCATGGCGAGCCAGGATCGCCTTCGATGGTGAGGCATGTCCGGCACCATTCGCGGGCGTGGTGCCGTTGAGGGAGCGGTGGACGCGAGCACCGTTCTAATAGGCGCGGAAGGTTTCGAGTTTCCGGTGGTGATTGACCAAATTCCAGAAGAGCGTGCGGTCGATATATTCGCGCCGGATGGTCCCGATCAGTCCTTCGACGAGGGGGTCGACGCCGGAGTGTACGACACTGACTTGATCTCCTCGACCTTGAGAATCCGTAGATTGGCGAGCCATCCGTGAAAGCGGAACAGGGGATCGGGATCGCTACTGATTCGCGCCAGCGGTACGTTGCCGGCTATGGACTGATGGAACATGCGGCACGCGGTCGGGTCGTCTACGCATTCGCCGCCGATGCCAAAGCCGATGATGTAGCGGATGAATACGTCGATGATCACCAGGACCCAATGACTCCGAAGGAGGATCGATTCGTCGAGAAAGGGTACCAAGCACGGTAGTCAGCACAGGACTGTGCGTATGCGGCGGCTCACGCTATGATTTCGGAATTCGCACCCCATAGGGGCGCGAGGTCCGAATAGAGCGCCTGGATCTCTTCGCTGGGGTTTGCCGAGCGCACAGTGTGTCTTGCGCTCACGGATCGGTCCCGGTTCGAGTGCACCCCGCGCTCACGTCACCGGGACAGCAGACGCTTCTTCTCCGCGAATTCCTCCTTGTCGATTTCACCTTTGGCGAAGCACTCCTCGAGAATCTCAAGCGCGCGCCCGCCTGACTCTTGGCCGGGTGGATCGCTCCGATGGGACCACCAGGGGGGTGCCATGCCGAATGCGCGCATCAGCGCCAAACCGAGCATCACGGCAATCACGAGGAACACGATCATGATAATCGGGCCGAAAATCATCCCGAACCAAGGCATAGGCCACCAATCTTGCGGCATGTTCGTCTCCGTCGGTTGGGGGGCTTTATCGGCACGTTGTTCTCAGATCACGGGCCGCCGAACCCCGGTTTCTCGAAGAGGGCACCGTAGTGATGGGCCGGAAGCTCGACCGCGCGCGAGTGACGAAGCCGTCGGGCCGGAGAATCGCAGCGATGGCGCGCAAGGCGGTTTTGTCGAGCTCCCCGTGCAAGGTGTTCGCCATCAGCACGAAATCGACCGGTCGAGGCACGATGCGCGCGACATCGTAGGCGTCCGCGCGGAGGAACTCATGGTTTACGGCACCGACGGGGACCACTTAAGTCTTGGTCTGCTCGAGCATCTGCGGATCGATGTCGATGGCAAAGACGTATCGCGCGGTGACCGTAGGGGGCTCTGTGCACCAGCCATTACCGCAGCGCAGATCGGCCGCATCCCTGCGCGCCTCGATCCCGAGCGCAAGGATTACGTCATGGGGATCAGGCCAGAGCGCCTGCCACCAATCGGTGTCGAGCATCGCTGTTGCCGGGAAGACAGAATCAGGCGTGCGCATAGGATTCGATTCGTCCCGTGATGCTCATTGAGCTCGTTGAATGTGCCGCGAAGCCGGCGGCGAAGTTCCGGAGGTCGCGGGCAACCCGGCGGCCCTCCATTCGGGATAGCCGTCCTTCAGGCGTCGGGCCTTGAACCCGCGGGTGCGTAGCAAGGCCACCGCTTCGAAAGCCAGCACGCGGTACGGACCGCGGCAGTAGGCCACGATCTCGCCGCCCCTCGGTATCTCGCGCAGCCGACGCGCAAGCTCGCGCAGAGGAATGTTGACAGCCTTCGGCAGATGCCCGGCCGCATACTTGTCCGCGGGCCGCACATCGAGCACGGTGATGAGGTCGCCCTTCAGGCGACGGGTGAGCTCCTTCCTGGTCACCGGTTCCAGCGCATCGCGGACGTGGAGATAGCTGCCAATCACCTCGCGCACCTCCGCCGAATGGCGTTCGGCGACTCTGCTCAACGCGGCCAATGCATTGAGCACCGCCGGATCACTCAGACCGTAGAGGATATGCTTGCCGTCGCGCCACGAGGTGAGAAGTCCCGCCCCGCGCATCAGCCGCAGGTGCTGCGAGGCGTTGGCGGTCGAAAGGGCAACACACGCGGCGACCGCTTCGACGCTGCGCTCCCCTTGCGCCAGATGCTCGAGGATCTCGAGCCGCTGAGGGTGGCCGAGCGTCTTGGCCACACCGGCCAACCCTGCGAGCACTGCACCCTTGCGATTCCCGCTTGAGCATGACGGCTCATCTTTGACAATGATTCAATAGAGTCATTGAATGGAGAGGCTCTGTCAAGCATCTGATCATCGATCATTCCGGACGCACGGTCCGCCTGACCATCGGCCGACGTGATCATCGGAGCGAGAGATGGAGACGCACGCATGAAGCTCCTGTTCATTCTCAACGATCCACCCTACGGCACGGAGCGCTGCTACAACGCGCTGCGCCTCGCCAATGCGCTCGGCAAAAAGGACCCGACGGTTGGTGTGTCGGTTTTCTTCATGGCCGATGCCGTCGCGTGCGCCAAGAGGGGCCAGAAGACACCCGAGGGT
Organism: Pseudomonadota bacterium; assembly: GCA_021834525.1. GTDB lineage: Bacteria > Pseudomonadota > Gammaproteobacteria > Steroidobacterales > Steroidobacteraceae > 13-2-20CM-66-19. The sequence continues at coordinate 7,982 of JAKBDK010000078.1, read as the reverse complement.
TACTACAACCTGGAGCGCATGCTGAAGCGTTTCACGATCGGTGTTCACGAGGTTCTGCTCTGCGGTACCTGCATGGATGCGCGCGGACTCACTGAAGCCGAGCTGATCGGAGGTGCCCGGCGCGGCTCGATGGATGAGCTTGCGGCGCCCACGATCGGCGCCGACACGACGCTGGTGTTCGAGCCGGGCCTGGGGCGGGCAGCAGGTCGATGCGCAGAATCCGACATCGGGAGCCACGATGAGCGCAGCACGCTAAGGCAATCGACGGGCGTGAAATCGATCTACTTGGACTATAACGCAAGCACGCCGATTGATCCGGCGGTCGCGGCGGCCATGTGACCGCTTCTCGAGGTCGCCTATGGCAATCCTTCGAGCGGCCACTGGGCGGGCACGCCGGCAAAGGCCGTTCTGGATAGCGCCCGCTCGCGAGTCGCAGCGCTCCTCGGTTGCGCCGCCGACGAGATCGTGTTCACCAGTGGCGGCAGTGAGGCGAATAATCTAGCGCTCAAAGGCCTCTTCTTCCCGCAGCGCGATCGCCCCTCGCACATCGTCACCTCGCGGATCGGGCATTCTGCCATCCTCGCACCGTGCCGGTTTCTCGGGCGGCTTGGCGCGAACGTGACCTGCGTTCCGGTGGACGGGAGCGCCCGCGTAGATCCCGACGACGTCCGCAAGGCGATCACCCGGGACACATTCCTCAACAGCATCATGCATGCCAACAACGAGGTCGGTACAATCCAGCCGATCGCCGAAATCGCGAAGGTTGCGCGTGCGCACGGGGTTCCCATGTACACGGACGCCGCGCAATCTGCCGGCAAGATACCGACCAACGTGGATGCGCTCGGCGTCGATCTGCTCTCGATCGCCGGCCACAAGCTCTACGCACCGAAGGGGATCGGTGCCCTATACATCCGTCGCGGCATCGTGCTCGAGCCCCTGATCCACGGTGCTGGGCACGAGGGCGGGCGTCGCGCGGGCACCGAGAGCGCTCTGTTGACCGCTGGTCTCGGCAAGGCGTGCGAGATCGCAAGACCCGACCTCGGCGTGCCGGCGACGCGTCGGCTGCAAGTTCGGTTCTGGGATCGCCTGCGCGCGATGTTCGGCGATCGCGTCGCCTTGAATGGTCACATCGATGCGCGGCTGCCGAACACGCTCACCGTGTCGTTCGCGGGGCAGGTCGGCGCCGACATCCTGACTCGGATGCCGGAGGTCGCCGCATCGACCGGCTCGGCGTGCCACTCTGCTGGGATCATGTTGTCGCCAGTGCTCGAGGCCATGGGAGTTCCACCCTAGATCGGCACTGGTGCGATCCGCTTCAGTCTCGGGCGCGGTACGACGGAGGAGGAGATCGAGGAAGTCGTCGATCGACTGCATCGGCCGCTCGCGTGACCGGGACGACCGTCCCGGGTAGATCGGTCCCAAAGTCCGAGGGGCTTGGCGAGCGACTTTGCTCGGCCTGATCACCGAGGCGATCGGGCAGCACCTCGTGTTCGGGCTGTTGCCAGACCTCCGCAATGCCTGTGTCCTCGATGATGGCGGTGGCGACGGCGCGCTGGTCTGTAAGGCGGCCTCGCGCGGCGCCGTAACGACAGGTCTCGATACGGATCCAGCGGTGCTGGTCGCAGCGCGCTCACGAGCCGAACCGAGAACGCGGGCGTCAGGACCACAGTTGGCAGGGCAGCATCGAGCGCATTCAATTTGCCGATGCGAGCGTCGATGTAGTGGTCGCGGTCACCCGTGCTCTGTTTCGTCGCCGACGTATCCGGAGCTGTGCGCGAAATGGCGCACGTGCTGCGGCCGGGCACACGTCCCGTGCTCTCGTCGGGCAAACATCGACAGGTGGTTCACGAGTGTGTGTCGGTACCGAAGGGTCATCGGGGGTGCGCGAGGATATTGACCGATCGTAAGAGCGCGCGATCGCGACCCCGATGGGACAAGCGCGCTTTCGAGCGTGCGTGAAGGTCTGAGGCATATGAACGGGCGCAAGACTCTTCCCGGGGCGGCCGCCGGATCAACCGACCGGAGTATGGAGCTGATGCGTCGTGTCGAGATGAATCAAACGTAGCCTCAACGCATTGCCGATGACGGACACCGAGCTCAGGCTCATGGCGACCGCGGCGATCATGGGGCTCAAGAGCAGTCCGAGAGACGGATACAGCGCGCCAGCGGCGATCGGGATGCCGATCACGTTGTAGATGAAGGCGAGGAAGAGGTTCTGGCGAATGTTGCGCATGGTGGCCCGGCTGAGCATGCGGGCGCGCACGATACCTATCAGGTCGCCCTTGACGAGGGTTACACCGGCGCTCTGCATGGCCACGTCGGTTCCCGTCCCCATCGCAATGCCGACCTCGGCTGCGGCGAGAGCCGGCGCGTCGTTCACGCCGTCGCCTGCCATGGCGACCGCTCGTCCTTCGTCGCGCAGGCGCTGCACGATGGCTTTTTTGTGATCCGGCAGCACCTGCGCCTCGATGTCGTTGATCCCGAGCCGGCGCGCGACGGCTTCAGCCGTGGCGCGATGATCGCCCGTAACCATCACGATCCGGATACCCTCGTGCCTGAGCGCCTCGAGGGCACCGGGCGTGCTCGACTTCACCGGGTCGGCGATGGCGACGACGCCTGCGGGCCGACCATCGATCGCGACTAACATCGCTGTCGCTCCGTCGCTTCGCAGGCGCTCCGCCGGCGCTTCGAGACCTGCGTGCGGAATCGAGAGAGAGTCGAGAAGCACGGCATTGCCCACGGCGACCGCGTGTCCATTGACGGTCCCGCAGACGCCCTTGCCAGTTTCCGAGCGAAAATCGCTCACCGCTTGCAGTGCAAGACCTCTCTCGTTCGCCGATGCGGTAACGGCCGCGGCGAGGGGATGTTCGCTCGCGCGCTCGAGGCTCGCCGCGAAGGTAAGCACGGCGGCCTCATCGTATCCTTCCCCCGGTACGACGGCGACCAATCGCGGCTTACCCTCGGTCAACGTTCCGGTCTTGTCCACGACGAGGGTGTCGATCTTTTCGAATCGCTCAAGGGCTTCGGCGTTCTTGATCAGCACGCCCGCCGTGGCGCCCTTGCCGACACCGACCATGATGGACATCGGTGTTGCGAGCCCGAGAGCGCAGGGACAGGCGATGATGAGCACCGAGACCGCTGCGACTAGCGCGTACGCCAACCGCGGCGTCGGACCGATCAGCATCCATAGGATGAACGCGAGGAATGCGGCCAGCATCACGGCCGGCACAAACCAAGAGGAGGCGAGGTCGGCGAGCCGCTGAATGGGCGCACGGCTGCGCTGCGCTTCGGCCACCATCTGCACGATTCGAGCGAGCATCGTGTCCGAGCCCACGCGCTCGGCGCGCACGATCAGCGCGCCGGTCCCGTTGATCGTGCCGCCGATGACCTTTGCTCCGCTACCCTTGGCCACCGGAATGGACTCGCCGGTGACCATCGATTCATCGACGGCGCTTGCGCCCTCCAGCACCGCTCCGTCCACCGGCACCGCTTCGCCGGGACGTACCCGCAAACGATCTCCGACGCGCACGGCATCCAGGGGAACCTCCTCGTCGGCCGGCCCGTCGTGGATGCGACGGGCGATTTTTGGTGCGAGATTCAGCAGGGCGCGAATGGCGCCGCCGGTGGCTTCGCGCGCGCGCAGCTCGAGCACCTGCCCGAGGAGCACCAGCACCGTGATGACCGCAGCGGCTTCGAAGTACACGGGAATGAGACCGTTCTCGCTGCGTAGTCCTCGAGGAAAGAGACCGGGCGTGAACATCGCCAGGAGGCTGTAGAGATATGCGGCGCTGACGCCGAGGCCGATGAGGCTGAACATGTTGAGCGAGCGACGACGTACCGAATCCCACCCGCGCTGAAGCAGCGGCCATCCCGTCCAGATCACGACGGGGGTCCCGAGTGCGAACTGAATCCAAATCGCGAGGACGGGAGAGATCAATCGATGTAGCGCGAGCGCGGGGATATCTGCGGCCATTTCGACGAGGACCACCGGAGCGGCGAGTGCCGCGCCGATCCAGAACCGCCGCGTCATGTCGCGAAGCTCCGGGTTCGAACCGGACTCGGCGGCCGGCTGCACGGGCTCGAGCGCCATTCCGCAGATGGGGCAGGGGCCCGGCGCGTTGCGGCGAATCTGCGGGTGCATAGGGCAGGTGTAGATCGTTCCAGGCGACGGCACCGCTGACGCACGCTGCGGTCCGGTCGGTGGCGCGCGAGCGCCTTTCAAATACCGTTCGGGCGCCGCCCGGAATTTTTCCAGACAGCCGTTCGAGCAAAAGAAGTAGGGCTGACCCGCGTGAGTCCAGAGGTGCTGCGAGTGCGGCGAGACTCGCATGCCGCATACCGGATCCGCCAGGTCCTTCTCCGGCGCCCGTGCCGCGCCTTCCTCGGAGTCGATTTGAGGCAGTGTCGGATCGTCGCTATGCCCGTGTGTGTGATGCGAATTCATCGTTGGAGGCGGCTTGATGGAGGCGAGTAATATCCCATGGAATCCTATTGCGTTGACTCCCCGATGCCATGAGGACTTCTACCTACGGGATTCAAGGCGCGGAGGGAGGACAATAAGCGTTGGTGGCGGTGCGGCCGGGAATCTCACAATGAGCGGTCTTGTTTCATTTCTACTGTTTGGGGCGCTCTTCTTTTTTATGATGCGCTTCGGCTGCGGCGCGCATGCGGGTCACGGCGGTCATGGCGACCACTCTCCCCGGCGAGACGGCGAAGGTGACCCGGTAGGCAGCGCGTCCAGTCAACAGGTTCTCGATGCGGGAGTCGATCCGGTGTGCGGCATGAAGGTCGAACCGGGTACCGGCTACGCGAGCGTCGATCGACGGAAGACATTGCGCTTCTGCTCGCGCGACTGCCTCGATAAATTCGAGGCGCAGCCGGAGCGATATCTCGGCGCTGGAGCGATGCGCGAGGAAATGCCGGGGACTCCGGGGAAGGGGTCGGCAACATGAGAACGGGCATCTCCCTCAGAGCGGCCGGGGTGGCGACGGGACTGTTCCTCGCCATCACTTTCTCACTGTGCGTGGCGTTCGACCTTCTCGTTCCACGCCATGCGATGTATCACACTTGGCTGGGACTCGTGCCTGGATTCCATTGGCTCACCTGGCGATCGTTTGCCCTGGGGTTGATCGAGAGCTACGCCTACGGCTGGTTCATTGCGCTCATCTGGGTGCCGCTCTACAACGTGTTCCTGTTCGGACGCCGTCCATCATGAGCGCGCAAATCGCACATTCGGGCGCCTGGGCCCTCGCGATCGTGATGATCGTGATCGCTTCCTGGGTCTTCTATCGATACTTCGCTCCCACAGGGTGGCGCGAGTGGGCGGGCGCCGGCTTGGTGCAGGCGTTCATCATCGCCCTGTACGCGGAAATGTACGGCTTTCCGCTGACGATCTATCTTCTCGTGCGGTTCTTGCACCTCGACCGCAGCGGCTTGAACGCGAACTTGTGGTCGACGCTGCTCGGCATGGGCGACACCGGCATGATGATCTCCATGCTGATCGGCTATTTGCTGCTCTTTCTCGGCGTCGGCCTATTCATCGAGGGATGGCGCGAGCTCTACCGCGCGCACCAAGCGGGCAGACTCGCATCCGACGGACTCTACCGTCTCGTGCGACATCCCCAGTACACGGGGCTCTTCGTGGGGCTCTTCGGCGAGGGCGTCGTTCATTGGCCGACCGTCTTTTCCGTGGCACTTTTTCCGATCATCGTGCTTGCCTACACGCTGCTCGCGTACCGGGAAGAACGGAATATGATCGCGAGATTCGGCGACCGATACGAGGAGTATCGGCGGCGTGTACCCATGTTCTTCCCCGGACTCGGTGGTTGGCGCCGGCTCATCGAGGAGGCCCAACCCTAGCCGGCACGCCGCATCGAGCGTCGCTCAAGTGAGGAGACTCAAAATCGGGGCTCTCAGTTGCATCGCCCGGCACTGCCCTGACGTTGTTCGCGATCACGGCCGCGCCAGGCCGCACCTCCCTCACCCCGGAGCGCCGACGGCTCGTGCAAGCGAACCGGCGTCGATGGCGGCAGAGCATCTCAGTGCGATGGATCGGTCGGATGAGGCTCATGCACGAGCAATTGAGGCGTAATCGCGTGGTTACTGCTTACGTTTGCGCGTCAGATAGGCGACGATGGCGTCGAGGTCCGCGTCGCTCACTTCGGTCTACCGGATCGGCGGCATTACCGTAAGGCCGTGACGAACGACGTACCTGTGGGGTGCGAATTCCCAATCAAGTGGCCACGGGAGTTTCGAATAGTCCATTGCAATGCCGTTCCCAAGCATAGTGCGCGAGGTTCGCTTTCGATGATGAAGAATTACCTGCACGATTCTCCGGCGTGGTGCCGTTGTGGGAGCGGTAACTCGAGCGCCGTTGTAATAGGCGCGGAAAATTTCGAGCTTCCGGTGAAGGTCGATCGAATTCCAGAAGAACGTGTGGTCCAGATATTCGCGCCGGATCGTCCCGATCAATCCGTCGATGAAAGGGTGCGACGTCGGGACGTACGGTACCGATTTGATCTCCTCGACCTCGAGGATCCGTAGATTAGCGAGCCACCGGTGAAAGCGGACCAGTGGGTCGTGATCGGTGCTGATCCGCGCCGGTGGTGCGTGACCGGCGATGGCGTGATTGAACATGCGGCACACAGCCGGACCGTCGATGGTTTCGCCTCCGACGCCGAATCCGACGATACGGCGGGTACACACGTCGATCACCACAAGGACCCAATGGCTACGCAGCAGGATCGACTCGCAACGAAACAGGTCGACGCTCCAGCGGCTGTCCTTGGCTTGCGCGAAGAAAGTGCGCCAGGAAGGACCCGAGGCGCCCGGAAGATTTGACCGGTAACGCTTCGCGAGGACCCTGCGCACGACGTCCTTATCGATTTGCACGGCGAATGTATGCGAGATCTGCTCGGCAATGCGTTGATTGCCGAATCTGGGGTTACGGATCTTCATCTCGAGGATGGCCGCGACGATTTCCTCTTTCGGGCCCTTCGGACCGGGCTTGCGCCGGGTTCCGGCGGAGGAGAACAGGCGGCGATATTTTCGATCGACCAGCGCCTTGTGGAATCGTCGCAATGTCGCCGGCCTGAGAATCTCGGCAAGTTTCGCGACTCGCCGGGGACGCGCGAACAGCGTCGTCAATCCGAGCACGAATCGATCGAACGTGGTTAGGGGCGGGCGCGCGTCGACGGGAGCGGCCGCTGATAATCCGCTGGTGCTTGAGCAACAGAGACTCGGCGACGACGGAGCGGACGCCGCCGGGGCGCGCAAGCTTGGCCGGGGTGACAACCAGTCGTACCGCAAGGAGAAGCAAGTCACGCATCGTCGGGCAGGCTACCAGGGATCAAGTTCAGCACAAGACAGCGCGTCTACGCCGTCTCACGCTATGCTTGACGAATTCGCACCCCACAGCGAGTGCCTATCGAAGCTGATTCCGATCGGCGTTCCGATGCTCCGGCGTGCGGTGCACTAGTACCTGGAGTACGATCATCGCGAGCGCAACCATCAAGGCCTCGGCAACCAATTGATCGTGCGGCTCCGAATTTCACCCTCACGGTCAGAACGAATTGATTGCCGAACTCGCCCCGGTGGAATGTTCAACTTCTACGAACCAGCGGCGGCGTGATTGCGTCGGAACTTTTGAATAGAACGGGCACCCAGTGACGGGTGTCACCTGCCGCGGTCCACACGAGCGTATCAGGGTACGGCGGAGCGAACCGGGTCGGTCCATGGATTGAAGACGGCCACCCGAGCTGCCGTGTACTCCTTCGTATCGCGCGACACTACCGTGAGGCCATGGTGCTGCGCGGTGGCGGCGATAATGAGGTCCGGCTGAGAGAAGGTATGCCCCACCTTGCGGCCCTCCTCGACCATGAGACGCCATTTGAGCATGATGTCTTCGGTGATCGCCAGGACGCGTTGCTCGAACATGGGCCGCACCTTGTGGTCGAGCCATTCGTTGAGTTCAGCGCGGCGAA
>JAKBDK010000077.1:0-11009 GCA_021834525.1 Pseudomonadota bacterium | reverse complement strand
GTTGACGGACTATCATCGGGCCGCCGGCATTGTCCACGCCAAGGACAAGTTCGCCGCTTCCGGCTTCACCCCGCTGCCGGCGCAGTGCGTCGCGCCGGCACGGGTGGCGCAGTGCCCGGTGCAAATCGAAGCCTCCGTGACCGCGGTGCACCCCGCCAGTGGCGAGGCCCCCTTCGTCTACCTGGAAACCCGCAAGCTCCTGGTCCACGCCCAGCGCGCAGTCCTCAATCCGAGCGCCACACGCTTCGATGTCGGCGCATGGTCACCGCTCTTTTACGTGTTCCGTCACTACTTCGGAAAAGGCTCACATCTGGGTGCGAGTTTCCGCGCTGCGCGCGATGCGGGCTAGTGGGCCCCCGATCTGATCTGCCCGCATTGGAAGCCGCGGATGCGGGTGCGCCTCGGTATCCCGAACACCTCCTTGTGCGCTTTGCCGCAACCGTACCCGCTGCGATATCCTGCGTGCGCCAACGGCGCGAGCGCATCTCTCGGTCCTCAGCGATCCCCGCAGCACGCTCGCTGCGCACGCGCCGGGGTCGCAGATCCGCCGCGCACGGGCGATCGCCTCACCCGAGCACCGATCGCGCCGACTGGCCCGTGTCCATGGCATCAGGAGTCACCGGTGATCAGTTCCATTGCAGACGCCTCCGCCCACTCCCCGATCGACGTGGAATGGGTGGATGGCCTGAGGTTTCAAGCCGGCCGCCCGAACGGCCCCACGGTTCGTATCGATGGCGATGCGCACGACGCTCCCAGTCCGTTCGACCTCCTGCTGGCCGCCATTGCCTCCTGCGCCTCGGTGGATGTCGTCGCCATCCTGAACAAACAGCGCACACCGGTACAGTCCCTCTCGGTGCGCGTCGAGGCCCTGCGCGTCGAATCGGTGCCGCGGCATCTGGCGAGCGCGACGCTGCATTTTCGCATCCACGCGCCGGGCGCAACGTTGGAGAAGGCCCAGCGGGCCGTGGAGCTGTCGGTCACCAAGTACTGCAGCGTCCGCTCCTCACTCGACGCTGCGGCGCCAATCACCTGGACCATCGACTTGAACGGCTGATCCCGCGCCACTGCCGCGGAAGTCGCCCGGAGCGAGCGGGAGCGGTGACTGCAGGAGCAGGTCGGACTGGCTTATGCGCTCAAGGCGGACCTGAGATCTGCGTGCAGGTTGATCGAATGGCGGGTTTTGACTGAGGCGCATCCAGAATGAAGCTCGGCTCTCCTAGCCAAAGGCACTCGGTCGCCGGAACCTGCACTTCCGGCAGGCTGACCGGTACCGCCGAGATCTTCCGCGTGGGGAGTGTCTTGACCGTGACATGTCACCGGGGTATGGTGAACTCATGAAACCGTCACAGGCCCTTGCAATACACCGTGAGCGCATTCGCGCCATCGTGGCACATTATGGCGGCGTGAATCCGCGAGTTTTCGGGTCTGTCGCGCGGGGAGAGGACACAGAAGACAGCGATCTCGATATTCTGGTGGACGATCCCGAAGGTCGCCGTCTCAATTTATTCGCACTCGGTGGCATGAACTACGACATTTCGTCTCTCATTGGGCGACCGGTCGATGTCGTCCCTTCCGCTGACCTGCCTCAGCGGATGCGTAACGAAGCCAATTCCGAGGCGGTACCGCTGTGAGATCCAAGAGATTTCGGGATTTCGACTATCTGGAACACATAGCGAACCGCATCCTGCGAATTGAGCGGGCGACATCCGGGGTCGATCTCGCTGGTTTTCTCGCCAACGAGGATTTGCAGGCAGCCATCGAGCGATACATCGAGGTCATTGGCGAAGCCGCGGGTAAGTTGAGCCAACAGACCCGCGACTTGGCACCGGATGTCCCTTGGAGCCAAGTCATTGGTGCGAGGAACGTCATCGTCCATGGATACGCGGAAGTAGAGCCCGATCGGATATGGGACATCGTAAAGAGCCACCTTCCCTCCCTGCGGGCCGCGGTCGGCCGTTTGCAGCAGCTCATCAGTGAGGAGAAAGGAGCAAAACCGCAGCGGCAGGGGCATCCGGGGGAGAAACCCGATCGCGAGGATGGCAACCGGTGAGCGGGCCGGCCGCCAATTCCGCGGCACGCCGCAAGCGCGCCGAGCGCGAGCGGCGTCGGAAGGCGGGCTTTGTCTTGCGTCAGATCTGGGTGCGGCCAGGTGATTGGCCACGCGTGAAGCGGTACCTGGAAGGATTAGACCGATCCGACGGTCGGTGATCCCGTCCCTATCGCCCGCCCGCGGCGACCGCCGAGCCCGGGCGTGCATCATTCGCGCGGCTGCGCCAGTCCTCCGAGTCGCTCGCGGGCGCTTGGAGGCAGCGGCCTAGAGAAGCGCGGAGCGGGAATTCCGATGACTCTGGGGTTTGCCGGACAGTTCTGCGCAATCACCGCGTTCCACCGACGCTGTCGTCGTGCTCCGATAGCGGATAGTGTCGTGAGAGGCACCCCGCTCGGCCGTAATCCGTGAATGGTCCATTGTATCCGATGATATAGAACGTGAGCTGGTGGAGCAGCGTCCCAACCTGCCAGAGCCGCTGTAACAGCTCGCGGTACTCGCTCGGACCTGGGAGCTTCAGGTCCGTAAGGTTGGGATGCACGTGACGGTTGCGCAGCCTGTCCCAGGCGTCAACGTACTTCCGGTCCACATAGCCCTTCTCGGCCAGCTCGCGAAGCTTCTGCTTCGTGCCCTTGCTCCCGGTCTTCTCAATGAGCTTTTGCGCGCGGTTCTTGACGTAATCCGAAAGAGTGCGTTGCTCGTCGAGCCAGTTCAGTGCAACTTCACTGAAATTCGCCCAGCTCTCCGCCTTCTCCCGATCATCGGGCAACTCGATCACACTCACCACCGCCTCTACAGCGACCGAGACTCCGACCGCCCAAGCATCTATTGACGCGGAGGTGGATTCTCTGGCGTTGTAAAGGTGGTAAGCAACCGCGTTCCAGAGCCCGCGCTCATCGCCCTAGGCGACGTCCGCGTCACTCATGGCACTCGAGACGAAATCCTCCTGCTCGCCCATGCCACGCAATTCCCGGGTCTGTCGGGCGGGCAGCGCTCCCTCGAGCCACGCCGTGAACTCGGCCGGTGCCAGGGGCGGACTGAGATAATATCCCTGCGCACTGTCGCACCCGAGCTCGCGCAGCAGTTCGAAGCCGCGAAAATCCTCGACCCCCTCCGCCACCACCTTCAATCCCAGACTATGGCCGAGCTCGATGGTCGAATGCACGATCGTGGCGAGATTCGGATTCTCGCTCATGCGACTCACGAACGCCTGATCGATCTTCAGCTCCTTGACCGGAAGCCGCATGATGTAGCTCAAGGATGAGTAGCCGGTTCCATAGTCGTCAATCGACAACTGCACCCCCTGCTGCGCAAGGCGGTCGAGAACCCGTTGCGCATGCTGCGGATCCTCCATGAAGCCGCTCTCGGTGATCTCCAGACACAGCATCTCTGCCGCCACGCCATGCTCGTCCAGAAGCGCGGCGATTCTCTCCGGTAAATCACGACTGGTCAGATCGCGTGCACTGATGTTGACGGAAATTTGCAACGGGCGCCCTTCCCTGCACCACTGGCCACACTGCGAAATCGCCTCCTTCAGGACCCACAAGGTCAGCGCCTTGATGTATCCGGTATGCTCCGCGAACGGAATGAACAGCGCCGGCGGCACCAGTCCGCGAACCGGGTGAACCCAGCGAATCAGCGCCTCTGCCGCCAGGACTTTGGAGGATGACAACGTCATCTTCGGCTGATAATAGAGCCGCAACTCCCCCTGCTCTACCGCGCGGCGCAACTCACTGAGCAGCGACAGATGTTCCTGTTGACTGGTGTCGTAGCTCGAGTCGTACACACTGTAGCCACTGCGGGTTCTCTTGGCGACGTACATCGCGATGTCCGCATTTCGGACCAGCGTCTGCAAGTCCCCGCCATGCACCGGAAACGTCGCGATCCCGATGCTCGCCCCGACATCGAGCGGCTGCTGCTCATAAAGTATCGGCTGCTCGAGAACCGCCACGACCCGCTCGGCCAGACGAACGATTTCCTCGCTCCCCGAGTCCTCCAGAAGCACCGCGAATTCATCGCCGCCCAAGCGCGCAATGCAGCTGGCGGCGCTCAGAACCGAGCGCAGACGCTCACCGACTTCCTTCAGAACGTGATCCCCGACGCCATGACCGAGCGTATCGTTCACGTACTTGAATCGATCCAGATCCATGATCAGGATCGCCAGACAGCGCTTTCTGGCGCGCGCACCCGCAAGAGCTTTCTCCAGGGATTCCGAGAATTGCGAGCGATTCGGTAAGTGCGTCAGAGGATCCTCGTACGCGAGCTTGAGGATGCGCTGCTCGCGCTCGGCAATCCCCGCTCGCATGTGGTCAAGTCCCCGGGCCAGCGTTCCGATCTCGTCATCCCGGCGGATCGCCACGAGCCGCGAGTAGTCACCTTGCCTGATGCGCTTGACCGCATCGAGCAACGCCGCAAGCGGTCGCGTGAACCCCAGAGCGATCAGGATGCTGCCGAGAACGGACACCAGCAGGCTGAAGATGCCAAGACCTACGAGGGTCTCCCGAAGCGCCCGGAAGCTCGCCAGCGCCGGTGCGATCGGCTGGGCGAGCACCGCCACGATCTTTTCCGGACCGCGCGAATTCAACGGTAGGAGACGCGTCAGCTGCGCACCGCCGGGCATCTGCAGGACGGCGTTCTTCAGATCTGCCTTGCTCAGAGAAAGCCGCAACGGCAGCACGACGGCATCGCTCGAGGGCAGCGTCGTGGCCGCCACCGTCCAATGCGCGTCCCGTTCCACTGCGAATGACACCTCCAGCCCGGTCAGTTGACGCAGCTGCTCGGCGAGCATTCGGTCGAGCGGGAAGCACACGATCACCCAGCCAATGGTAAGTGGCGCACGCACGGGCACGGCGATGAGCTGCATGGCATGGCCATCGAGCATGCTGATCGAGGTGGATTGCCCCCGGGCCGAGGCCGCCCTGATGAGCGCCGGCAGCTCGAACGGACGAAGCGCCACGGAGGAGCGCAGCGTATCGGCGACGATCTCACCGTGCAGGTTCACGTACAGCACGGCGCGCGCGCCAATGCGCTTGCCGTAGTTCTCAAGCGCGGACTTGACGGTTTCCGGATTACCGACGGCGACTGCAGCGCGGAATGAAAACCCGGACGCCAACACGCGCGCCGACTGAACCTGCTGCGCCGCGTTCTCCGCGAGCGTTCGCGCAAAGACTTTCTCACCAATGCCGAACTGCTGCTCGATTTTGGCGCGCGCTGCGCTGTAGCTCGCGCGATTCATCAGTACGAATTCAGCGATCTGTACCAACCCGATCAGGGTCACGAGAAATACGATCAACCGAAATCTCAGACTGCGAACGCGCATGGATGCTACATCCCGTGATGCGCCGACATTCCGGGCATCGTCGGCCCGTGCTGGGGCATTCGCCCGGCCTTGAGGCGGAAGGTGATCTGACGCGGCGGTGCGCCCGCGACGATCGGCAAATTGTGCGGCGGGCTCGCTTTGCGCATACCGACGTCCCAGGCATGCACCCTGTAATGACCGACGCGCAAGTGACGCAGCACCACCGATCCGTCGGCGCCTGTTTTTCCGAAATACGGGGTGTTCACCACGAGGAGCCAGGCGATCATACTGTCGTGAATCTGACAGCCCATGACGACAATGCCGGGCTTATCGAACCGGATCGGCGGCTCGGTCCTGCCCGCGTAGAGCCGCAGCACGAAGGTCTTGGCGGGTGAAAATGAATAGACCGAATGCAGGATGTTGTCGCTGTTCGGAAAGTCGACGTACGTACCGACCTGAACCACATTGACCTGTGGGGCAAACTGCCGGTGCACCTGGTCGATGATTGCGGTGCGCGGCTTCGTGGACGGCACCGGTGAGTCGGGGACCGCGTAGACCACGGCGTCCTTCAGGGGCCTGCCGGCAAGATCCAGGACGCGGATCCGCAAGGTGGCGGCCGCTGCGCAGATCGGCATGGTGCTCGCTGCGATCGACACCGCCGCCCAAGCAGTTGCCGCCCAGCGCATTTCAATGCGTCCTCGGAGGTGGCCCGACTTTCACGTCCACGACATCGGGCTCCAGCGGCGCAAGGAGCGCGAGCAGCTGGTTTCGATCACGCAGGCTGACGTGGTGCAGTCGCATCTGTCGGCGCAGGATCTGCACCAGGCCGAAAAACTGGGCCTGCGTGATGCCGAGATTCGCATGGACTTCGCGGATCGGGATGCCCGTGTATTTGCACCCGCCACCGGCCAGTTGGCAGATATACGAGGTCAATTCCCGCTTGACGCGGCCCAGATTGACATCCCGAAAGGACTGGTTGAGCTTCGGGTCGGCCGCAACCTGATCTATCGTCACTGACACGAAGGCTGCGACGACCTTCGTTCCGCCCATTTGTGCGTACAGTGACGGGTGCGCGGAGGCCCCGGAGACGGAAGCGGCCAGCATCGAGACCGCCGTCAGCACCCTCAGGCCGGTCACAGGCCGGGGTCGAATCGGCATTTTGGGACCCTCGTATCGATTTGATACGCAGTCTAAAGAGGTCTGGGCACCGGGAGCGGTACGCCATTCACAGTTACGGCAATGGACCACAGTTCACGGAATCGTTGTGTACGAGCCGTGATTGAGCTCCCAATAGCCGAAAGACGGCCGGGTCGCACGACGAATGCAGTAGGACAATTGCAGCTCCCTAGGCTTGCGGACCCACATCGATGCCCCTCCTTCCGCGAAATCTGCCCTGTGCCGCACTGCGTGCAGCCGCCGCCTTCGGCCTGATGATGGTGACCGGAAACGCATGGGCCGGCGGGCGACTGCTCGCCACCGGCGGCATCACCGAGATCGAGGGCAGCGCCGGCGGTGGAATCACGCCGTGGGCGCTCATCGCGGGGCTCGAGACGAATGATCAAATCGGCGGTAGCGTCTCCTGCACGCAAGTCGCCCCGCAAGACTTTCGCCTCGACTCCTGCGGCCTCGCCATCGGCATTGACGATCGGGTGGAATTCTCAGCCGACCAGCTGCGGCTGAACCTCGGTAACACCGTGCCTGGGCAATCGATTCGCCTGGAGGTCTTCGGCGCAAAAGTCCGGCTGTTCGGAGATGCGCTGCTCGACCAGAATCACTGGTGGCCGCAGGTCGCCCTCGGTGTCCAGTGGAAGCACAACGAGGACTTCAATCTCGTGCCGCGCGCCCTCGGCGCCACGCACGCCAATGGACTCGACGTGTATCTCAGCGCGACCAAAATATGGCTCGCCGGACCCTTCGATCACACCTGGTTGGCGGACGTCACCTTACGGGAGAGCGAAGCCAACCAGATCGGTTTGCTCGGTTTCGGTGGTGACCTCGGCGGATATCACCTGCTCGCCGAGGGGAGCCTCGGGGTATTCCTGACCGATCACGTCGTCCTCGGGGGCGAGTATCGGCAAAAGCCGAACAACCTGTCGGCCTTTCGCGAAGACGACTGGCAAGACATTTTCCTGGCGTATTTTCCGATCAAGAATCTTTCGATTACCGCGGCATTCGCCAATCTGGGCAACATTGCCAACAAATCCGGGCAACGCGGCTATTACGTATCGCTGAACGGCAGCTGGTAGCCGGTCCGCGCCGATCACAACCATTCAGACACCGCGCGAGCGGGTGTCGTCCTCCGATCCCCCGATGCCGCCCAGCGGCCGAACAGGCATCGTCAGGCGCCGCGCTGCAGCTCCCGATAGGACATCATCTCTGATGGCAGCTCAGCTCGCGGTGGCCCCGGCGCGAGTTTCGGTCGCGTTCTACTCGACGACGTTGCGACGCAACGCCTTGGTTTTGCCCCGCTGGTCCTTCGATTCGAGGCGCCGCTTCCGCGACCCCGCGGTCGGCCGGGTGGCGATGCGCTTCTTCGGCACCACGGCGGCGCTGCGGATCAGTTCCTGCAGTCTCTCGAGCGCGGCGGCACGATTGCGCTCCTGGGTGCGGTGCTGCTGCGCTTTGATGATCAGCACCCCCTCCTTGGTGATGCGCTGATCGGACACACGCAGCAGCCGCTCCTTGTAGAACGGGGGCAAGGACGAGGCGCCGATGTCGAAGCGCAGGTGAATGGCACTCGACACCTTATTGACGTTCTGTCCGCCGGCGCTTTGCGCACGCATGGCCGTCAGCTCGATCTCATCGAGCGGGATGGAGACGTGGGCTGAAATCGCCAGAACGGTGGATCGATGGTCCATGCGCCAAATTATGGAGGGTTCGGATCCTGAGTGCACGCGGCACGACGCAGCGGACCGCGGGCGCGTCGATCGCCTGACGACACCCGTTACCGGAACCACCCCAGCGGCGCGAGGACGGCTCGAGATTGAGTCCCGCGCCATGCGCGAGCGCAATGTGTGGGCGGCCTTCCCGTGAATCGAGTTCGACTGAACCTTCTGGAGTCGGCAATGGCCTCACCCCGGACCTCCAACGGTGCGAGGACCGAGCGATCCGGATTTTTTGGACGGTGCCCCTATTTACTTTGACCGGCACGAGGGGTACCTTCCGCGCCGTCTTGACTTGATCCTCAAGAGGTTTTCCCCCGTTGGACAGTAGCTGTATGAGCGGTGACAGGAGTCGCGCACGGCGCGACGCGCTGCGCTCGGCAGGCTGGCACACGGGGACCGAGACCGCCACAGTCGGCTGAAGCGCTGACTGCCGTGCGCCGAGGTCCCTCGGCGCCGACTTCCTAGTCACCCTCCGTTTCTCTCAATCAGGCAACGTACTCCGGTGGGCGGAGTGCGCGTATTGCTCGGCCGACTCCCTTCATCACGAACGGAACGGCTGACTGTGCTCCCGTTCGTGGAACGGGCTTTTGCGCGAGCAAACCCGATGCTCGAGGGTGGTGGATGATGATTCAGAAGCACGACGTCGGACGTGCGACGGATGAGGCACAGGTGCCGGCGGATCGCCAGGCCGTCGCTGCGTGGGTGGATCGCTGCGGAGCGGACGCCATTGCCGGGACGTGGTGCCGCAATCGGGCCTCCGGGCGCATTGAGATGTGCTGGCGTGTCGCCTCGGCGCGCCACGCCTCAGCGAACGCCACGGAGCCTCCCATTCGGCGCCACCGCACGAGCCGAACGTGCGAAGCCGTGATTCGCGGCCGTCCCAGGGCGCCGAGGCGTCGAACGATGCGTGGAGCATGCGCGTGAATCATCAGGTTGAAGTTCGGGAATTTCGCCCGTGCGCGGACTGCCCCCCCATTCCGGAGGGACTCAGGCACCGCTTGCGCGACAGACTGCACATCGCCGAGTTGCACCGCAACGCGACGAACTGGCGCGGTCGCCTGGTGCTCGCGCTCGCCCTGCTCGGGCCCGGGGTGCTGGTGATGCTGGGCGACAACGACGCCGGCGGTGTCATCACCTACATGCAAACCGGCGCCGCCTACGGGCTCGGGCTCTTTCTGCCTCTGATGGTCCTGCTGGGGGGCGTGGCCTACGTGGTGCAGGAGATGACCGTACGCCTGGGGGCGGTCACTCGCCGCGGCCACGCCGAGCTCATCTGGAAGCGATACGGTCCTTTCTGGGGATGGTTCTCGCTCATCGATCTGATCGTGGCCAATGTGCTCACCCTGATGACGGAGTTCATCGGGATCCGCCTAGGAGGTGAAGCGCTCGGCCTCTCGGCATGGCTGACGGTACCGGCCGCCCTGGTCTTCGTCACCGTGGTGCTGGTGTTCCTGCGCTACTGGACCTGGGAGCGCATTTCCCTCTTCGTCGCAGCGTTCAATTTGGTCTTCGTTCCGCTGGCGCTCCTCGCTCATCCACATTGGCACGCAGTGGCTCTCGCCTTCGCCGGCCACGGATGGATCGTCCCCGGAGGGTTCCTGTCGGTCACTTTTCTCGTGCTGATCTCGGCCAATATCGGCACCACGATCGCACCCTGGCAGCTGTTCTTCCAACAGTCCTGCGTGGTCGACAAGGGCTTGCTCGTCCAGGACATCCGCGCCGGGCGACGCGATCTGCTGCTCGGTGTCATCGGCATGGTGCTCGTGGCCATGGCGTTGATCGTGCTCGCAGCGCAAACCCTCAAAGGTGTCCCGAACGCGCAGCAGCTTGACGCCGGCGCGATCCTCGGCGCGATCCGCGCCAAGCTCGGGCAGGACATGATGGCGCTGTTCGCCCTGGGTTTGATGGAGGCGGGGCTCATCGCTGCGATCGTCATCACCGCGAGCAGCGCCTGGGCAGTGGGCGAGGCCTTCGGAATCGACCGGTCGTTGAATGCGGCGCCACGCCAGGCGCTCGGGTTCTACCTGCCGGCGGTCGTCGGCACCGCGGTGGCCGCGGTTCTCGTCATGATCCCGGGGCTCAATCTCGGCTTCTTGAACCTCAGCGTGCAGGTCATCGCGACGGTCTTCATGCCGGCGGCAATGCTCTTCCTGCTGATGTTGCTCAATGACCGGGAGCTGATGGGCGAGCACGTCAACTCTTCGCGGCGCAATGCCGTCTCGATTGCCATCATGATCGGATTGATCGTCTGCAACGTACTGTACGGCCTCGCGACGCTCTTTCCGCACGTATTTGGAGGATGACCCATGAAGGAGCTGAGTGATTTTCATGCAGGGGAGATTCGCCAGCTGATCGAGCAGGAACGCTGGGACGAGCCGCTCGCGCAGGTCAAACGGACCCGTCTGACTTCGCGCCAGCAGGTCGTGTTCTGGGGATTGCGGGTCTACGTGGTGGTGATGACCGTCGTGGTCGTCTGGGCGTTCCTGCACGGCGCCGCCGGATGATCCGCTGATCGGGGACCGCGATCCCCATCCCCGGCCATGACCGGTGTTGCCGCCGATTTTATTGTGATCCGTTGCGTCAGGGTAAAAGTAGACCCCTGGGTAAAGAGGGCGATTTTCAGACACCAACTTCGTCGACGTCCTGCAACGAGTGGGCGAACACCCCGCATCCCGCGTCGCCGACCTCACTCCGAGACTGTGGAAACGGTACTTCGCCGCGAATCCGCTGCGCTCAGCATTGGACAGCCTCGCCGCGTAGGCGACCCGCTATGAAGCCG
>JAKBDK010000076.1:0-11424 GCA_021834525.1 Pseudomonadota bacterium | reverse complement strand
GCCCGCCGATCCGCCGCGTGCCGTGCCGCGCAGCTGCCCATGAACATGTTCAGCGGCGCCTTGCTTCCACGGTACGGCTCCCGTTGGCCGGTCGTGTTGTTCGCAACGCTGCCTTGACCGCACGACATGATGCCGACCCAAGCCGGGAGATCGCCGAGGTCGATGCGCTTGCCCACGCCGTCGGGGAGATGATCGGTGCGTACCTGCACGCGCACGGCGCCCGAGCGCGCACCGCGGCCGGCCGGATGAGCGCGCGGGGCGTGCGCCCGACCGGAGCACTCCGCGCCCGGCGGTGCGCGCCGGCGGCCGGGCGCGGAGTGCTCACGCGGTGCGCTACACTCGGATGCACCGCGCGACAGTCTTCCCCGGCAGGACCGCCACCGCACCACGGCCGTCCGGTCCGCTGAAGAGCGCGCACCGCGCGCGAGCGCGGGGGCACAACACGGATCCGATCTGGGGCGCCATGGCGATCGACAACGGCTTCGACTACAGCTTCACCTTGAATGCCGGCAAGCGAGAGACCGCCGCGCCGCCGCCGGTGCGCCGCATCGTCATCGTCGGCGGCGGAACGGCCGGATGGATGACGGCGCTGATCTTTGCGCAGTCGTTGATCCCCAAGGGCGTGCAGATCACCGTGCTTGAGTCCCCGTCGGTGCCCACCGTCGGGGTCGGCGAGGGCTCCACGCCCTTGCTGCGCGGGTTCTTCGATCTGCTGAAGATCGAGGAAGCCGAGTGGATGCCGGCGTGCCATGCGACCTACAAGTGCGGCATCAGCTTCGACGGCTGGTCGAGCAAGCCGGGCTTCGAGCGCTACTTCCATCCGTTCCCGTCCATGGTCGACATCATGACCCTGACGCAGTTCATCCATAACGCCGAGGCGCGCGTCAGGGGCGCGAACCTCTACGCGCACCCGGATCGGTTCTTCCTGGCGGCACGGCTCGTGGCCGAGGAGCGCTCGCCGAAGGCGAAGGAACACTTCCCGTTCGACGTTCTGCACGCATATCACTTCGATGCCACGCTGCTCGGGCAGTTCCTGCACCGAAAGGCGCTCGAACGCGGCGTGCGCTACCAGAGCTGCCACGTGACCCATGCCCAAGTGAATGCCGAGGGCAACATCGCGGCGGTGCATACGCGCGAGGGGGAGACGATCAGCGCGGATCTGTACGTGGACTGCACGGGTTTCGCCGGATTGCTGCTGCAGAAGGCCCTGAAGGTTCCGTTCATCAGCTTCCAGAACAACCTGTTCAACGACGCGGCCGTGGCCATGCCCTCCCCGCTCGGGGAGCGCCTGCCGAGCGAAACCCGCTCCACCGCCTTGAAGCACGGCTGGGCCTGGAAGATTCCACTCACCGAGCGCTACGGCAACGGGTACGTGTACAGCTCGAAGTTCTGCAGCGCCGATGCGGCCGAAACCGAACTGCGCGCTCACTTAGGACTGCTCGAGGCGGATCTCGAGGCGCGTCACCTGAAGATGCGAGTCGGCCGGGTCGTATCGCCCTGGCAGGCCAACTGCCTCGCCATCGGGCTCGCCCAGGGATTCGTCGAGCCGCTGGAAGCCACGGCGCTGATGGTGATCCAGTACATGGCGATGAATTTCCTCGCGCTGCTCGAGCGCGGCGAACTGAACGAGGAGGCGCACCAGCGCTTCAATGCGCTCGTGAACCGCAACTTCGAGGGCATCCGCGATTACATCTGCACTCACTACAAGACCAATTCGCGCACCGATACCGAGTACTGGCGGGCGAATGCGGCCAACCGGGATCTGTCGGACAACCTGAAGACGATTCTCTCGCGCTGGGTGAGCGGCCAGAGCATCGTATCGGGACTGCGCGCCCAGGAGTTCGGCCAGGGCTATCCGGTGATGTCGTGGTTCTCGATCCTCGCCGGCATGGGCCTGTTCCCCCAGCCCCAGGCGCTGCGTCCGCCGAGTGCGCAGGAGGCGCGCTACGAGCTGTCCGAAGTGGATGCGCTGCTGCAGCGCTGCGCCGGGAATTACCTCGATCACCGCGCGGCACTGGCGCAGATTCCCCCGGCCCGCACGCCCCTGACGCTGCAGCTGTATTTCTGGTGAGCCGCTGCGCGGCCGGCCGCGCGGGCCGGCCGGGGTTCACGCGGCTCGGCGCACTCAGGCCTTGCCGCGAATTTGCGCAGCCGCCGCCTTCAGAATCTCGACGACGCGCTGCTTCTCCTCCGTCGAGCTGTGGCGCTTCTCGCGCACCGCCTGCGCCAGTGTCTCGCGCACTGCCCGGAGCTCGCGCCAGCCGTCCTGTTCGTCCTCCTCCAACGCGCCCAGCGCCTGACGGACCCGACCCATCTTGCGACCCGCCTGTGAGATCTGGTTCAGCATGGCATCGGCGGCCGCGCGGTTCTCCGTCAGATACGCATCGCCGGCCTCGGTGATGCCGTAGCGCTTCTTCGCCCCCTCGGGCGTGACGCTCGCATAGTCCATTTCCTCCAGCCAGGTGAGCGCGGGATACACCATGCCGGGACTCGGACTGTAGAAGCCCTCGGACCGCTCCTCCAGTGCTTTGATCAGTTCGTAGCCGTGACGGGCCCGCTCCGCGAGCAGCGCGAGCAGGACCAGCTGCAGGTCCCCGGAGGCCAAGCGCCGGCCGGCGCGAAACGCGCCCCCGCCCATGCCCATCCCCCCCATGAAACCGGCGAAATGTCCGAATCCCCCGCCGTGCCGAGGGCCCATCAGGTGGAGGTGTGCCTTGAATGCCTCGCGGTGACCCGCGAGAGAATGACTGTGTCGGTGCATGGTGACTGCCGGTGTTAACGAAAAACATATCTTACGATATATTTTTCGTCTGTCAAGACCGCAAGTCCAGGTGCTCATGGCTCCGCGCCTCCGAGCGCGAAGGACGTCTCGTGACTTGATTTTGTTAGTGTTTTGACCTCCCCGCGCCGGTATATGAAGCTCACCTGTTCAGGTGAACTTTTCAGATCCCCTTCGGATCTGCTAGACTGCGTCCATGCCGACCGCACAGCCCTTCGCCGCTGAGCCCGCCGTTGCCACCTTGGCCACGACGTTGCGTATCGTGAGTGGCCAGCTCGTACGGCGGCTGCGCGACCAGGGGCATTTCGGGGACTTCACCTGGACCCAGATGAAGGTGCTCGGCCGACTGGAGCGGGAAGGTCCGGCCACGGTGAGCGCGCTGGCGCACGCCGAGGGCATCCGGCCGCAGTCCATGGGGGCAACGGTCGCCACACTGAAATCCGCCGGTCTGATCCGCGGGGCCGCCGACCCGCACGACGGACGCCAGACGCTGCTCTCACTGACCCCCGCCTGCCGCGAGTCGATCCAGGCGGCCCGCACCGCCCGCGAAGACTGGCTGATGCGTGCGATCGGCACCCGTCTGGATCCCGAAGAGCGCGCCGCACTCGCCACCGCCGTCGGTTTGCTCGAGCGATTGCTCGAACCGTGACCGGCCGGTCCCGGCCCGTACCGACCGGCACGTCCTCCTCCGCCCCCCAACCGACCCGACGAGCGAACCATGGACTCCCGCACTCCGACCTCGCGCTACAAATGGATCGCGCTCTCGAACACCACCATCGCCGTTCTGCTCGCAACGATCGACTCCTCGATCATGCTGATCGCGATGCCGGAGATCTTCCACGGGATCCGGCTCAATCCCCTCGAACCGCACAACACGCTGTATCTGCTGTGGATGATTCTCGGCTATCAGGTCGTCACCAGCGTGCTGGTGGTGAGCCTCGGGCGACTCGGCGATATGTTCGGGCGCGTGCGGATGTACAACCTCGGGTTCATCATCTATACGCTCGCCTCGCTCGCACTGACCCTCGATCCCTACACCGCTCAGCGCGGCGCTCTGTGGCTGGTCATCGGCCGGATCGTTCAGGGCCTCGGCGCCGCCTTCCTGGTGGCCAACTCCGGGGCGATCCTGACCGACGCGTTCCCGCCCGAGCAACGCGGTCTCGCCCTCGGCATCAATAACGTCGCCGGCATCAGCGGCAATTTTCTCGGACTGATCCTCGGCGGGGTGCTCGCGGCCATCCACTGGCGGCTGATCTTCCTGATCTCGGTGCCGTTCGGACTGTTCGGCACGCTGTGGTCCTACTGGAAACTGCGCGAGATCGGCCAGCGAACGCCGACTCCGGTCGACTGGGGCGGCAACGTCACCTTCGCCACCGGATTGACGCTGATCATGATCGGCATCACCTGGGGCCTCCAGCCCGCCGGCGCGCATGCCATGGGCTGGATGAGCCCGCGGGTGCTCGGGCTGCTCGGCGCTGGCGTCGCCGCGATGCTCGCCTTCGGCCTGATCGAGGCGCGCGCACGTGCACCGATGTTCCGCCTGCCGTTGTTTCGCATCCGGGCGTTCTCCTTCGGCACGCTCTCGACGTTCCTCTCGGCCATCGGCCGCGGCGGACTGATGTTCATGCTGATCATCTGGCTGCAGGGCATCTGGCTGCCGCTGCACGGCTACAGCTTCGCGCAGACCCCGCTCTGGGCCGGCATCTTCATGCTGCCGCTCAGCGCCGGGTTCCTCATCGCCGGTCCGCTCTCCGGGATCCTCTCCGACCGGCTCGGGGCACGTTACTTCGCCACCGGCGGGATGATCGGCGCGGCGCTCAGCCTGATGCTGCTGATGCTGCTGCCGATCGATTTCGGGTACGGCGCCTTCGCCGCCATCCTGCTGCTCTCGGGCATCTCCATGGGCGCCTTCGCCGCACCGAACCGCGCCGCGGTGATGAACAGTCTGCCGGCGAGCGAGCGCGGCGTCGGCGGGGCGATGAACGCCACGTTCCAGAACGCCGCCCAGGTGCTGTCCATCGGGATTTTCTTCTCCCTGATGATCGCGGGACTCTCCAGCACGCTCTCGAGCACGCTGCAGCGCGGGCTGCTCGATCACGGCGTCCCTGCCGGCGTCGCTGCGCACATTGCCTCGCTACCGCCCGTGAGCGTGCTGTTCGCGGCCTTCCTCGGCTACAACCCGGTCCGTGCCCTGCTCGGTCCTGCAGTCCTCGCACACCTCTCGAGCGGCGATCGTGCCGCACTGACCGGACACGCGTTCTTCCCGCAGCTGATTGCCACCCCCTTTCACGCCGGACTGACCGCGGCCTTCTCATTCGCCATCGTGGCCTGTCTGATTGCCGCCGCGGCGTCCTGGTCACGAGGGTCCCGGTACGTCCACCGCGACGAGGATGGCGCTCGGTCGAGTGCGTGCACGCGACACCCGCCGGCCGCCGAGCTCCCCCTCCACCCCCCTCATGACGCGCCGAGCCGCCCCGCGCTGCCGGCAGATACAGGAGAGTGACCATGATCGAACGAAACGAACGCGTCGAGACCGCACCCGGCACGATGGAGGTGTTCATCACGCGACCCGAGGGGCCGGGACCCTTCCCGGTCGTGGTGGAACTGATGGATGCCCTCGGCATGCGCGAGGAGCTGTACGAGCACGCCCGCCGCGTCGCGCGCTGGGGCTACTGCGTGCTCGTGCCGGATCTGTTCCATCGCGCCGGACTCAAGGGCCCGCTCGATCTGACCCGACCGGACACCCTGCCGCAGATCCGCGCGGCCATGGCCGCACTGACCGACGCGCTCGCCACGCGCGACCTCGAGGCGACCCTGGCGCTCGCCGCGGCGGATCCGGCCGCCGACCTCACGAACATCGGCCTGTATGGATTCTGCATGGGCGGGCGGCTCGCGCTGATGCTCGCCCAGCAGCTCGGTGCCCGCGTTGCCGCGGCCGCCTCGGTCCATCCGGGCGGACTGGTCACCGAGGAGCCCGGCTCACCGCACCGGCATCTCGATCAGATCGCCGCCGAGTTGTATTTCGGCATTGCCGATCAGGATGCACATGCGACGCCCGCACAGATGAAGGCGCTCGAACATGCGCTGCAGGCGCGGGGCATCGCCTATCAGCTCGAGTTTCATCCCGGTGCCCTGCACGGCTTCATGATGCCGAGTCGCTCCGACGTGTATCGCGAAGCGGCCGCGCAGACAGTCTGGGGGCGCATCGAGGCGCTGTTGAGGCGCACCCTGCCGCCACGCCACGCCTGAGTCCCGACGCCACTCCCCCAGTGCTGCGGGGGCCCGCGCCCCCGCAGCCGCCCCTGAGGACCGATCCGACGGCACTGGGGTTACGCGCTCGACAGCACCGGAGGGCAGCGGTATAACCACTCCACCGCATCGCCAGAGTCCCTCATGAGGTCCGCACGTTCGCCGGACGCCGAAGCGGCACACCTGCTGCGCTCCGGACACCCCGCCCAAGCCTTGCCGCTCGCCGAGCGTGCCGTGGCCGCGCGACGAGCCTGTTCCGCCGCACATGGCCTCCTCGCCATGATCCTGGTGCGGCTCGGGCGTACCCCCGACGCCGAGGCGGTGATCGACTCCGCCCTGCAGCTGCCGGCGGGCCCGGCCGAGGCGTACGGGGCGCTCGCGCAGAGCGCGCGCGCCCTCGACCAGCATCAGCGCGCCCGCGACCTGTATCTGCGGGCGACCGAACTCGATGCGGCGATGCCGCTCTACTGGCACCAGCTGGCCATCTGTGAACGCACGCTCGGTAGACTCGAGGCGGCCGAAGAGGCCTGCGATCGCGCCATCGCGCTCGACCCGAGGCAGTACCCGTGTTACCTCCTTCGTGCGGAGCTGCGGGTGCAGACTGAGACGAACCATCATTTGGAGCAGCTGCGGCGCGAACTGACGCGGCCGGGGCTCGCGGATGCGGCACGGGTCCTGCTGGGCTATGCGCTCGGCAAAGAGCTCGATGACCTGGGACGGTACGATGAGGCGTTCGCGAACTTCGCCCGCGCGGCGAGCACTCACCGCCGGCACCTCAGCTACGATGCGGCGATCGACGAGCACAAGCTCAGACGCATCACGGAGGTGTTCCGCGACACGGACCGACCCTCCGAGGCGCCCGCGGTGGACTCGAGCCGCTTCGTCTTCATCGTCGGGTTGCCCCGCTCGGGCACGACGCTCATCGAGCGCATCCTGACCGGCCTGCCCGGCACGCGCTCGAACGGCGAGACGGATCATTTCGCGCGCACGCTACTCAGCGCTGCATCCACGGTCGCAGCCGCCGCCGGCGCCGATGTTTTTACGCGCGCCGCCGCCGTCGACTGGCGCGAGATCGCCGCAGGCTACGCCCGCTGCGCGGGCGCCGACCGCAGCGGCGCGCTGATCATCGAGAAGCAACCGATGAACTACCTGTACCTCGGCGCCATCCGCCGCGCCTTGCCGCAGGCACGCATCCTCCTGGTCAGTCGCGCCCCGCTCGACAGCTGTTTTGCGATGTACCGCACCCTGTTCGGCGAGGCGTATCAGTTCAGCTACGATTTCGAGGACCTCGCCCGGTATTACGCAGCCTACGCGCGGCTGATCGAGCACTGGCGCGACACGCTCGGGGAGTCGCTGCACGAGATTCAGTACGACCAGCTCGTGAGCGCACCGCAGCAGATCGGTGCGGCGGCCGCTCGCGCCTGCGGGCTGCCGTGGGACGACGCGGCGCTGGCCGTCGATCAGAACACCGAAATCTGCCTGACACAGAGTGCGGCACAGGTCCGTCGCCCCATCTACCGCTCCTCGGTGGACCGCTGGCGACACTATCGCGCCCATCTCGGCCCGTTGGCGCACGCGCTGCAGCGCTGCGGCGTGCCGACGCCCGAGTTCGAGTCAGCCGACCGCTCACCTGCGGTGGTAGCGGACGGTGCGCCGCGCTCCGCCGGGGGCCCGGCGGGCGATTCACGCTAAAATCCTCCCGACCCGCCGGATGAGACCTGCAGCGCTTCGCTCGCCGAGTGCGCGCCGCCGGCATCGTCCGCACCCCCCGGACCGGTCCGCGCGGTCCCTGGCATGCCTGAAGGAGACGCCCCATGGCCGAGTTCGACTACACCCCGCCGAAAGTCTGGACGTGGAATAAGCCCAGCGGCGGCCAGTTCGCGAGCATCAACCGCCCGGTGGCCGGTCCCACGCACGAGAAGACGCTGCCCGTCGGGCGCCATCCGCTGCAGCTGTATTCCCTCGGGACGCCGAACGGCGTCAAGGTCACCATCCTGCTGGAGGAATTGCTGGCCCTCGGTCACACCGGTGCCGAGTACGATGCGTGGCTGATCCGCATCGCCGAAGGCGATCAGTTCGGTAGCGGCTTCGTCGCCATCAACCCCAACTCCAAGATCCCCGCGCTCCTTGATCGCAGCGGACCGGAGCCGATCCGGGTGTTCGAATCAGGCTCGATCCTGGTGTATCTGGCGGAGAAATTCGGCGCGTTCCTGCCGAGGGCGACGGCCGCGCGCACCGAGTGCCTCTCCTGGTTGTTCTGGCAGGTGGGCAGCGCGCCGTATGTCGGCGGTGGGCTCGGGCATTTTTACGCCTATGCGCCGCTGAAGATCGAGTACGCCATCGACCGGTTCGCCATGGAAACCAAGCGTCAACTGAGCGTGCTGGAGCGGCGCCTGAGCGAGCACCGCTACGTTGCCGGCGCCGAATACACCGTTGCGGACATGGCGATCTTTCCCTGGTATGGCGGCCTGGTGATGGGCTGGCTGTACGGCGCGGCGGAATTCCTCAGCGTGCACGAATACCCCCAGGTGCAGCGCTGGGCGCAGGAGCTGCTCGAGCGGCCGGCCGTGCGCCGCGGTCGGATGGTCAATCGGACCAGCGGGGAGCTCTCGAG
Organism: Pseudomonadota bacterium; assembly: GCA_021834525.1. Lineage (GTDB taxonomy): Bacteria > Pseudomonadota > Gammaproteobacteria > Steroidobacterales > Steroidobacteraceae > 13-2-20CM-66-19. The sequence goes on along the minus strand of JAKBDK010000076.1, from coordinate 2,782 downwards.
CCAATTGCACGAGCGTCACGACGCGCAGGACTTCGAGACCCGCACGCAGGACAAACTCACGGCCGGCCGCTGATCAGCGGCCACGCGCGATCGCGCCCGGCGCGAGGCGGCGCCAGAGCAGGAACAGTGCGGTCTCCAGACTCGTGCCGAGCAGCACGGCCACCGCGTAGTGCACACTCGGGTGGGGCATCACGAACGGCAGCAGCCCCACGGCGAGCGCCGGCGGCACGTGCAGATCGAGCACCCGCAGCACGATCACCCCGGCGAACAGACTGCACATCGCTGCGAGCGGCCCGGCGCCCAGCACCGCCATCGAGGCGAGGCCGGCCGTCGCCGTGAGCGTGCAGGCGAGGATCAGCGCCAGGGGGCGTGGCGCCCAGGGACACACCTCGGCATGCGCGAAGGCCTCGAAGCCAATGACCACGAGCGGCGGGAAGAGCACCAAGCGCCACCCGGTGACCTGACTCGCCAGCGCGGTGACCGCGACGAACAGCGCGAAGACGGGCAGCCAGGCGAGCGTGCCCGGCGCGGATTCCACCTCATCGTCGACGCGGTCCTCGGCGCTCCGGTCCACCGCCGGGGGCGCGAACCGGGTGCGCAGCGCCGCGATCCCCGCGAGCAGCCCCGTGCCGATCAGGAGCGAGGGCGGATACCACCAGCTGCGCACCCCGAGGACGAGCGGCAGCAGTCCGGCCGAGATCGCCGGCGCGATCGGGGATTTCAACAGCGCGATCACGAACACCGCGAGCCCCACATCGAGCATCACGGCGAGCAGCCCGTAGGGTAGGTGTCGCGCCAAGAGCGTACCGATCACCCCCGTCAGCAGCGGTGTCGCCACGAGCATCAGCGGCGCCCTCGCCCAGGTCCCCGCGGGCCGCTTCAACACGTCATGCCCCAGCGCCGCGAGCTCCGGGAACAGCACGTAGGCATGACCGCTCGCCTTGGCCACCACCGCGATCCCGCCGAGGTAGAGCACGGCCACACCCTCGGCCCACCACCCCGACCTGCCGCGCACTGCGCCTCTCATGACCGCACCCCACGGGTCGCACACAGACCCTTCGGGCCGCACTCAGCGCCCCGCAGCACGGCGGACGTCATGGCGGATCGCCAGGTCGGTTGAACGCAGGACACACCACGGCAGGGGCCCGCACTCAAGGGGCGTCGGGCCGCGACCAGTGCATGCCCGTGCCCGCGCTCCACGGCGGCCCGACGGGACGGATCAGGGCCCACGGCCGGGACGGGAGAGCTGCTGCACGGCGCGCGCGGAGTGCGCATCGTTCATGAACCGCAACAGGATCCGGTAGGTGTCGAGGTCAAACGCCGGGCGGCTCTGGCGCAGCAACGCCTCGATGTCCTGCGGGTCGCGCGCGGCCCCCAGATAGATCCACTGATCAATGACGTGGTGGACACCATGCGCATCGGAACCCTCTGGCAGCCCGATCGGACCGCCATAGGGCCAACGCGCGATGCGAATCGCCTGCAGCGCCTCGGCGAGACGCAGATCGTGCTGCATGGGACTTTCCGCGCCCACACACGCACCCCGACAGCGCTCGAGCTGATGCCCGAAGCACGGCCCCGGTCCGCGCTGCAGGCCGAGCCGGATGTCGCACAGTCCCCGCTCGGCCGCAAAGCGTTGCAGCGCCTGGCGGGCATCCCGCGCCGTGCGAAACGCCCCGTAACTCTCCCCCGGCACCACCGCACCGCTACAGACCACCTCCGGCGGCTGCCCGGCCCCGAACGTCCAGGCCAGGGTGCACAACGAGCGCGTGCGACGCAGTCTGCGGTTCAGCGTCGGTTGGCGCTCCTTGATCAGACGGGACTCGAGCAGCAGCGCCGCGAGTTCCCCGGCGGTCTCGATGCTCTCGATCCGCCGGGCCTGCTGTGCCAGACGCATCTCGCGCGCGTCGCGATGATCGCTGCCAAAATGTTCGAGCACTCGACGGCGCACGTGCACGCTCTTGCCGATGTAGAGCAGCAGATCGCCCTCCCCGTAGATCAGATAGACCCCCGGCCCCTGCGGCAGCGCCTCGATGGCCTCGGCCGGCAGATGCGCCGGCAGGCTCGGGATGCGTGCCTGCGCGCGGCAGGCGGCGAGGAGTTCATCGAGGCGCGTCTCGGCCATTTGGGCCAGGAACTGCGCCACCACGCGCGCATCGCCCAACGCCCGGTGCCGCTCGGCACAGCTCAGCCCGAGACGCGCCATGAGCGCATCGAGCCCGTGACCGCGCGTCCCTGGGAACAGCGCCCGAGAGAGCTTCACGCTGCACAGCACCGCCGGTTGAAAGCGTGCCCCTTCGCGCTGGAAGGCCTGCTTCAGAAAGCCGACGTCGAAGCGTGCGTTGTGCGCCACCACGATGTGCCCCTCGAGCCGCGCCGAGAGCGCGTCGCGCACCTCGCGAAACGCGGGCGCGCCCTCGAGCAACGCCGCGTCGATCCCGGTGAGCGCCGTGATCTGTGCGGGGATCCAGCGTTGCGGATCGATCAGCGAGGACCACTCCTCGAGCGCGCCCTCGGCATCGATCCGTACCACACCCACCTCGGTGATCCGGTCGTAACCGGTATGCCCGCCGGTGGTCTCCAGATCGACACAGGCGAGCGGCGCGCCGAGTGCGGTCACCAATGCGGCGAGCGGCGCGCTCATATCTGCGGCCGGTCGCCTCTGCGCTCCCACCGCCTCACTGGGCGCGGTCGTCATACGTCTGGCGTCGCAGCGCGGCGAGGAAGGCTTTCAACTGTGCGACGCGCCGCCGCCCGATCCGGCGCGCGCTCGGCGTGATCAGCC